>NZ_JAJVKW010000004.1:0-600000 GCF_024198255.1 Myxococcus guangdongensis
TGGCGAGGAGGGAGTGGCCACCGAGGTCGAAGAAGTTGTCGTCGACGCCGACGCGAGGAAGGGAGAGGAGCTGAGCCCAGAGGTTGGCGAGCAGCTCCTCGAGAGGAGAGCGAGGAGCGACGTAGGACTCAGAAGCGTCCGTCGCGCTGTCCGGAGAAGGGAGCGCCTTCCTGTCGACCTTGCCATTGGGAGAGAGGGGCAAGGAGGGGAGGCAGACGAAGACGGAGGGGAGCATGTACTCCGGGAGGGAGCGCTTGAGGAAGTCGCGCAGCTCTGCGGAGGAGGGAGGAGAGGAAGAGGAGAAGTAGGCGACGAGGCGGCGGTTGCCGGGAGAGTCCTCACGGGCGAGGACGACGCAGTCGTTGAGGGAGGGGTGGCGAAGCAGCGCGGCTTCGATTTCGCCCAGCTCGATGCGGAAGCCGCGAATCTTCACCTGGAAGTCGGAGCGGCCGAGGAACTCGATGGAGCCGTCGGGGAGGAGGCGGACGAGGTCGCCGGTTTTGTAGAGGCGAGCCTGGGACTTGAAGGGGTGAGCGACGAAGCGCTCAGCGGTGAGTCCCGGCTGGTGGAGGTAGCCACGAGCGAGGCCGTCACCACCGACGTAGAGCTCGCCGGGGACACCGACGGGGACAGGCTGCAGGGCGCCGTCGAGGACGAAGGCGGTGGAGTTGGCGAGGGGCCTGCCGATGGGGACGGTATGCCCTGGCGCGGGCGGGGAGGAGATGAGGTGCCAGGTGCTGAAGGTGGTGTTCTCGGTGGGCCCGTAGACGTGGAGGAGGCGGGAGGGAGGGCCGTGGAGGAGAACGGCGCGGACGACGTCAGGGTCGACCAGCTCACCGCCGAAGAGGACGGTGGAGAGGGAAGAGAAGGCGTCGGGGGCGTGGTGGGCGAGCTGGTTGAAGAGGGCGGTGGTGAGGAAGAGGGTGGAGACCTTCTCGCCGCGCAGGTGCTGGACGAAGAGAGGAGGAGAGAGGGAGACGTCGCGAGGGACGCCGACGAGGAGCGCGCCGTTGAGGAGTGCGCCCCAGATTTCGAAGGTGGCGGCGTCGAAGGAGGCGTTGGAGACCTGGGCGACGCGGTCCTGGGGTGACAGCTGGATGTAGTCGGAGTCGCGGACGAGGCGGACGACGCCGAGGTGAGGGACGACGATGCCCTTGGGCTGGCCCGTCGAGCCCGACGTGTAGATGGCGTACGCCAGATTCGAAGGCTGCGTCGAAGTCGGCGGCGCGCGAGGAGGTTGCCGGGCGATCACCTCCGTTTGTGTGTCCAGCGTCACCACGTGGACCTCGCTCTCGGAGGAGAGCGCTCCGGAGAGTGTCTGCGTGGTGATGAGGATGGGGGCTCGCGCGTCCCGGAGCATGAACGAGAGGCGCTCCGCCGGATACGCTGTGTCCAACGGCAGGTATGCACCACCCGCCTTGAGGCACGCGAGCATCGCGACGATGAGTGAGGGCGAGCGCTCCAGGTAGATGCCAATCAACGTATCGGGGACGACGCCGAGAGACTGGAGGTGCCACGCGAGCTGGTTGGCCTGGGCCTCCAACTGCGCATAGGTGAGCGACTCTTCTCCGAACCGGACCGCGAGCGCGTGGGGTGTGGCGCGCGCCTGAACAGAGAACAGCTCGTGGATGCACCCGTGACGGGGGAACTCGGTGGAGGTCTTGTTCCAGTCGACGAGGAGCTGGTTTCGCTCGGGGTCCGTGAGGAGCGGGAGCGCGGTGATACGGGTGTCCGGCTGCTCCGCCGCCACGGTGAGCAGCGCCTGGAAGTGCCCCAGCATCCGGTGGATGGTGTCCGGGGAGAAGAGGTCGGTGTTGTACTCGACCGCGCAGTCCAGTCCCTCGGGGCTCTCCACCGTGGCGACGATGAGGTCGAACTTCGACGTGTGCGTCCGAAGCTCTCTCGACTCCATCGCCAGGGCCGACGCTGGGGGCGACTGTTCGACGCCACTCTGGAGCGCGAACATCACCTGGAAGAGCGGCGAGTAGCTCGGGTCCCGCTCGGGCTGGAGGGCTTCGACGACCTGCTCGAAGGGGACGTCCTGGTGCGCATAGGCGCCGAGCGCGACTTCGCGGACGCGGCGCAGCAGCTCGCGGAAGGACGGCGCTCCGGACACGTCGGTGCGCATCACCAGCGAGTTGACGAAGAAGCCGATGAGGCCCTCGAGCTCCGCGCGGTTGCGGTTCGCGATGGGCGTTCCGACGCTGATGTCCGTCTGTCCGCTGTAGCGGCGCAGGAGCACCTGGAAGCCCGCGAGTAGCGTCATGAAGAGGGTGGTGCCCTCCTTCCTGCTCAGCCGCTTGAGCGATTCGAGCAACGACAACGGCATGGTGCGTTTCGCGACCGCGCCCCGGAAGGTCTGGATGGCGGGACGAGGGAAGTCCGTCGGCAGCGGCAGGACTGGAGGCGCACCCGCGAGCTGCTCCTTCCAGTACGCGAGCTGGGCATCGAGGCGCTCGCCCTGGAGCCACTGACGCTGCCACACCGCGAAGTCCGCGTACTGGATGGGGAGCGCCGACAGGGGCGAGGACGCGTCACGGGTGAACGCGGTGTAGAGCGCGTTCAGTTCGCGGAAGAGCACATCCATGGACCATCCATCCGAGACGATGTGATGCATCGTCAGCAGGAGGATGTGCTTCCTCTCGTCCGCGCGAAGCAGGGCGACTCGAATCAGCGGGCCCTGGCTCAGGTCGAATGGCTGTCGCGCCGCCTCCTCGGAGAGCTGCGTGAGTCGCTCCTCACGCTCGTCGACGGGGACTTGTTGCAGGTCCACACACGTCAACGGCAGCGCGAGAGAAGGCGCGATGAGCTGGAAGGGCTGACCGTCGTGGAGAGCGAAGGAGGTGCGCAGGGACTCGTGACGCTCCATGAGGGCGTCGAGAGCGAGCTGGAGGGCTGGGAGAGAGAGCTCGCCGGAGAGGTGGATGGCGAGAGGGACGTTGTAGGCGGCGCTGCCGGGCTGGAGCTGGTCGATGAGCCAGAGGCGCTGCTGAGCGAAGGAGAGAGGGAGGCGAGCGTCCCTGGGGGAAGGGACGATGGGGGACTGGGCGCCGGAGAGGGAAGCGGAGAGGACGCGAGCGAGAGAGGAGACGGTGGGGTTGGCGAAGAGCTCGCGGAGAGGCAGCTCGAGGCGGAGGGTTTCGCGGACGCGAGAGACGAGCTGGGTGGCGAGGAGGGAGTGGCCACCGAGGTCGAAGAAGTTGTCGTCGACGCCGACGCGAGGAAGGGAGAGGAGCTGAGCCCAGAGGTTGGCGAGCAGCTCCTCGAGAGGAGAGCGAGGAGCGACGTAGGAGTCGGAGGAGTCAGCGACTCCGTCGGGAGAAGGGAGCGCCTTCCTGTCGACCTTGCCATTGGGAGAGAGGGGCAAGGAGGGGAGGCAGACGAAGACGGAAGGGAGCATGTACTCCGGGAGGGAGCGCTTGAGGAAGTCGCGCAGCTCTGCGGAGGAGGGAGGAGAGGAAGAGGAGAAGTAGGCGACGAGGCGGCGGTTGCCGGGAGAGTCCTCACGGGCGAGGACGACGCAGTCGTTGGGGGAGGGGTGGCGAAGCAGCGCGGCTTCGATTTCACCCAGCTCGATGCGGAAGCCGCGAATCTTCACCTGGAAGTCGGAGCGGCCGAGGAACTCGATGGAGCCGTCGGGGAGGAGGCGGACGAGGTCGCCGGTTTTGTAGAGGCGAGCCTGGGACTTGAAGGGGTGAGCGACGAAGCGCTCAGCGGTGAGTCCCGGCTGGTGGAGGTAGCCACGAGCGAGGCCGTCACCACCGACGTAGAGCTCGCCGGGGACACCGACGGGGACAGGCTGCAGGGCGCCGTCGAGGACGAAGGCGGTGGAGTTGGCGAGGGGCTTGCCGATGGGGACGGTATGCCCTGGCGCGGGCGGGGAGGAGATGAGGTGCCAGGTGCTGAAGGTGGTGTTCTCGGTGGGCCCGTAGACGTGGAGGAGGCGGGAGGGAGGGCCGTGGAGGAGAACGGCGCGGACGACGTCGGGGTCGACCAGCTCACCGCCGAAGAGGACGGTGGAGAGGGAAGAGAAGGCGTCGGGGGCGTGGTGGGCGAGCTGGTTGAAGAGGGCGGTGGTGAGGAAGAGGGTGGAGACCTTCTCGCCGCGCAGGTGCTGGACGAAGAGAGGAGGAGAGAGGGAGACGTCGCGAGGGACGCCGACGAGGAGTGCGCCGTTGAGGAGTGCGCCCCAGATTTCGAAGGTGGCGGCGTCGAAGGAGGCGTTGGAGACCTGGGCGACGCGGTCCTGGGGCGACAGCTGGATGTAGTCGGAGTCGCGGACGAGGCGGACGACGCCGAGGTGAGGGACGACGATGCCCTTGGGCTGGCCCGTCGAGCCCGACGTGTAGATGGCATACGCCAGATTCGAGGGCGTCGTGAGCGTCGAGGGCGCGTGCGTGGGCAGCTTCCCGAGGGTCGGCGCGAGCTCCTCCAAGCTGAGCACGCGGACACCCTCGGGCGCTTGAATCGCTCCAGCGAGCGTGCGCGAGGTCAGCAGGATGGGCGCGCCAGAATCCCGCAACATGAGCGAGAGGCGCTCCGCCGGATACGCCGTATCCAACGGCAGATACGCGCCCCCGGCCTTGAGGCACGCGAGCATCGCGACGATGAGCGACGGCGAGCGCTCCAGGTAGAGCCCGACCAGCGTATCGGCGACGACGCCGAGGGACTGGAGGTGCCAGGCCAGTTGATTGGCCTGGACCTCGAGCTGCGCATAGGTGAGCGACTCGTCTCCGAAGCGGACCGCGATGGCATCCGGCGAGGCATAGGCCTGGGCGGAGAACAGCTCGTGGATGCAGTGCTGACGGGGGAAGTCCGTGGACGTGTGGTTCCAATCGACCACGAGCTGCTGCCGCTCCGCCTCCGTGAGCATCGGCAGCGAGGTGATGCAGGTGTCGGGCTGCGCCGCGGCGGCGCTGAGCAGGGTCCGGAAGTGTCCCAGCATCCGCTCGATGGTCGCCGCGTCGAACAGGTCCGTGTCGTACTCCAGGTCTCCCGTGAGGCCCGTCGGCGTCTCCTCCAACGCCATCAACAGGTCGAACTTCGACGTCCCCGTCTCCACCGGAAGCGTGGTGAGCGTGAGCCCATCGAGCGAGGCGGACGCGGTGGCGGACTCCTGCAACGAGAACATCACCTGGAACAGCGGGTTCTGGCCCAGGCTGCGCTCGGGGTGGAGCGCCTCGACCACATGCTCGAAGGGCAGGTCCTGGTTCCCATAGGCGCCGAGCGAGACTTCGCGCACGCGCTGGACCAGCTGTCGGAAGGTCGGCGCGCCGGACAGGTCCGTGCGGAGCACGAGCGTGTTGACGAAGAAGCCGATGAGCCCCTCGAGCTCTGGACGGTTGCGGTTGGCGATGGGCGTGCCCACGCAGACGTCCGTCTGGCCCGCGTAGCGGCTCATCAGGATGTTGAAGAGGCCCAGCACCGTCATGAAGAGCGTGGTCCGCTCCTCGCGCCCCAGCTTCTTGAGCGCGGCCACCTCGTCCAGCGGGATGGAGAAGCGCGCCGCCTGTCCCTGGTGGCGCTTCACCGGCAGGCGCGGGCGGTCCGTGGGCAGCGTCAGCAGTGGCGGTGCCCCGGCGAGCTGCTTCTTCCAGTACTCGAGCTGCTCCCGGAAGGCGTCACTCCGGAGCCACTCGTTGTGCCAGAGCGCGAAGTCCGCGTACTGGAGCTTGAGGGGCGCGAGGGTGGGCTCGGTGTCCAGCCGGATGGCGCTGTAGAGCGCCCCCAGCTCGAAGAAGAAGACGGACATCGACCAGCCGTCCGAGACGATGTGATGCATCGCCAGGAGCAGGACATGGTCCTCCGAGGACACTCGCAGCAGGGTGGCTCGGACGAGCGGGGCCTGGCTCAGGTCGAACGGCTTGCGTGACTCCTCTGTCGCGAGGTCACGGATGCGCTGCTCACGCTCCACTTCGGACAGGCCGCCGAGGTCGACGACTTGAAGGTCCAGGGACAACTCCTCCGCGATGAGCTGGAGGGGCTCTTCCTTCTGGACGGTGAAGCAGGTGCGCAGCGACTCGTGGCGCCGCAGGAGCTGGTTCAGGGCCGCGCGCAGGGCACGCTCATCCAGCAGCCCCTGCAGGCGCACGAAGACCGGGACGTTGTACTGCGCCTGACCCGGCTCCAGCCGGTCGAGGAACCAGAGCCGCCGCTGCGCGGAGGACAGCGCGACCTGATTGCCGCGTGAGGTGTTCGGGGTGATGGCCTGCTGCGCGGGCGCGTCCTTCTTCAGCGCGGCGAGTGACGCCCGGGCCTTGGCGTTCAGGATGCGGTCCGAAAACTTGCTCATGGATGAAGGTCTCGTTCTTCGGAAAAAAAGGGGGCGCGGCGCTCAGTCGAGGGCCGCTTCGTCGGGCTGGGACGACAGCGACAGGACCAGCTCCGCGGTGCGAAGCAGCTCCTCCCGGTCCGCCGGGGGATTCAGGAGGGCCTCCGAGAAGGTCGCGACCGTCGGATTCCCGAAGAGGACTCGCAGCGGGACGGCGACCTGGAGGATCTCCTGGACCAGGGAGATGAAGCGCGTGGCGAGCAGCGAGTGGCCGCCCAGCGTGAAGAAGTCATCGTGCGCGCCGAGGCGTGAGACGTTGAGGATCTCCGCCATCAGCTCCGCCACGACCTTCTCCACCGCAGAGCCGGGCTCGACGAAGTCATCGGTCCGCGAGCCCTCCGTATCGGGCGACGGGAGCGCCTTCTTGTCGACCTTGCCGTTGGGCGACAGCGGCAGGGCCGGGAGGCAGACGAAGGCGGACGGCACCATGTACTCCGGCAGGGAGCGCTTGAGGCTCTCGCGCAGGTCCATGCTGGAGGGCGGCTGCGCGGAGGTGAAGTAGGCGACGAGCCTCCGGTCTCCCGGTACGTCCTCCCGGACGATGACGACGCATGCGTCGACCGAGGTCTGCTCGAGCAGCGCCGCTTCGATTTCGCCCAGCTCGATGCGGAAGCCACGGAGCTTCACCTGGTGGTCGCGGCGGCCGACGAACTCCAGGTGGCCCTCCGGCAGCCGGCGCACGATGTCGCCCGACTTGTAGAGCCTGCCTCCGGCCGCGAAGGGGTTCGGGATGAAGCGCTGCGCGGTCAGCTCGGGCTGACGGAGGTAGCCGCGCGCCAGCCCCTCGCCTCCCAGGTACAGCTCTCCCGGGACACCGACGGGCACGGGCTGGAGCGCGTCGTCGAGCACGAAGGCGGTGGAGTTGGAGAGCGGGATGCCGATGGGCACCGAGTGCACGGGCAGGGGCGCCTGTGGGACGAGATGCCAGGTGCTGAAGGTGGTGTTCTCGGTGGGCCCGTAGACGTGGAGCAGCCGGGAGGGAGGCCCGCCGAGGAGGACCGCGCGGACGGCGCCGGCATCGACGTTCTCGCCACCGAAGAGCACGGTGGACAGCGTGGAGAAGGCGCCCGGGACTTGATTCGCCAGCTGGTTGAACAGCGCGGTCGTGATGAAGAGGACGGAGACCTTCTCGCTTCGCAGGTGCTCGACGAAGAGCACGGGCGAGAGCGAGACATCGCGCGGGACACCGATGAGGGTGCCGCCGTTGAGCAGCGCGCCCCAGATTTCGAAGGTGGCGGCGTCGAACGAGGCGTTGGAGACCTGCGCGACGCGGTCCTGGGAGGACAGCTGGATGTACTCGGAGCCGCGGACGAGGCGGACGACGCCGAGGTGGGGGACGACGATGCCCTTGGGCTGACCCGTCGAACCCGATGTGTAGATGGCGTACGCGAGGTTCGACGGCGTGGTGCTCGTCGCGGGAGCCGTCGTGGGCTGCCGTGACACGGTGCGCTCGTCGGACTCGAGGTCGATGACGTGCACGCCGTCGGGAACCGAGAACTTCCCCGAGAGGGCCTCGGTGGTGACGAGGAGCGGCGCCCGAGCATCCTGGAGCATGAAGGCGAGGCGCTCGGGTGGATAGGACGTGTCCAGCGGGAGGTAGGCGCTGCCCGCCTTGAGGCACGCGAGCATCGCGACGATGAGCGTGGGGGAGCGCTCCAGGTAGAGGCCGATGAGCGTGTCCGGACGGACGCCGAAGGACTGCAGGTGCCATGCGAGTTGGTTGGCGCGCGCCTCCAACTGCGCGTAGGTGAGGACCTCGTCACCGAAGTGGAGGGCGATGGCCTCCGGCGTGGCCCGGGCCTGCTCGGAGAAGAGCTGGTGGATGCCGTGGTGGCGGGGGAAGTCGGTGGAGGTGGTGTTCCAGTCGACGAGGAGCTGCTGGCGCTCGACGTCCGTGAGGAGCGGGAGCGCGGTGATGGAGACACCCGGGTGCTGGACGGCGGAGGCGAGCAGGGTCTGGAAGTGACCCAGCATGCGCTCGATGGTGGCCGCGTCGAACAGGTCCGTGTCGTACTCGAACTCTCCGATGATGCCGGTGGCGGTCTCCTCCAGGGCCAGCAGCATGTCGAACTTCGCGGCGCCTGTTTGAACCTCCTCGGGGAGGACCTCGCAGCCACGAATCGTCAGCGGTGTCGTGGAGATGCTCTGGAGGTTGAACATCACCTGGAAGAGCGGTGTGTAGCGCGGGTCTCGCTGGGGCTGGAGCGCCTCGACGACCTGCTCGAAGGGGACGTCCGGGTGCGCGTACGCATCCAGGGCCACCTCGCGCACGCGGCGCAGCAGCTCCTTGAACGACGGCGCGCCGGACAGGTCCGTGCGCATGACCAGCGAGTTGATGCAGTAGCCGATGAGCCCCTCCAGCTCCGCGCGATTGCGGCTGGCGAAAGGGGTGCCGACGCTGATGTCCACCTGTCCGCTGTAGCGGGACAGCAAGGTCTGCCACGCCGCGAGCAGCGTCATGAACAGCGTGGTGCCCTCCTGGCGGCTCAGCTTCCGCAGCGCCTCGACGAGCGGGGCCTCCAGGTTGAACCACCGCGTGGCGCCCCGGTGTCGCTGGGTGGCGGGCCGAGGACGGTCCGTGGGCAGCTCCAGCAGCGCGGGCGCTCCGGCCAGCTGCTTCTTCCAGTAGTCGAGCTGCGTCTGCTGCACCGTCCCCTGGAGCCACTTGCGCTGCCAGTGCGCGAAGTCCGCGTACTGGATGGGCAGTGGCGGGAGGTTCGGCGTCTCGTGGGAGGCGAGGGCCTCGTAGCAGGCCCCGAGCTCCTGGAAGAGGACGGTCAGCGACCATCCATCCGAGATGATGTGATGCACGGTCAGCAGCAGCAGGTGCTCGGCCTCGTCCACGCGGACGAGCAGGGTGCGCAGCAGCGGGCCTCGGGCGAGGTCGAACGGACGCTGGCCCTCGGTCTCGATGAGCTGCCGTGCCCGCGCCTCCCGCTCCACGGCCGGGACGTGCGTCAGGTCGACGATGGGGAGGGTGTGCGGCGGGACGTCGTCGGCCAACCGCACCAGGAGCCGTCCGCCTCGGTGCTCGAACGTCGAGCGCAGCGCCTCATGGCGACGGACGAGCGCATCCAGGCCCTGCTCCAGGACTCGCGGCTGCAGCGCCCCCTTCACGCGGAGCACCGTGGGCACGTTGTAGAACGAGCTGCCCGGCTCGAGCTGGTCCACGAGCCACAGGCGCTGCTGTGCGAAGGACGCCTCCAGCTCCTGCTCGCGCGAGATGGGGACCAGGGGACCTGTCTCCGTGTCCTCCATGGGCGTGGACAAGAGCTGCGCGAGCCCCGCCACCGTGGCGTTCTGGAAGAGGGCGCGAAGCGGCAGCTCCTTGCCGAAGTTCGCGCGGATGCGCGAGAGCAGCTGGGTGGCGAGCAGGGAGTGCCCGCCCAGGTCGAAGAAGTTGTCCTCGACGCCGACGCGAGGGACCGAGAGCAGGTGGGCCCAGAGGTTGGCGAGCAGCTCCTCGATGGGCGTGCGCGGCGCGACGTAGCTGTCGGTGGGCGCGGAGAGCCCGTCGGGAGACGGGAGCGCCTTCCGGTCGACCTTGCCGTTGAGCGTGAGCGGCAGGCTCGGGAGGCGGACGAAGGCGGACGGAACCATGTACTCCGGCAGCGAGCCCTTGAGCCGTTCGCGAAGCTCCGTGACGGCCGGGGCCTGCGAGGACGTGAAGTAGGCGACGAGCCGTCGGTCTCCGGGGCTGTCCTCGCGGACCAGGACGGCGCACTCCTCGATGTCCGGGGACCGCGTGAGCGCGGCCTCGATTTCACCCAGCTCGATGCGGAAGCCGCGGAGCTTCACCTGGTGGTCGCGTCGTCCGACGAACTCCAGCTGTCCATCCGGCAGCCAGCGCACGATGTCCCCCGACTTGTAGAGCCGGGCCTGGGGCTCGAAGGGATGGGCGATGAAGCGCTCCGCGGTGAGCGCGGGCTGGTGCAGGTATCCGCGCGCCAGTCCCTCGCCGCCGAGGTACAGCTCGCCCGGAACGCCGATGGGCACCGGCTGGAGCGCCTCGTCGAGCACGTAGACGGTGGAGTTGGAGAGCGGGACTCCGATGGGGACCGAGTACCCGGACGCGGGCGCCCGCGAGATGAGATGCCACGTGCTGAAGGTGGTGTTCTCCGTGGGGCCGTAGGCGTTGATGAGCCGTTGGGGAGGACCGCCGAGGAGGACGGAACGAACGGCCCCCGGGTCCGCGCTCTCGCCGCCGAAGAGGACGGTGGACACCGTGGAGAAGGCGTCGGGGACCTGATGGACGATCTGCGTGAAGAGGGCGCTGGTGATGAAGAGGGCGGAGATGCGCTCGCGACGCAGGTACTCGGCGAAGAGCGAAGGTGAGAGCGAGACGTCGCGCGGCACGCCGATGAGCGCACCGCCGTTGAGCAGCGCGCCCCAGATTTCAAAGGTGGCGGCGTCGAACGAGGCGTTGGAGATCTGCGCGATGCGGTCGGACGCGGAGAGCTGGACGAAGTGGGAGTCGCGGACGAGCCGGACGACGCCGAGGTGGGGGACGACGATGCCCTTGGGCTGGCCCGTCGAGCCCGACGTGTAGATGGCGTACGCGAGGTTCGACGGGGCCGTCTGCGTCGCGGGCGCCCGCGTGGACCGCCGCGAGATGACGCGCTCGTCGGAGTCGAGCTCGATGACGTGCACGCCGCTGGGGACGGGGAGGTTGCCGGAGAGCGCCTCGGTGGTGACGAGGAGCGGCGCCCGTGCATCCTGGAGCATGAACGCGAGGCGCTCGGGCGGATAGGACGTGTCCAGCGGGAGGTACGCACCGCCCGCCTTGAGGCACGCGAGCATCGCGACGATGAGCGTGGGGGAGCGCTCCAGGTAGAGACCCACGAGCGTGTCCGGACGGACACCGAAGGCCTGGAGGTGCCACGCGAGCTGGTTGGCCTGGGCCTCCAACTGGGCGTAGGTGAGGACCTCGTCACCGAAGTGGAGGGCGATGGCCTCCGGGGTGGCCTGCGCCTGCTCGGTGAAGAGCTGCTGGATGCAGTGGTGGCGGGGGAAGTCGGTGGAGGTGGCGTTCCAGTCGACGAGGAGCTGCTGGCGCTCGGCGTCGGTGAGGAGCGGGAGCGTGGTGATGGCGGTGTCGGGCGCGCGGACGGCGGAGGCGAGCAGGGCCTGGTAGTGGCCGAGCATTCGTTCGATCGTGGCCGCGTCGTACAGGTCCGTGTCGTACTCCAGGGCCAGGTCCAGCTCCGAGCCGTCCTGCTCGGCCGTGAGGATGAGCTCGAACTTGGCCGTGCCCGTGCCCAGCTCCTCGAACGACATGCTCAGCTCGTCGAACGTGGGCGGCTGGAGCGGCGCGTTGTGCAGCGCGAACATCACCTGGAACAGCGGATGCTGGTCGGCCCGGCGCTCCGGGCTCACCGCCTCGACGATGCGCTCGAAGGGGATGTCCTGGTGCGCGTAGGCCTCGAGCGCGGCGTCTCGCACCCGGTGCATCAGCGCGCGGAACGACGGCGCGTCCGACATGTCCGTGCGCAGGACGAGCGAGTTGACGAAGAAGCCGACCAGCCCTTCGATTTCGGCACGGTGTCGGTTCGCGATGGGCGTGCCGACGTTGATGTCCACCTGCCCGCTGTAGCGCCTGAGCAGGATGTTCCAGGTGGCCAGCAACGTCATGAACAGGGTGACGCCTTCACGGCGGCACAGGGCCTCGAGCTGTGAGACCAGCGGCGCGCTCACCCGGGCGCGCTGGATGGCGGAGCGGTGGTGCGTCGCCGAGGCGCGCGGGTGGTCCGTGGGCATCACCAGCTCGCCCGACGACGAGCCCAGCTGCTGCTTCCAGTAGGTCAGCCCCCGCTCCAGCGTCTCGCCCTGGAGCCACTGCCGTTGCCACAGGGCATAGTCCGCGTACTGGAGCGTCAGCGCCTCCAGCGGTGAGTCGAGCCCGTCCCGGAAGGCCGCGTACAGCCGGCCCAGCTCCTGGACGACCACGCCCATGGACCAACCGTCGGAGACGATGTGGTGCAGCGTCAGCAGCAGGAGGTGGTCCTCCTCGCCCGCGCGGATGAGCACCTGACGCAGCAGCGGGCCGCGCTCCAGGTCGAACGGCGTCCGGATGCTCTCGTCCAGCGCCTCCTGGTGTCGCCGCGCCTGCTCGGACTCGGGCAGCCCGCCCAGGTCCACCACGGGCAGGGGCCGCGGCTCGAACGCGTGGATGACCTGGACCAGCTCCTCGTCGACCTCGCGGAAGGTGGTGCGCAGCGACTCGTGGCGTCGCGCCAGCGCCTGCAGGCTCTTCTCCAGCGAGGGGACATCCAACCGCCCCTTCAACTCGAGGGCGAACGGCGTGTTGTAGGAGACCCCCGTCGGGTCCATCCGCTGCGTGAACCACAGCCGCCGCTGGGCGGAGGACGCGGGGACGGTGTCGCCCCGGGCCGCCGCGCGCACGGGGGGAATGCTCACGCCCCGTCGGGTCCTCAGCTCCTGGGTGACCTTCTCCGCGAGCCCGCGGAGCGTGGGCGTCTCGAACAGCGCATGCAGGGGCAGCTCCACGCCGAAGG
This sequence comes from Myxococcus guangdongensis, assembly GCF_024198255.1. NCBI lineage: Bacteria > Pseudomonadati > Myxococcota > Myxococcia > Myxococcales > Myxococcaceae > Myxococcus > Myxococcus guangdongensis. The sequence continues at coordinate 12,847 of NZ_JAJVKW010000004.1, forward strand.
CCCGGCCCACGCGCGAGATGACCTGGGTGGCGAGCAGTGAGTGGCCGCCCAGCTCGAAGAAGCTGTCGTGGAGGCCGAAGGCGTTGCCTCCGAGCACCTCCGCCCAGATGCCGGCGAGCAGCTCCTCCACCGGCGTCCGCGTCGCCTCCGCTTCCGCCTGACGCGCGAGGGTCGCCTGGCTGGGGGCGGGGAGCGCCTTGCGGTCCACCTTTCCATTGGGCGTGCGCGGCAGGACATCCAGGCTGAGGATGGCCGAGGGGACCATGTACTCGGGCACCCGCTGCTTGAGGTGCTCCTGGAGCAGCGGCACCAGCTGCCGCGTCAGGGCCGCCTGCAGCGGCTGGTTCGTGTACGCGCGCCACGGCTTCGCCACGAAGGCCCGCTCGGTGGACGGCGCGAGCGGCGGCGCGACCGCGCCCTGTCGCAGCAGCCGCAGCTCGACGGCGCCGTCCTCCTCGCCTCCGGACCAGTGCAGGCTGACGGTGTAGGGGAGCTCGGCCTCCAGGGCCCAGAGCTCCTCCGGGTTGACGCAGTCGGGTTCCGGCTGGCCCCTCAGCTCGGCGCGCAGCTCTCCCACCGTGGTGGGGCGCTCGTCGCGCTCCAGGATTTCGCGGGCCCGGCTCACCTCCGTCAGGCGCGCGTTGGGGATGCGCGTCACCGCGAGCTGCTCGGGCCGCTCCGCCTCGAGCCTCCGCCGCAGCTTCTCCAGGGTGAGCCCGTCGCGCTTCCAGTCGAGCACCGTGCCCGCGTACGGGTCCACGGCCTCGGCGGCGTCGCCGACGTGCAGCACGACGTCATAGCGGAAGCACGTCAGCTCGTTGTGGTGCTGGCCGCGCTTGGGCCACAGGTCCACCCGCTGGATGCGGGGCAGGTGGGCGCGCAGGGCGAGGAAGAACGCCGGGTCCACCACCAGCTCGTTGTCCAGCGACACGCGCCGACGGACGGCCTGGGACAGCTGCTCCAGCGGCAGCGTGTCCCGCGCCCGGAACAGCTCCACGGAGAGCGCGAAGGACTCCAGCAGCGACAGGCTGCGCACGTCGCCCACGAAGACGCGGCCCCGCTCGCCCACCGTGGCCACCGCGCCCTCGAGCACCTTCACCAGGTAGTCCACCGTGGGGAAGTGCTGGAGCACGGAGTTGATGACCACCGTGTCGTGCGAGCCGGGCTCGATGCCCGTGAAGTCCTCGGCGCCCCGGTGCAACAGCGCCACCGAGCCGAGCTTCGGCGACATCCGGTCCACGAAGCGCTGGAGGCCCTTGAGCGCGCCCTGCGCGAAGTCCGCGCCGGTGAAGTGCTCGCAGTGCGGCGCGATTCGCACCAGCAACAGGCCCGTGCCGCAGCCAATCTCCAGCACCCGGCGAGGCTCCAGGTCCAGGATGCGCTGGACGGAGTGGTCCACGAACTCACGCATCTCCTCGGCGGTGATGGGCTGGCCCGTGTAGCTGCTGTTCCAGCTGGCGGTGTTGAACTCGCCGTCCTCCTCGTCGGCGGCGCGGTGGTACGCGTCGTCGTAGAGCGTCTGCCACTGGGAGATCTGCTCGTCGTTGAGCTCCTGCTCGTCGATGGCGTCGCCCCAGGCCTCGCCCGGCGGCGCGGGCACCACGTAGGCCACCAGCCGGGGCTGCCCCGGTGTGTCCTCGCGCGCCACCGCCACCGCGTCGCGCACCGCGGGGTGCTCCATCAGGTGCGCCTCCAGCTCACCCAGTTCGATGCGGAAGCCGCGCACCTTCACCTGGTGGTCCACGCGACCGAGGAAGCGCAGCTGCCCGTCCGCGAGCCGGCTGGCCAGATCTCCGGTGCGGTACAGGCGCGCGCCCGGCTCACCGCTGAACGCGTCCGGCACGAAGCGCTCGGCGGTCAGCTCCGGCCGGCCCAGGTAGCCGTGCGCCAGGCCGTCGCCGCCGATGTAGAGCTCGCCCGGCACGCCCAGGGGCACGGGGCGCCCGTTCGCATCCAGCAGGTACACGCGCGTGTTGGCGATGGGCCGGCCGATGGGGATGCCCAGGTGCGCGCCGGGCGTGGGGGCACCGGGTGGCAGCGCGAAGAGCGTGGAGGTGATGGTGGACTCGGTGGGGCCGTAGGCGTTGAACCACCCGAGCCGCTCCCCCGTGAGCGCGCGCCACGCGGCGAGCTGCTCCGGCGCCGCGCGCTCTCCGCCCACGATGACCAGCCGGACGTCCGATGGAGGCCGCGCCTGTCGGAGCGTGGCGTCGGTGACCCACTCGTGCCAGTAGGCCGTGGGGACGTTCAGTACGGTGAGCCGCTCGTGCTCCACCATGCGCAGGAACTCGGCGACGGACGGCAGGCGCTCGAAGGGCAGCAGCACCAGCGTGGCGCCGGTGGCCAGCGTGGGGAAAATCTCCTCCAGCGAGATGTCGAAGCTGATGGAGGTGCACTGGAGGATGCGGTCCTCCGCCGTGAGCTGGTACGTCCCCTGGAGCGAGGTGACGTGGTTGACCAGGCCCCGGTGCGACAGCAGCACGCCCTTGGGCTTGCCCGTCGAGCCGGAGGTGTAGATGACGTACGCCGGATGCTCGGACGTCATGTGCACCGCGGGAGGCTCGACGCTCAGCGGGTCCAGCGACTCTCGCTCCAACACCAGCACGGGCACGTCCTGGCTCGGCAGTCGCTCCACGAGCCGCTCCTGCGTCACCAGCAGCGTCGCGCCCGAGTCGCGCAGCATGTAGCGCAGCCGCTCCCGGGGATACGTCGGGTCCAACGGCAGGTACGCCCCGCCGGACTTCAGGATGCCGAGCAGTCCGACGAGCATCTCCAGCGAGCGCTCCACGCAGATGCCCGCCAGCCGTCCCGGCCCCAGGCCCTTTGCCCTCAGCGCGTGGGCCAGCTGGTTCGCGCGGCGCTCCAGCTCGCCATACGTGAGGCGCCCGTCGCCATGCGTGACGGCGACCGCGTCGGGTCGCAGGCGGGCCTGCTCGGTGATGAGCTCGTGGATGAGCCGCTCGCGCGGGTAGACCGCCGTCGTCTGGTTCCACGTCCGGAGCGTCCGCTCCAGCTCCTCCGCTGACAACAGCGGCAGCTCGCCCAGCCGAGTCTCCGGCGCGTCCACCGCGTGTCTCAGCACGTTGAGCAGGTGGCCCTGCCACCGGTGCACGGTGTCCGCGTGGAACAGGTCCGTGTTGTAGGTGAAGGCCAGCGTCAACCCCGCCGGCCCGGGCGTCACCGTCAGCGACACGTCGTACCGGGCGAAGCGGGACTCCAGCGGGAGCTGCCGCAGGCTCGCGCCCGGTGTCTCGAAGGACGGCGGCGCCGACGCCAGCTCGAGCGTCACCTGGAAGTAGGGCGTGAAGACCAGGCTCCGCTCCACCTGGAGCGTCTCCACCAGGTGCTCGAACGGCACGGCCGCGTGCGCGAGCGCCCACTGGTGCGTCCGGCGCGCCTGGGACACCTGCTCGCGGAACGACGTGGCGGCGCGAGGATGGCCGCGCAGCACGAGCATGTTCCCGAACCACCCCAGCACGCCGCGCTCCGCCGGCTCACGCAGGCTCGACGGCGTGCCGATGCACACGTCCTCCTGCCCGGTGTAGCGATACAGCACCGTCTGGAGCGCCGCGAGCAGCACCTCGAACAGGCCCACGCCCTCCGCCCGGGCGAGCGCCTCCAACCGGCGCGTCAGCTCCAGGGGCACATCCTGGCGCGCGGTCTCACCGTGATACGTCTGGACCGTCGGCCGCGCCTGGTCCGTGGGGAGCGCGAGCACCTGGGGCGCGCCGTCCAGCGCCACGCGCCACGCCTCCACCTGCTCCTTCGCCTCCGCCGAGCGCAGCCACTGCTGCTGCCGCTCGGCGACCTCTCCGTACGTCCCCGTCACGTCGTCGTGACCGGAGAGCACCGCCGCCAGCGACTCCACCAGCACCGGCACCGAGCCCGCGTCGCAAATCATCTGATGGAACGACAGCAACAGCAGGTGCGCCGCCGCGCCCCGCTTCACCAGCGTCGCGCGCAGCAGCGGGCCGGTCTCCAGGTCGAACGGGTGCAGCGCCTCCGCGCTCGCGAGCGCCGCCTCCCGGGCCTCGCGCTCGGAGGCCGACAGATTCTGGAGGTCCACCTGTCGGAAGGCCGGCGGCTGCTCCGCCTGAATCTGTTGCAACGGCTGTCCTTCGTGCGCCGTGAAGCGCGCTCGCAGGATGTCGTGTCGCCGGGTCAAGGCCGTGAGACGTCGCTCCAGCTCGGCCGGTTCAACCTCCCCGTGAAGTTCCAGCGAGACCAGCTGATTGTGGAAGGGATTGTGACGCTCCAACTGGTCCAGGAACCAGAAGCGTCGCTGGCCGGATGTGACACAACGGGAATGAGGCCGGCCCGAGGGGGACCGGTGCTGATTGCTGGCGGAAGGCAAGCGAATGCCCCTGTCTGATTTATTCGTGGAGTGGGGACCCACAACGGCGCACGCGCGGCTCGACTCGTTGTTTGTCCATCTCAATCCCGGTGACTGTTGCTTATCGAATTCAAATCTTTTAAGTGGTAATGCCTGGAAGTCAAGAGGGGTCCATGAAGCACGCCCAGGCTGAGGGTGTGTCACACAGGGTCCATGTCCGCGCGGAGCCGAGGGCTCTGGTGGAGTAGGAGAAGCCGTTGGATCTGCGAGTTCTGTCGGACGTGTCGCAGCGTGCGCTGCCGGGGGCACCGCCGTGTCTGCTGGCGCTCGGCCCCGAGCGGGAAGGCGTGGACCTGGTCGAGTGGGGACGTGCTCACGCAGAGGCCCTGCGGCACCTGCTCTCACAGCGGCCGGCCATGCTCTTCCGTGGCTTTCGTGTGCCAGGCGTGGAGGCGTTCGAGCGCTTCGCGGAGTGTATCCAACCGTCCCTGGCCGAGTATCAGGAACGTTCCACTCCGCGTACGGAAGTCAGTGGGAAGGTGTACACATCCACGGAGTACCCGGCGAACGAGACCATCCCGCAACACAATGAAATGTCGTACGCGTCGGCCTGGCCGATGAAGTTGTTCTTTCACTGCGTACAACCTTCTCTGGAGGGTGGGGCGACACCCATCGCAGACAGCCGGGCCGTCCTGGAATGCCTCTCACCCGAAGTGCGGGAGCGTTTCACCCGTCAGAGGGTGATGTATGTGAGAAATTACGGCACGGGCGTTGATCTCCCCTGGCAGAAAGTCTTTCAGACGGAGGACCGGGCCCAGGTGGACGCGTACTGTGAGCGTGTGGGAATGCAGGTGGAGTGGTTGGGTGGAAATCGCTTGCGGACCCGCTCGGTGCGCCCGGCGGTCATGAAGCACCCCCTCACCGGAGAGGATGTCTGGTTCAACCAGGCGCATCTTTTCCACGTATCCAACCTGGGGCCGAAGGTGAGCGCGGCGATGCGGATGGTCTTCAAGGAGGAGGACTTGCCGCGCAACAGCCTGTACGGGGACGGCACGCCCATCAGCGACGCGGACCTGGAGGAGGTGCGGGAGGCGTTCCTGAAGACGACGTTCGCCTTCCCCTGGCAGGCGGGAGACGTGATGCTGCTGGACAACATGCTCGTCACCCACGGCCGGACGCCCTTCTCGGGGGCGCGTCGGGTGGTGGTGGCGATGGGCGAGATGCGCTCCGAGCGCGACCGCTGAGCGGCAGGGGGCTCCCATCTTCGCGGTCCTGAGACATCGTGACTTCGCGCTCATCTGGTGTGGCCAGCTGGTCTCCGGACTCGGGGACTGGCTGCGCAACATGGCGCTCCTGTTCTGGGTCTTCTCCGTCACCGGGGGCGAGTCCCCCGTGGCCACGGCGGCCATCACCGTGGCCACGACGGCGCCCGCGCTGCTGTTGGGGCTGACGGCGGGGACGCTGGCGGACCGGTGGGAGCGCCGCAGCGTGATGGTGTTCTGTGACGCCGCACGGTGCGTGCTGAGCCTGTTGCAGCTGGTGGCGGTGGCGAAGCAGAGCCTGCCGCTGGCGTACGCGGTGGCGTTCTGCTCGAGCGCGGTGGAGCAGCTGTATGACCCGGCGCGGGTGGCGTTGATCCGCTCGACGGTGCCGCGTGAGGACCTGGTGGCGGCAAGCTCCCTGCGGCAGGCCACGACGAGCGCCATCATGATCCTGGGCATGGCGCTGGGCACGGGCATCTACTTCGTGCTGGGGCCGTGGGTGAGCTTCGCGCTCGACTCGGCGTCCTTCCTGGTGGCCATGTGCATCAACCTGGCCATCCGCGCGCGCTGCGTGAGCGCGCCGTCCGCGCCCGGCGCGTCCGTGCTGCGCGAGGCGAAGGAGGGGCTCGCGTATGTCCGGGGCAGCGTGTTCGTGCGCAGCCTGTTGGGGCTGGGCGCGCTGGCGATGGCGGCCTCGGGGCTCATCGAGGTGGTGCAGCTCTACCTGGTGACGCGGGAGCTGGGGCTGCCCGAGGACCGGCTGGCGTGGCTGGGCACGACGCTGGGCGTGTCCATGTTCGCGGGCTTCGCCGTGGCGGGCAGCCTGCACCGGCGGCTGCGGCTGGAGTGGCTGCCGGGGCTGGGGCTGGGCGTGTGCGGCCTGGGCGTGCTGCTGATGGCGGTGGCGCCGAGCCTCACGGTGGCCATGGGCGGCATGGTGTTCATCGGCCTGGGCAACGTGCTGCTCAACGTGGGCCTGGGGCCGCTGATGCAGACGCACGTGGAGCTGGGGCTGCTCGGCCGGGTGATGGGCGTCTTCCGCTCCGTGAGCACCGCGTGCCTGCTGGTGGGCGCGAGCAGCGCGGGCTACCTCATCGACCTGCTGGACACGCGGCGAATCACGGGGCTCGCGGGCGTCATCCTGATGGTGGCGGCGCTCGTGGCGGGCACCCGGCTGGCCCGCGCCGTCACCGCGCTGCGCGCCGCTCCCCGGGTGGAGCCTCCTCGCGCGGCCGTCACCGTGGAGTGAGTGGACGCGTGGGGGCCCAGGTCGACAGACGCGGTGCGCGCGCGAGCCGGGCACGGGCCTGGTGCGTCCTGCTGCTGCTGGCGTGGGGGCCCGCTGTCCTCGCGCAGGTGCCCACCGTGGTGGTGGAGGGGCGCTACCTCCAGGCGCACCGGGTGGACAAGGGGCCGGCGCTGGACGGCGTGCTGGATGACGACGTGTGGAAGCAGGCCGCGTTCACCAGCGACTTCCTCCAGAAGGAGCCCGTGCAGGGCTCGCCCGCCTCGGTGAAGACCGAGGTCGCCTTCGTGTACGACGCGGACGCGCTCTACGTGGGCGCGCGCATGTCCAGCCCGAGCCCGGAGGACATCGAGACGGTGATGACCCGGCGGGACGAGAGCGGCTCGGCCGAGCGGCTCATCATCTCCCTGGACACCTACCGCGACAGGCGCACGGCCTACAGCTTCGCCGTCACCGCGGCCGGGGTGCGGGTGGACTGGTACCACCCGGAGGACCACGAGTACGTCGTCGACCTGTCCTTCAACCCGGTGTGGGAGGCGCGCACCCAGCAGACGGCGGACGGGTGGGTGGCGGAGCTGCGCATCCCCTTCTCGCAGCTGCGCTTCGACGCGGCCAACGAGCAGGTGTGGGGCCTCAACATCCAGCGCGTCATCCCGCGTCGCAACGAGGACGACTTCTGGGTGGTGGTGCCGCGCGACATCACCGGCTGGTCCTCTCGCTTCGGTGAGCTGTCGGGCCTGCACGGCGTGGCGCCCTCGCGTCGCATCGAGCTGTTGCCGTACGTGACGGGGGACTGGCGCGTGGACGCGGGCGCCAATCCGCGCGAGGGCACGCCCTTCGAGGACCGGCGCGCGTACTCGGCGCGGGTGGGCGTGGACGGCAAGGTGGGGCTGGGGCCCAACCTGAACCTGGACGTGACGGTGAACCCGGACTTCGGGCAGATCGACGCGGACCCGGCCCAGGTGAACCTCACGGACTTCGAGGTGGTGGTGGACGAGCGGCGGCCCTTCTTCACGGAGGGCAGCCAGCTGTTCAACAACAACAACACGAACAACAACGGGCCCGCCTACTTCTACTCGCGGCGCATCGGCGCGGCGCCTCGGTTGCGCGCCAGCGCGGACTACGTGGAGCCCTCGCGGGCGACGCCCATCTGGGGCGCGGCGAAGCTCACCGGGCGCCTGTCGTCGGGGTTGTCGCTGGGGGTGCTCGGCGCCCTCACGGGGGAAGGGTACGCGGACACGTACGACTTCACGTCCCAGGAGCAGGGGCGCGTGAAGGTGGACTCGCGCACGGGCTTCGGCGTGCTGCGCGCGCAGCAGGAGCTGGGCAGGGGCTCGACGGTGGGCGCCACGCTCACCACCGTCCACCGCGACATCGGCGAGGGCGAGGGGCGCACGGGGGAGCTGGCGCGCGAGGCGTACACGGGCGGCGCGGACTTCCGGCTGCGGCTGCGCGACGGCGAATACATCGTCTCCGGCTTCGCGGGCGGCAGCCTGGTGCGAGGAGACCCCGCAGCCATCAGCCGGCTGCAGCGCTCCAGCGCGCGCTACTTCCAGCGGCCGGACCAGACCTACGTCCGATTGGACCCGGAGTCCCGCTCGATGTCGGGCTACACCGTGGGCGCGAAGGTGGTGCGCCAGAGCGGTGAGCACTGGCTGTGGAACGGCAGCGTGGGCGTGGAGTCACCGGGCTTCGAGCTCAACGAGCTGGGCCGGTTGAGCACCACGGACGACGTGGACCTGAACCTGGGGCTGTACTACCGCGAGACGAACCCGGGCACGTTTCTTCGCGGCTACAAGGTGGGCCTCTTGACGTACGGCAACTGGAACCACGGCGGCACGCGCACCGTGAACCAGTTCATGTTCAACGGCGAGGTGACCTTCCCCAACTTCTGGGAGGCGAGCCTGCTCGTCACCTACTACCCGCGCGCGTTCTCGGACCAGCTGACGCGCGGCGGTCCGCTGATGCAGACGCCCCAGGGGCTGGAGGCGAACCTGCTCCTGAACAACAACGCCTCCGGGACGAACCTGTGGGAGGTGGACGCGCTGGCGTGGACGTACGAGGACGGCAGCGGCGGTGGCACGTTGACGGGCACCGTCACCGTGCAGCCCCTGCGCAACCTGCGCCTGTCGGTGGAGCCCGTGGGCTCGCTGTACACGGAGGCCCGTCAGTACATGGCCACGCTGGACGGCGGCCGGGAGGAGACGTATGCGCGGCGCTACGTCTTCGGCGCGGTGCGACGCCGTGAGCTGGCGCTGCGCTTTCGCGCCAACCTCTTCATCACCCCGGACCTGAGCCTGGAGGCCTACGCGGAGCCCTTCGCGTCCAGCGGCGTCTTCAGCGCGCCCGGTGAGCTGGCCCGCGCGCGCGGACGTCAGCTGCGCAGGTACGGACAGGACGGCACGTCGCTGTCGCGCGGCGAGGGCGGGGACTGGGACGTGACGGACGGCGCGAGCGGTTTTCAACTGGTCAACCAGGACTTCAACGTCCGCTCCTTCCGCAGCAACGTGGTGCTGCGCTGGGAGTGGCGCCCGGGCAGCACGCTCTACGCGGTGTGGCAGCAGGACCGCTCCGCCGACTCGCTCGGGGGCAACGCGCTGGCGCCCAAGGCGCTGGGCGACGCGCTGCTGAGCCCAGGGGGACACACCTTCGCGCTCAAGCTGTCGTGGTGGTTCCCCGCGGGCTGAGCCTCACGGCACCTCAGTCGTCATCGTCGTCGTCACCGCCGCCGCCACCGCCGTCCCAGATGCTCCCGGCGGCCGCGGGCGTGGGGACATCGAAGGTGCACGTCAGCTCGTCGCCGTTGGCGTAGCGGTAGACGAAGCGCCCCTCGGCGTGGTCATCCGCCAGGACCTCCAGCGTCAGGGTTCCATTCGCGGGGACGCCCGAGCGCTCGGGGAAGCCCGTGCCGCTGCCGACCGAGTCCGCCCGGGTGGCCTGCCAGCTCTTCACCGCCGAGCCCTGCTCGGGCGCCAGGTCGAACCCGGTGTTGAGGAGCTGGGCGGTGCGAGGGACGTCGCCCCTCGCGAGCGAGGTGCCATCGGCCAGTTCGACGTCCGCGCCGAAGGCGGAGAGCGTGGCCTGTCCGTCCGGCAGGTAGTTGAGGAACAACCACGGGGTGATGAACCCGAAGCGGTCCCTGACCAGGCGCGAGTCCTCGCCGTCGATGGGCCAGTCCACCTGTTCTGCCTGGAGGGTGCCCCGACATTCCCCCGTGGCCTCCCGGGAATCGCCACAGGCCGTGGTGAGCAGGAGCGTGACGAGACCCGGAGCCGCCGCGCGACGAAGCCATTCGTTCATGTGGCCATCCTACGGGCCTTCGTCCATGGTCCCGCGTGGGTCGCAACGGCCACCCTCCGTGCCGCGGTGCGTCCCGACGAAGACGCACCCGGACGACGGCGGCAGGGCCTCCCGCGGAGGGCGGCGTCAGGCCTCGCGACGCAGGGGACCCGGCAGCTCGACGTGCCGGCCGGTGATGATGCGGTTGTCGCCGTCGACGAACACGACGGTGGGCTCCCAGTCGGAGACCTCGTCCTCCTCCACCTCCGCGAAGGTGGCGAGGATGACGAGGTCGCCGGGCTGGTTGAGGTGGGCGGCCGCGCCGTTGATGCAGATGACGCCGCTGCCGCGCGCGCCGTTGAGCGCGTAGGTCTCCAGCCGCGTGCCTCGTGTCACGTTCCACACGGCGACCTTCTCGTGCGGGACGATGCGCGCGGCCCTCATGAGCTCCTCGTCGATGGTGACCGAGCCCTCGTAGTCGAGGTCCGCCTGGGTGACGGTGGCGCGATGAATCTTGGACTTGAACAGGATGCGTCGCATGGGGAGAACCTCGGGGTGAAGGAGTAGAGAGGTGTGGAGGCACGTCACGTGGGCGCTGGCGCGTCGCCGGGCTGGACCCGCACCGCCGTCAGGGACGCGAACGCCCGGGCGGCGTGGACGTAGTCCTCCTCCTGGGCGGGCAGCTCCAGCACCAGGTGCTGGATGCCCTGCTCCAACAACTGGCGCAGCAGGCGGTGGATGTGCTCCTGGCCGCCGACGAGGAAGGGGCAGTCCGCCTGGAAGCGGCTGAAGGGCTCCAACCAATAGCCTTCGACCCCCGCGACCTTGTCGTCGGCCAGGCTCAGCATGCGGGCCTTCCAGACGGCGTCGGTGTTCCGCGCGGAGAAGCGCTGCATCCGCTCTCCCCGCTCGTCGGGCGGGAACAGCGCGTGGGCCGCGCTCCACGCCTGCGCGTCCGTGTCGCGGCAGACGAGGCCCAGGTGCACGCCACGAGAGCCCGCGGGCAGCACGCCCAGGTCGGGCTGGAGCATGCCCAGTCCGCAGGCCTGCAGCGCGGTGGCGGTCTGACTGGCGCCGGCGGACTGCCCCGCCACGAACAGGCCGGGGCGCAGCGCCGCCGGCACCGGTGGGCGGAGCAGGAGGTTGGCGACGCCGTAGAAGTCTCCACCGAAGGAGTAGGGGCTCGTGCTGGAGCACAGGCCCATCACGATTCGCGCGAACTCGCGGACCCGCTGGTAGCGCTCATCGTGGCTGAGCTCCTCGTCCAGGGCCTCCAGGTCCCGCAGCGACGTGCCCGCCACGAGGTTGAGGTGGCAGCGGCGCCCATGGATGGACGCCAGCGCGGAGATGAAGCGCGCCACGGTGAACGGGTGCATGTAGATGGGATTGACGGCCACCAGCGGGCTCAGCCGGGGATGGCGGGTGACGAGCTCCTGGGCCAGGAACCACGGCTCCACCGTGACGTCATTGCCCGTGTAGATGAGCGTGCCGGTGAACCCCGCGCGCTCGGTCAGCTCGAAGGTGCGCAGGGCCCGCGAATGGAAGGCCTCCGGCTCCGCGCTGCGAGGGCACGTCGTGAAGACCTGGATTGGCATCGGCATCGAATTCCCCAGACAGAGGAGAGGTTGTGGCATCGTGTCCGGGCACGCATGACACGGCCCATGATTGGACAGACGGAGCGGAGCATCGGACGGGAATGGAGGGGACCCCTCCGGGAGCTGCTGGGTGAGCGCCCGCGCCGTCTGGAGTTGCTGCACCAGGGGCTGCGAGCCCAGGTGCTGCGCTGTCATCTGTCGGACGGAAAGACAGTCATCGTCAAGGCCTCCGCCACCCTGACGCCCACGGCGCGGCGGGAAGGGGAGGCATTGCGCTTCCTCACGAAGGGGGGGGCCTCCCTGGCCCCCGCGCTGCTGGCTCGCGCGAAGGACAGACGCCTGGTCGTCATGGAGGAGCTCGCCGGCGAGCCCCTGGCCGGGCTGCTGGCGCGCGAGCAGGTGGCGGGTGCGCGCGGGCCGCTGGTGGCCATCGCCAGGGCGCTCGGCGGCTTCCATGGAGAGCAGGCGGCCCGCGTGGAGGCCCTGCCCCGGGCGCTGAGGGGGGAATACCTCCAGCAGGCCGAGGACTGCGTGGGCCTGCGCGAGCGGGTCGGCGCGGTGCTGGAGCGAGCGGGCGTGACGCCCGCGCGGGGCTTCGACGCCGCCTGGCGGGCGCTGACCGAGCGGATGGGGGCTCCCGGGGACTTCCTGACGCTGACGCATGGCGACCTGGCGCCGTCGAACGTGCTGCTCACGGAGCGCGGGCCCCGGCTGCTGGACTTCGAGTTCTCCGGGGCGCGCAGCGCCCTCTATGACGTCATGTTCTGGGAGTTCGTCGTCCCGTTCCCTCGCGTGCTGGCGGGCGCGATGACCCGCGCGTACCGGGCCGCCCTCGCCAGGTGGCTGCCCGCCGCGCGCGACGAGGCGCGCTTCCGCCGGGAGCTGGCGACGCTGAAGACCCACCGCTTCTATTGGTGGCTGACCTTCCGGCTGGGTGAGGCGCTCGTCCGGGACGACGCCCATTGGGTCCCCGGCTGGCGCCTGCGGTCCGCCTATCTGTTCTATCTCCAGAGCTACCTCACCTCCTCTCGAGGGCTCGCCGGTGACGGCCCGTTGTCTCGAACTGCGCGTCGACTGCACCTGCGGCTGCGCGACCAGTGGAAGGACCGCGCGGGGTACCCGGAGGGCTTCCTGTCCCCGAGGGGCTCCGGGGCTACCGGCCCTTGACGGGCACCGAGACGGAGAACGTGGGCCCGTCGATCACGACACAATGGAACCACCCCACCGGATTGAGCAGGACCTCGCCCGGCGCCAGCTCCACCTCCAGCCGCCGCGCTCGCTTGAAGCGCGGGTGGACATCCAGCCTGGGTTTGAGCGGATCCACCCAGCAGTTCTGGAAGGAATTGTAGGCTGTCACTGGATAGAGATTGTCGCGTTCGAGGGGGGAATAGAGCAGCACCCGCTTGCGGCCTTGTAATTGGATGAGCAGTCCATTGACGGGGTCTCTGTGGAGGCCCGTCACGGGTTGGGTGCTGTCGGAGGTGCCCGCCCAGAGTTGCGGCGCTCCCAGCGGGAGTCTCACGGGGCGCGAGGCCTCCGGGCCGAAGGCCAGCGGGAAGAGGCTGGTGAAGGTGGGGGGCAGCATGCAGCCTTCGCTGTAGGTCGCGCCGTCGCCCTGGCGGGAGCGCACGGACTGGATGAACTCCGACAGGGGGATGGCGCGGCCCAGCGAGCGCGGCTCGACGGTGATGCCGACGACGCGCTGGGCGAGCTCCTCCCAGTCGCGCGGCAGGCACGCGTCCAGCAGCCCCGTGGCGACCAGGGGCCTGCTGGCCTCGAGCGCCGCCTTGATGACCGTCACGGAGGGGCGATGCACCCGCTCGAGGGTCTCGAGGCTCGCGCCGCGCCCCGCGCGCTGCTCGGCGGCCTCGTACACGGCGCGCACCTCGGGGGAGGGGCGCAGCAGGGCTTGTCCCAGTCGTGTGACGAGTAGCGGGTCTCCCTCATAGCGAAGCCCCGCGTGGATGCGTGAATCCCTCAGGTCGATGGACCGCGCCTCCGATACGAACAGGTGGGCGACCTCGTTCGGCACCCAGACCTTCGCGTCCGGGGGGCGCGAGCCGTCCTCCTGGATGTCGATGCCCTGGGGCCGCAGGTGCAGCTGCACCCGGTGCCCGGTGTCCACGTCACCGATGGTGACCTGGCAGACCTCGTCGTTCCCCGGGTAACCGGTCAGACCCCAGGCCATCTCCCGGGCGAGATGACGACTCAACTGCTCGGCGGTGGATGGCCCTGCAGGGTTCATGGCGCGCTCCCTGGGCTGCAATCCGATAACGCGGGGATGCCGGGTCCGGCTTCCATTCTTCGACAAACAAGACATCTACTTCCATCTCTGGAAAATATAGTAAAAGCAGTTCGCGTTCGGAAGAAGGTCGCGACGTCTGTGAACTCTGCGTGGCTGTAAGGGTTTCCCGCAGTGCACTGTTTTGGCTGTGCTGTGAATTGTGTGTCTGTCTTCTAGGGCGGGAGACACTTCATGGGCAGTGTGTCTGTAAAAAGCCGTCTCGAGGCGCTCAGTCCGGACAAGCGGGAGCTGTTCCTCCGGAGGATGAGGGAGGCCCAGCGCCAGCGGGCCGGGGCGGAGGGCAGGGGGCCCGTCGTGGCGTCGGCGCCGACGGCGCCCGTGGCGCGGGGCACGCGGGTGCCCGCCTTCAGCCTGTTCTTCTTCTCCAGCAACGCGGCGGAGCAGGAGCCTCGCAAGTACGAGCTGCTGCTGCGCTGCGTGGAGGTGGCGGAGCGCGAGGGGCTGCATGCCATCTGGACGCCCGAGCGTCACTTCGTGGACTTCGGCGCGCTGTTCCCCAACCCCGCGGTGCTGGGGGCCGCGCTGGCGGCGCGCACGTCGAGGCTGGGCATCCGGGCGGGGAGCGTCGCCGTCCCCCTGCACGACCCGCTGCGCGTGGTGGAGGAGTGGAGCGTCGTGGACAACCTGTCGGGCGGACGGGTGGGCATCTCCCTGGCGTCGGGCTGGCATCCGGATGACTTCGTGCTCGCCCCGGAGGCCTTCGAGGCGCGCCACCAGCGCACGGCGGAGGCGGTGGCGCTCCTGCGCTCCGCGTGGGCCGGGACACCGGTGCGGCGGCTCAACGGGCTCCAGCAGTTCGTGGAGGTGACGCCGAGGCCGAGGCCGCTCCAGCGGGAGCTGCCGCTGTGGCTGACGGTGGTGCGCGCGGGGGGCTTCGCGCACGCGGCGAAGCTGGGGCTGCACGTGCTGACGGGGCTGATGGACCTGGACGTGGACGAGCTGGGCCGGTGCGTCGCGGACTACCGCCGCGACTTCTCGGGGAGCACGCCGGCGTGGCTCACCCTCACCGTGCACACGCATGTGCGGCCGGAGCCGGGGCGCGCGCGGGCCACGGCCCACGGCCCGCTGCGTGACTACCTGCGCTCGTTCATCCACACGAGCCGGGGTTCGCTGATGGCACAGCCGGAGGCGCGCGCCGCCGTGGCTGGACTCACCGCGCTGGACGAGGAGGCAATCATGGCTCGCATCACGGACCGCTATCTCCAATCACGGTCGCTGATTGGCACCCCGGAGGAGTGCGCGGGCTTCGTGGACCGGCTCGCAGTGGCGGGGGTGGACGAGGTGGCGTGCCTGGTGGACTTCGGCCTGCCGGCCGAGGACGTCCTCGAGGGCCTCACGCACCTGGTGCGCGTGCGCGACGCGGCGGTCCGGCGCCGGGAGCACGCGCCATGAGCCGCGCCCTCCTGGTGGTGCCGCACTTCTGGGACCCCATCTGCGTGCCGCTGGGCATCAGCGCGCTCAAGGCGTACGCGGAGCGCGCCGGGCACGAGGTGGAGCTGTTCGACTTCAACACCATCCCGGAGGTGTTCTCCGTCCAGCGCGCGTACTTCGACGAGCTGGAGCGGCAGTTCCCGGAGTGGCGCCGGTGGAACGCGGAGCGCAACGCCACGGACCTGCTGGCGATGCACCAGCTGGTCTACCTGTATGGACGCGCGCGCCCGGACTACCGCGAGCTGGTGGCGGAGGTGCTCAACGTCACCGCCGCGCCGCTGGAGACGGTGGCCTCGCGGCTGAAGACGGCGCCCTTCGACACGCTCTTCGCGAAGCTGTACGCGCGCGTCGGGTCCATCTTCCAGGGCCTGGTGGCGAGCGCGCGGCCGGACGTCATCGGCTGTTCGCTCTTCAACTCGACGTGGCCGGCGACGCTGTTCCTGCTGCGCCGGGCCAAGGCGCTGGCGAAGGGCGCGAGGACGGTGGTGGGCGGGCCCGGCCCCATCATGGGCATCGCGTCGAGCGTGGCGGAGGTGTCGGCCTTCCACTCCGCGCACGACTTCATCGACTACTACGTGCTGGGCGAGGGCGAGAAGCACTTCGTCTCCATCCTCGAGCAGCCGGAGCTGCCGCGCGGAATCCTCGGCGGCGAGGTGGCGCGCTTCCGGGCGGGGGGCACCCGGCCGGACATGCAGCTGAGCGAGCTGCCGGACCCGGACTACGGACACCTGGAGGTGTCGCGCTACCTGCAGCTGTCCGCGGCGTCCTCCCGGGGCTGCCCCTTCGAGTGCTCCTTCTGCGCGGAGACGGTGTTCTGGAAGGGCTACCGCAAGCTGCCCACCGACAGGCTCGCGGACCAGATGGTGGCGCTGTCGCGGCGCCACGGGAAGGACAGCTTCTACCTCTGCGACTCGCTGTCGAACCCCATCCTGGACGGGCTGTCGCAGGCGCTCCTGGAGCGGGACGCGAAGCTCCACTTCGACTGCTACGTGCGCGCGGACCGCACGTGCGTGGACGCGGCGAAGACGGCGCGCTGGCGTGACGCGGGGCTGTTCCGGGCGCGGCTGGGGCTGGAGTCCGCCAGCCAGCGCATCCTCGACGAGATGGTGAAGAAGACGGACCCGGGGACGATGTCGCGCGCGCTGCAGGCGCTGAGCGAGTCGGGCGTGCGCACCAGCACGCTGTGGATCGCCGGCTACCCGGGCGAGACGCTGTCCGAGTTCGACGACACGCTGAAGTTCCTCCGGGAGAACCGCGCGAACATCTACGACGCGGACGCGTGGCTCTTCCAGTACCACCCCCGAGGGCTCGCGGGCTCGTCGACGAAGCTCAAGGGCTCCGGTGACGCGAAGGCCCGGTTCGGCCCGGAGCTGAGCCGGCTGGCCCGGGTGGATGCGGTGATGGTCGACGACGGCCTGTCCCCCGGGGACCGGCTGGAGCGCCTGGAGCGCTTCGTGGCGACCATGCAGGAGCTGGAGATTCCCAACCCCTACTCACTCACGCAGTGGCGCTCGGCGGATGCCCGGTGGGAGGCGCTCGGTCATGCGCCCCGCTGGAGCGTGCTGGGCGGCGGCATGGAGGCGACGCGATGAGCGACACCGTGATGGATGCGTCCGGCTGGCCCGAGGCGCCCGAGGTCATCGACCCCCGTGAGCTGCTCGCCCGGCGCGCGCGCGAGCGCCCCGACGAGGTGGCCTACGTCTTCATGGGCGCGGACGGCTCCGAGCAGCGCTGCACCTGGGCCCAGCTCGACGCCCGGGCGAGGCCCATCGCGGCGCGGCTCATCGCGGCCGGGGCCCAACGGGCGCTGCTCATCGACGAGCCGCGCCTGGAGCTGCTCTACGCATTGGTGGCCTGCATGAAGGCGGGCGTGGCCGCCATCCCCGTCCCTCCGCCGCGAGGCCGGCGCGCCCGCGAGCGGCTGGCCATGGTGCTGATGGACGCGCTGCCGGAGGTCGTGCTCGGCGCGTCGGGGCTGCGGATGATGGACCCGGAGGGCGTGGCGCTGTTGCCGCCGTGGATCGACACCGACCTGGCGCTCGAGGTGCCCGAGGAGGAGTCCCGGCCGTTCGACCCGGACCGCATCGCGTTGGTGCAGTACACGAGCGGCTCCACGTCCGAGCCGCGCGGGGTGCTCATCGACTACCGCAACCTGAGCGCGCAGGAGCGGGCCATCCGCGCCGCCTTCGGCCACCGCCCGGACTCGCGGGTGGTGACCTGGCTGCCGCCCTACCACGACATGGGGCTCATCGGAGGGCTGCTCCAGCCGCTGTACGCGGGGCTGGCGTGCCTGTGGTTCTCGCCGCCGGTGTTCCTGGCGGACCCGGTGCTCTGGCTGCGCGCCATCAGCCGCTTCCGGGGCACGACGAGCGGCGGCCCGGACTTCGCCTACGAGCTGTGCGTCCGTCGCATCCAGGACGCGCAGCTCGAGGGTCTGGACCTGTCGAGCTGGGAGGTGGCCTTCAACGGCAGCGAGCCGGTGCGCTCGGAGACGCTGGAGCGCTTCGCGCGGCGCTTCGGGCGGGTGGGGTTCCGCCGCGAGGCCTTCCTGCCGTGCTACGGCCTGGCGGAGGCCACGCTGATGGTGTCGGGCAAGCCGCCCGGCGCGGCGCCGACGTCACGCGTGGTGGAGCGCGACACGCTGGAGGAGGGGCGCGCGGTGCTCGCGGAGGGCGGGGCCGGGCGGCACGTCACCCTGACGGGCTGTGGCCACCCCGTGCCGGGCATGGTGGTGCGTGTGGTGGACCCGGAGCACCGCCGGCCGAGCCCCGAGGGGAGCGTGGGGGAGATCTGGGTGTCGGGCCCCTCCGTGGTGCGCGGCTACCTGGGGCGGGAGGACGCGGAGGAGCTGAGGGCGCGCCTGCCGGACGACGAGCGGCGCTACCTGCGGACCGGTGACCTGGGCTTCACCGACGAGCGGGGCGAGCTGTTCATCGTGGGGCGGCTCAAGGACCTCATCATCGTCCGAGGGCAGAACCACCACCCCGAGGACGTGGAGCGGACCGTCCAGGCCGCGTTCCCCCCGCTGCGCCCCGCGTGCGGCGCGGCCTTCGGCGTGGACCGCGACGGCGAGGAGGTCGTCATCCTGGTCCACGAGATAGAGCCCGCCGCGCTCGACGAGGTGGGCGACGCGGCGCTCGCGGAGCGCATCGGCGAGCGGACGGGGCAGGACCACGGCATCCGGCTGAGCGAGGTGGTCTTCGTCAAGCCGGGCTCGCTGCCACGCACCACCAGCGGGAAGATTCGTCGCCGGGAGGTCCGCCGGCGCTACCTGGAGGGCGCGCTGGCGCAGCTGGGCGGCGCGTCGGCCGAAGCCACGGCGGCCGTCGAGGCGGTGTCGCCCGAGGTGCGGCGGGTCCTGGAGTGCTTCGCCGCGGTCCTGCCCGGCAAGGGGCGGGGCGCGCGCGCGGACTCGGACTTCTTCGGCCTGGGCGGCGACTCGCTCTGCGCGCACGAGCTGCTGGCGCGACTGCGTCAGGACACCGGCGTGCGTCTGGACATGGCGGACCTGTTCTCCGCGCCCACGCCGCGTCAGCTCTCCGAGCGACTGGAGGCGCGGCGAGCGGAGTCTGCCGCCACCTCCGGGTCGACGGCGCCCGGCGCGCTCTCGCCGGCCCAGCAGCGCATCTGGTTCGCCGAGCAGCTGCGCCCGGGGCACCCCTTCTACCATGTGGGGTTGCGCCTGGAGCTGGGGCCGGAGGTGACGCCCTCCCGGCTCGAGGAGGCGCTCGCGCTTCTCGTCGCGAGGCAGCCCGCGCTGCGCACGTCCATCGAGGTGGTGGACGGCGCTCCCCGTCAGCGCGTGTCGTCGCGCGGCGCGGTGCCCCTCACCACCGTGGTGTGTCGGGACGCGTCGGAGCGGGACGCGCTCGTGCGCGACGAGGTCTCGGTGCCCTTCGACCTGGGAGGGCCGCTGGCGCGCGCGCTGCTCGTGCTCGACGAGGACTCCGTGACGGGCGGCGCGGCGCGCACGCTGGTGCTCACCATCCACCACATCGTCTGTGATGGCTGGGGCGGCCGACGGGCGGTGCTGGAGTTGATGGAGGCGCTGGCCTCATCGGGGCTCCCGGCGCGGACCTGGGAGGCGCGGGACGCGGCCTATCTCTCCGCGTGCGCGGAGGCCGCGGCCCGCGCGGCGCGGAGCGGGGTGGAGGGCGCGGCGTACTGGCGGGAGGTGCTGGGCAGCGCACCGGAGGCGATGCCGCTGCCCATCGACCGTGAGCGCCCGCTGGTGCCTCGGGGCCGTGGCGCGCGGTGCACGACGGTGCTGGACCGGGCCACCTGGGCCCGGGTGGTGGCCGCCGCCGAGCGCGACCGGGCCACCCCCTTCCTCGTGCTGGGGGCGGCGCTGGCGGCGCTGCTGCGCACGGTGTCCGGCCGTGACGACGTCGTGTTCGGGACCGTCCTCGCCCAGCTCCCCGGGGGCGACGCGGCGGAGCTGATGGGCTGTCACCTCAACTTCCTGCCCCTGCGCGTCGCGCTGCCGCATGGGCTGTCCTCCCGCGAGCTGGTGGCGCGGGTGAAGGGGGCCTTCTCGGGCGCGCTCGCGCACGCGGAGTTCCCGTTCGAGGAGATGGTCCGCGCCGTCAACCCACGCCGGGACGCGCGCGGCAACCCCCTGTACAACGTGGGCCTCTGGTACCACGACCTGCTGGCCGGCCTCCCGGACGCGACGCGGCCGTGGGCCTCCGTGGTGGACACCCAGACGGCGGAGCTGGACCTGCGGCTCATCGCCTCTCCGGGCGCCGACGGCGGGCTCGAGCTGTCGCTGGAGTACGCGAGCGAGCTGTTCCGCGAGGCGACGGCGCGCAAGCTGCTGGACGGCTATGTGCGCGCGCTGGACGCCGTGCTCGCGGAGCGGGACGTGGGGACGTTGGAGCGGGAGCTGTCCGCCATCGTCCCCCGGGCGGTGGCGCGCCGCGTGGCCATCGCCGCCAACTTCACCATCGAGCCGGTGGCGGAGTCGCTCGAGTACTGGGCGTCGCGGCTGGCGTTCCCGCTCGGCATCGAGTTCGCCCCGTACGACCAGGTGGAGCAACAGCTGCTGGACCCGGGGAGCCCCCTGCGCGCGGGCGCGGGCACCCTGGGGGGCATCGTGCTGGACGTGGAGGCCTGGGTGTCCGAGGACGGACAGCTCGGGCGCGTCGCGGCCTTCGCCTCCGTGGTGGAGGGCGTGGACCTGGGCGGGGTGGACCTGCTCATCGCCGTCTGCCCCACGTCCGAGGACGTGAGCGCCGAGCGGGCCGAGGCGCTCGCCAGGGCGCGGGCGCTCCTGCTGGGGCTGTCCCGGGTGAACCGGGGCGTCACGGTGGTGGACCTGTCGGCGCTGGGCGGCCAGTTCGGCGTCACCCGGGAGCGGGAGCCCTACCTGGACGAGCTGGGCCGCGTCCCGTTCATCGAGGACTGGTTCGCCGCGCTGGGCACCTTCCTGTTCCGACAGGTGCGCGCCCGGGCGCGTCCGGCGAAGAAGGTCCTGGTGCTGGACTGCGACCACACCCTCTGGGAGGGCGAGTGCGCCGGCGAGGAGGGCATCCGGGTTGCGCCCCACAAGCAGGCCCTGCAACGCACCGCGCGCCGGCTGGCCTCCGAGGGCACCGTGGTGTGCCTGTGCAGCAAGAACATCGACGCGGACGTGGTGGCCGCCTTCGCGCATCCGGACATGGTGCTGTCGCTCGACGACGTCACCACGCGCCGGGTGAACTGGCGCGCGAAGTCCGGGAACCTGCGCGAGCTGGCCGAGGAGCTGGACCTGGGCCTGGACGCGTTCGTGATGGTGGACGACGACCCGGCGGTCTGCGCCGAGGTGGCCACCGCGTGTCCCGAGGTCACCGTGGTGGTGTTGCCCCAGGACGAGCAGGCCCAGGCGGTGGTGCTCGAGCACCTCTGGGAGCTGGACCGCCCGGGCCTCACCGAGGAGGACCGTCGACGCGGCGAGCGCTACCGCGAGGAGGGCCGGCGCCGCGAGGTGCGCGCGCAGGCGCCGGACCTGGCGGCGTTCCTGGAGCGGCTCGGCGTGCGCGTGGTCTTCAGGCCCGCGACGCCGGACGATGTGCCTCGCGTCTCGCAGCTGTTCGCGCGGACGAACCAGTTCAACCTCTCGGCCGCGCGCCATGACGAGTCCCAGGTGGGCGCCTTCGTCCGGGCCGGGGCACCCGAGTGCTGGTGCGTCGAGGTGGAGGACCGCTTCGGGGCCTACGGGCTGACGGGGGCGCTCGTCCTCGAGCCGGACGGACACCGGCTGGCCGTGCGCGCGCTGGCGTTGAGCTGCCGTGTCCTGGGGCGGGGCGTGGAGGCCCGGCTCCTGGTGGAGCTGCAGGGGCTCGCGCGTCGCCGGGGGCTGTCCTCGCTGGTCTTCGACTATCAGCGGACGGCGCGCAACGAGCCGGCGATGACCTTCCTGGCGGGCCTGGGCGGGGAGCCGCCGGGCGCGTCCGGTACCCGCGAGGTGGCGCTGGACGCGGTGCTGCTCGCGCCCGCGTCGGGGCCGAGGGGGAGCGCGCCGCCGCGCGGGGCCATCGATGACGCGTCGGGCGGCGCGGGGGGCGTCCCCATCCCGCTGTCCGAGCGGAGCACCGCGGCGGCCATCCTCCAGGGCCTTCGCCTGCGCTCCACCGCGCGGCCCGAGTCCGCGGGGGCGTACGTGCCGCCCAACGGCTCGGTGGAGGAGCGCATCGCGGACATCTTCCGCGGCGTCCTGCGGGTGGACCGCGTGGGCGCGCACGACAACTTCTTCGCCCTGGGCGGCCACTCGCTGCTGGCGCTGAAGGTGCTCTGGCACATGCATCGGGACTTCGGCATCGAGGTCGCGCTGAACCGGCTGCACGACGCACCCACGGTGGCTGGCCTGGCCGACGCCGTGGTGGAGACGCTCATCAAGCTCGACGCCGACGGGGTCCTCGTCGACGCCGTCCGCCCGCAGGGAGCCACCGCCCCATGAACGACCTCAACCAGCGCCTCCGCGGGCTGTCGCCCGAGCGCATCGCCGAGCTGGCCCGCGCCCTGAAGAAGGCCGCGCCCGAGTCTTCCGGGCCTCCCGTCCTCTCCAGCGCCCAGCGTCGCATCTGGTTCGTCGAGCGCGCGCTGGGCCGCACCAGCGCGTTCAACAACGCGGCGGCCCTGCGGGTCCGGGGGCCCCTGGACCTCATGGCCCTCCAGCACGCGCTCGACACCGTCATCCAGCGCTACCCCATCCTCCGCACCGGCTACGAGGAGCGCGAGGGGGGCTGTGTGCCCCGGGTGGTCGACCTCCGGGTCGTCCTGGAGCGGCATGACGTGAGCGGGGGCGCGACCCCCGAGGTGGCCGCGGACACGCTCGCGCGCGAGGCCGCCGCGCTCCCGTTCGAGTTGTCGCGAGGCCAGGTGGTTCGGGCGCTGGCCATCTCGCTGGCGCCGGAGGAGCACCTGCTGGTGCTCGTCGTGCACCACATCGCCTTCGATGCGTGGTCGCGTGGCATCCTCCTCGACGACCTCTGCGCCGCCTACGAGGCGCGGGTGGAGGGCCGACCGCTCTCCACGACGCCGGGCGAGGACTACGGGGCCTATGTCTCGAGGACGTTGCTGGAGCCCGACGCCGGGCGGCGCGAGGCCCTCGAGCGGTACTGGGCTCCTCGAGCTCGAGGCCTGCCGCCCTCGCCGCTGGCGCACCTGGCGCTCACCGGCCGGGTGGGGGACGACTCCGCGGACACGGTGGGGGTCGCGCTGCCCGCCGGCCTGTGGCGCAAGGTGGACGCGCTCGCCCGCCGCCATCAGACGACGCCGTTCGTCGTGCTGCTGTCGGCCTTCCACGTCGTCCTGTCGCGGCTGGGGGCGTCGGAGGACGTGGCCGTCATCACGTCGTTCGCCGCGCGCGAGCGGGTCGACTCGATGCGCGTCGTCGGCAACCTGGTGGACACGCTGCTGCTGCGTCTCCAGGCCGAAGCGGACCTGCCCGTCGCGGAGCTCATCGGCCGGGTGAAGGCGCAGACCCAGGACGCGCTCGCGCACCGCGACCTGTCCTTCGACCGCGTCGTCGCCCTGGCCGGAGAGCGCCCGGAGGTGCGGACCCATCCGCTGTCCCAGGTGGCCTTCGTGCTCGACGGAGCGCCCGTGGGCAGCGCCCGCCTGGGGCGGGCCCGGGTGGACCTGCGCGTCCTGCCCGTCGGGCGCTCGCCGTTCGACCTCTTCCTGCTCGTCCACCGGCACGAGGGCGAGCCCGCCGTCACCGCCGAGTTCCGCACAGGGGTGTTGGCGCGTCCCCAGGTGGAGGCCATCGTCCAGATGTTCCTGCGCGCCGCCGAGCATCTGGTGGAGGGCGAGGCGTGGACGGTGGACACGCTGCCGCTGCTGTCCGCCGAGGAGCGGCGGCACCAGCTCACGCGGCTGCGCGGGCCCCAGCCGGGGCTGCCCGAGCAGACCACCGTGGCGGCCCGCTTCACGGCCATCGCGCGGCTGCACGCGGACCAGGTCGCGTTGCGCGCGGGGGAGGAGGCGCTGACGTATCGGGAGCTGCTCGCCCGGGCGTCGCGCCTCGCGCACCACCTGCATGGGTACGGTGCGCGGCCCGGCGTGCGCATCGCGCTCTTCCTGAAGAGAGACCCGGAGCTCATCGTCGCCATGCTGGCCACCCAGCTGGTGGGCGGGGCCTACGTGGTCCTCGACGTCAACGTGCCCACCGAGCGCATCGCCGCGCTGTGCGAGGACGCGGCGCCGGGGCTGGTGGTGACGACGTCGGAGCGGATGGAGGCCCTGCCCGTGTCGCTGCTGGCCCCCGTGGTGGTCCTCGACGAGGAATCCCGCGCCATCCGCGCGCGCCCCTCCGAACCGCCCGAGGTGGGCTTCGGCCCCGAGCTGCCGTCATACATCGTCTACACGTCCGGCTCGACGGGGCGGCCCAAGGGCATCGAGGTCGCGCACGGGAGCCTGCTCAACCTGGCGCGCTGGCAGGCGCGCTACTTCGGGATGGGGCCGGGCAAGGTCGTGTCCCAGTTCTCCGGGGTGAGCTTCGACGCCATCGTCGGTGAGACGGCCATGGCGCTGCTCAACGGCGCCACGCTGGTGATGGTCCCCGACGAGCGGCGCACGCCCGAGGACTTCGCGCAGGTGCTCGTCCAGGACGCGGTGGACGTGGCGGTGGTGGTGCCGTCCTTCCTGGCCCGCGTCGACCCCGAGCAGGTGCCCGCCCAGCCGGAGCGCTGGCTCGTGGTGGTGGGCGAGGCGTTCCCTCCCGCGCTCGTCCAGCGGTGGTGGGGGCGCCGTCGGCTGTGCAACGCCTATGGCCCGGCGGAGTACACGGTGTACTCGACCGCGTACGACCTGGGGGAGCACTTCGACGAAGCGTCGGGGACGGTGCCCATCGGCCTGCCGCTCGACAACTCCAGGGCCTATGTCCTGGACGCGCGGGGCGAGCCGGTCCCCTGCGGCGTGAGAGGCGAGCTGTTCCTGTCGGGGCCCGGGGTGGCGCTGGGCTACCTGAACCGCCCGGACATCACCGCCGAGCGCTTCCTGCCCAACCCCTTCGTGGACGAGCTGCCGCCCACGGTGGATCTGGCGCTGGAGGACGCCGTCGCGGCGGTCGAGTCCTTCATCGCCGCCCGTCCGGCGACGCCCATCGAGGCGGCCTCGCTGCGCCGGCGCTGCCTGGACCCCGAGGCCTTCGACCCGATGGTGCATGGGCTCCCGGAGGACATCGCCCGCCGCACGCGCGAGCTCGCCGCGGGCCTGGAGGACGAGGCGGACCGGCACGGCTTCCTGCGCTACCTGGCGGAGGGCTCGCACGACCTGGTCAATGGCCGTGGGTTGGAGGCGTCCGTGCTCCGGCGTCTGCTGGGGGTGACGGGCTTCCAGGGCCTGAAGGGCGCGGACCTGGGCTTTGGTGGAGGCGAGGTGCTCGACGTCCTCGCGGCGGCGGGCGCGGACGTCACCGGGGTGGACATCGGGCCGTGGCAGGTGCATCGCGCGCGGCAGCGGGGGCACCGCGTCGTCCAGGCCCCCGTGGACACGCCGCTGGAGCGCTTCCACGCGGACACCGGCATCGCGCCGGGCTCGCTGGACTTCGTGTTGTCCACGCTGGTGCTGGACCGGGTGGCGCGCCCTCGTGAGTTCCTGCGCAACTTGGTGGCGGTGCTGCGGCCCGAGGGGTGCTTCTCGCTGCAACTGCTGCTGCCCCACCGCGCCTTCGACCCGCCCGAGGTGTTCCCGGCGCTCGTCTACACGGAGGCGAAGCTGCGCTGCGTGCAGGAGGGGGCGCCCGAGCTGCAGCTGCGGCAGCTCGCCGGGGTGCTGCGTGAGGTGGACGCGGTCGACCTGCGCGTCCACCGGATTCCCTACGCCATCGCCACCAGCGACGGGGTGGAGCGCTTCACGCTCTGGTGCGTGGCGGGGCGCAGGGCGCGTGTCCCGGGCCTTCAGCGGCACGAGCGCATGTACCGCACCGGTGACCTGGTCTCCGTCCGGCCCGACGGGGAGCTGGTCTTCCACGGGCGCGTGGACGGGCAGCTGAAGATTCGCGGCGCCCGGGTGGAGCCCGGCGAGGTGGAGGCGACGCTCGTTCGCGAGCCCCGCGTCTCGCACGCGGTGGTCGCCGCGCGTCCGGTGGGGCAGGGCGGCGCCGAGGGGCTCGTGGCGTGGTGCGTGCCCGCGCGGCCCGAGGCGCTGGTCGACGAGGACCTCGCGCGGGAGCTGCGCGAAGCCCTGCTGGCCCGGTGCGCGCGGGAGCTGCCCGGCTGGATGGTGCCCACCCTCGTCGTGCTGGTGGGGGAGCTGCCGCGCTCACCCAGCGGGAAGCTGGACCGCGCGAGGCTGGAGGTCCCCTCCCGGCTGGAGACGGCGCGCGCGGCGCAGGCGCCTCGCGACGAGCGGGAGCGGGCGATTGCCCGGGCCTGGTGCGAGGTGCTGGGCCAGCGCGAGGTCGGCATCGACGAGTCCATCTTCGAGCTGGGCGGCGACTCCATCCTCATCGTCCGGGTGATTGCGCGGCTGCGCGCGGAGAACATCCGCCTGGAGGTCATCGACTTCTTCGAGAACCCGACCATCCGTCGGCTCGCCGCGAGGGTGGGCGGCTTCCAGCAGGCCGCGCCCGCGTCGGGCTCGGCGCCGCTGACCCCCATCCAGCGCTGGCTGCTGGACGCGAGCGGCGGCGGCATCCCCCGCTGGGCCACCCAGTCCGTCGTGCTCGCGCTGCGGGCGGACGTGGACCCGGACCTGCTCGCCCGCGCGCTGGGCGCCGTCGTGTCGGCCCACGATGTCCTGCACACGCGCATCGACGTCGGCGCGCGGCTGGCGCATGTGCTGCCGCGGGAGGGTCTGCCACCGCTTCGCCTCGCGAGGTGCACCAGCGTGGACGAGGCCCGCCTCCAGGCGACGCGGGCGCTGGAGCCCGCCGAGGGGCGCATGCTGGCGGCGGCGCTGGTGCCCTCGACGCCGCCGGGTGTGGAGCAGTCGCTGGTCCTCGTCGTCCACCACCTCGCGGTGGACGCGGTGTCCTGGTCGACGCTCTGCGAGGACCTGCTGACGGCCCATGACGCGCTCGCGGCGGGACGTGAGCCGTCGCTGACCACGTCCACGCCCTATGTGGAGTGGGCCCGTCACCTGGAGGCCCGCGCCCGGGACACGTCCTGGCTCGCGGAGGCCGAGCACTGGCGGGCGCAGCTGGACTGCGCGGCCGTGGCGCCGCCTCCCGGGCCTGTGGCCGGCCATGCCGTGCTCCCCCTGGACGAGGCCGAGACGGCGCACCTGCTGCGCTTGTCGCGGAGGCTGGGGACGACACCTCTCGCGCTCCTGTACTCGGCCCTGGCGCGGCTGCTCTCGGAGGCGACGGGGACGGCACGGGTGCTCCTCGACGTGGAGGGCCACGGCCGTGGCTCGCCGGGGGTGGACACGTCGCGCACGGTGGGGTGGTTCACCGCGCTGTACCCGGTGGCCCTGCGCGTGGACCCGAAGCAGGGGCGGGTGGACCAGCTCCGCGCCGCCGTGGCCGCGCTCCGCGACGTCCCCTCCGGTGGCGTGAGCTTCCTGCTGTTGCGCCACCTGGCCGAGGACCCGGAGCTGCGCCGCCAGCTGGGCGCCACGCGGGCGCTCGCCGTCGTCAACTACCTGGGACGGGTGGCCAGCGTGGAGCCGCGCGGCATCCTCCTCGGGCTGCGCGACTTCCGGGGGGAGAGCCCACCTTCACCCGCCGCGGCGCCCTATCCGCTGGCCCTGGACGCGGCGCTCGTCGAGGGCGGCCTCGAGCTGCGGCTCACGCGCGCGGAGGGGGCTCCCGGTGGACCGGCCATCCAGCTCCTGGCGCGGCTGGCCCAGGAGCTGCGCGCGCTCCGTGAGGAGGCCGACGCGCTCCCCGACGTGGCGCTCGACCTGGCCCCCTCGGAGATTCCGCTGAAGCGACTGGCGGAGCTGGTGGACGGGCGCGACGCCACGGACGTGCTCCCGCTCACGCCGATGCAGCGGGGCATGCTGTTCCATGTCCGCGCGGCGCCGGACTCGGGTGTGTACGAGAACCAGATGCGCTTCCGGCTCCGCGGGCCGCTCGACGTCGAGCGCTACCGGGCGGCCTGGGCCCATGTCCTCGCCCGCCACGCCGCGCTGCGGGTCGGCTTCGAGTTCCGGGACCTGGCCGAGCCGCTCCAACTGGTCCACCGTCACGTCGAGGCGCCCCTGTCGGTCATCGACCTGCGGGCGTTGCCGGAGGCCGAGCGGGCGCGCGCGGCGACGGAGCACGCCACCCGCGAGCGCGCCGCCTCGTTCGCGCTGGAGCGGGCGCCCCTGGCGCGCATGACGCTGCTGCGCCACGAGGAGGACGCGTGGGAGGTGCTGTGGACCTTCCATCACCTCATCGTCGATGGCTGGGCGGTGACCACGGTGGTCGAGGACCTGCTGCGCGCCTATGCCGGAGCGCCGCTGGACGCGCACGCCGCGAGCGACGCCTTCCGCCAGCTGCTCGCGAGGCAGTCCACGGAGCGACCCGAGCTCCCGTCTCGGCCGCGCACGCGCGCGTACTGGTCCGGGGTCCTCGCGGAGGCGCGGCCCTCGGACCCGCTGGGGCTGGGGCCCGTGGGGAACCCGGGTGAGCTCCAGCGCGAGCATGGACAGGTCTCGCTGACGCTGGAGGTCGAGGAGACGGCGCGCATCGCCGCGGGAGCCCGGCGCCTCGAGGTGACCCAGGGGATTCTGTTCCAGGCCGGCTGGTCCCTGGTGCTCGCGCGCTTCGCCCGGGAGCCGGAGGTGATGTTCGGCCTCACGGTCTCCGGTCGTCCCACGGACCTGCCGGGCGTGGACCGCGCGGTGGGCCTCTTCGTCAACACCGTGCCGGTGCGCGTGCGGGTGCCGGACGCGGAGTCGCCGGGGGAGTGGCTCGCGGGCTTCCAGCGCGACGCCCTGGCGCGCGGTCTCCATGAGCGCGCGTCGCTCGCGGAGATCCAACGCTGGAGTCCGCTGCGCGCGACGGAGTCCCTCTTCAACCACGTCGTGCTCATCGAGAACTTCCCCGTCCGTCACGCGCTGAGCGCGCTGTCCTCCGAGCTGACGCTGGAGGGCGTGGACGTGGTGCAGCGCTCTCACTACCCGGCGACGCTCGTCATCGTCCCGGGGGAGCGGCTCGAGCTCCAGCTCGCCTGGGACCCCACGCGGATGTCCGAGGCCCGCGCGCGGGCGCTGCTCGGCCACCTGCGCCGTGCCCTGGTGGGGCTCGTCGATACCTCCCTCGCGAGGGTGGGGGACCTCACGCTGGCGGAGGGTGGCTCCGTGGTGGCCGTGCCCCGCGCGGGGGCGTATCGCGACACCACGCTCCACCGGGCCTTCGAGGCGCGGGTGCGCGAGCGGCCGGACGCCACCGCGCTCGTCGAGGCGCGGACCTCGGTCACCTTCGACCAGCTCGACGCGTGGGCGAACCGGCTCGCGCACGCGCTGGTGGCGCGGGGCGTGGGGCCCGAGGTGCCGGTGGGGCTCTTCGTCGGGCGCTCCATCCAGGCGGTGGTCGGCATCCTCGCCATCCTCAAGGCCGGCGGCGCGTACGTGCCGCTGGACCCGTCCTACCCGCGCAAGCGCATCGAGCAGATGCTCGCGGCCGCGCGTCCCCCCGTGGTGCTCACCGTGGCGAAGGTCTCCGGGCTCGTCCCCGAGGCGTCCCGACGCCTGATGCCCACGCTGCTGGACGTGGACGACCACGCCACGGGCGCGCCCGTGTCCGCGCCCCACGTCGAGGTCCTCCCGGACGGGCTGGCGTACATCCTGTTCACCTCTGGCTCGACGGGGCTGCCCAAGGGGGTCATGGGCACGCATCGGGCCACGCTCACCGTCACCGCCTGGCGAGAGGAGGCCTTCCCGTACCAACAGGACGAGGTCTGCTGCCAGAAGACGCCGCTGAGCTTCGGTGACTCCATCCAGGAGATCGTCGGGCCGCTGCTGGCCGGCGTCCCGCAGGTCATCCTGTCGGACGATGCGCTGAAGGACCCGCACGTCCTGGTGGAGGAGCTGGGGCGCCATCGCGTCACCCGGCTCATCATCGTGCCGTCCCTGCTGGCGGCCGTCGTCCGGGTCCGCGCGCCGCTGGAGCAGCACCTGGAGGCGCTCTCGCTCTGGATCGCCAGCGGCGAGGCGCTCCCGTCCGAGGTCGTCCGACAGCTGCGGGAGCGACTGCCGCGCGCGCGGCTGGTCAACCTCTACGGTGCGTCGGAGATTGCCTGCGACGACACCTGGACGGACGTGGAGGACACGGGGCGTCCTCCGCCCATCGGCCGCCCCATCGCAGGGAGCAGCGCGGCGTTGCTGGACGCGCGCATGCGGCCCGTGCCCCCGGGCGCCATCAGCGAGCTGTACGTGGGGGGCGACGTCGTCAACCGGGGCTACCTGGGTGACCCGGCGCGCACCGCCGAGAGCTTCCTGCCGGACCCGTCGGGCGATGGGGCGCGGATGTTCCGCACCCGGGACCTGGCGCGGCTCGACGACGACGGCTCGCTGGGCTACCTGGGGCGCGCGGACCAGCAGGTCAGCGTCCGGGGTGCGCGGGTGGAGGTGGCGGACGTCGAGGCGGCGCTGGATGGCTGCCCTGGCGTGTCCTCCTCCGCGGTCATCTTCGACGCGCAGCACCAGCGGCTCACCGCCTTCGTCATGCCCGACGAGCGCGAGCTGTTGCTGCGCGGAGGGCGCGCCCATGTGCTGCCCAACGGCCTGTGCGTCTTCGAGCACCAGCGCAGCGAGACGGACTACCTGTTCACGGAGATGTTCGGCGAGGACGCCATCCCCGTGGGGCTGCCGGACGACGCCGTCGTCATGGACGTGGGCGCGAACATCGGCCTGTTCTCGCTCTTCTCCCACTACACGGCGGAGCGCACCCGCGTCATCGCCGTGGAGCCCGCGGACGAGCTGCGGCGCCTGCTGGAGCAGAACCTGCGGCTGCATGGCTGCGCCGCCACCGTCATCGGCGCCGCGCTCGCGGAGGCGCCGGGACGCAAGCGCTTCACCTTCTACCCGGGGGCGAGCGTGCAGTCCGGTCTGTTCCCGGACCAGGCCTGGGACGCGCTCATCTTCCGCTCTGGCGCGGAGGCGGTGGGCCGCGAGGCGGGCGCCGTCCTCCCCGCCGAGGCGCTGGACCGCCTGGCCGAGTCCCGCTTCGAGGGGCGCACGACGGAGGTGGAGGTGAGCACCGTCTCGGCGCTGATGGAGCGTCTGTCGCTGCCTCGCGTGGACCTGCTCAAGGTCGACGTGGAGCGGGCGGAGGTCGACGTGCTGCGCGGCATCGAGCCCCGGCATTGGGAGCGCATCGACCAGCTGCTGGTGGAGGTGGAGGAGCGGGGCGGCACCCGCGCCCAGGTGGAGGCGCTCATCCCCAGCACCTTCGAGCTGCGCTGGATTCCGCACCGCTACCTGTCGCGCGCGGAGCTGTGGATGCTCCAGGCGTGGCGCAAGGACCGGCCGCCCGTGCCACCCCGGGCGCCGAGGCGCGCGCCTCCGCCGCCCGTGCCCGCGGACCTGTCCGAGCAGGCGCTGCGTGCCTGGGTGTCCGCCGCGCTGCCCGCGTACATGGTGCCCGCGCGGCTGGCCGTGGTGGAGCAGCTCCCCCGGACGCCCAGCGGGAAGCTGGACCGCCGGGCGCTGGAGGCGGCCGTCGTCCCGGACGTGGCCTCCGAGGCTCCGCTCGACGCGGAGGAGGCGCGCATCGTCCAGGTGTGGTGCGCCGTCCTGGGCCGCGAGCGCGTGGGGCGCGAGCAGAACTTCTTCGACCTGGGCGGCCACTCGCTGCTGATGCTGGAGGTCTTCGACCGCCTGGACGTCGCCCGCCTGGGGTTGAGCGTCGCGGACCTCTACCAGTACCCCACGGTGGCCACGCTGGCCGCCTTCCTGCGCGCAGGGGCCGCGTCCGCTCCGGCGTCCTCCGCGCTGGGCGAGCGGGGACGTCGTCGCCGCGAGCGTCGCCGTGCCCGCGCCTCCTCCTCCGAGCCCTCCACCCAGGACGACCATGACGTCTGAGAACTCCATCGCCGTGGTGGGTGCCTCGTGCCGGTTGCCCGGGGCACGGGACCTGGACGCCTACTGGGAGCTGCTCGTCTCGGGGCGCACGGGCTTCCAGTCCATTCGTCGCGAGGCGGCGGAGCGCTCGCGGCTCAAGGGCATCGACCCGCGCGCGCCGGACTGGGTGGGCGTGTGCGCCGCGCTCGACGAGGTGGACTGCTTCGACGCGAAGCGCTTCGGCTACTCCCCGCGCGAGGCGCAGGTGATGGACCCTCAACAGCGGGTGATGCTCGAGTGCGCCCGCGCCGCGCTCGACGACGCGGCCATCACCCCCGCCTCCGTCGAGCACGCCGTGGGCGTCTTCATCGCGTCCACGGCGAGCGGCTACCTGCTGGAGAACCTGGCGGACAGCCGCGCCCGGGACGAAGTGGGCGTGGACACCATCGCCATCCACAACAACGCGGACTTCCTGCCCACGTCCATCTCCTACAAGCTGGACCTGCGCGGCCCGAGCTGCGCGGTGCAGACGGCGTGCTCCGGCTCCCTCGTCGCCGTGCACCTGGCCTGCCGGGCCTTGCTGGATGGCGAGTGTGACGTGGCGCTCGCGGGCGGCGTGTCCGTCCGGCTCCCCCAGCTCGCGGGCTACCACGCGGCGACGGGCGGGGTGATGTCGCCCTCGGGGGAGTGCCGGCCCTACGCCAGCGACGCGGACGGGACGCTGTTTGGCAGCGGCGCGGGGCTCGTCGTGCTCCAGCGCCTGGAGGACGCGCTCGCGAAAGGCAGCCGCATCCTCGGTGTCATCGCGGGCTCGGCGGTGAACAACGACGGGCACGCGAAGGTGGGCTTCACCGCGCCCTCGCAGCTGGGCCAGCGCGCCGTCATCGCCGACGCGCTCGCGGCGGCGGGGTGGGAGCCCTCCGACGTCCAGTACGTGGAGGGCCACGGCACCGCGACGCGGCTCGGGGATGAAATCGAGCTGCGCGCGCTGCGCGACGTCTTCGGTCAGGACACGCGCGCCGCGCCGCTGTGGTTGGGCTCGTGCAAAGGCAACGTGGGCCACGCGGAGTCCGCGGCTGGAATCGCCGGCTTCCTCAAGGTGCTGCTGATGCTGCGCCACCGGCAGATTCCACTGACGCGGGGGAGCGAGGACTCACCGCTGTCGCTGGCCAGCGCGAAGGTGCTGCGGGTGGCCCGGCGGTGCATCCCCTGGGAGCGGGGGAGCGCGCCCTTGCGCGCGGGGGTGAGCTCGTTCGGCATCGGCGGGACGAACGCGCATGTGGTGCTCGAGGAGCCGCCCGAGCGGCCCGAGGCGCCGCCGGACCTCCGCGCACGACCGCGCCTGGTGTCGCTGTCGGCCACCACGGCCGAGGCGGCGACGGCCTTGGCGGAGCGGCTCGCGGACAGGCTCGAGGCGGACAGCGGGCTGTCGCTCGGGGATGTCGCGTACACGCTGCATGTGGGGCGGGAGCCGCTGCCCTTCCGGGTGGACGTGGTGGGGAGCACGGCCTCCGCCGTGGCGGCGAAGCTGCGGGTGACCGCGCCCGTGGCCTCGTCGGTGGAGGGGGCGCCTCGCGTGGCCCTCCTCTTCCCGGGCCAGGGCGGGGAGGTGGCGGCGATGACGCGCCAGCTCCGCAGGGACTTGCCCCTGTTCCGGCGGACGTTCGACGCGCTGGCCAACCCCCTGGCCCGGCGCGGCGGGCCCGACCTGGTGGCCGCCTGCGCGGACGAGCGCGAGCACGACACGGACGTGCTCCAGCCGTTGCTGTTCCTGACGTCCCACGCGCTCACGGAGGTCCTCCACTCGCTGGGGCTGACGACGGACGTGGTGCTGGGCCACAGCCTGGGGGAGTGGAACGCGGCGGTGGCGAGCGGCGCCATCGAGGCCGCGAGCGCACTGGAGGCCGTCGCCGCGCGCGGGCGGTTGATGGCCGGCACGCGCCAGGGAGGCATGGTCGCGGTGTCGCTGGGCGAGGAGGCGGTGGCGGAGCGGCTGACACCGGGCCTCTCGCTCGCGGCGGTGAACGGCCGCGCCGCCACGGTGGTCTCCGGTCCCGAGTCCGCGCTGGCGGGCTTCTGCGAGGGGTTGGACCGCCTGGGGATTCCCTGGCAGCGGCTGCGCACCCGGCGCGCGTTCCACTCGGCGCTGATGGACCCGGTGCTCGGGGGCCTGCGGGACGTGCTGGGCTCCGTGCGCGCCGGGGCTCCGGGGGTGCCGCTCATCTCGTCGAGCCTGGGGACTCGCGTGGACGATGTCGCGCTGGGCCGGGCCGAGTACTGGGTCCAGCAGGCGCGCGGGCCCGTGCGGTTCATGGAGGCGCTCGGGACGCTCAAGTCCGTGGCCAGCCAGGGCGGTGGGACGCTGGTGGCGCTGGAGGTCGGCCCGGGGCGGGCGCTGGCCAGCGCGGCGAAGCAGTACGACCGGGAGGCCTTCGTGCCGGTGTCGTGCTGCGCGATGCCGGAGCGCGACGCGCTCGGACAGCTGCTGGAGGCGCTCGGCCGGCTGCGCTCGCTCGGCTGTGCGCTGAGGCTCGAGCAGCTCTACGACGGCGAGCCCCGGCGGCGCCTCGCGCTGCCGGCGTACCCCTTCGCCAGGACGCGGTTCTGGTTGGAGCCCTCCACGAGCGCCTCGGTCGAGGAGGCTCCGGCGCGGCGGAGCGCCCCCACGAAGGGGGACGACGAGGCGTCGCGGACGCTCTCGACGCGCGCGTACTCCTGGCAGCGCGTGGTGCCCGCGGCGCCGCGCGAGGCCACCGTGCCCTCGGAGGAGCCGTCACCCTGGCTGGTGCTGATGCGGGACGGGGCGCCGGGGAGGGGCTTCGTCGCCGGGCTGCGACAGCGCGGCCTGCGGGTGGTGGAGGTGGCCGCGGGGCTGGGCTACGAGCGGCTGGACGACCAGCGCTTCGTCGTCCGCGCGGGCGTGGACGAGGACCTGCGGCGCGTGGTGGAGGCGCTGTCGTCGCGAGGCGGTCCGCCTTCGGGCGCGGTCCACCTGTGGGGCGTGGGGCCCTCGGGGGTGGAGGAGGAGGCCCGCTGCTTCTGGGGCCTCGCGAGCCTCCTGCGTGTCCTCGGCCAGCGTCCGCACGCCCAGGGCACGCGCGTCTTCAGCCTCACCGAGCAGGCACACGACGTCCTGGGGACGGAGGCGCTCGTGCCGGAGCGGGCGATGCTCGGGCCCCTGTCGCTCATCGCGAGCCAGGAGATGACGGGGCTGTGGTGCACGCACTTCGACTGCGACTCGCTCGATGCCACGCGCGCGGCGGTGCTCGACGAGCTGCTGGCCCCATCCCCTCGGCCCCTGCTGGCCTTCCGGGGCCGGCACGTGTGGGCCCGGAGTCATCCCGCCGTGGAGCTGCCCTCGGCGGACCGTCCGTCGCTGCTGCGTGAGAAGGGCGTGTACCTCATCACGGGCGGCACGGGGAGATTCGGCTCCATCGTCGCGAAGCTGCTCCTGGAGTCGTGGGGCGCCACCGTCTACGCGCTGTCGCGAGGCAAATCCCACGCCGTGCCGGTGGACCCCCGCGTGCAGGTCGTGGAAGCAGACGTGACGGACGCGGCGGCGCTCGGGCGCGTCGTCCAGGACATCGTCCGGCGACATGGGCGGCTGCACGGCGTCTTCCACGCGGCGGGCACCATCCGGGACGAGACGCACTGCGCGCTGATGGAGCTCACCGCGGAGCGCTGCGAGGAGCAGCTCGCGCCCCGGGTCGACGGCGTGCGTGCCCTGGAGCGCGCGCTGGAGGGCGTGGAGGTCGACTTCCGGCTGACGACGTCCTCCATGTCCCCCATCCTCGGAGGGCTGGGGCTGGCCGCGTATGGCGCGGCGAACGGGTACGTTGACGCCTTCGTGCAGGCGGCCCCGCAGGAGAAGGGCTGGCGCGCCATCCACTGGGAGGGCTGGCACCGGGGCACGGCCACGGCACGGACGAGCTACTCGGATGGCATCGCCGCCAACCAGCGCAACCGCATGCTC
Source organism: Myxococcus guangdongensis (assembly GCF_024198255.1). Classification (NCBI taxonomy): domain Bacteria; kingdom Pseudomonadati; phylum Myxococcota; class Myxococcia; order Myxococcales; family Myxococcaceae; genus Myxococcus; species Myxococcus guangdongensis. The sequence goes on from NZ_JAJVKW010000004.1 coordinate 48,690, forward strand.
TCCGATGACGAGCTCACGCACGTCCTCGACCGGGCCCTGCGTGCCCGCGAGCTGCGTCGACTGGTCGTCACCCGCGACGACCTGGAGGAGCGGGTGCGCCAATGGGTCCGCTCGCCCGAGTCTCCCGCCGCGCCCGGGGAGGTGACGGCCGTGCCCGGCGGCGAGGCGGGGCTCCCCGGTGGCGCGGACCTCACGGCCACGCTCACCGGCATCGTCCAGGCCCTGCTCGGCGTGGAGCCGCGCCCCACCGATGACTTGTTCGAGCTGGGGGCCAACTCGCTCACCGCGGTGCAGCTGCTGGCGCGTCTGCGCTCGACGTTCCAGGTGGACCTGCCGCTGCGCGTGCTCTTCGAGGGGCCGACCATCGCGCAGCTGTCGCTGGCGCTCGCCATGGCCACGGGCGCGCCGGTGGATGACCCGGAGATCGCCCGCCTGCTCGACGAGGTCGAGTCGCTCTCCGAGGACGAGGCCCACGCCCAGCTTCAGCAACCCGAGACTCCCCGAGGTGTGACGTGAGGATGCCCAGCAGCGAGCCGTCCGGACTCATGCGCGTCTCGCGCGCCGAGCGCCTGCGCCTCTCCTACGGCCAGCAGCGCTTGTGGTTCATCGACCGGATGAGCCCTGGCAGTCCGCTCTACAACGAGCCGTTGGTGGTGCTCGAGCTGAAGGGCGCGCTGGACGTGGAGGCGGTGCGGCGCGCGATGGACCACCTGCTCTCGCGCCACGAGGTGCTGCGCACCGTCATCCAAGAGACCGCGGGAGAGCCCGCGGCGCGCATCCTGGAGCCCCGCCCCGCGCAGCTGGAGCTGCTCGACCTCCGCGACGCCTCGCGCGAGCGGACCGAGGAGCGGCTCGAGGCGCTGCTGGCGGAGGAGTCCACGCGCTCCTTCGACTTGGCGCGCGGCCCGCTCATCCGCTTCTGTCTGGCGCGCACCGCCCAGGAGCGCCATGTGCTCGTCGTGGCGTCGCACCACGTCGTCTCGGATGGCTGGTCGGTGCGCGTGCTGCTGCGCGAGCTGGCGGCGCTCTACGCGGACGCCCTCCGGAAGCGGCCTTTGGGCGCGCTCCTGCCCGCGCTGGACATCCAGTACGCGGACTACGCGGCGTGGCAGCGCGGGCGCCTGGAGCAAGGCGCGCTGGCGGGCGAGGAGCGCTACTGGCTGTCGCGGCTGCGCGGCGCGCCGTTGCGGCTCGACTGGCCCACGGACCGGGAGAGGCCGCGTGTCTCCCGGCTGGACGGGGCCTACGTCTCCGCGCGCCTCGACACGCGGAGCGTCGACCGGCTGCGGGCCGAGGCCAGCGCCGCGCTGAGGGATGACGCCGGCCCCATCACGCGCTTCATGGTGCTCCTGGCCGCGTGGGTGCTCATCCTGCACCGGCGCGCGGGCAGCCTGGACATCTGCGTGGGCTCCGCCGTGGCAGGGCGCGTGCGCAAGGAGCTGGAGCCGCTCATCGGCTTCTTCGTGAACGTGCTCGTGCTGCGCACGGACCTCACCGGCAACCCGACGCTCGCGACGCTGCTGGCGCGGGTGCGGGAGACGGTGCTCGGCGCGCTCGAGCACCAGGAGCTGCCGTTCGACCGGCTGGTGGAGCAGCTCCAGCCGGAGCGGCGCGACAGCCACCAGCCGCTGGTCAACGTCTTCTTCGCGTACCACAACTTCAGCGCCGAGCATCACGTCGTGGAGGGGCTGGAGCTGCGTCGGCTGCGCTACGAGCGCGGCGGCGCGAAGTACGACGTGGCGCTCCTCGCGGTGGAGAGCGAGGAGGACGCGGAGCACCTGACGCTCCAGCTCTGGTACGACCCGGAGCTCTACGACGAGGGGACGATGCGCGACGCGCTCGACGAGGTCGTCCGCGCCGTGGAGGGCCTGGGCTCGCGCCAGTTGGGGCAGCGGTTGATGGCGCTCGACGCGGTCCTGGAGCCGGCCGAGGACGGGCCGGGCGAGGCGCAGTTCCGTTGGTAGTGGGCGGTGAGCGCGGGAGGGCCCCTGGGGCCTCCGCGTGGCGAGCCTGAACGCAGCAGCGACGCGAAGCTCCGGGTGATGACATGACAGTGACTCTTCGTGACGGTGCCCTCGATGGGCGCCTGGCGGCCTTTGTTCGTGAGCACGGGACGGCCGAGGAGACGGTGCTGCTGGCCGCGTGGCTCGCGACGCTCGCGGCGACGAGGCCCGAGCACGCGGACCGCTGCCTGGTGGAGGCGCCGGGCCGCGCGGTGTGGGTGACGTGTCCTCCTGCGAGGCGCGAGGCCTTCGTGGACCTGGTGGTGCGCGTGCATCGCGCGCTGCGGCGTGGCGCGGCGCCGTCCTCGCCGCGGGACACCTCGGCGGCGCGGGTGCGGCTGCTCCCCCTGGGCGCGGAGGTGGCGCCGGCGGTGGAGGACGACGCCACCCCGGAGCTGCGCATCCGCAGGACCGAGGACGGGCTGGCGCTCGAGGGCCTGGGGGCGCAAGGCGCCGTCCTGGCGCGCTCGGCGCGGGCGGTGCTGGACGCGGCGTTGAGAGAGCCGTCGCGCGACTGGGCGGGGCTGCCGTTGCTGGACGCGCAGATGCTCGAGTCGCTCGAGCGCGTCACCCGGGGCGAGGCGCCCGTCGAGGATGGGACGGACGACTGCCTGACGGCCTTCTGCGCGGCGGTGGCGGCGACCCCCGACGCGCTGGCGTTGGTGTGGGACGAGCACGCGCGGACGTACGCGCAGCTGGACGCCGCGGTGCGGCGGCTGGGGTACACGCTCTGGCAGCAGGGCGTGCTCGGGCAGGTGGTGGGCGTCTGGGTCGAATCGCCGGAGGACCTGGTCGTCGTCCCCCTGGCGGTGCTGGCGGCGGGCGGCACCTTCGCGATGCTGGACGCGCGCGTGCCCGCGCGTCGCAACGCCACGTTGCTCCAGACGGTGCGCGCCTCGCTCGTGGTGTCCCGGTGCGCGCGCATCCCCGACGACCTGGCCCCGGAGGTGAAGCGGCTGGACCTGGAGTCGGTGGGCGCCGAGCGCCCCTCCTTGCGCGGTCCGCTCTTCGCCGAGCCGCTGCTGCCCGCCTGCCTCTCGCTCACCAGCGGGACCACCGGCACGCCCCGCGCGGCGATGTTGTCGCGGGCGGGGCTCTTGTGGTTGTCGCGCGCGGCGCACCGGGTGGCGGGCGGTGGACGGTGCGCGCTGCACGTCGGCTCGGTGGCGTTCGACGCGTTCCTCTACAACCTGTCGCTGACGCTCCTGCGGGGCGGGACGCTGGTCTTCGCGGGGCCGCATGTGGACCCGTCGCGGCTCGTCGAGCTCTCGCGGCGCTGGAAGGTGGACCAGTTGTGCGCGGTGCCCTCCATCCTGAAGCTGCTGGACGCGGAGGCGTTGTGTGGTGACCGCTGGCCGGTGGTGATGTCGGTGGGCGAGGCGTGTCCGCCGGAGCTGGCGCGGCGCTTCGTGGGTCGGGCGCGCTTCATCAACGCGTACGGCCCCACGGAGACCACGGTGTGCAGCCACATGCAGGTCGTGGAGGAGCTGGAGGGCGAGGACGCGCGGGTGGCGGCGGGTTGGCCGTTGCCGGGGGTGACGGGGGTGGTGGTGGACGCGTGGCTCCGGCCGCTGCCCCCGGGGGTGGAGGGAGAGCTGCTCATCGGGGGCGTGGGCGTGGGCTACGGCTATCACCTGGCGCCCGTGGCGACGGCGGAGCGCTTCGTGCCGGACCCGCTGGGCCCACCGGGCGCGCGGGCCTTCCGCACGGGGGACAGGGCGGTGCTGCTGCCCGACGGACAGCTCTGGCTCCGGGGGCGCGTGGACCGGCAGGTCAAGGTGCGTGGCGCCCGCGTGGACCTGGGCGAGGTGGATGGGGTGCTGGGCCGTCACCCGGGCGTGGCGGAGGTGTGCACGGCGGCGCGGCCCGCGTCGGCGGGCGACACGCGGCTGGTGACCTACGTGGTGGACCGGCGGGAGCACCGGCGCCCCCAGCTGGAGCGTGAGCGGGTCGGGCGCTGGATGCTCGCGTTCGAGCAGGCGCTGGCGTCGGGGCCGAGCCCGGACGAGGAGTTCACCGGGTGGGCCAGCGCGGTGACGGGGGAGCCGATGCCGCGCGAGGTGATGCGCGAGTGGCTGGACGCGACGTGCGCCCGCATCCTGGCGCTGCGTCCTCGTCGGGTGCTGGAGATGGGCTGCGGCACGGGCGCCATCCTGGAGCGCGTGGCGCCGGAGTGTGAGGAGTACTGGGGCACGGACGTGTCGCCCGTGTCGCTCCAGACGGCCGCGGCGAGGGCGCGTCGGGTGGGCGCGGAGGCCCGCACGCGGCTGTTGCCACGCAAGGCCGACGAGGGCGGGCTGCCCGAGGGCCGCTTCGATGTCGTGGTCGTGAACTCGGTGGTGCAGTACTTCCCGAGCGCCGCGTACCTGGTGGAGGTGCTGCGCCACGCCGTGGCGGCGACGCGGCCCGGGGGCGCTGTCTACGTGGGGGACGTGCGCCACCTGGGGCTGCACGCGGACTTCCAGCGGCATGTCGCGCTGTCGCGGGCCCCGGGCTCGCAGGGGCTGGAGGAGACCGAGCGGCAGGCGATGCGGGCGGTGCAGCTGGAGGAGGAGCTGCTCGTCGACCCGAGGTTCTTCCAGATGCTCGCGCGCGAGCTGCCGACGCTGTCGGGGGTGCGCGTGCTCGCGCGAGGTGGCGCGACGCCGAACGAGCTGAACCAGTTCCGCTACGACGTCCTGCTGCACGTGGGCCCGCCGGTGGACGCGCCGGTGCTCCGGAGCGTGGCCTGGGAGCCCGGGCAGGACTGGGCGCATGGGGTGGCCGACGGCCAGCTCCCGGTCCGTGTCACGGGGATTCCGGACGCGCGGCTGGCATCGCTGCTCGCGAGCACCGCGGCGCTGGCGCGGGAGGAGCGGGTGGGGCGCACCGTCGCGGACCTGCGGGCCTCGGAGCTGGCGCCTCCTCCAGCGATGGATCCGGAGCGGCTGTGCGCCGAGGCGGCGGCTCGCGGGTGGGTGGCGGAGTGCCGCCTGCGCGCGGAGGCCCCCGGCAGCTTCGACCTGGTGCTGAGCGCGCCGGACGTGCCCCTGCCCGCGGAGCCCCTCGTGTTGATGCCCGTGACGCTCGAGCAGTGGACGCACGAGCCGCTGCGCGCGGAGCGGGCGGAGGCGCTCGCGGCGGAGCTGGCGCGTCTGGGGGAAGCGGAGCTGGCCCCCTGGATGCGGCCCTCGACGCTCCGGGTGGTCCCGGAGCTGCCGCGCACGGTCAGCGGCAAGGTGAACCTGGTGGCCCTGGCCTCGCTGGAGCCCGCGTCCTCGGACGAGTCGGCGCCCATGGCGCCGAGCGCGGCGGGGACGGTGGAGGCGCTGCTGCGCGGCATCTGGGAGGACCTGCTGGAGCGGCGACTGCCGGACGAGGACGCGAGCTTCTTCGCGCTCGGGGGGCACTCGCTCATGGCGGTGCGGTTGATGGCGCGCATCGACGCGGCGCTCCAGGTGCACCTGCCCGTGTCCGCGCTCTTCGAGTCGCCCACGTTCCGCGAGATGGCGGCGCGAATCGAGCGGCTCCGCGGCGAGGGCGCGGGCTCCTGGTCGATGGCAGTGGAGCGGGCGCCACGGGCCGAGCACTACCCCATGTCCACCGCGCAGGCGCGCGTCTGGTTCCTGGAGCAGCTGCTTCCCGGGACGTCCACGTACCACATCCCCATCGCGCTGCGGCTGCGTGGGGTGCTGGACGTGGCGGCGCTTCGTCGCGCGCTCCATGCGCTGGTGGAGCGGCACGAGCCACTGCGGGCGCGCTTCGGTCCGGTGGACGGTCATCCCGCGCAGTGGTTCGACGCGCGACGTCCCGTCGAGCTGCCGCTGCTGCCCTTCGAGGAGATGTCGTCGGAGGAGCTGGAGGAGTGGATTCGCGCCTTCTCGCGGCGGCCGTTCTCGCTGGCGGAGGGGCCCTGTGTGCGCGCGGCGCTGCTTCGGCTGGGCGAGCGCGAGCATGTGCTCGTCGTCGTCTTCCATCACCTGGTGGCGGATGGCTGGTCCATGCGGGTGCTCACCGATGACCTGACGGCGCTGTACGGCGCGGCCGCCTCGGGAGGTCCGTCGCCGCTGCGCCCCCTGGAGCTGGAGTATCGCGACTACGCCGTGGCGCAGCAGCGCTGGGTGGACTCGGCGGGGATGCGCGCCCAGCTCGAGGAGTGGCTGGAGGACCTGCGCGGCCAGCAGCCGGTGGAGACGCTGGCCCGCGGGCCCAGGCCGGCGCGCCGCACGGGCGCGGGGGACGTGGTGTTGAGTCAGCTCTCCGCGCCGCTGGTGGAGAAGCTGCGGCGGCTGGCGCGGGCCCAGGACTGCACCCTGTTCATGGTGCTGCTGGGCGGCTTCGCGGCGCTGGTGGCGCGGCACTCGCGCGACAGCGACCTGACGGTGGGGACCCCGGTCTCCAACCGGGTGGACCCGAGGCTGGACGCGCTGGTGGGCTTCTTCACCAACACGCTGGCGATTCGCACCCAGGTGGATGTGACGCGGTCTGGCGCCGAGCTGCTGCGGAGGATTCGCGAGGCCTCGGTGCGGGCGTTCGACCGACAGGCCGTGCCCTTCGACCGCATCGTCGAGCGGCTCCGGCCCGTGCGGGACCTGTCCACCACGCCCATCTTCCAGCTGTGGTTCGCCTTCCTGGAGCTCCAGCTCATGGAGAGCGAGCACCAGGGGCTGCGGCTCGAGTCCCTGCCGGTGAGGACGTCCGCGGCGGAGTTCGACCTGTCGCTGTCCATCACGCTGGAGGGCGAGCGGCTGTGCTGCTCGTTCTCGTATGCCACCGACCTGTTCGAGCAGGAGGAGGTGGAGGCGTTGTCGCGCAGGTACGCGCTGCTGCTGGAGGGACTGGCGGAGGATGTCTCGGTGCCCGTGGCGGCGCTGCCCCTGCTGTCCCATGCCGAGCAGCGGGCCCTGGTCGCCCTGGGCTCGGGAGGCGCGGCCGGGCGCTACGAGAGCGTGGACCGGAGACTGGCGGCGCACGCGCGGGCGCGGCCGGGCGCGGTGGCGATCATCGAGAGCGGGACGCATTGGGACTACGCGCGAGTGGACGCGCGAGCGGACGCCATCGCGAAGGCGCTGAGAGGCGCGGTGGGCGTGGGCGGGCGCGTGGGGATCCTCATGGGTCCCTCCGCGTCGACCGTCGTCACCGTCTTGGGCGCGCTCCGGGCCGGAGTGGCCTTCGTCCTGTTGGACCCGTCCTATCCGATGGAGCGTCATCGCTTCATGGTGGAGGACGCGGGGCTGGGGCTCGTCGTCGGCGACGTGGAGGACGCGCGCGAGCGGGTGGGGGCGGGTGTCGCGATGCTCTCGGTGGACGCGCTGGTGGCGCGGCCTGGCGAGGAGCGCTCGTCGACGGAGCCGCTGCCGGACGAGCTCCCCGCGTACCTCTGCTACACGTCGGGCTCCACGGGCAGGCCCAAGGGCGTCATCGTCCCTCGGGGGGCGTTGACGCAGTTGCTGGGGGCCATGGCCTCGCGGGTGGGCGCGTCGGCGTCCACGCGGATGCTGGCGAACACGGCGCTGTCGTTCGACATCGCGCTGCTGGAGCTGTTGCTGCCGCCGTTCGTGGGGGGCTCGGTGGTCGTCTGGGAGCGAGGGGCTCACTTGGACGGTGAGCGGCTCAGCGCGCTCCTGCGGGACGAGCAGGTGAACCTGGTGCAGGGCACGCCCTCGACGTGGCGGCTCTTGCTGGCGGCGGGGTTCGAGGGGAGCGAGGACCTGACGCTCCTGTGCGGCGGCGAGGCGCTGGAAGGTGAGCTGGCGAGGACGCTGCGCCGCCACTGCGGTCGGCTCTTCAATGTCTACGGGCCGACCGAGACGACCATCTGGTCGACGTACCACGAGGCGGAGGGGCTGGGGGTTCAGCGCGAGCCCATCGGCAGGCCGTTGCCCGGGACGCGGTGCAAGGTGCTGGACTCGACGCTGCGGCCGGTGCCTCCCGGTGCGTTGGGCGAGCTCTTCATCGGCGGCGTGAGCGTCGCGCACGGATACACGGGCCGCCCCATGGAGACGGCGGCGCGCTTCGTGCCGGACCCGGAGGGCCCCGCGGGCGCGCGGATGTACGCGACGGGAGATCTGGCGCGGATGGGCGCGGAAGGGACGCTGAGCTTCCACGGCCGCGAGGACGCGCAGGTGAAGGTGCGTGGTCACCGCATCGAGCTGGCGGAGGTGGAGGCCGCGCTGAAGCAGGTGACGGGCGCGCGTGACGTGGTGGCCGTGGTGCGCGAGGACGTGCCGGGTGACAAACGCCTGGTGGGGTACGTGGTGGCGGACACGCCGCTGGATGTGGTGGAGGTGAAGCGCGGAGTGAAGACGAAGCTGCCGGAGTACATGGTGCCTTCGTTGCTCGTGGCGCTGGAGGACCTGCCGCTGACGCCGAACGCGAAGGTGGACCGCAAGGCGCTGCCGGCGCCGGAGTCGCTCCAGGTCACGGAGTCTGTCTCCTACGTCGCGCCGAGGACGCCGACGGAGCAGCTGCTCTCGGGGCTGTGGGAGTCGCTGCTGGGACAGCGGCGGGTGGGCATCCGGGATGACTTCTTCCAGCTCGGAGGGCACTCGCTGCTGGCGACCCAGGTGGCCTCGCGAATCCACGCCACGTTCGGCGTGACGGTCGCGCTGCGTCAGCTCTTCGAGTCGGCCACGGTGGAGTCGCTGGCGGTGCTCGTGGAGTCGGCGCTCCAGGGCCTTGATGCGGGGGCACCTCCGCCGCTGCGCGTCGCCGCGCGTGGTGGCTCGCTGCCGTTGTCGTACTCGCAGCAGCGCCTGTGGTTCCTCGAGCAGCTCCAGCCCGGTCTGGACGCATACACGCTCCCCGCCGCGGTGCGAATCCAGGGGCCGCTGTCCGTGGACGTGCTCGAGCGGAGCTTCTCCGAGCTGGTGCGGCGCCATGAGGCGCTGCGGACGACGTTCCGGGGAGGCGCGGAGAGACCGGAGCAGGTCATCGCGGAGGCGGGTGAGGTGCGGGTGGTCCGCGAGGACGTGAGCGGCGAGGAGGACAAGGAGGGAGCGGTGCGGAGGTGGTTGGAGGTGGAGGCGAGCAAGCCGTTCGACATGGAGCGGGGGCCGCTGCTGAGGGCGGGGCTGCTGAAGGTGAGGGAGGAGGAGCACGTGCTGGTGCTGGTGATGCACCACATCGTGTCGGACGGCTGGTCGATGGGAGTGTTGGTGAGGGAGATGGGGGCGCTGTACGGGGCGTACGCGAAGGGGCAGCCGTCACCGCTGCCCGAGCTGCCGGTGCAGTACGCGGACTACGCGGTCTGGCAGCGCGAGTGGCTGCGCGACGACGCCCTCGAGCGACAGCTCGGGTACTGGCGCCAGCAGTTGGAGGGCGCGCCGCGAGTGCTGGAGTTGCCGACGGACAAGCCGAGGCCGGCGACGCGAAGTCACCGAGGTGGCTTCGTGAGGGCGCGGTGGGAGACGGGGCTGTGGAGGAAGGTGGAGGCGCTGGGGAGGAGGGAGGGGGCGACCGCGTTCATGGTGTTGCTGGCGGCGTACCAGACGGTGCTGGGGAGGTACGCGAGGCAGGAAGAAGTGAGCGTGGGAGCGCCGATAGCGGGGAGGACGAGGACGGAGACGGAGGGGTTGATTGGCTTCTTCGTGAACACGCTGGTGCTGAGAGGGCGAGTGGGGAGGGAGGAGAGCTTCGGAGGGTTGGTGAGGCAGTTGAGGGAGACGACGCTGGGGGCATACGCGCACCAGGACGTGCCCTTCGAGAAGCTGGTGGAGGAACTGCAGCCGGAGCGGGACATGAGCCGGAGTCCGCTCTTCCAGGTGACGCTGACGCTCCAGAACACGCCCACGGTGGAGCTCACTCACGAGGGCGTCACCTTGCGCGGCCTGGACGTGGAGGGGACGACGTCGAAGTACGACCTGTCGCTGGTGGTGGAGGAGGTGGAGGGAGGAGTGGAGGTGGTGGCGAACTACGACAGCGACCTCTTCGAGAGGAGGACGGTGGAGGTGCTGGTGGGGCAGGTGAGGGAGGTGCTGGCGGAGGGGGTGGCGAGGCCAGAGAAGAGGCTGTGGGAGTTGAGGATGCAGGGGGAGGAGGAGAGGCGGCGTGTGGTGGAGGAGTGGAGTGGGAGGCGGACGGAGTACCCGAGAGAGACGAGCCTGGCGGAGCTGTTCGAGGAGGTGGTGAGGAGAAGTCCTGGTGCGGTGGCAGTGGAGTACGAGGGGAAGGAGCTGACGTACGAGGAGGTGAATGGGAGGGCGAACCAGCTGGCGCACCACCTGAGGGGAATGGGAGTGGGGCCTGAGGTGAGGGTGGGTTTGTGCGTGGAGCGCTCGGAGGAGCTGGTGGTGGGGTTGCTGGGGATATTGAAGGCGGGAGGGGCGTACGTGCCGCTGGACGCGAGCTACCCGCTGGAGCGGCTGGGGTGGATGAAGAGGGAGGCGGGAGTCGGGGTGTTGGTGGCGCAGGAGCGGTTGGCGGACGAGGTGGCGGAGGGCGGGGAGGCGGTGGTGTGCGTGGACACGGAGTGGGGGGAGATAGAGAAGAGGCCGAGGAGCAACGTGGGGAAGGTGGTGGGAGGGGGCAACCTCGCGTACGTGATGTTCACGTCGGGGAGCACGGGGAGGCCGAAGGGAGTGGGGGTGTCGCAGAGGGCGGTGTCGAGGCTGGTGCTGGGGACGAGCTACGCGAGCTTCGGGCCGGAGGAGGTGTGGTTGCAGTTGGCGCCGCTGTCATTCGACGCGTCGACGTTGGAGGTGTGGGGGGCGCTGCTGCACGGAGGGAAGCTGGTGGTGGCGAAGGCGGGGACGCCGTCGTTGGAGGAGTTGGGAGAGAAGGTGGTGGAGAGCGGGGTGACGTCGCTGTGGCTGACGGCGGCGCTGTTCGAGCAGATGCAGGGGAGGCAGGGAGAGGCGCTGGGGAAGGTGAGGCAGGTGCTGGCGGGAGGGGACGTGCTGGCGGTGGGGAGGGTGAGGCAGCGGTTGGAGGGAGGGGGAGTCCTCATCAACGGGTACGGGCCGACGGAGAACACGACATTCACGGCGTGCCACCGGATGAAGAGGGAGGAGGAGGCGGGAGGGGTGACGGTGCCGATAGGGAGGCCGATAGAGAACACGAAGGTGTACGTGCTGGACGAGGGGATGGAGGTGGTGGGGGAGGGAGTGCCGGGAGAGCTGTACGTGGGAGGGGAGGGTTTGGCGGAGGGGTACGTGGGGCGAGCGGATTTGACGGCGGAGCGGTTCGTGCCGAGTCCGTTCGGGAGAGGGGAGAGGCTGTACCGGACGGGGGATGAGGTGAGGTGGAGGGAGGGGGGCGTGCTGGAGTTCCTCGGGAGGAGGGACCGGCAGGTGAAGGTGAGGGGCTACCGAATCGAGCTGGGAGAGGTGGAAGCGGCGCTGGCGGGACACGCGAGCGTGAGTGAAGCGGTGGTGGTGGTGCGCGAGGACATCCCCGGCGACAAGCGCCTGGTGGCCTACGTCGTACCGACGTCGTCCGATGTCGCGCCGCTGGATTCGTCGGCGGTGAAGACCTTCCTCCGGACGCGACTGCCCGAGTACATGGTGCCGTCCTCGCTGGTGGTGCTGGACGCGCTGCCGCTGACGCCCAATGGCAAGGTGGACCGCGCGGCGCTGCCTTTGCCCGACGCCTCGGGCGCCACGGTCGAACGCTTCGTGGCTCCTCGTGATGCCACGGAGCGCTCCCTGGCCGCTCTCTTCGCGGAGGTGCTGAACGTCGAGCGCGTGGGATTGCACGACGACTTCTTCGAGCTGGGTGGACACTCCCTGCTCGCCACGCAGCTCGTCTCACGGGTGCGGACGGCGTTCGCCTTGGACCTCCCGCTTCGGGACGTCTTCGAGGCGCCCACGGTGGAGGCACTGGCCCGGAAGCTCGAGGGCACTCGCGCCGAGCCCGGAGGCCCCACCGCGGTGCCCCCCGTGGTGCCTGTGCCTCGCACGGACGCGCTGCCGTTGTCCTTCGCGCAGCAGCGCCTCTGGTTCCTCGACCAGTTGGAGCCAGGCAGCGCCTTCTACAACATCGCGACGGGGGTGAAGTTGTTCGGGTCGCTCGACGTCTCCGCGCTCGAGCGTGCCTTCACGGAGCTGGTGCACCGGCATGAGTCCCTGCGGACGACGTTCCGCGCCGAGGGTGGCGCGCCGGTCCAGGTCATCGCTCCGGAGAGTCATTGGCGTCTGGAGCAGGTGGACCTGGGCACCCTGTCTCGCGAGGAGCGAGTGCTCGAGGTCGCGCGCAGGGCCGAGGCGGAGGCACTGCGTCCATTCGACCTGATGCGCGGGCCGTTGTTGCGGACACTGCTGCTGAGGACCTCGGAGCAGGAGCACGAGCTGGTGCTGGTGATGCACCACATCGTCTCGGATGGTTGGTCCATAGGGGTCCTCGTGCGCGAGGTGGGCGCGCTGTACGACGCCTTCGCGCGGGGACTGCCGTCGCCGTTGCTCCCGCTCCCCGTGCAGTACGCGGACCATGCGGTGTGGCAGCGCGGGTGGCTGCGAGACGACGTGTTGGAGCGACAGCTCGCGTACTGGCGAGCGCGGCTGGCGGGGGCTTCGCCTGCCCTGGAGCTGCCCACGGACAGGCCCCGCCCCGCGGTGCAGACGTTCCGAGGTGGGAGCCGGAGCCTGCGGTGGTCCCGGAGCCTGCGCGACTCGGTGAGGGCGCTCGCGCAGCGTGAGAGCGCCACGCCGTTCATGGTGTTGCTGGCGGCGTTCCAGACCCTGCTCGCGAAGTACTCGGGACAGGACGACCTCTGTGTCGGCTCGCCCATCGCCAACCGCACCCGCGAGGAGACGGAGGGCCTCATCGGCTTCTTCGTCAACACGCTGGTGCTGCGCGCGACCCTGTCCCCCGCGCTGAGCTTCCGGGAGCTCGTCCACCAGGTCCGGGAGACGACGCTTGGGGCCTACGCGCATCAGGATGTCCCCTTCGAGAAGCTGGTGGAGGAGCTCCAGCCGGCCAGGGATCTCGGTCGGCCTCCGCTCTTCCAGGTGATGCTCGTGCTCCAGAACGCGCCGACGACGGCCTTGTCGGCGGCCGGGCTGCGACTGGAGCCGACGCGGGCCGAGGGGAAGACGGCCAAGTTCGACCTAACGCTGGAGGTGACGGACACGGACGACGGGTTCACGGGCTCGCTCGAGTTCAACAGCGACCTGTTCGACGCGTCGACCATCGACCGGATGCTGGGACACCTGGGTGCGCTGCTGGAGAGCGCCGTCCACGCGCCCGAGCGGCGCTGGGTGGACCTGGAGTGGATGACGCCCGAGGAGCGTCGTCAGGTGGTGTCGGAGTGGAACCAGACGGACCGGCCCCGCTCCAAGGAGGCGCGGCTGCACCACGGGTTCGAGGCCCAGGCGCGGCGGACGCCCGACGCGGTGGCCGTGGTGGCGGAGCAGACGCAGCTCACCTATCGCGAGCTGGAGCGACGCGCGAACCAGCTCGCGTGGCACCTGCGCGCCCGGGGCGTGGGTCCCGAGAGCCGCGTCGCGGTGTGCGCTGAGCGCTCGCTGGAGCTGGTGGTCTCCCTGCTGGGTGTGCTGAAGGCCGGAGCCGCCTACGTGCCGTTGGACCCGAGCTATCCGCGAGAGCGCCTCGAGTACATGTTGGAGGACGCCGCGCCGACGGTGCTGTTGACGCAGCAGCACCTGCTTCCCTCGCTGCCGGGCCGCGTGCCGACGCGGGTGTGCCTGGACGCGGACGCCGAGGCCCTGCGTCGCGAGCGCACGGAGACGCCGCCCGTCGAGGTGGAGGGCGACGGCCTGGCGTACATCATCTACACCTCGGGCTCGACGGGGCGACCCAAGGGCGCGATGAACACGCACTCGGCCATCTGCAACCGGCTCGCGTGGATGCAGGAGGCGTATGGGCTGACCGCCGAGGACCGTGTCCTCCAGAAGACGCCCTTCAGCTTCGACGTCTCGGTGTGGGAGTTCTTCTGGCCGTTGATGACCGGCGCGCGGCTCGTCATGGCGCGCCCTGGGGGGCATCGTGAGCCCGCGTACCTGGTCGACCTCGTGGCGCGAGAGGGCGTGACGACGCTGCACTTCGTGCCGTCGATGCTGAGGCCCTTCCTGGAGGAGCCTCGCCTGAAGGACTGCACGCGGCTCTCACGGGTGCTGTGCAGCGGCGAGGCCCTGACGCCCGAGCTGCGAGACTTCTTCCACTCCCGGCTGGGCGCCGAGCTGCACAACCTCTATGGCCCCACCGAGGCCGCGGTGGACGTGACGGCGTGGGCCTGCGCTCGGGATGACCAGGGAGCGCGGGTTCCCATCGGTCGCCCCATCGCGAACACGCGCATGTACGTGTTGGACGAGGGCCTGCATCCGGTGCCCGCGGGAGTGCCCGGTGAGCTGTACATCGGCGGTGTTCAGCTGGCGCGCGGGTACTGGCGTCGTCCCGAGCTGACGGCCGAGCGCTTCGTGGCGGACCCGTACTCCCCGGTGCCGGGTGGGCGGCTGTATCGGACGGGAGACCGGGCGCGTTGGTTGGCGGATGGCGCGCTGGAGTACCTGGGTCGCCGGGACGGGCAGGTGAAGCTGCGTGGCTTCCGCATCGAGCTGGGCGAGGTCGAGTCGGTGCTGCGTGGACAGGCCGGAGTGCGAGAGGCCGTCGCGCTGGTGCGGGAGGACGCGCCAGGAGATGCGCGCCTGGTGGCGTACGTGACGGCTGTCCCAGGGGCCACGTTGGAGCCATCCGAGCTGCGGGCCCGACTGCCACGCGTGCTGCCCGAGTACATGGTTCCGTCGGCGCTGGTGCTCCTGGACGTGCTGCCGCTGTCTCCGAATGGGAAGGTGGATCGCAAGGCGTTGCCCGCGCCGCTCCCGCGTGAAGGGGATGGCGCCGCGCCCGCGCGAGTCATGGCTCGCACGCCCACGGAGGAGTTGCTGGCGGGCATCTGGGCGGAGGTCCTGAATCTGGAGGAGGTGGGCATCCACGAGGACTTCTTCGGACTGGGAGGACACTCGCTCCTGGCGACCCGGGTCCTCTCCCGCATCCGCGGTGCGTTCGGCGTGGAGCTGCCGTTGCGCAGGTTGTTCGAGTCGCCCACGGTGGCGAAGCTCGGCGTCGAGCTGGAGGACGCGGCGCGCTCCGATGCACCTCGCGCGCCGCCGCTGCGACAGCGGGCGGAGCGGATGTCGGCGCCGCCGCTCTCCTTCGGGCAACAGCGCCTGTGGTTCCTCGCGCAGCTCTCTCCGGAGGACTCGGCCTACAACCTCCCGGCCGCGGTGCGCCTGTCGGGCGGGCTGGACGTGGACGCATTGCTCTCGAGCCTCACGGAGCTGGTGCGCCGTCACGAGGCGCTGCGGACGACGTTCCGAGAGGGAGTGGAGGGGCCGGAGCAGGTCATCGCGGAGGCGGGTGAAGTGCAGGTACTCCGCGAAGACGTGAGCGGCGAGGAGGACAAGGAGGGAGCGGTGCGGAGGTGGTTGGAGGTGGAGGCGAGCAAGCCGTTCGACGTGGAGCGGGGTCCGCTGCTGAGGGCGGGGCTGCTGAAGGTGAAGGAGGAGGAGCACGTGCTGGTGCTGGTGATGCACCACATCGTGTCGGATGGCTGGTCGATGGGAGTGTTGGTGAGGGAGATGGGGGCGCTGTACGGGGCGTACGTGAAGGGGCAGCCGTCACCGCTGCCCGAGCTGCCGGTGCAGTACGCGGACTTCGCTGTCTGGCAGCGCGGGTGGTTGAGCGGAGAGGAACTCGCGAGACAGCTCGGGTACTGGCGCCAGCAATTGGAGGGCGCGCCGCGAGTGCTGGAGTTGCCGACGGACAAGCCGAGGCCGGCGACGAGAAGTCACCGAGGCGGCTTCGTGAGGGCGAGGTGGGAGACGGGGCTGTGGCGGAAGGTGGAGGAGCTTGGGAGGAGGGAGGGAGCGACGGCGTTCATGGTGTTGCTGGCGGCGTACCAGACGGTGCTGGGGAGGTACGCGAGGCAGGAAGAAGTGAGCGTGGGAGCGCCGATAGCGGGGAGGACGAGGACGGAGACGGAGGGGCTGATTGGCTTCTTCGTGAACACGCTGGTGCTGAGAGGGCGAGTGGGGAGGGCGGAGAGCTTTGGAGGGTTGGTGAGGCAGTTGAGGGAGACGACGCTGGGAGCGTACGCGCACCAGGACGTGCCCTTCGAGAAGCTGGTGGAGGAGCTGCAGCCGGAGCGGGACATGAGCCGGAGTCCGCTCTTCCAGGTGACGTTGACGCTCCAGAACACGCCCACGGTGGAGCTCACTCACGAGGGCGTCACCTTACGCGGCCTGGACGTGGAGGGGACGACGTCGAAGTACGACCTATCGCTGGTGGTGGAGGAGGTGGAGGGAGGAGTGGAGGTGGTGGCGAACTATGACAGCGACCTCTTCGAGAGGAGGACGGTGGAGGTGCTGGTGGGGCAGGTGAGGGAGGTGCTGGCGGAGGGGGTGGAGAGGCCAGAGAAGAGGCTGTGGGAGTTGAGGATGCAGGGGGAGGAGGAGAGGCGGCGTGTGGTGGAGGAGTGGAGTGGGAGGAGGACGGAGTACCCGAGAGAGGAGAGCCTGGCGGAGCTGTTCGAGGAGGTGGTGAGGAGGAGGCCAGGAGCGGTGGCGGTGGAGTACGAGGGGAAGGAGCTGACGTACGAGGAGGTGAATGGGAGGGCGAACCAGCTGGCGCACCACCTGAGGGGAATGGGAGTGGGGCCTGAGGTGAGGGTGGGTTTGTGCGTGGAGCGCTCGGAGGAACTGGTGGTGGGGCTGCTGGGGATATTGAAGGCGGGAGGAGCGTACGTGCCGCTGGACGCGAGCTACCCGCTGGAGCGGCTGGGGTGGATGAAGAGGGAGGCGGGAGTCGGGGTGTTGGTGGCGCAGGAGCGGTTGGCGGACGAGGTGGCGGAGGGCGGGGAGGCGGTGGTGTGCGTGGACACGGAGTGGGGGGAGATAGGGAAGAGGCCGAGGAGCAACGTGGGGAAGGTGGTGGGAGGGGGCAACCTCGCGTACGTGATGTTCACGTCGGGGAGCACGGGGAGGCCGAAGGGAGTGGGGGTGTCGCAGAGGGCGGTGTCGAGGCTGGTGCTGGGGACGAGCTACGCAAGCTTCGGGCCGGAGGAGGTGTGGTTGCAGTTGGCGCCGCTGTCATTCGACGCGTCGACGTTGGAGGTGTGGGGGGCGCTGCTGCACGGAGGGAAGCTGGTGGTGGCGAAGGCGGGGATGCCGTCGCTGGAGGAGCTGGGAGAGAAGGTGGTGGAGAGCGGGGTGACGTCGCTGTGGCTGACGGCGGCGCTCTTCGAGCAGATGCAGGGGAGGCAGGGGGAGGCGCTGGGGAAGGTGAGGCAGGTGCTGGCGGGAGGGGACGTGCTGCCAGTGGGGAGGGTGAGGCAGCGGTTGGAGGGAGGAGGAGTCCTCATCAACGGGTACGGGCCGACGGAGAACACGACATTCACGGCGTGCCACCGGATGAAGAGAGAGGAGGAGGCGGGAGGGGTGACGGTGCCGATAGGGCGGCCGATAGAGAACACGAAGGTGTACGTGCTGGACGAGGGGATGGAGGTGGTGGGGGAGGGAGTGCCGGGAGAGCTGTACGTGGGAGGGGAGGGTTTGGCGGAGGGGTACGTGGGGCGAGCGGATTTGACGGCGGAGCGGTTCGTGCCGAGTCCGTTCGGGAGAGGAGAGAGGCTGTACCGGACGGGGGACGAGGTGAGGTGGAGGGAGGGGGGCGTGCTGGAGTTCCTCGGGAGGAGGGACCGGCAGGTGAAGGTGAGGGGCTACCGAATCGAGCTGGGAGAGGTGGAAGCGGCGCTGGCGGGACACGCGAGCGTGAGCGAAGCGGTGGTGGTGGTGCGCGAGGACATCCCCGGCGACAAGCGTCTGGTGGCCTATGTCGTCGGTCACCCCGAAGCCTCGGTGGACATCCCCTCACTCCGGGATGCCGCGAGGAGCAGGTTGCCCGAGTACATGGTGCCGTCCTCGCTGGTGGTGCTGGACGCGCTGCCGCTGACGCCCAATGGCAAGGTGGATCGCGCGGCGCTGCCAGCTCCCGAGCTGGTGGGCCTCGCGCCGAAGACGCTGCTGGCTCCGCGCACGCCCACCGAGGAGACGCTGCTCGAGCTGTTCGTCGAGGTGCTGAACATCGGTGACCTGGGCGTGGACGAGGACTTCTTCGAGCTGGGTGGACACTCGCTGCTCGCCACGCAGCTCGTCTCCCGGGTGCGCGCGATGTTCGAGGTGGCGCTGCC
The DNA here is from genome assembly GCF_024198255.1 of Myxococcus guangdongensis. NCBI lineage: Bacteria > Pseudomonadati > Myxococcota > Myxococcia > Myxococcales > Myxococcaceae > Myxococcus > Myxococcus guangdongensis. The sequence goes on from NZ_JAJVKW010000004.1 coordinate 66,816, forward strand.
CTTGAAGGAGGTCTTCGACGCGCCCACCGTGGAGTCGCTGGCGCGCAAGCTGGAGAGCCTGCGCGCGGAGGCGGGCCTCACCTCCGCCGCCCCGCCGTTGTTGCCCGTGCCTCGCACGGATGTGCTGCCGTTGTCCTTCGCGCAGCAGCGCCTCTGGTTCCTCGACCAGCTGGAGCCGGGCAGCGCCTTCTACAACATCGCCACCGAGTTCCAGCTGACGGGCTCGCTGGATGCACAGGCCCTGGAGCACGCGTTCTCGGAGCTGGTGCGTCGCCACGAGTCGCTCCGCACCACCTTCGCGGAGGACGCGCGGGGGGCCTTCCAGCGCATCCACCCCCCAGCGCACCGGACCCTCGCGCGCGTCGACCTCAGCGCCTTGTCACCCGAGGCCCGCGACGCGGAAGTGCGTCGGCGCGCGGTGGCGGAGGCGCGCCGGCCCTTCGACCTCTCCACCGGTCCGCTGCTGCGCACCGAGCTGCTGACGTTGTCCGAGTCCCAGCACGTCCTGCTGCTGACGCTGCACCACATCATCTCCGATGGCTGGTCCATGGGCGTGCTCGTTCGCGAGCTGAGCGCGCTGTACCAGTCCTTCGCGATGGGAGCCCCATCGCCTCTGCCGGAGCTCCGCTTGCAGTACGCGGACTACGCGGTCTGGCAGCGAGGCTGGTTGAAGGCGGAGGCGCTGGAGGCGCAGCTGTCCTGGTGGCGCAATCACCTCGCGGGTGCCTCGCCCGTGCTGGAACTGCCCACGGACTTCCCCCGGGCCTCCGTCCAGGGCTTCCACGGCGCGAGCCGCTCCCGTCGGTTGTTCTCCCCCGAGCAGGCCGAGTCCCTCCATTCGCTCTGCCGCGCCGAGGGCACCACGCTCTTCATGCTCCTGCTCGCGGGGCTCGAAGTGGTCCTCTCCCGCTACTCGGGGCAGGACGACTTCATCATCGGCACGGACATCGCCAACCGTCACCACGGGGAGACCGAGGGCCTCATCGGCTTCTTCATCAACCAGTTCGCCCTGCGCGCCCGGCTGGAGGGAGACCCCTCCTTCCGTGAGCTGCTGGGCCGCGTGAAGGACACCACCCTGGGTGCCTATGCGCACCAGGACCTGCCCTTCGAGGAGCTGGTCAAGGACCTCAACCCCGAGCGCAGCCAGGGCCACAACCCGCTCTTCCAGGTCAAGCTGGTGCTCCAGAACCAGCCTGTCACGGAGGTGTCCGTGCCGGGCCTCACCCTGCGCAGCGCGGGCGTGGAGACGGGGACGTCCCGGCTGGACGTCACGCTCGCCGTCGTGGAGAGCGCGGAGGGCGTGGGCTGCACCTGCGAGTACCGCACGGGCCTCTTCGAGGCGGCGACCATCGACCGGATGGTGAACCACCTCGTCAACGTGCTGCACGCCGCCGTGGCGTCCCCCGAGGCGCGCCTGTCCTCCCTCTCGCTGCTCTCCGAGGACGAGCGACAGCAGGTCCTCATCAAGTGGAGCGCCACCGGCCGGCAGCCGCTGGAGGCCCTCTGCGCGCATGAGCTCTTCGAGCGACAGGTGGCCCTCGCGCCCGACGCCGAGGCCGTCCGTTTCGAGGGTCAGTCCCTCACGTACGCGCAGCTCGAGGCCCGCGCCAACCAGCTGGCGCATCACCTCCGCGCGCTCGGCATCCGCCCCGAGGTGCCCGTGGCGCTCTGCGTGGAGCGCTCGCTGGAGACCGTCATCGGCATGCTGGGCATCCTCAAGGCCGGCGGCGCGTGGGTGCCGATGGACGCGAGCCATCCTCCCGAGCGACTCGCGTACATCCTCCGCGACAGCGCCGCGCCGGTCCTCATCACCACGGACGCCCTCGCGGACCTCATCCCCGTGGGCGGCGAGCAGCTCGTCCTGCTGGACGTGGAGGCCTCCTGCCTCGCCGCGCTGCCCACGTCCCCGCCCGTCACCGGGCTGACGCCCCGCAACCTCGCGTACGTCATCTACACCTCGGGCAGCACCGGCCAGCCCAAGGGCGCCCTGCTCGCGCACGAGGGCCTGTGCAACACGGCGCTCCAGACAGGCCGGCACCTGCGCCTCGACGGTGGGGCGCGTGTCCTCCAGTTCTTCTCCGCCGCGTTCGATGCCTCCGTCTGGGAAGTCTTCGGGACCTTGCTGGCGGGGGCGACGCTGGTGCTCGCGCCTCGTGAGCGCCTGCTCCCGGGCGCGCCCCTGCGCACGCTGCTGCGCGAGGAGTCCATCACCGCCGTGTCCCTGACGCCCTCGGTGCTCGCGCAGCTGGAGCCAGACGAGGACACCCCGCTGCGGACGCTCGTGTCCGCGGGCGAGGCCTGCACGCCCGAGCTGGTGGCACGTTGGGGCGGGCGCGCGCGGATGCTCAACGCGTATGGCCCCACGGAGGTCGCCGTGTGCGCCACCATCAGCGAGCCCCTGGTTCCAGGCCGACGCGTCACCATCGGCCGCCCGTGGGACAACGTGGGGGCGTTCGTGCTGGATGCGTCGCTGCGGCCCGTCCCCGCGGGTGTGCCCGGTGAGCTGTGCGTGGAGGGCGTGGGGCTCGCGCGCGGCTACCATCGCCAGCCCGCGCTCACCGCCGAGCGCTTCGTCCCGCATCCGTTCTCGACGACGCCGGGTGCCCGCCTGTACCGCACGGGAGACCGCGTGCGGTGGCTGGACTCCGGGGAGCTGGAGTACCTGGGCCGGCTGGACCTCCAGGTGAAGCTGCGCGGCTACCGCGTGGAGCCGGGCGAGGTGGAGGCCGTCCTCGGACAGCAGCCCTCCGTGCGCGAGGTCGTCGTGGCCGTGCGTGAGGACGCGCCCGGAGACCCCCGCCTCGTGGCCTACGTCGTCCCGGCGCCGGAGGCCCAGGTGGACGTGGAGGTGCTGCGCGCGTCGTTGGCGGCGCGGCTGCCGTCACACATGGTGCCCTCGGCCTTCGTCGTGCTGGGCTCGCTGCCGCTGACATCCAGCGGCAAGGTGGACCGCAAGGCCCTGCCGGCCCCGGAGCAGGAGCGGCAGGCGCGAGGCGTGGACTTCGTCGGGCCGCGGACCCCCACCGAGGAGCTGCTCGCGGACCTCTTCGCGCAGGTCCTCGGGGTGCCTCGCGTCGGACCTCGGGAGGACTTCTTCGAGCTGGGGGGACACTCCCTGCTCGCCACGCAGGTGGCGGCGCGTGTCCGCGCGGCCCTGGGCGTGGAGCTGCCCGTGCGCGTCCTGTTCGAGTCGCCCACGGTGGAGAAGCTGGCGGTATGGCTGGAGGCCGAGCGGCGCGCGGGCGAGGCTCCGGCGCGGCCTCCCCTGACGCCACGGCTTCACTCGGGACCCGCGCCCCTGTCCTTCGCCCAGCAGCGCCTGTGGTTCCTGGAGCAGCTGTCTCCAGGTGGCACGGTGTACACGGTGCCAGCGGTCGTCCGCATCGAGGACACGCTGGACGTCTCCGCCCTGGAGCGCGCGTTCGCGGAGCTGGTCCGCCGGCACGAGGCGCTGCGCACCGTCTTCCGCGCCGAGGAGGGCGCGCCCGTCCAGGTCGTCCTCCCCGACGCGCGCTCCACGCCGCGGCTCGTGTCGCTGGAGGCGCTGCCGCCCTCCCAGCACGACGCGGCGCTGCGGCGACTGCTGGACGCGGAGGTCGGGACTCCCTTCGACCTGGAGCGCGGACCGCTGCTGCGGGTCGTCCTGGTGCGACTGTCGGAGCGGGCGCATGTGCTCGCGCTGGTGATGCACCACATCGTCTCGGATGGCTGGTCCATGGGCGTGCTGGTGCGGGAGCTCGTCGCGCTCTACGAGGCGTATTCGAGCGGACAGCCGTCGCCCCTGGCCGAGCTGGTGGTGCAGCCCGCGGACCACGCGGTGTGGCAGCGAGGATGGCTGCGCGACGCGGAGCTGGAGCGGCAGACGGGCTACTGGCGCAAGCAGCTGGCCGGCGCGCCGAGCGCCCTCGACCTGCCGACGGACCGGCCGCGCCCCGCCGTCCAGTCGCCGGAGGGCGCGTCGCTGCCGTTCGAACCGGGCCCCTCGCTGTCCGCCGCCATCAAGGCCTTCGCCCAGCGAGAGGCGGTGACGCCGTTCATGGTGGTGCTGACGGCGTTCCAGGTGCTGCTGGCGCGCTACTCCGGACAGGACGACGTGTCCGTCGGCACACCCGTCGCGGGCAGGACCCAGGCGGAGACGGAGGGCCTGGTGGGCTTCTTCGTCAACACGCTGGTGCTGAGGACCCGGCTGGAGGGCCACCCGACGTTCCGCGCGCTCCTCTCCCAGGTGCGGGACGTGACGCTGGATGCGTACGCGAACCAGGACGTCCCCTTCGAGAAGCTCGTGGAGGAGCTGCGCCCGGAGCGCAGCCTGAGCCACGCGCCGCTCTTCCAGGTGATGCTCACCTTCGACACCACGCCCGGGGCGGGGAGCGCGACGTCGCGCGGGCCCACGCTGCGCCCCGTGGAGCTGGAGCTACGCCAGTCCCGGTTCGACCTCACGCTGGGCCTCGCGACCACGGAGCGCGGGTTCTCGGGCAACCTCGAGTACAGCACCGCGCTGTTCGACCGAGGGACGATGGAGCGACTGCTGTCACGGCTGACGATGCTCCTGGGCGGCGCGCTGGCGCAACCGGATGCGCGGGTGCGCGACCTGCCGTGGCTCACGGAGGCCGAGCGACACCAGCTCCTCGTGGAGTGGAACTCCGCTCCCGCGCCGGTGGGCCCCGAGGCCTGCCTGCACGAGCTCTTCGAGGCCCAGGTGGCGCGCACGCCCGAGGCGGTGGCGGTGACGCACGGCGGACGGACGCTCTCGTACCGCGCGCTGGACCTGCGGGCCAACGCCGTGGCGCACCGGCTGCGAGCGGCGGGAGTCGCGCCGGAGACGCGGGTGGGCCTGTGCGTGGAGCGCTCGGAGGAGCTGCTCGTCGCCATCCTGGGCATCCTCAAGGCGGGTGGGGCGTATGTGCCGTTGGATGCGACGCATCCGCGCGCGCGGCTGGCCTTCATCCTCGAGGAGGCGCGTCCCCGCGTCATCGTGGGCCACCGCCGCGCGCTCGCCGCGCTCCCGGAGTCGGCAGTGGCCTGCCTCGCGCTCGACGAGGGCGCGTGGGCGCGCGAGGAGCGGAGCGCGGCCCCGGAGTCGGGCGTGCACTCGGCGCAGCTGGCGTACGTGCTCTACACCTCGGGCTCCACCGGGCGCCCCAAGGGCGTGGCGCTCGAGCACCGCAACGCCGTGGCCTTCGTGCGCTGGGCGGGTGGCAGCTTCACGCGCGAGCAGCTCGCGGGGGTCCTCGCCTCGACCTCCGTCACCTTCGACCTCTCCATCTTCGAGCTGTTCGCCCCCCTGTCGGTGGGAGGCACGGTGGTGATGGCGCGCAACGCGCTGGAGCTGCCGACGCTGCCGGAGGCGGAGCGGGTGACGCTCGTCAACACGGTGCCCTCCGCGATGGCGGAGCTGGTGCTCGCGCGGGGCGTGCCGGCGTCGGTGACGACGGTGAACCTGGCGGGTGAGCCCCTGCGCAACGCCCTGGTGCAGGCGCTCCACGAGGCCGCGCCCGGAGTGCGTCAGGTGCTCAACCTCTACGGCCCGACGGAGGACACGACGTACTCCACCTTCGCGCTGGCGCCACGGGACTCGCGCGTGGAGCCGACCATCGGACGCCCCCTGGCCGGCACGCGCGCCTACGTGCTGGACGAGGGGATGCGACCCGTCCCGGTGGGCGTCACCGGCGAGCTGTACCTGGGCGGCGTCGGTCAGGCCCGTGGCTACTTCGAGCGGCCCTCGCTGACGGCGGAGCGCTTCGTGCCGGACCCGTTCGGCGTCGAGCCAGGGGCCCGGCTGTACCGGACGGGAGACCGGGTGCGGTACGCACCGGACGGCGCGCTGCTCTACCTCGGACGCACCGACGAGCAGGTGAAGGTGCGCGGCTTCCGCATCGAGCCGGGGGAGGCGGAGGCGACGCTGCGCGAACATCCGCAGGTGCGTGATGCGCGGGTGGTGGCGCGTGAGGACGGCGCGAGCGGGAAGCGGCTCGTTGCCTACATCGTGGCCCGGGAGGGCGGAGCGCTGGAGTCCGCGGGGCTGCGGGACCACTGCCGCGAGCGCCTGCCGGACTTCCTGGTGCCGTCGGCCTTCGTCGTGCTGCCCGCGTTGCCGCTGACGCCCAACGGAAAGCTGGACCGGCGCGCGTTGCCCGCGCCCGAGGCCGTGAGCGCGGACACATCGACGCCGCTCGTGGCGCCACGCGATGCGTTGGAGTGGCAGCTGGCGCGGCTCTTCGAGTCCCTGCTGGGACGGCGCGTCGGCGTGACGACGGGCTTCTTCGAGGCGGGTGGCCACTCGCTGCTGGCGATGCGGCTGGTGTCGATGATTCGCAAGCAGCTGGGGCGGGAGCTCCCGCTCGTGTCGGTGTTCCAGGCGGACACCGTGGAGTCGCTCGCGGCGCTCCTGCGGCGCGGGCCCGGCCAGCGCTCCTCGCGGGTGACGCTCGCGGCGACGGGCTCGGGGCGCCCCTTCTTCTGCGTCCACCCCGTCAGTGGCAGTGTCCTGGCGTACTCGGAGCTGGTGCGACGGTGGCCGGCCGAGGTCCCCTTCCACGCGTTCCAGTCCGCGGGGCTGGAGGGAGACGTGGCGCCGCGCGAGAGCATCCAGGCAATGGCGGAGGCCTACCTGGAGGAGCTGGTGGAGGCGCAGCCCACGGGCCCATATCGGCTCGGCGGCTGGTCGCTGGGCGGACTGGTGGCGTACGAGATGGCCCGCCTGCTGGAAGGACGAGGCGAGCGGGTGGAGCTGCTCGCGCTCATCGACGCGCCCGCCGTGGAGCAGCCTCCGCCCCAGGGAGACTCCGCGCGTTGGAGCGTCGAGCGGTTCGTCGAGGCGGCTGCGCGGCTGTTGGGCGTGCCGACGCCCTCGCTCGAGGTGGAGGAGGGCGCGGCGCGCGCCGAGGACGTCCTCCTCCAGCGCGTGCTGGACGTGGGGCGGCGCGCGGGTGTCGTGACGATGGACTTCGGGCTGCCCGCGCTTCGGGCGATGTACGACGTCTTCCACGCGAACCTGCGCGCGCGCTGGGCGTACGTCCCGGGGGCCTATGGCGGCGCGGTGACGCTCTTCCTGGCCGAGCAGAGCGAGCGCGCCCTGCCCGAGACGGCGCGGGACGGTGGCTGGTCACGCTGGGTGGGCGGAGGCGTGGAGGTGGTGCGACTGCCGGGGGACCATGACTCCATCCTCCTTGCGCCGGAGGTCGATGTCCTGGCCCGGGCGCTCGTCGCGCGGCTGCGGAGCGCGGGAGGGGACTGACCCCACGGTCCTTTCACGCGGGCGACAGCGGCAGGTCCTCGAGCCCCAGGGGCGGGTGGCCGGAGACACGCTCGACATCGGAGGTGACGGCGGCCATCTCTCCGGAGGCGATGGCCGTATACGTGCTGACCCACGCGTCCACCTGCCACTGGGGCGCGCCGTAGTGGGCGCGTGAGCGGTAGGCCTCGTCGATGCTCTCGGCGTAGTAGCGGACGGGCTTGCCGAGCCGGCGGGTGAGCACCTGGGCGATGTCGTCGAAGCCCAACGCGGTGGGGCCCGTCAGGGTGTACGTCTGCCCGCGATGCGGCTCCGGATGCAGCAGCACGGCGGTGGCGACGTCGGCGATGTCCGACTGCGCGACGGCGGCGACGCGCCCATTGCCCGCGGGGCCTCGGATGATGCCGTCCTCTCCGGCCAGCATCGGCAGGAAGTCCAGGTAGAGGCTGTCGCGCAGGATGACCGACGCGAAGCGCTGCTCGCGCAGCTTCTGCTCGGTGGCCCAGTGGTCCCTGGCGAAGGTGAACGTCGCGTGGGGCGCCGCGCCCTGGAACGACGTGTAGACGAGCATTTGCACTCCCACCGAGGCCGCGGTCTCGATGAACGCGAAGTGCTCGTCGAGCCGCGCGGGGGACTCCGTCGCGGACACGAAGAGCACCGTCTTCATGCCCTCCAGCGCCCGGGCGAGCGCGTCCCGGTCCTGGTACGTCGCGACGCGCACCTCGGCGCCGGGGAGGCGGGGCGCCCGCTGCGCGTCGCGGACGATGAGCCGCTGGGGGACCCCCTTCTCGGCGAGGTGCCTCGCGACGCGCCCGCCCAGCTTGCCGGTGCAGCCGGTGACGGCAATCGATGGCTCCGTCATGGATTCTCCCTGGGGACCTCAGTTCGTCTGCGACATCCGGAGGACGGGCTTGAGCGTGTCGCCCTTCTCGGAGTCCTTGGCCGCCTCGTTGATCTGCGCCAGCGGATAGAACTTCACCAGCTTGTCGAACGGGAACTTGCCCTGGGAGTAGAGGTCGATGAGCTGGGGGATGAAGACATCCGGCACGCTGTCGCCCTCGATGATGCCCCGGATGCTCTTGCCGGGGACCATCAGGTTGTTCACGTCGAAGCTCGCGTCGGTGCCCATGGGGGGCGCGCCCACGACGCCACACGTCCCCAGGATGTCGAGCGCGTCCACGGCCTGCCGCAGCACCTTGGGGTGGCCGGTGGACTCGAGCGTGAAGTCCACGCCCTTGCCGCCGGTGACGCAGCGGATGAACTCCACCGCGTCCTCGTCCTGGCCATTCACCGCGTGCGTGGCGCCCAGCTCCAGCGCGAGCTTCAGCCGGTGGGGCTTGGTGTCCACGGCGATGATAGTGGTGGCGCCCGCGAGCTTCGCGGCCATGATGGCGGAGAGGCCCACCGCGCCGGAGCCGAACGCCGCGAACGAGCGCCCCGCGCCGACCTTCATCGAGTTGAGCACCGCGCCCGCGCCGGTGGAGATGCCGCAGCCCAGGGGCCCGAGCAGCTCCAGCGGCACGTCCTTGCGCACCTTGACGACGTTGCGCTCGGTGGCGATGGCCAGCGTGCTGAAGGAGGACTGGCCGAAGAAGTGGTCGTGCAGTGGCTTGCCGTCCTTCTGCGTCGCGGTGGAGCCGTCGATGCGCCCGCCGCCCATGTTGCGCGCGAAGAACTCCCGGCAGTAGGCCGGGTGCCCGGACTGACACAGGTCGCACTTGCCGCAGAAGGTGAAGGCCATGACCACGTGGTCGCCCGGCACCACCTTCGTCACCCGGCTGCCCACGCGCTCGACGATGCCCGCGCCCTCGTGGCCGAGCACCGCCGGCAGCGGCACCGGGTAGTACTGGTCCCGGATGATCATGTCCGTGTGGCACATGCCGGTGGCGACCATGCGGACGAGCACCTCGTCGGCCTGGGGCGCGTCGATGGTGACGTCCTCGAGTTGGAACGGACCGCCCTTCTTCCAGACGACCGCGGCCTTGGCCTGGGCTTGCTCGCTCATGGACTGCGTCCTCCTTCGCTTCCGGTACCCACCAACGGTACGGATGGCCCGGAGGGCAGGGGAGCCTGCCGTGTGCCTCGAAGGGAACGCGGGCAGGCCCGCCCGTGCCCGCCTGCCGGGACGGACGAGCCTGCGGGCATGCGCAGGGTGGCTACTTCTCCCGGACGCCGATGCGATACCCCTTGGCGCTCGTGCACTCCCCCACCTGCTGCACCACGGTGAGCAGGTCTCTGGGGACCAGGACACGGCTCAGGAGGATGACGTTGCCGCTGCCGTCGCCAATCTCCTTGTTGGAGGCGTCGCGGACGCGGATGCGCGCGCCCGGGATGGCGCTGGTGACGGCGACGAAGTTCGTGCCCGGGAGCGGCGGCTGGATGCGCGGCGCCGGGAGCATGAAGCACGGCTCCGCGGGCTGTGATTGCAGCGGGGTGCCCTTCTCACACAGCGTCTGCTGGACGACCAGCACCTCGTCTTGCTTGAGCGGCCGGCCCAGGGGCGTGGCGAAGTCGTAGTGGGGGAACCAGGAGACGGGCGTGGAGAAGCCGCCCGCGGGCCCCGCGCCGGGCACGCGCAGCTCCGTCCGGGTGCCATGCGTGAGCCCGCTGAGGGAGACGAGCTCCTGTCCGGCGAAGGTCCGGGGCGGAGCGAGCACGGGCGGCGGCAGGCTCGCGGGCGCCTTCACCACCTTCTGCGGCGCGGAGACGGGGCTCTTGTCGTCGCAGAGGGAGATCTGCGCCTCCATCACGTAGTCCACCTCGAGGGGTGTCTTCCCCGGCCGCAGCGCGGTCCAGTCGGAGGAGCTGAGGCCCATCACGGGCGCGCCACCATTCACGGTGACGGTCACCGTGGCGTTGGGCACGTGACGCACCGAGATGACCTCCGAGCACTCGTGGATGAGCGTCGGATCGATGGCGGGCGCGGGGAGGCCCGCGGGGTAGTCCGCGGTGTGGTCGCGGACGGGGATGGCGGGGGACTCGAGGGAGAGGGCTCCGCTCTTCTCCTGTCGCACGGTGACCTGCTGGCCCTTCTCCAGGCGAGGCACCTTGAACACCTCCTGGCTGGGATTGCGCGCGATGAGGGTGTCCACGTCGGTGCCGTCGATGCGCAGGGTGACCTTCGCGTCGAGCACCGCCCCCCTCACGGAGACCCGCGTCCCGCATGCGTAGAGTGGGTCGACGACGATGGGGGGCGAGAGGAACGTCGGGTCGTCGGGGAAGCTGACGGGCACTTCCACCCCCGTTGGACTCGGGGCGTTGCAGGCCGCTTCCAACACGCCGATGTGCTTGAGGTACAGGTCCCGATTCCCGCCGTTGGGTGGCATGGTGCCCAACGGCGCGGGGCGGACCGCGTTCTGGAGGACTCGCACGCAGTATCCGGGGAGCTCCATCGACAGGGAGGGGAAGCGTCCCGCGATGCCTCCGCCCCGGTGGCACGAGTCGCAGCGCCCCTCGGAGGCGACGGCCTCCAACAGGGACGAGGGGCCCGCGTTCTGCGGCCAGTCCGGATGGACGAGGGGCTCGTACCAGCCGGAGCCCATCGTGGCCAGGCCATCGAACGGGGGCCTCTCCGGGTGGACGATGAAGGGGTTCTCGCCCGCGTGGCAGTCCGTGCACATGTCCGTGCCGCTCACCAGCCCTGCGCCGCCCTTGAAGGCCTCTATCGGCGTCACCACGCCTCGCTGAAAGGTCGAGGGTTTGGGGCTGTCCCAGAAGCAGGCTTTGTTGCTCACGGTGCCCAGGCAGATGATTCCCAGCAGGTCGATGTTGACGCCGTCACTCCTGTAGCGGGGCAAGGCGAGACAGAGGCCAGGTGGCGACGTGCTGGTGTAGTGCAGCAGCTCCGCCTGGAGGTTCTCGAGGATGAACTCGTCCCGGATGACGCCGCGGGGGACCCAGGCAAAGGAGAACATGGGCGGCGGGATGGGGACACCCGCGGCGGCGCACTCCCGGATGTACTCCTTGCCTTCGTTCGTGGTGGCGAACGTGGTGATGCCCTGGGCTTCCAGCTTGCGCGCCACCTGCGCGCCCACGCCCTTCGTGTCGTGCAGCTCCTGGGGAGCCATGTCCGGCTCGCGGAGGTCTTCCAGGTAGTGCATTCGCAGCGCGTTGTTGAGTGCGCGCACCTGCCCGACCTCTTCTGTCCGCAGCGTGTCGTTGAGCCATTCGATGTAGAGCGCGTCCGCGAGGACCTCGTCTTCCACCTGGCTGTCGATGAGCTTGCGCGGCGCCTCCAGGTCGATGCCACCCCTCTCCAGGGCCCGTCCGCGCAAGCGCTCCAGGAGCTCCTTCTGGGTGCGTCGCACCAACCCGAGGTCCGCCTTCAAGACCTTGCCGCTCTCACCGATGAAGGCTCCGTGGCCATGGCTGACGACGCGCTCCTCGGATGGAGGCGCCTCCGCGCGCTGACAGCCGAGGAGCCAGCCCGCCACGACGACGGACATGAGCAACGTGTGCTGCGATTGCATTCGCATGGGATCCTTCCAGGGGTGGGCGGTGCGAACGACGGAGCTCCCGCGCGTCGGAACCGACGGGAATTCCGTGCGCTGACGGGTGAACGGGGCCGCGCGGTTTCCTTCCCCGTGCCCTGTCGCTCGCCCTGCACACGTGCGGGCCCGCCGCCGTCCGCGCGGGGGTTGTGATGCGGGGTGGTGGCCTCCAGCGTGACGAGGACAGGAGGACTGTCCATGGCCCGACGAGGCGAGCGGCGAATCCGGTATGCGGTGGTGGGGGCGGGCAACCTGGCCCAGGTGGCCATCCTCCCGGCGTTCCAGAACGCGAAGGACAACTCGGAGCTGGTGGCCATCTTCTCCTCGGACCGGGAGAAGCGCTCCGCCTTGAAGAAGCAATACGGCGTCGAGTGCGCCGGCTACGAGGACTTCGAGCAGGTGTGCCGCGACGCGCGCGTGGACGCCGTCTACATCGTCCTGCCCAACACGATGCACCGCGAGTTCACCGAGCGCGCCGCGCGGGTGGGCGTGCACGTGCTGTGCGAGAAGCCGATGGCGACGACGGTGGAGGACTGCGAGGCGATGATTCGCGTCGCGGACGAGCACGACGTCCGCCTGATGATTGCCTACCGGCTCCACTTCGAGGAGGCGAACCTGCGCGCCATCGAGCTGTTGCGCTCGGGCACGCTGGGCGAGCCGTCGCTCTTCTCCGCGGTGATGACGCAGCAGGCGCGGCCAGGGGACATCCGCACGCGCCAGGAGGTGGGCGGCGGGGCGCTGCTCGACGAGGGGCCCTATCCCATCAACGCCGCGCGCTACCTCTTCGGCGCGGAGCCCACGGAAGTGATGTGCTTCACGCAGGAGGACCCGGACGCGCGCTTCGAGGGTGTGGACGGCACCGCGCTCGCGCTCTTGCGCTTCTCCGGCGGGCGGCTGGCGCAGTTCGCCATCAGCCACGCCGCGTCGGAGGTCTCCAGCTACCGCGTCGTCGGCTCCAAGGGGGATTTGCGCGTGGAGCCGGGCTTCGGCTACGGCACCGAGCGCAAGCACTTCCTCACCGTGGACGGCAAGACGCGGGAGCGGAGCTTCGCGGACCAGGACCAGTTCGCGCCGGAGCTCCTCTACTTCTCGCGGTGCATCCTGGAAGGGCGCGAACCGGAGCCGTCGGGCTGGGAGGGGCTGGCGGACCTGCGGGTGATTGTGGCGCTCCAGGAGTCGGCGCGCACGGGGCGCGCGGTGAAGCTGCCGCCCTTCGAGCGCCGCGAGCGGCCGTCCATCGACCAGCTCATCACCCGCCCGGCCTTCACGCCGCCCGAGCCGGTGAACGCGCCCTCACCCACGCTGGAGTGAGACGTCGAGCTCCGCGACCCGCTGGGGCGCGAGCCCGAGCAGCGCCTTCCCCAGGCGCTCGGCGGCGTCCCCCGCCTGCTTCCGCCAGGCGATGCGCCACGGACGCTCCAGGGGCCCGCTGTCGAGCCTCCGGAGGACCAGGTCACCGCGCGTGAGGTGGGGCCCGGCGATCCACTCCGACATCACCGCGACGCCCAGGCCCGCTCGCGCCAGGTCCAGCATGGCCTCCGTGAGCGGGATTCGCTCGACGCGCAGGCGCGGGCGCTCCCGGCCGAAGATTTGATTCACGAACCACACGTCTTGCGCCGTGGGCGTGTGCGACGTCAGCAGGGTCTGCGCCTTGAGGTCCTCGGCGGTGAAGGTCTTGCGCGCCGCCAGGGGATGGGCTGGGGAGACCAAGAAGACGAGCTCGTCGTGGAAGAGCGGGCGCACCTCGAAGGTGGAGGAGCGGCGCAGCGGGGAGTGGGTGAGCAGCGCCACGTCGATGTCGCCCGCCTCGAGCGCGGGGAGCGGGGAGCGCGTGTGCTCCACCGCCAGGTCCACCGTGAGCCGGGGGATGGAGCGGCGCAGCTCCACCAGCAGGGATGGCAACCAGTGATAGGCCGTGTAGCACTCGCACACCAGCCGCAGGCGTACGGGCGGCGCGGCGGGGGCGCGCACCTCGCGCTCCAGCTCCCCGAACTCGACGAGGAGCTTGCCGGCCCCGGCGACGAGCCGTCGCCCCGCGTCCGTGAGCACCAGCCCGCGCGGCGTGCGGTCGAACAGGCTGGCCCCCAGCTTGTCCTCGGCGGAGAGCAGGGCGCGGCTGACGGCGGGCTGGGTGAGGTGGAGCAGGGACGCGGCCTGCGCCGTCGTGCCGGCCGAGGCCAGCGCCATCACCACTCGCAGGTCCTTGATGTCCAGGCGGGTATTCGGAGGCGGAGCGATGTCATCCATGCATCGAGTCTATGCGAAGGATGCGTTGGACGCATAGGGCGGCGAGGTCCAGAGTCGTGGGCGTTCCCAGGGGCATCCAGCCCCGCTTCGTGGAGGTATGCCCATGCAGCTGTATTTCCTGCCCATGTCCTGCTCGCTCGCGACCCGGATCTCGCTCTACGAGGCCGGCGCGGACGTCCGCTTCATCCCGGTGGACCGCAAGACGAAGCAGACTGCGGAGGGACAGGATTACCACGAGGTCCATCCGCTGGGGCTCGTCCCGGCGCTGCGCAAGGAGGACGGGGCGGTGCTCTTCGAGAGCGCGGCCATCCTCCAGTACATCGCCCACCGCTGGCCGGACGCGAAGCTGGCTCCGGTGGACCCCCAGGGCCGCGAGCAGCTCCAGCGCTGGCTGTCCTTCGTCGCCACGGAGCTGCACAAGGTGGTCTTCGCGCCCGTGTTCGATGTGAACTCGCCGAACGCCGTGAAGGAGTATGCGCTGGCGAAGGCGCCCGCGAGGCTCGACGTCCTGGAGCATCACCTGTCGGGGCGCGAGTTCCTCCTCGACGCCTTCAGCGTGGCGGATGCCTATTGCTTCGTCGTGCTCAACTGGTGTGGCGCCACGCCGCTGGACCTGAAGAAGTGGCCCGCGCTGAGCGCCTACGTGTCGCGGCTGCGCGAGCGCCCGAACGTCGCCAGGGCCGTGAAGGAGGAGTGGGCCCTCTATTCGGAACACAAGGCCGCCCATCCGTAGCTGCGTAGCGACAGGCTTTGACAAGGGCGGGGCCTGGGATTAGGGATGGACCCAACGCGCATCTGGGGGGCCGGGACGCGCGAATGAGAGCCCATGACTGCTCGTCCCTTGTCCCTGTGCGTCGCGTGGGTGCTGTGCTCGTGGCTCGGCGCCTGCTCCTCCGGTGGAGCGCCTCCCACCCCCAATCCCTCCCGTGCCCCCGGGGTGGCCCTGCTCCAGCTCGACACGGTGGTGGTGGAGCCCGGCGCGCCGGTACCCCTGCGCTGCACCGCCGTCGACCCGGATGGCGATGCCGTGACGTATGTCTTCGATTGGGGTGGCTCGACGAGCCTGGTCACCTCGCCGGAGGTCCCGAGCGGGACGACGTCCGGCGCGGTCGCGACCTTCGAGCGGGAAGGGACGCTCCAACTGCGCTGCCGCGCGGTGGACTCCCATGGCACCGCGGGCGAGTGGTCTCCCTCCGTGACGCTGACCGTCCGAGACGCCACGCCGCCGGGGACCTGGGCGCTCCAGGTCCGCGTCGTGGGGAAGGGGCGCGTGACGAGCACGCCGGTGGGGCTCGACTGTTCGGAGGCGTGTGACGCGCGCTTCGCCACCGGCACGCGCATGACGGTGGAAGCCGAGCCCGCCGAGGGGTGGCGCCTGCTGGAGATGAAGCCCTGCCAGGGCACGGCGCGAAGCTGCGAGCTGGTCATCGACGGCGACCGGTTCGTGACCGCGCTCTTCGCGCCGGAGACCGACGCGACGCTGTCCTGGCAGCGCTCGGGCGCGCGGCTGCCCGAGTCGCCGCAGTGGAGTCCCGACGGCACGCGGCTCACCGCGTTGGAGGGGACCTCCAGCGGCGGGCCGCTGCGCATCTGGGACGCGCGGAGCGGCGCGGTGACGCGGATGATCTTCGCGCCGGCCGACGCGCTCTTCGTCGGGCTCGCGTGGAAGCCGGAGAGCAACACGCTGGCCGCGGGGCTGTCGACGGGCCGCGTGGTCCTGCTGGACGCGGTGACGGGCGCCACGCTCCGCACGTGGGCCGTCCAGAGTGGAGCCGTGGAGGCGCTCGCGTGGAGCCCGGATGGCACGCGCCTGGCCACGGCGACGAACGCGAGCAAGGAGGTCCATGTCTGGGACGCCGCCACCGGTGAGCGCGAAGGCGCGCCCCTGACGGCGGTGGACCGCGTGCGTGCGTTGACGTGGAGCCCGGATGGCGCGCGGCTCGCGATGGAGGCGGGCCGGTGGGGCGGCGCCTTCTCGCAGTGGGTGGAGTTCCACGGCGTGGGGACGCGGGGGCTGGAGGAACTCTTGGAGATCCCCGGCGGCTTCGCGTGGAGTCCGGACGGGGCGCGCTTCGCGGTGGGCTTCGAGGGCGAGGTGCGGGTCTACCTCACCGCGGGCTACCGCCTGGAGTCCACGTACAAGGGCGACTGGGGCCGGGCGACGCTGGTGGAGTGGAGCGCGAACGGGCGCTGGCTCGCGGTGGGAGACCCGCTGCGCAAGCTGTTCGTGCTGGATGCGGCCACGGGCACCGTGCTCGTGGACGCCAGCCAGGCGCCGCCGACGGGCACCGCCACGGGCTACGACGCGCTGAGCTTCCATCCGACCCAGCCTCGCTTCGCGGTGGTGGATGACCTGCCCACGTCGGTCCTCGATGTCTTCACGATGGACGTGGACAAGGGGACGGTGGTCCGCGGCGAGCTGCTCGCGCACGACCTCTCGGTGGAGGCCGTGGCGTGGAGTCCGACAGGCGCGATGCTCGCGTCCAGCGGGGGCGAGGGAAAGGTCCAGCTCTGGGGGCCCGGCGGCGAGTGGTTGCGGACGCTCACCCGTCCCGGCGCGAAGCGGGTGCGGGCGCTCGCCTGGAGCGCGGATGGAGCGCGACTGGCGTCGGGAGGCGACGACGGCCTCGTTCATCTCTGGAACGCGGCGGACGGGACGCTCGCGCAGCTGCCCATCAGCCAGTCACCGGCGACGCGGGTCATCGACCACGTCGGCCTGAGCCCGGACGGAACCCTGCTGGCCACGGCGGCGAGCTCGCCGGGGGCGGCCACCGAGCGGGGTGTCATCCGCGTCTTCCGCGTCGGCACGGGCGCGGAGGTGTTCCGCTTCCCGGAGGGCGAGCGACGGGTCCTGTCGCTGCAGTGGACGCCCCAGGGCCAGCTGGTCGCCACCTTCGTGGATGTCGGCTGGTCCCTCTGGGACCCCACCACCCGCGAGCTGTCGACCGTCCGTGGGCATGGCGCGGACCTGTTCCGCTCCGCGGCGCTGAGCCCGGATGGGACGCGGCTCGTGTTGGGCAACAACGTCGGCCTGTTCGTGCGCGAGGTCGCCACGGGCCGCCTCGTCATGTCGGCGTCCACCTCCGTCTGGCCGCTGTCGCTCGCGTGGAGTCCGGACGGGCGCCGCTTCGTGGGCGGGACGCTGGGCGGCCAGGTCCTGGTCTGGGACACGGCCCGGCTCGAGAGCCCCGCCGACGTCATCGGCTTCCACGAGAGGGGTGTCTCCGCCGTGTCGTGGCGCTCCTCGGAGGACCTCATCGCCACGGGAGGCGGCGACGTGGCCGTGCGCGTGTGGCGGTTCGTTCCGTGAGCCTCACCGTGGCATGAGCGAGGCGTCCGGGAGCTCGAATCGCGCGCTCCCGTCACGCGTCGTCACGCGGAAGACCTCCCGGGGGTCGAACGCCTCGGCCAGCGACTCCGACGCCGTGCACAGCAGCACCTGGGCATGGCGCGTGGCCTCGCGCACGCGCTGGACGGTGTCCCAGATGGCGGCGGGCGGCGGGTCCGCGTCGGGGGCCTGGAGGAGCACCAGCGTCCCCACGCCCTGGGGCGCCGCTCCCTCCACGCGCACGCCCCGCAGGAAGCGCCGCATCTGCCACAGCACGCTCTCCAGCACGTTGCCCACGTACCAGCGCTCCAGGTCGTCGGTGCTGGTGCCGGGAGGGGGATCTCTCGAGGGCTCCTGGGGCGCCAGCTCCGCCAGCGAGGACTCCTCGCGAGGCGCGTCCAGGCCCGGGTCCACCAGGAGCGCGGACAACCCCACGAGCAGGTCCGCCAGCTCCCAGCACACCCGCCACGTGTCCGCGCCCGTCCGCCGCAGCTCGACGCCGTACTCGTCCGTGCCCAGGCCCAGCTCCAACCGGATGGACTCCGCTCCGGGCGCGGCCGGCGAGACGCCCGCCTCCCCCAGGTGTCGCTGGAGCTGTCCCTCGGCCAGGGCCCGCAGCAGCTCGAACAGGTGGACGAAGTCGCGCGTCGCCGTCCCCTCGGTGTCCACCAGGACACAGATGGCCCCGGGACGCAGGTCGACCTCCCGCAGGGAGCGGAAGCCCGAGACGCGGAGTCGGTTGAGGTCCGTCGGCATGCCCGCAGCCTATTCCAGCCGCCCGGATGCGGGAGACCGCCGAGGAGGACCTGGACCGCGAGCATCGAAAGGACGGCACTCGGGGTCGAAGTCGGCGCACAACGTACGAAAGCCGACATCGAGCGCGATGCAACGCTGCGGGCCGTCGCGGGAGCCATGTTACGGGAGCGTGCCGCGTGTGGTTCCCCGCGGCTGGACGCGCTCTCCCATGACAGGTGTTCTCCCGTGCTGTGTGCGCGGACCTCGGGTCCGTCGGATGGTTTCCCAGGAGGGACAGTCCTCCTCGCGTGGAGGGCGTGAGCCATGACTCAGCCTCCTGCGGACGTCTCGGGCTCCCGGGCCACGCGCTTCGGTCCGCTGTTGCCCACCGGCACGCTGGCGGGCTTCGTCGTCGCGGCGCTCGCCATCTTCGTCATCGCCATCCTGTCGTACCGCTCGCTCGAGTCGCACGCCGACGCGGCGGCGCTGGTGCGCCACACGATGGAGGTCGTCGAGCGGATGAAGACGCTCCTGTCCGGGCTGAAGGACGCGGAGACGGGCCAGCGCGGCTACCTGCTCACGGCGGACCGCACGTACCTGGAGCCCTACACCAGCGCCAGTCGTTCCATCCCCGAGCAGCTCGCGAGCATCCGCGAGAGCGTGTCCGACAACGCCGCGCAGGTGCAGCGGGTGGACGCCCTGAGGCCGCTCGTCGAGGCGAAGCTGGCCGAGCTGCAGGCCACCATCGACCTGAAGACGGGAGGGCAGGGGGAGATAGCGCTCGTGCGCGTGCGCTCGAACGAGGGCATCGAGCTGATGAACCGCATCCGCGTCCTCGTGGACCAGATGGAGAACGAGGAGCGCCGGCTGCTCGCGGACCGCACGGCGGCGTTCCAGGCCTCGGCGACGTTGTCGCTGGTCATCAGCTGGCTGGGCGCCGCGGTGCTGCTGGCCCTGATGGGCATCTCCGCGTACATGACGTCTCGCGACTACCGCGCCCGCTCCATTCAGGGCTGGATGCAGCAGGGCGAGACGCTCCTGGCCACGCGGATGCAGGGCGGGCCTCGGCTGGAGCAGCTCGGCGACCAGGTGCTCCAGTTCCTGGCCACGTACCTGGACGCGCAGGTGGGGGCCATCTACCTGGCGGACGGACTGGACCACTTCCACCGCTTCGCGGGCTACGCGCTGCCCGCCTCCTTCCCGGACTCGGGCGCGCAGCTGCGCCCCGGCGAGGGGCTGGTGGGACAGGCGCTGAAGGAGAACCGCACCTTCCACGTGAAGGACGTCCCGGAGGGCTACCTGCCCATCAACTCGAGCCTGGGACAGGGTCGGCCGCGCCACCTGGTGGTGTTCCCCACGCAGGTGGACGGCAAGGTGAACGCGGTGGTGGAGCTGGGCTTCCTGCACGCGGTGCACCCCTCGGACCTGGAGCTGCTGCAGCGGGTGTCGGAGCCCATCGCCATGGCGGTGCGCTCGGCGAATGACCGCACGCGCCTGGAGCAGTTGCTGGAGGAGACGCGGCGTCAGTCCGAGGAGCTGCAGGCCCAGCAGGAGGAGCTGCGCGCCTCCAACGAGGAGATTGAAGAGCAGAGCCGCGTGTTGCGCGACTCCCAGGGCCGGCTGGAGCAGCAGCAGGCGGAGCTGGAGCAGACCAACGTGCAGTTGGAGACGCAGACGCGCCTGTTGGAGCGCCAGCGCGACTCGCTCACGAAGGCGCAGGCGGCGCTGACGGAGAAGGCCACGGAGCTGGAGCGCACCAGTCGCTACAAGTCCGAGTTCCTGGCCAACATGAGCCACGAGCTGCGCACGCCGCTCAACAGCTCGCTCATCCTGGCCAAGCTGCTGGCGGACAACAAGACGGGCAACCTCACCGAGGAGCAGGTGAAGTTCGCGCAGACCATCAGCTCCGCGGGCAACGACCTGCTCGCGCTCATCAACGACATCCTGGACCTGTCGCGAATCGAGGCGGGCAAGGTGGAGGTGGTGCCAGAGGTCTTCAGCCTGCCGCGCTTCGTGGAGGGGTTGGGACGCTCGTTCCAGGTGCTGGCCCAGGAGAAGAAGATTGGCTTCTCCACGCGGGTGGACCCCGGGTGCGCCGAGTCGCTGGAGACGGACCCCCAGCGGCTGGGACAGGTGCTGCGCAACCTGCTCGCCAACGCGCTGAAGTTCACCGAGCGGGGCGAGGTGTCGTTGCGGGTGTCGCCGGTGGGGTCGGGGATGTTGGCGTTCGCCGTGAGCGACACCGGCATCGGCATCCCCGCGCACCTGCAGGGCCTCATCTTCGAGGCCTTCCGACAGGCCGACGGCAGCACGCATCGCAAGTACGGCGGCTCGGGGCTGGGGCTGTCCATCTCCCGGGACCTGGCGCGGCTGTTGGGCGGCGACGTGACGGTGGTGAGCGAGGCGGGTCGGGGGAGCACCTTCACCGTCACGGTGCCGGTGGCGCTCGCGACGTCGGGCACCTCCGAGAGGACCCACGCGCCCGCCGAGCCCTCGTCCACGCAGTGGGTGGCCAACGCGGTGGCCCGGCTGCCGGCGCCGTCGGAGACCGACAGCGGCGAGGGGCCTGTCGTGGGGCTCAACGCGCCCATCGAGGATGACCGCGAGCGGCACACACCCGGCGCGCGCCTCATCCTGGTGGTCGAGGACGACGTGCGCTTCGCGGAGATTTTGAGGGACTTGTCCCGGGAGCTGGGCTTCCTGTGCGTCGCCACGGACCGGGGTGGGGAGGCCTTCGACGCGGCCATCGCCTACCAGCCGAGCGCCATCCTCCTGGACATGAACCTGCCGGACCAGTCCGGGTTGATGGTGCTGGACCAGCTCAAGCGCGACCCGAGGACGCGGCACATCCCCGTGCACGTCATCTCCGTCACGGACGCCTCGCGCGAGGCGTTGGAGCGCGGCGCGGTGGGCTATGCGCTCAAGCCCGTCAAGCGCGAGCAGCTCATGGAGGCGGTGCGCAAGCTGGAGACGCGCCTGTCGCCGGGCGTGCAGCGCGTGCTGGTGGTGGAGGACGACGCCCGCCAGCGCGAGAGCATCGAGAAGCTGCTGGAGAGCGAGGACGTGCGCATCGACAGCGTGGCCACCGCGGCGGAGGCGCTGGAGCGGCTCCGGCAGAGCACCTTCGGCTGCATGGTGATGGACCTGAACCTGCCGGACCTGAGCGGCTACGAGCTGCTCGAGCAGATGGCGGAGCTGGAGACCGTGTCGTTCCCGCCCGTCATCGTCTACACGGGCCGCTCGCTCACCCGCGAGGAGGAGCAGCGCCTGCGCCGCTACTCCAAGTCCATCATCATCAAGGGCGCGCGCTCACCCGAGCGGCTGGTGGACGAAGTCACCCTGTTCCTGCACCAGGTGGAGTCGAAGCTGCCGCCGGACCGGCAGCGGATGCTCCAGGTCGCCCGCGACAGGGAGGCGGCGCTGGACGGACGGCGCATCCTGGTGGTGGAGGACGACGTGCGGAACATCTTCGCGCTCTCCAGCGTGCTGGAGCCCCGGGGCGCGAAGGTGGAGATCGCCCGCAACGGCCGCGAGGCCCTGGAGCGACTGTCGGACAGCCTGGCCCAGTCGACCCAGGGCGTGGACCTGGTGCTGATGGACATCATGATGCCGGAGATGGATGGCATCACCGCGATGCGCGAGATTCGCAAGCGCGCCGAGTGGCAGAAGCTGCCCATCATCGCGCTCACGGCGAAGGCCATGCGCGACGACCAGGAGAAGTGCCTGGCGGCGGGAGCGAACGACTACATCGCCAAGCCGCTGGACGTGGAGAAGCTCCTGTCGCTCATCCGCGTCTGGATGCCCAAGGCCTAGCCGGGACCTGCTTCGTACATGGACTCCATGGCCCAGGACATCGAGCTGAGGCTCCTGCTCGACGCCATCTATCTGAAGTACCACTACGACTTCCGCCGCTACGCCACGGTGTCGCTGCAGCGGCGGCTGGTGCTCGCGTCGGAGAACTTCGGCTGCAAGACGCTCTCCCAGCTCCAGGACCGGCTGCTGCATGAGCCGCTCATCTTCCCGGCGCTGCTCGACTACCTCACCGTGCAGGTGAGCGAGATGTTCCGGGACCCCTCGTACTTCCGCGCGGTGCGCGAGTCCGTGGTGCCGATGCTGCGGACCTATCCGTCGCTGAAGCTGTGGGTCGCGGGCTGCTCCACCGGCGAGGAGGTGTACTCGCTGGCCATCCTGTTGAAGGAGGAGGGCCTGTTGGAGCGCACGCTCATCTACGCGACGGACATCAACCCCGGCGCGCTGCAGAGGGCGGAGGCGGGCGTGTACCCGGTGGACCGCATCGCCACCTTCACCCAGAACCACATGGCGTCCGGCGCGCGCGGCTCGTTGTCGGACTACTACACGGCGGCGTACGGCAACGCCGTGTTCGACCGCTCGCTCAAGAAGCACGTCGTCTTCTCGGACCACAGCCTCGCGACCGACAGCGTGTTCGCGGAGGTCCAGTTCCTGTCGTGTCGCAATGTGCTCATCTACTTCGACCGCGAGCTCCAGGAGCGCGCGCTGGGGCTGTTCAAGGAGTCCCTGTGCCGCAAGGGCTTCCTGGGCCTGGGCGCCCGCGAGTCCATTCGCTTCTCCCAACACGAGTCGGCGTTCTCGGTGGTGTCCCGGGACGACCGCATCTTCCAGAAGGGGTGACCGGTGATTGCTCCCAGGAAGGAAAACATGGAGTCCCCGTCCGCGGTGAAGTGCCTGCTCGTGGATGACCTGGAGGAGAACCTCATCGCGCTGGGCGCGCTGCTCAAGCGCGACGACGTGGAGGTCCTCCAGGCGCGCTCGGGTGCCGAGGCGCTGGAGCTGCTGCTGGCGCACGAGGACGTGGCGCTGGCGTTCCTCGACGTGCAGATGCCGGAGATGGACGGCTTCGAACTGGCGGAGCTGATGCGCGGCATGGCGCGCACGCGGCACATCCCCATCATCTTCGTGACGGCGGGCTCCACCGACAAGCGGCGCCTCTTCAAGGGCTACGACACCGGCGCGGTGGACTTCCTCTACAAGCCGCTGGAGCCGCTGGTGCTGCGCAACAAGGCGGAGGTGTTCTTCCAGCTCCACCGGCAGAAGCAGCAGCTGGCGCGGCAGCTGGACGAGCTGACGGAGACGCTGCGGCTCAACGAGATGTTCACCGCGGTGCTGGGCCATGATTTGCGCAACCCGCTGAGCGCGATGCTCACGGCGGCGGACCTGCTGCAGCGGCGCTCGGAGGACGAGCACGTCCGCAAGACGGCGGGCCGCATGTTGTCGAGCGGCAAGCGCATGGGGCGCATGATTGAGGACGTGCTGGACCTGGCGCGGGCGCGGCTCGCCGGGGGCATCCCGCTCCGGCGCGGGGAGACGGACTTCGGCGCGCTGGTGCTGCGCATGGTGCAGGAGCACCAGTCGGCCTCGTCGCGGCCCCTCATCGAGGTGTCCCAGGAGGGAGACCTGGTGGGCGACTGGGACTCGGACCGGCTCGCGCAGGTGGCGTCGAACCTCATCGGCAACGCGCTCCAGCACGGCGACGCGAGCGCGCCGGTGCAGCTGCGGCTGGATGGGACGGACGCGGACGCGGTGCGCTTCTCGGTGAGGAACCTGGGCGTCATCCCGCTGGAGCTCCAGGCGCACCTGTTCGACCCGTTCCGGGGAGGCGCCCAGCGACGTGGGCGCACCGGCGGATTGGGGTTGGGGCTCTACATCGTCCAGCAGATCATCCAGGCCCACCACGGCGCGGTGGAGGTGGAGTCGGGCTCCAGCCTCTACACCGAGTTCCGGGTGAGCCTGCCGCGCCGGGGCACCGAGGTCATCAAGCTGTAGCCTCGGTGGGGCCCGGCTATTCGCCACGCAGCACGTCGTTGACGCTGATACCGCGGCCCTTGGGCAGGAGCGCCTCGAGCGCCGCGGTGTCCTCGGGCCGGGGCGTCCACAGGCCGGCCTTGGCGTTGGCGCGCACCTGTTCGGCGGAGGTGGCGCCGGCGATGACGGAGGCCACGGTGGGCCGGGCCGCCAGTCCTCCCATGGCCACGTCGAGCAGGGAGAGGGAGCGCTCCTTCGCGAAGGTCTCCAGCTTCTCGATGGCGTCGAAGACCTTGTCGGCGAGCAGTCCGCCCATGTTCCACTGCTTCACGCGGGTGTTCTCACCCGCCTTCGCGCCGCGTTGGTACTTGCCGGTGAGCAGGCCGCTGGCCAGGGGGAAGTAGGGGAGCAGGCCGATGCCGTGCTCCTGCAGCGCGGGGACCAGGTCCTCCTCCACGCCGCGGCCGATGAGGCTGTACTCGTTCTGGGCGCTGATGAAGCGCTCCATGCCGCGCGTGCGGGAGAGCCACTCGGCCTCCGTCACCTGCCAGCCCTTGAGGTTGGACGAGCCGATGTAGCGGACCTTGCCCTCGCGTACGAGCTCGGTGAGCGCGCTCAGGGTCTCCTCGAGCGGCGTCGCCGGGTCTGGCCAGTGGAGCTGGTACAAGTCGATCCAGTCCGTGCGCAGCCGCCGCAGGGAGCGCTCGATCGCGCGGCGAATGTAGCGACGCGAGCCGCGCGCGCCCCAGTCCGCGCCGTTGTCTCCCTTCAGGTCGCTGCCGAACTTGGTGGCGAGGATGATGTCGCCCCGGCGCTTGCCCAGCGCCTCGCCGAGCAGCTCCTCCGAGGTGCCGTACGAGTCCGAGGTGTCGAACAGGGTGATGCCGGCGTCCAGCGCCGCGTCCACGACGGCGCGTGTGCCCTGCGCATCGATGCGCATGCCGAAGTTGTTGCAGCCCAGGCCCACCGTGGAGACGGTGAGGCCGGAGCGTCCGAGGCGGCGGTAGGTCATCTGGGTCATGCGGGCTCCTGTGACTTTGTTCGAGGGGGAAGTGGATGACGTGGTGGGGCCGTGCCCGTCAAGGCACGAACCCGTGGAGCGCCGTGCCCGGAGCTCTCTTTCCCACGGGGGCGTTCAATCGCGGCGGGGCGATGTCGTTGGCTGAACGCTCCGAGGGCACCGGACTGCATTCCGCGTCACCCAAGGCGCGGGGGCGCGCTACCCCTGGCGCGGGTGGTGCTCCTTCTCTCCTCGCAGCAGGGAGGTCCTCGTGTCCTGGTCGACGCCGCACGCCGGCTGGAAGTCCTGGTGGCTCGTTTCATTCCTGGGCGTGTTCGCGTGCGCGCGAAATGTGCCGGAGGCGGTGCGCGGTGGTGAGGGGACGCCGGGCGGCGCCGTGGTGGTGCTCCAGGGCGCGCGGCTCATCGACGGCAATGGAGGCCCGCCCCTCGAGGACGCGACGTTGGTCATCGAGGGCGAGACGCTCCGCGCGGTGGGGCCGTGGGCCGAGGTGACGGTGCCGTCCGGTGCGCAGGTGCTCGACGTGAAGGGCAAGAGCGTGTTTCCGGGGCTCGTCGCGGACCACTCGCACCTGGGCGTGGTGGATGGGACGAAGTCGGGGTCGGGCCACTTCACGCGCGAGAATGTCTTGCGACAGGCCCGGCAGTACGAGGTGTACGGCGTCACCACGGTGATGTCGCTCGGGTTCAACACGGAGCTGTTCCCGAAGTTGCAGGAGGAACTCAACGCGGGGGCACCGAAAGGCGCGGACATCCTGGGCGCGGACCGGGGGCTGGGTGTACCGGACGGTGCGCCGCCGGTGGGAGTGGGGACGGACCAGCTCTATCGGCCGAGGACGGTGGAGGAGGCGAGGGCGGCAGTGAGGGAGTCGGCGTCACGTCGGCCGGCGATGGTGAAGATCTGGGTGGATGACTTCCACCACTCGGTGCCGGTGAAGATGACGCCGGAGGTGCAGGCGGCCATCATCGACGAGGCGCATCAGCAGGGGCTGCGCGTGGCCGCGCATGTCTACTACCTGGACGATGCAAAGCGACTGGTGCGCGAGGGCGTGGACGTGCTCGCGCACGGCATCCGAGACAGGCCCGTGGACGACGAGCTGGTGCGGGAGATGAAGGCGCGGGGGACGTGGTACGTGCCGACGCTGGGGTTGGACGAGACGTTCTACATCTACGCGGAGGCGCCGGAGTGGATGCGCACGTCGTTCTTCCAGCACGCGGTGCAGCCGGCGCTGGCGGCGCAGTTCGCGGACCCGGCGTGGCGCGCGAAGACGCTGGGAGATGCGAAGGCGCTGGCGCAGAACCGCGCGTCGGTGGCGATGAACCTGCGCAACGTGAAGGCGCTCCACGACGCGGGTGTGTCCATTGGTTTCGGGACGGACTCGGGGGCAAACCCCTTGCGGATTCCCGGCTTCGCGGAGCACCGGGAGTTGGAGCTGATGGTGCAGGCGGGGCTGACGCCGCTCGAGGCCCTGCGTCACGCCACGCGGGACGCGGCCGCGCTCTTGAAGCTCGACGACCGTGGGACGCTGGCGGTCGGCAAGCGCGCGGACTTCGTGCTGGTGGAAGGCAACCCGGCGGCGGACATCCTGGACACCCGCCGCATCGTCGGCGTGTGGCACCGGGGCAAACGCGTGAGCGGCGGTGTGGAGGACCTCACGCCCTGAGTAGGTGGGGCTCCCCGCCCTGGTCGCGATGGAGCGCGTGACGCATCCCTGTGTCTCAGGGTGATGCGGCCCCGCGCGCGTTCATCCTCCGCGCGGAGCCCTGGTGGGCCGCTGGCTCGTTCCGTCCCAAGGCGGGTGGGACGGGAGCCATGAGCCTCACGCCGCGCCGCCCTCGGCGTACAGGCGCTTGTGGTCGCGAATCTCCGAGAGGCGGAACGCGCCCGGGTGCGGAGGCTTCGCCTCGGGGGCATCCGAGGCCAGCTTCATCAGCCGCTCGTACTCCTCGATGGGGACGCGCTCGCGCCGGGCCAGGACGGTGTCCAGGTCCGCGCGCGCCATGCGCTCGGCGGCCTTCTCCCCGACGACGCCGGAGAAGAACTCCGCCATGCACCCGCTGCCGTAGGACAGCAGGCCAATCCGCTGGTTCGCGAGCTTCGCGGCCTCGCCGTGCAGCAGCCCCGCGAGCGCCAGGTACAGCGACGCCGTGTACACATTGCCGATGCGCGAGTTGAGCCCCAGCGACGAGGCGACCTGCGCGTCATAGCTGACGGCCGACTTCGCCAGCTCTTCGCGAGCCTCGGGCGTCCCGAGCTGTGTCTCCTTCGCGTCCTCCAAATCACACAGCCGCAGCTGCGTGTGCGCCTTGCGCGCCATCTTGCAGAAGGGCACGTGGTACGCGATGCGCGCGAGCTGCTCCCCCGGCAGTGAGCCCGACCAGCGCACCAGCCCCGCCGCCAGCGCCTTCTCGCGCCAGCCCCGGTACGCGCCGGACAGGGCCTCCAGGTAGCAGTTGATGGAGTAGTGCCCGTCCACCAGGGCCTCTCGCCGGCCAATGGGCCGCCAGAAGTCATACACATCCATGGTGCACGTGCCGTTGAGCCCCACGTCGAGGGCGAGCAGGTCCGGCTGCTCGGAGACCAGCAGTGCCACCGCGCCACCGCCCTGCGTCGGCTCGCCCGCTGTATTCAATCCGTAGCGGGCGATGTCCGAGCACACCACGATGGCGACCTTGCCCGCACCCGCACCCGAGGCAATCCACTCCGTCGCGGCCATCAGCCCCGCGGTGCCGCCATAACAGGCGTGCTGCGTGTCATACGTGCGCATCGTCCGCGGCAGCTTCAACAGACCCTGAACGTGTGACGCGACAGGCTTGGAGTGGTCGATGCCCGTCTCCGTGCCCACCACGAGCATGCCCACGCGCGACGGGTCCACGCCCTGCTGCTGGATGAGCCGCGCCGCCGCCGTGGCGGCCAGCGCCACCGTGTCCTCACCCGGGTCCGTGACGGCCATCTCCCGAGCCCCGAGGCCCGAGGTGAACTTCGCCGGGTCCACGTTGCGGGCGCGCGCCAGGTCCTCGATGTCCACGTAGCGGGAGGGCACCGCGACCGCCAGGGCCTCGATTCCAACTTTTCTCTGCATGGGATTCCTCGTTTCCAACTCGAGAGTCGATGTCTGGGTTTGCAGGGTTCTTCTGCTCACGCCTCGGGCGGCACCAAGACCAACCGGCCCGCCACCTCGCGGTTCTCCAGTCGGAAATGCGCCCGCGCTGCTTCAGCCAGCGGAACCGTGTCCGTGACGAATTGACGCACCCCGCCCGTCGCCGTCAGCCGGAGGGCCTCATCGAGCTCCGCCTGATTCGTGGCATACGCGCCGATGATCTCCAGCTCCTTGACGATAATGAGCCCGGGATTCACTTGCACGAGACCTGACTCCAGGTTTCCCACCACGACGAGCCGGCCTCCGGGCGCCATGGCCTTGAGCGTCTGGTCGAAGGTGGCGCTGCCGACGATCTCCACGGCGAGGTCGACACCTTGTCCCTGCGTGCGCTTGCGCACCTCCGCCGCGAAATCGAGCCCGCGAGACAGGATGACTTCATCCGCGCCCGCGGCCCGCAGCGGCTGCACCTTGGCTTCGCCAGACGTCACGGCGATGACTCGCGCTCCGTCCAGCTTGGCCAATTGCACCGCGGACATTCCCACCCCGCCGCTGGCCCCGGTGATGAGCACTGTTTCACCCGCACGGATGCGACCCCGGGTGCGCAGCGTGTGCACCGCCGTGCCCGTGGTGCAGCACACCGTGGCGGCCTCCGCCCAGGGGAGCGACGACGGCACGCGGCCCAGCCCCGCGACGGGCGCCACCATGAACTGTGAATACCCGCCGGGCAGCTCCTCGCCGAAGAAGCGATTGTCCGTCTTGCACAGACTGTTGCGCCCGCTGCGGCACAGCGCGCACGTGCCACACGACATCCGCTGGAGCGTCGCCGCCCGGTCGCCTGTCTTCCATCCCGGTGTCTCGGGGCCCACCGCCACGACTTCACCCGCGGCCTCGTGGCCGAGAATCGCTGGCACGTGGGTGCGAGGCAGGTTGCCACGACGGTTGATGACATCGTGATAACAAACCCCGCAAGCGTGAACCCGCAGCAAGACTTCACCCTTGCCCGGTGCGGGGACGGGGACGTCCTCCATTTTCAAATTGCCGGCTTCACCAAAACTGCGCAGAACAATGGCCTTCATCTCGTCCCTCCGAGAGACACACAAACGAAACAGGGGATGTCTGGCTTCAGCGACCGACGAGCTGGTCGCGCAGGCCGCGAGGGTCCAACGCGCGGATGGCGGCGACGGTGCGCGCGTCCGGCAGCGGGGTGATGGCGAGCGAGTCGTCCACCATGAAGTCGAAGCCCGTGCGCTCGGCGATGTCCTCGGTCGAGGCCCACGGATGGCGCGCCGTCAGCCTCGCGCCCGAGGCGCCCAGCTCGAAGACGCCCAAGTCGGTCAGGAGCCGCACGTCGCGGCGCGGGTCTCTCGTGGTGGCCACCTGCACCTCGGGCACCAGGTTGCGGCGCGACTGGCGCGGCACCAGCAACACGGGGCGGTGGACCCACTGGCGCAGCGTGGCGGCGCCGGCCACGCCGGGGAACTTGGTGCGCGGGCGCTCCAGGCTGCCGCTCGCCGTCATGTTGGTGCTGCCGCTGGCATCGACCTCGGCGGCGCCGAAGAAGACGGTGTCCACCCGGCCACGGCGCGCGTGGTCGAACAAGTCCGGGATGGTGATCTCCGCCGAGCGTCCCTCCAGGTAGCCCAGGTCCTCGGAGGAGGGGAGCAGCGAGGGGATGTCCGGGTCCAGCGAGCCCACGCAGGCCAGGTACGTCAGGTCCGGCGCGTGCGTGGCGCGGGCCACGGCGATGGCGAGGATGGCCAGCGGCGAGGCGACGCCCGTGGCCACCACGGCGCCGTCGTCAATCTGTCGCGCGAGCAGGGAGACCACCGTCTCCGCGGGGGTGATGTCCAGGGTGGCGCTCATGCCGCCCTCCGTGTCTTCAGCGAGGCGAGGAACTCCGCCTCCTGGCCCGCCTCGGCGAGCGACAGGTAGCGCGCGAGCATCGCGTCGTCGTGGGGATACAGCCCCGCGCAGCCGGTGGGCAGCGCGCCGCCGGGAGCGAGGACGATGCGGTCCACCTGGAAGCCGGGGATGGTGGCGCGAGGCAGCTTCGTCACGCGCTCCTCCACCGTGGCAATCACGCGGCGCGCGGCGCCCGCGACCAGCAGGTCCGTGGTGGGGTCTTCCATGTAGAGGTTGCCGCGCTCGTCCGCGGCGCGCGCGTGAATCAGCGCCACGTCCGGGAAGTAGGCGGGCTCCACCGGGACGCTCTCGCCGGTGAACGGGTCCACCACGGTGCGCGGAGGCTCCGCTTGGGCGAGCCCCGACACATCCGCGTCGGGCGCGGGGATGAAGGGCAGGCCCATGGAGGCGGCGCGCAGCCGCTGGACGACGCGGTAGCCGTCATGCTCGCGCCACGACAGGGTGCCTTGTTCGATTCCCCGTTTGATACAGGGCATGGGGCGCACGCGGCCCTCCAGGCTCAGCGCGCCGAAGGCGATGTCCAGGTGGGCGAGACACCCGCCCGCGACGAGCAGCTCGGCGGGCAGCGGGTTGGGCAGTGAGATGAGGCGCAGGCCCCGGCGCTCCTGGGCGATGAGCTCCATCACCAGCGCCATGGGTGCGCGGCCGAGCATGAAGCCGCCCGTGGCCAGCGACGCACCGTCGGGGATGGACGCGACGGCGTCCTCCAGCGAGCACCAACGCGCGGTCTTCACGTCCCCTCCGTTCCGGACGAGCCACCGGAGCCGGCGCCCGACGCGGCGGCGCGCGGCACCATGCGCAGCGAGGACACCCCGGGCTGACCATCCACCGCGGCGGCGACGATGGGCGGGAAGAGCAGCTCCACCATGCCGTCGGCGATCTGCTCATCCGAGAGGCGGCCGTCGGGCTTGAACCACTTGTAGACCCACAGCACCATGCCCAGGAACGAGAACGCGCCGATGGTCGGGTCGACGGGACGGATGCGCCCCTGCTGCGCGGCCTGCGAGAAGGCCTCCTCCAGGAAGTCGACGTAGCGCTTCTTGCGGCTGTCGATGAACGCGCGCGCCTCACCGGTGAGCGTGGCGTGCTCGTGGAGGATGATGATGACCTCCTTGCTCCACCCGCGCGTCACCAGCAGGATGTTGTGGCGCATGCACGCGCGCAGTCGCTCCACCGGGTCCGCGATGTCCTGCACGCGCGAGAGGACCTGCTCCTCGAACAGGTCCATCCCGTAGTTCATGATGGCGAAGAGCAGCTGCTCCTTGTTCTGGATGTGGTGGTAGAGCCCCGCCTTCGTCATCCGGCACGCGGCGGCGATCTCCTGCATCGAGGTGCCTTCGTAGCCGCGCTCGCAGATGAGCCGCGCCGCCGTCTCCAGGATGGCCTTGTAGCGCTCGCCTTCATCCGGCTTCCGTCCGCTATGCGTCACGTGTGCCTCGCCACGGTGGACTGTAAAGTTTTCACAAGCCACGACCTACCGACCGGTAGGTAGCACCGGTCAACGCGGGGTGTCAACGCGCTCGTGGGCCAGGGTTCGTGGAGCCCGCATGTAGAAGGTCCAGGAGTTTCAGGAGGTTGAGGAAGTGCTGGGACTTCGGGGTGGCTCGGGTGCTCCCTGTTCGAGGGGGGAGGCTGGCCCAGGTCCCCCGGGGCCAGCGGTGGCTCAGGGCCGGTTCGGGTGCCGCGACTCCAGGTGCCGCAGGAGCATCTGGAGCCGCGCGACGCGGTACGCGGTCTCCTCGTAGGCCCAGCTCGGGTCGTGGCCGCAGGTCTCGAGCACCTCGGCCTTCCAGTCGAAGTCGAGGGTCGGGTCGATGTTGTTGCTCGGGTCCATGTGAAGAGCCTTTCGTCGTGGAGCTGCGGAGTTCGATGCCTCCACCTCGAAGACTGCCGCTTCGAGGTTCGCCCGTCGGTCTCGACAGGCCGTCGCCCTTCACTCGTCGCTTCACGGTGCGGGATGACGGCGTGGCGGAGGCACGAGTGGCCGCCAGCCGTGCCGTGCTCCGCGGATGCCTAGCTTGATGAGGCTTCGTGCTCGGCGTGTTCCTGCTCGAGTCGCGGCATCGGATGGTGGGGCAGGGAGGGGGACGACGGTCATGGTCGCGCGTCGACAGGCGGACATCCTGGTGGTCGGTGGAATCAGCACGGACTTCCTGGTCCAGGGGCCTCGGCTCCCGAGGCAGGGACAGAACGTGGAGGGGCATCTGTTCCTGGAGAGCCTGGGCGGAAAGGGCGCCAACGCTTCGGTGGCCGCCGCGCGACTGGGCGCCCGGGCGACGTTGGTGGGGCGGGTGGGAGCGGATGCGCGCGGGCTCGGGCTGCTGGAACAGTTGGAGGGCGAGGGCGTGGACACGCTCGCCGTGGCGAGGGACCCGGGCGCGAGCACCGGCGTCGTGCTCGAGATGGTGGATGAATCCGGGCACCGACAGAGCCTGTCCGCCGAGGGCGCCAACCGACGGATGCGAGTCCCCGACGTGCTCGCCGCCGAGGAGCGCATCTCCCGCGCGGATGTCCTGCTGGTGCAATTGGAAGTACCGCTCGAGGTCGTCGTCGCGGCGGTCCATGTCGCGCGGGCCGCGGGGACTCACGTGGTGCTGGACCCGGCGCCGCCCACGTCGCTGCCCGAGGAGCTGCTCGAGGCGGTCCATGTCATCCGGCTCAATGACCTGGAGGCGGAGGTGCTGACGGGCGTCGAGGTGGTGGACCGCGAGTCCGCGCGTCAGGCGGCGGAGAACCTGTTGCGTCGGGGCGTCGGCTCCGCGGTCGTCGCCGCGCCACAGGGCAACCTGCTCCTCGGGGCCGACAGTGAGCTGTGGTTGCCCAATCTCCCGGTGGACTGGGTGGACACCACGGGCGCGGGGGATGCGTTCTCCGCGGCGCTGTGTGTGGCATTGGGTGAGCGACGCCCCTTGGCCGATGCGGCCCGCTTCGCGCACGCCACGTCGGCCCTGGCCACGATGCGGCTGGGGGCGCTGTCGGGGTTGCCGAACCGTGAGCAGGTCGAGTCCTTCATGGCCCGGCTGGCCATGTCGGCGCTGTCTCGTGAGCCCGCGACCTGGTGAGGGTCAGCGTGGAATGGACTTCGAGAGCTCCCGCAGCATGGGACCGCGAGCCTGGTCCAGGTGCCGCATGAGCTCGGTTCGCTGACCCCCGTCGAGCAATCGCTGGATGCAGACGCGGAGGGTGGCGGACTGGGGCGGCTCGTCGCCGGAGGTGAAGCGCCCGCAGTGGCAGCGCGCGTCCACGCCATCGATGAGGGCCAGCGCCGACAGCTCCTGCTCTCGGTGCAGCAGCTCCTGCGTGCGTTGATCCACGGAGTCGCAACGCTGCTGGCACTCGGGCCACCACCACCAGACGGCCACGAGGCCCAGCACGATGGGCAGCAGGCCCAGCCACGCTTTCATATCGTCACACCGTGGAGGCGAGGGAAGGTGGCGCCAGTGTGCCAGTTCTCGAAGAAGCCCGCGAACAGACGCCACTCCGGGAAGGCCCTCATCCAGTGGGCCATCGGCACGGCGCTTGTCGGGTGTCCAGACTCCGGGGCTTGCCCCTCGGGGTGATGCCGTCGTCTCATCCAGGGGCCGGAAGACTCCGTCGGATTGACGGACAGGGACGCCATGGCCACCTCCTGCCCCCGCGAGCGCGATTCCGTGCTCGCGAGCGCAGGGGATTGTCATGCTCCGTTCGATGACTGTGTGGACGCTGGTGGGCCTGCTGGTGGGCTGCGGTGGGATGCCCGAAGAGGACCCGACCTTCGAGACGCAGGAGCTGCAGTCGCCGGAGGTCGCCCCTCCTCCCGCCTCGGAAGGTGAAGTCTCCCAGAGCCGGGTGACGACCATCTCCATCCGCGGCGCGACCATCTCCTACGACTCCGCAACCGACGCCTTCAGGGTCCAGGACACCCGGGCGGACGGGCACTCCGCCGTGGCGGTCGTCTACAACCACCAGACCGGAAGCACGGCGGGCTGCTGGAATTCGAACGGCTCGGGCACGACCGCGGTCTGCGACCGGAACTATCCCAGCAACCCCCTGCTCTCCATTCGCGCGTGCACGGGTGAGTCCGGTCCCAGAACGCTCGTCGCCTGCTCCGGCTGGGTGACGGTCAACGCCTTCGCTCCCGAGGCGAAGTAGCGCGACCGCCCCGGGCTCGCCACCGCCGTTCAGCGGGCCCGGAGGCAGATGAAGCCGGGGGCCTGGGACAACTCCTCGAACAGGCGAGGGTCCGCCACCTTCATGTCGTCGAGTGGCTTGGGTTCGACGACGCGGTCGAGCCTCCAGCCCGCCTCTGACAGCGCGTTCAGGATGTCGGCGAGGGGGCGGCGGTATCCCTGGACGTAAGGCTTCGGCTCACCGAAGCCGGACCAGTACATCCCGAAGCGCGTGGTGTCGAAGTAGGTCCCGTCGCCGCGACAGCGCACGTCGTTCCAGTCGCGCATCGGGTGGCCCATGGAGAACACGAGCTGCGCGTTGGGCCGTGCGACGCGGCGGAACTCGCCGAACACCGGCGCCAGGTGTCGCACGTAGTCGAGCGCGAGCGAGCACACGATGCGGTCGAAGGTCGCCGAGGCAAGCCAATCGAGTGGCGCCGACAGGTCTCCTGTCCTCACCTCCACCGGGAGCCCGACGCAGCGCGAACGGGCGAGGGTGACCATCTCCGGTGTCACGTCGAAGGCGTGGACGGTGGCGCCACCGCGCGCGAGCTTCTCGCTGCAGAAGCCCGGCCCACAGCCGGCGTCGAGCACGCGCAGCCCGGCGACCTCACCGAGCAGCGCCATCGTCGCGGGCCGTTCATAGAGCGCATTGTGCGGCTTCGTCTGCGCGAAGGTCGCGTATCGCTCCGCGAACGTCGAATACGCGGCGAGGCCGAGCGACTCGTCCGTCTCGTTCGTGTCTGCCATGCGCGGTCTCCCGGGTGAGGGGAGACCACGCTATGTCATGGGCGCTCGGTCGTCGAACGGGTTCTCCGACCGCGCTCGCCCACACCCGCTCGAGGCGAGGACGTCAATTCAACTGCTGACCACCCGCTCCTGTACGGAGAGTGCCGCGGCGTTCCATCCGCGGCGAGGTAGAAGACATCCATGTGGCCGGAGGCCTTGCTCACACCCTCCGGCGCGGAGGCTTGCTCACCGCCGAGCCACGTCCAGCCGCTCCAGCTCGCGCCGTTCCAGGTGTTGCTCCACAGCGCGTTGTCCTCGGCCTGGGCGAACACCTCCAGCAGGTTCGCTCCCCGCGGAGACCACCGTGGTCCCATTCAAATACTTCTGCACGAGGGTGTTGTTCGTGGCCCGGGCGAACACGTCGATGCGGCCGGAACCCCAGCTCACCGCCGCCGGGTCTGAGGCGATGGTGCCGCCGAGCGAGAACCAGGCGCTCCACGTAGAGCCCGTCCAAGAGGACTGCCACACCTCGTTGTCCGCGCCCCGCACGAACACGCAGCACAGGGCGTGGCCGCACGGCCGGGCGGCCGGAGCGTTCACTTCAGCGGGAGCGTGGCACCCGACATGCTCACCAGGTACTGCATGAACAGGGCTTCGGTGGCGTCAGGGTCGCGCACGTCGTAGGCGACGGCGAACCATGCCCCTGGCACGACGCTCGCGGCCACTGCCGCTGGGACTCGCCAGCGCACCTGCCAGGGGCGTGAGGCGTCCGGTGCGTGTCCTGAGCCGAGCTCGAGCTCGAGTATGTAGTGTGTCACGGGGCCGTCCGAGTCACCGTCGGACCCGACGATGGCGCAGTCGTGCACCCGTGCCCAGCACGTGGCCAGGTTCTGGAGGAGCGCCTCATGCGTCTGCTGACGCGCTGGCAGTTTGCCCTTCTCCCGCTGGATATGGACAGCCACGCCCAGCAGGACGCTCACGGAGAGCGCTGCCATCACCGCGCCGCCCAAGGACTCGCCCCCCTCCCTGAACTTCCAGATCGCGAGGCCCGCGAGGAGGGGGCCCGCCACGGCCAGCAGGGCAACCATGAAGGTCCCCATGCCGGGCGCCACGGGGGCTGGCGGAGGGTTCAGCAGGTGGGGGACAGGCCATGGCGGTGGCGCACCGGCGGGCAGTCTCTCCGGCGCGGGGGACAGCGGTTTCAAAGGGGCCATCAGGTCACTCGACCCTGCCGGTCACCGGGTGTCAACGTGTCAGGGCTCGCAGCCGCTCCGCCTCCAGCGCCTCGTACACGGGCCGCACCCACTTCCCGGCCATCTCGCGAGCTGTCGCGCTGACGGACTCGGCTTTCTGCTTCGTGTCGTCCTCGAATGGGAG
Organism: Myxococcus guangdongensis; assembly: GCF_024198255.1. Classification (NCBI taxonomy): domain Bacteria; kingdom Pseudomonadati; phylum Myxococcota; class Myxococcia; order Myxococcales; family Myxococcaceae; genus Myxococcus; species Myxococcus guangdongensis. Next base: position 102,929 of record NZ_JAJVKW010000004.1, read on the forward strand.
CACGGGGTTCTTCGCGTCACGGGCCGCGGCCTGGGTCAGCCACTCCACCTCGAGGGCATCAGGCTCCAGCGCGAACAACTCCACGAGTCGGGACACGGCGGTGTCCTGGAGCCCCTGGTGGTTCAGCAACAGCGCGGGTGACTTCCGCGCGCGATAGCCTTCGAGTCCCGCCGAGCACAGCCTCGCGAGGACCCGCGCCCCGTACTCCTCCAATGACAGCTCGGACAACTGCTCCACGCCGAGGCCCACGCGTGCGGGCTCCAACACCCCCGGCAGCATGTGCGCGCCTCGATGCTTCTGATGCGAGGCCATGACCTCCACCGGGTCCCGATACAAGAACAGCCATGGCACGCCGGGAAACGCCCGCTCGAGCAATGGCAGTTCCAGCACGTGCCATGCATCCAGCTTGAGGAACACCGCCTGCTCCTCGGGGTTCCTCTTCTGTCCGAGTCCAGCCACCACCGCGCGCAGCCACTCGATTCGCCGCGTCTCGTCCACCCACGGGAGTCGCGAATGGATGCGCAGCACCGTGTCGATGGGGGCTGCCTCGGACAACACGATGTGCCGGGGCAGCGATGCCAGCAATTGCGCCAGCAGCGTGGAGCCACAGCGAGACATGTGGAAGACGAGCCCTCGCACGGGCAATCCCGGGCGTGTGGTCTGTCTTTCCACCAGCGTCTCCAGCGACGTCCGGTGTCGGAAGAGCAGGGGGAATGGGTGCCTCAGCCTGCGTTCCAACGTCTCGTCGAAGAACGGGTCCGTGAAGCGCTGGCTCCCCAGGTGACACCAGTCGACCCGGGGCTGCTCACCCTCGACATGCAGCCGCGCTGGTATCCACCCATCCAGGCGCGTGTCGTCCGGCGCCGGGCTCATACCCACGTCCCGAGCCACCGCTTGCGCTCCTCGCGCATCAGCTCACGAAGCTCGGCCTCCGTGAAGTGACAGCCCCGCTCCGCGCCCAACTGGATGGCGAGCGCGATGAACCCAGGCACGTCCTTCGGCCCGCGCAGCGCCTCCTGGAGCACTCCGTCCTCCAACACCCGCACCCGGAAGCGCTCGAAGTCCTCAAGCGACACGGGCGCCGCCTTCCGTGGCCCTCGCGAAGACGTCCCTCAGCCAGTCATCCACCACGCAGTCGAGCACCAGGTGCACGCGGTCCGTGTCGCCCGTGTTGTCCACGCGGTGGGGCAGGTTGAAGTTCAGGTACCAGCACTCCCCGGGCCGCATGTCCACGCGCTGGCCCGAGAGCACGAAGCTCACCTCCGGATGCGTGACGATGGGGATGTGGATGCGCACCTCGCCATCCTCGAACGCCAGGTTGTAGTCCGTGTGCTCGCGGATGTTCGCGCGGGCCGCGAGCTTCAACAGTCGCGCCGAGCCGATGGGACACTGGAACGCCTCGAGCGCCTCCCGGAACGCGGGGTGACGTCCGAGCAGCGGCGTGTCCGCGTACTCCTGCCGCGCCGTGGGGTCGGGGTAGAGGCGCCCCTCCCTCCCTCCCACCGAGCGCAACGGAACGCCGCTCCACTCGCCCTCGTAATAGCGGGTGTTGAAGTGCGGCACCCAGGCCTCCGCGGGCACGCGCGCCAGCTCCTCCTGGAGACGGCTCACGTCGAAGCGAAGAGGCAATCGCAGCCGGTCGGGCACGGAGAGCGGGGCCATGAGGCCCTGTTCTACACCGTTCCCCTGTCCCTCAGCCCGCGGTGCTCCGGGCGCGATGCTCCGCCTTCACCCGCGCCAGCGCCGCATGGGCCCTGGCGAGCGTCTGCCCCGGGTCCTCTTCACCCTCCACCGCCACGGCGACGGTGTGGACCTCGAAGGTCTCCAGCTCGGAGAGCAGGTGCTCCCGCAGCGCCTCGGTGGCTCCCGCGTCCAGCCCGGGCAGCGCCACCAGCAACGTGCCTCCCTCCCAGCGCACCGCGAAGCCCGTGGGCGCACCCACCGTCTCCAGGTGGCGCGCCACATCCCGCAGCGCCAGGTCTCCCGTGTCGAACCCGTGGCGCAGGTTGAGTTGCCCCAGTCCCACCAGGTCCACCAACAGCACGCCGCAGGGCACCCCATCCCTCCGGCATCGACCAATCTCCCGCAGCAGGCGTTCCTCGCCCGCGCGACGCTTGGCCAGCCCCGTCAGCGCATCCACCCGCAGCATCCGCTCGCGCTCCTCACGGGGCGACACGCCTCCCGGCTCCGAGAGCGTCAGGAGCTGCGCCATGCCGCCAGGGATGGGGAACGGCCGCGCCACCCACCGGATGCGCCGAGGACGGGGATGCTCCAGGGTCAGCGACAGGTGCAGCCCCCGCGACGTGTCCGACGCCAGGTCGAGCAGCGTCGAGTGCCCCGTCGGGTCCGCCGTCAGGCTGGCGACGTGCTGACGGAAGCTGTCGAAGGACCGTTTCGGGATGTCCTCCAGCGACAGCCCCAGCAGCTCCGACAGCGCGGCGTTGCCCGCGAACGGCTGTCGGCCTGGCGCCACCAGCAACGTGGCCACGTCGAGCGCTTGAATCGCTTCACGCACCTGCGTCAGCGCGGCCAGCTCCGAGCGCGAGGGCTCCTGTCTCGAGCGACCCAGATCCCGCGCCTCCGTCCTCGCCCGGGACTTCAGCTCCAGGTCTCCAGCCACGCGCCGGGCCAGCTCCCGCAGCGCCGCCATGTCCTCGGTGCCGAGCACCAGGGGCCGCGTGTCGATGACACACAGCGTGCCCAGCACCTCACCGCCCGGCGTCACCAGCGGCGCGCCCGCGTAGCTGCCGACGATGCCATCGCGCACCAGCGGGTTGTCCTTGAACACCGGGTGCCGCGTCGCGTCCGGGACGACCAGCGATTCGCGCCCCATCACCACGTGGTGACAGAAGGCCCAGTCGCGCGGCGTGCCCCGGTCCCGCGCCAGCGCGTGCGGCAGCCCCACGTGCGCCTTGAACCACTGCCGGTCCCCCAGCACCAACGTCAACAGCGCCACGGGGACGCCGAAGGCCTGCGCCACCTCCGTGACGAGCTCCTGCAGCTCCGCCTCCGGAGGTCCTTCGTCCACCAGGTGGAGCGCGTCGATGCGCGCCAGCCGCTGGTGCTCCTCGTCGGGGGCGCTCTCTCCGGGCGCGGCGGGCAGGGGACGTTGTCCCGCGAGGACCCGGCGCACGGTGTCCCGCACCGTCTCTGTCGGCGCGCGTCGGCTGAGCAGCGAGTGGATGCCGAGCGCCTCCTTGAGCTGCCACGCGCGCACCCGCAGCTCGTCGAACGCCGTCACCACCACCACCTGCGTGCCGCCCGCGTCCTGTCGCTCGCGCAGCCACGTCAGCAACGTGAAGCCATCCACGCGCGGCAAGGCCAGGTCCGTGAGCAGCAGGGCAGGGGCGCTGCGCTGGCGGACCACCTCCTGGGCCTCCGCTCCATCCCGCGCCAGGACACCCTCGAGCCCTTCCCCCGCGACGAGGGTGAGCAGGCTGGCGGCGCGGTGCGGGTCGGGCTCGGCGATGAGGGCGTAGCGGGCCATGTCTCACGGATGCTGCCACGGATGGGCCCGCACCGGTGATGGGCCCGAGCCCGCGAGGTTGTTCGGGCAACGCTGCCCGCCTGGCCGCTACCGCCCGTCACCCGGCGGCGCCGACGTCCCCGGCGCGGACTGGGGATAGCGCACGAAGAGTCGCCGCAGGGCGCCCCGCTGGCGGCCCAGCTCCTCCGCCCGGAGCGCCGAGTCCACCAGCAGCATCAACCCCAACCCCAGGCACCCGGGCACCAGCGGCAGCACCCAGCCCAGGTCCGCCGCCAGCCACCCCACCAGGGCCACGTGCAGCACGCCGAGCACCAGCGCCGTGCTCCCCACCGCTCCCAGCGTCCGGACACGGCGACAGCGCCAGCCGAAGAGCCACAGCAGGACCACCGTCTCCAGCAAGCCCACGAGCGCCACCCCGCCCGACGAGCGCATCAGCCGGTCCGCGCGGAGGTTGTCCAGCGCGAAGGCGTGGATCTCCACCCCCGGCACCGCCACCTGTCCGGGCAGCGTGCTCTGGCCGTGCAGCCCCGTCGCGGTGACGCCGACGAAGAGCGTCTTGCCCCGCAGCGCCAGGTCCAACCCCACCGAGCGCGGGTCCGCCTGGAGCACGTCCGCCAGGCTCACCCGCGGCAGCCAGTCCGGCGCGGGCAGGCGCATCAGCGGCGCCCCCTGGTCCACGCTCGCCCGGCGCAGCAGGGACTCGGACTGCTCCGGCATCAGCCTCAGCGCCGTCGCCAGCGCCAGCGAGGGCCACACCCGGCCGCCCACGTCGACGGCGAATGGATAGCGCCGGATGACGCCATCCGCGTCCACCAGCATGTTCAAGGTGCCGCTGCCGTGCGCCGCCATCCGCAGCGGGGCGATGCTGCCCGCGACGCTCCGGGCCTGGAGCCGCAGCCGGTCCACGGGCATCGGCACCGAATCGGCGGCCGCCGTGTCCTCCAGCGGCGACATCATCGAGACCTCGTCCATCAACGCCGCGGCGCCCAGGATGACGGCGCCGTTCTCCCCAATCGCCTCCGCCAGCCGCGCGTCGCCATCCTGCTTGCGCAGCCGGTCCTCCAGGTCCGCCACCAGCGCCGCGCCCGAGGGCTGCTCGGCGAGCCCCGACTCCCGCAGCGCCGCCAGCACGTCCTCGCCCAGCTCCAACGCGTCGCGAGCGCCTGGCTGGTCGAACACCACGTCCACCGCCACCGCCGCCGGGCGCTGGGCCGCCAGGGCCTTGAAGGCCCGCGCCCAGGTGGCCCGGGACAAGGGCCAGCGCTCACCCAGCGCCATCAGCGCCCGGTCATCCACCTCCACCAACACCAGGTCCGCGCTGCGGGGGACTCCCGGCAAGAGCCGGCTGACGACCTGGTCATAGAGCGAGCGCTCCAGGGGCCCCGGCGCCCCGCCCGTCGCCACCGTCACGCACGCCAGCGCCACGCCCACCCCCGCCGCCACCAGGCGAAGCAGTCCCGGAGAAGGGCGGGGAAGCCAGGGGCCTCGCGGTGGTGGATCGGGGCTCGGGGTCATTCCTCTCGTCTCAGGGCCTCAGGTCGAACGCGTAGATCTTCGAAGGGAAGCCCATGAAGTCGTCCTTGTCCACCGGCAACACGCGCCAGAACCACTTGCCCGTGTGCTCCGCGGGCACCGGCAGCACAAGCCCGGTGACCTCGTGAGTCCTCACGCCCGCGGCGAAGTCCGCCGTCCGCGCGAGCTCCACCCGGTAGCTCTTCGCCTCCTTCACCTCGAACCACTTCAGCGTGGGCGGCGTGGCGAACGTCCCGCCACGAGGCCCCTCGAGACGCGGCGCGGCGAGCAGCGCGCGGGGCGCCTCGGGCGGGACCCCCGGCAGCACCCGCGAGCCCTGGCCCGCGCCCACGTCGACCTCGGCCCCCTGCGCGCCGAGCGCCACCTTGCCCTCGAGCGTCTCCAGGCGACTGGCGCCATCGTCACGCGCCGTCACGCGGAACTGCGTGCCGCGCACACCGGCCACCGCGCCGCGCGTGCGCACCTCGAACACGGAGCCCTCGCCCCCGGGCGCGGCCACCGTCTCCACCGAGCCCTTCATCAGCTCCAGCCGGACCACGCGCGAGCCCTGGGCGCTCAGCTCCAGGGTGCCCAGGCGCAGGAGGCTCGCGGGCTGCACGCGCACCCGGCTCGCGTCCGCCAGCTCCAGCTCCGCGCTCGCGTCGCCGGCCGTCTGGAACAGCTCGCCCGTGTGGAGCGAGTCACCGACGGCGCGCGGCTGCAGCGCGTCCTCCGTGGCGCCCGCGGAGATGCTTCCACCCGCCGCGCGCACCCGGGCCACCCGGGGCTGCGCGGGGCGCTCGACGTAGGCGAGCTGGAGCTGTCCCGGCTGTCCCGGCACCGCGGGAGGCGCCACCACGGACACGCGCGTCTGGGGTACGCCCGCCGCCACCAGCACCTGCGCGGCCGCCTTCGCCACCGCGAGGCCCTTGCCCCCCAACCGCTCCGCGTCCGGCAACCTCGCGGCCACCGTCACCGAGCGGATGGCGGGACGGGCCACGAGCGCCTGTCCCACGTGCTTCAGGCACTGCTCCGTCTCGGGCCCCTGGGGCGCGAGCGGACGGCCCAGCTCCACGCGACCGTTGTTGAAGCGCAGGCCCCCGCACGGGTCCGCGCTCTGCGACTGCGCATGGACGGGGCCACCCGCCAGCGCCAGCACCATCAGCCAGGATGTGGTCCGACTCACGGCGTCGCCTCCTTCGCCGAGGGCTCGGCGACCTTCACGATGTTGAACTCGACGCGGCGGTTGTTCTCGCGTCCCTTGGCCGTCTTGTTGGTGTCCACCGGCTTCGTCTCGCCGAAGCCCACCGCCTCCAGTCGCTCCGGAGCGATGCCGGCCTTCACCAGGAAGGCCTTCACCTTGTTGGCGCGGCGCTGTGACAGGTTCAGGTTCTTCGCGTCCGCGCCCTGGCTGTCCGTGTGTCCCTCCACGCGCACCACCTCGAGCTGCGGGTTGGCCTTCAGCACCGAGGCCACCTGCGTGAGCAGACCGTACGACTTGCGCAGGATGACGTCCTTGCTCGTGGCGAAGTAGACCTTGTCCAGGATGACGATGCGCGAGCCCTCCAGGCGCACGCTCGACTTGCCCTGGTCGGGGCAGCCGTCCTCGTCCTTCACGCCGTTGATGGTCTCCGCCTCCAGCGGGCACTGGTCCACGGTGTCGGGGATGCCGTCCTTGTCGTTGTCCGGGTCCGGGCAGCCGTCCGCGTCCTCGAAGCCGTCCAGGTCCTCGGGCTCGTTCGGGCAGCGGTCCTCGCTGTCGATGATGCCGTCCTTGTCCGTGTCCACGGGCGCGGGGGCCAGCGTCAAGGGCGCGGTCGCTTCGGGGGACGCGCCGTCCGCGGGCGCGTGCTCGTTGGGCGAGTCGGGGCAGCCGTCCTCGTCCTGGTAGCCGTTGTAGGTCTCCGGCTCGCCGGGGCACACGTCCGGTCCGTCGAGGATGCCGTCGTTGTCGTCGTCCGGGTCCAGGCAGTTGTCGTCGTCCTGGAAGCCGTCGTAGTCCTCGGGGCCGAGCGCACACGGAGGCGCCGACGAAGCGGCGGTTTTGGGCGCGGCCGACGAGGCGGTCCAGCTCAGCCCGGCCAACACGCGGAAGCGCGGGGTGCCGTAGCCCCGGGTGAGGCCTGGGCCCGCGCCCACGTGGGCCGCGAGCTCACGGGTGAAGCGGTACTTCAGCGCGCCGAGCGCCTCCAGGGGGCGCTCCTCCGTGTTCGTCTCCTTCAACCCCAGCGCGCCCGCGAGCGTCGCGGCCACCGACAGCTTCTCGCTGAGCGGGACCTCGGCGCCGATGCCGTATGCGAACTCGTTGCCCACGCGCAGGTTGCGCAGCCGCTCCTCGCCGCGCAGGTTCACGCCCACGTTGGCCAGCAGGCGCACATGCGGGTTGGCCCACTCGGCGAGCAGCCTCGGCTGGAAGGTGAGCCCGTCGGCGCCCAGGAACTCGTCGCCGCCCGAGGTGGGAATCGTCACGGACGCGGCCACCGCCAGGTGCAGGCCGCCCTCCGTCGAGAGCAAGCGCGCCTTGGGGACCAGCCGCAGGTCACCGAGTCCTGTCGCATCCACCCCCTGTGCGAGCGAGGGGGCGACCTCGCCCGCGGGCTGGGACGTGGTGGTGGAGATGGGCAGCGCCACGCCAATCTCCAACCAGTCGAACAGGGCCAGCGCGCCCATCACATCCACGGTGAGCTGGCTGTCGACGATGCGATAGACGTACGCGTCCCGTCGTGGATCGAACAGGTTGAGCGGGTCATCCGCGTAATTGACGGACAGCCCCAGGTTCCAATCCAGGTGCTTGCCCACGCGGGCGCCCTGCAGGCCCAGCAAGTCGTAGGCGCCCGGGCCGGGCTTGTACTGCTGGACGTCGATGGCCTGGGAGGCCTGGATTTGGGCTTGGGCGCCACTGGCCATCAACAACGCCAGCGCGAACCACGCCCCGAGGCGGGTGGGAGAAAGATGCACTCTCATGCTCCGACGGTGCCAGAAGGGCACCTGTCACATCAACGTGCTGCCAGTAGTTGCGACACGTGTTGTGCCAGGGAAGGCAGGGGTTGCGGCTTGGGCAACACCAGGTCCACCCCCAGGTCGCGTGCTCGAGCGGTCAACTCGGGCGACGCGAAGGCAGTCAACAGCACCACGCGTGTCGTCGGGGTGAAGCGGCGCACGAAGTCCGCCAGCACCAACCCTTCCTCGGATTGTGTCCCGCTCAGGCGCAAGTCACTGATGACCAGGTCGTAGCGGCCCGTCGTCATCAGCCCCAGCGCCTCATCGAGCGCCTGCGCCGAGTCCACGCGGTAGCCCGCCCCCGAGAAGAACTGCCCCAGCACCCAGCACAGGGTGGATTCGTCATCGACGATGAGGATGTTCTGAGACACGAAGTCGGCGCACAGCAAGCCTGGGGCCAACCCTACTCATCCCCCCCGCGACACGACTTTCCCGACACTTGCGGGCTCTCGCCCGGCGCCCCGCCCACCTTGCGTCCGGATCATGGATCCGATTTCTGGAATCCAGACCGATTGATTCCCAAACGCTTCAGGCGCTCGTAGAGCGAGGAGCGGGGAATTCCGAGGCGGACGGCGGCGCGCTCGACGTGGCCGTTCTCCCGGCGCAGCACGCGCTCGATGTGGCGGCGCTCGAGCTCCTCGAGGGTGAGGTCGTCCTCGGTGGTGGGCTCGTCGGGGGAGGACTCGAAGCGCAAGTCCCCGCGGGACAGGGCGCCGCCGCCGGAGAGCAGCACGGCGCGCTCCAGGACGTTGCGCAGCTCGCGGATGTTGCCGGGCCACGCGTAGCGCATCAGGGCCGTCTCGGCGTCCGGCTGGAGGCCCACGCCGCCGCGTCCGCGCGCGCCGCCCATCTCCGCGAGGAAGTTCCGGGCCAGCACGGGGATGTCCTCGGGGCGCTCGCGCAGGGCGGGCACGTGGAGGATGAGGGTGCTGACGCGGAAGTACAAATCACTGCGGAAGCGCTTCTCGCGGGTGGCGGTGCCCAGGTCCTGATGCGTGGCGGCGATGAGGCGCACGTCGACGCGCCTGTCCCGCACGTCACCGAGCCTGCGGAAGCGCTTCTCCTCCAGGACCTTGAGGAGCTTGGGCTGGACGGTGAGGTCCATGTCGCCAATCTCGTCGAGGAAGAGGGTGCCCCGGTCGGCGACCTCCAGGAGGCCCTGCTTGTTGGCGACCGCGCCGGTGAAGGCGCCCTTCTCGTGGCCGAACAGCTCCGAGTCGAGCAGGTCGCGCGACAAGGCCGCGCAATTGAGGTCCACGAACGGGGCGTCGGCGCGAGGGCCACCTTCGTGCAGCCAGCGCGCGAGCACGCTCTTGCCGCTGCCCGTCTCACCGGTGACGAGCACCGGGCTGTCGCTGTGCTGCATGCGCTCGGCCTCGGCGCGCAGGTTCTGGATGGCGGTGCTGGTGCCCAGGAACGGGTCCACGGAGGCGCGCGCGGTGCGCGACAGGTCCGCGCGCAGGCGCTGACGCTCGCGGCGCTGGGCGACCAGGCGCTCCAGCACGACCTTGAGGACGGCGAGCTCCACGGGCTTGGTGAGGAACTGCTCGGCGCCTTCCTTCACGGCCTGCACGGCCAGCTCGATGGAGCCGTGGCCGGTGAGGACGACCAGGGGCACGGCCGCGTCGATCTCCTTCAGGCGCGGGAGCAGCTCCAGGGCGGTGCCGTCCGTGAGGCGGTAGTCCACCACGGCCACGTCGGGGCGGTGCGTGCGGAAGACCTCCTGGGCCTCGGCGAGGCTCTGGGCTTCGTCCACGTCGAAGCCGTGGGCGGTGAGGTAGCCCCTCATGCCCAGTCGGACGCCGGGCTCGTCGTCCACGAGGAGGATGCGGGTACGGGTCATGAGGCGAGCGAGTCTAGAGGCATGGCGGCCGGAGGCGAGGAAACCGCTGGTAGCAGCAGGGTGACCTCGGCGCCACCCTCGGGGTGATTTCCCAGGCGGATGGTGCCCTGGTGCTCTTCGAGGATTCTCTGGACGATGGACAAGCCCAGGCCGGTGCCGCCCCGGCGCTTGCTGAAGAAGGGCTCGAAGACGTGGGGCAGGTCCTCCTCGCGGAAGCCCGGGCCTCCGTCGCGCACGGTGCAGCGCACCCAGGCGCGGCCCTCCTCCTCGAGCACCGCGGTGGACACGCGCACGGTGGCCCCCGCGGGCGAGTGCTGCACGGCGTTCTCCAGCACATTGCGGAAGACGTGGAACAGCCGGCGCGAGTCCATGCGCACTGGTGGCAAGGACTCGGTGAGCAGCGGCGTCACGGCCACGCGGGCCTGCTCGCCGGTGAGGGCGCACGCGGCCAGGGCCTCCTCGACGACGGGGTGCACGGGGCCCTCCACCCATTCGCCGCGCGTGGGCCGGCCGTACTCGAACAGCTCCTGGGTGAGGTGGTTGAGGCGGCGCACCTCGCCGCGCAGGACGTCCATGTACGGGGCCAGGTCCGGGCGCTGGCCCACGGTGGCCTCCACCGCGTCCACCACGGCGGAGATGGAGAAGAGGGGGTTGCGGACCTCGTGCGCCACGCCGGCGACGATGGCGCCCATCACGGCCATGGTCTCACTGCGGCGCAGGCTGGCCTGCAGCTCGAGCAGCCGCGTGACTTCGGTGGCGACGAGGATGATGCGCGAGTCGTCGCCTCCGGCCTCATCCACCCACGCGGCGGACAGCTCCCAGGTGCGGCGAGAGCGCGGGTCGGTGACTTCGCGGGTGATGGTTCCGTGGGTGCGGCGCAGCTCGTCGATGAGGGGCGGAGTGCTGGACCAGGGCGGCATGCTGGCCGCGGTGGACAGGGGCTGTCCGGAGGGGTCCAGGCCGCCGAACAGCGCGCAGGCCGGGGCGTTGAGGCGGTGGATGACGCCGTCCGCGCCGAGCACGAGGAGGGGGGCGGCGACGGCGTCGAAGGTGCGGGTCCACTCCTGGGCGGAGCGGCGGAAGCTGTCGTGGAGGCGCTGGCGCAGCTCGTCCGCGAGGTAGCGGTCGGTGATGTCGGTGACGACGCAGCCGAGGTGGAGCTCGCCCTGGGCGTCGCGGGCGGAGACCGCGGCGCGGCTTCGGACCCAGCGCACGCGGCCGTCGGCGCAGATGAGGCGGTGCTCCAGCTCCACCTCGGAGCCGGGGGCGAGCGACTCGATGCGGGTGCGGTAGCGGGCGCGGTCGTCGGGGTGGATCATCTCCGCCCAGAGGCGGGGCGGGCCGCCGCCGGGGGAGGGCTCGACGAAGGCGGAGGCGGGGTAGCCGGTGGTGCGCTCGATGACGGGAGTGCAGTAGAAGTCGCGCAGCCTGCCATCGCGCAGCTTGCCGCCCCAGAGGTAGTCGGGCAGGGAGCGCGTGAGGACATCGAGGCGGCCTTCGTGCTCCTGGAGGGATTGCTCGGCGCGCATGCGCTCGGTGAGCTCGGAGAGCGAGGCGATGACGCCGAGGACTTCGCCGCCGGCGCCGCGCACGCGGGAGTAGCTGCCGAACCAGAAGCGGGGCTCGCCGGGCGCGGCGGGCGTTTCGACCTCGAGGCAGGTGTCCTGGACGGGGGCGTCGGTGCCGAGGGCGCGCTCGAGGCGTGGGGCGAGGAGTCGACCCAGCTCGGGCATGACCTCGGTGACGTGGCGGCCCAGGTGTCCCCCCGCGGGCAGGCCGTTCATGGCGGCGAGCGCGGTGTTGACGTGGATGTAGCGCAGGTTTCGGTCGAAGAAGGCGAAGCCCACGGGGGTGACGTCCATGAGGGCGTCGCGCAGGGCGCTGGAGTCACCGGCGCTGCGCAGGGCGGCGTCGCGTTCTCGGCGGGTGCGCTCACGGGCGTGGGCGAGGAGGAGGGCGGGGACACCCGCGCAGGTGAGGACGAGCGCGGAGGTGGCGAGGATGCGGGGCAGCGGATGGGCCGCGTCCGCGCTGGTCCAGGCCCATTCGATGAGGGCGGCGAGCGCGGCGGCGGTGAGGGCGGCCAGGAGCATCTGACTGCGTGAGGGGAACTCGTGCATGGGGGCGTGGGCCGCGCGAGCCTACCTGGAATCCAGGGGCGCGCCGTGCATCGAGGCCCAGGGACGGGTGCTCTCGTCGTCTGGTGGGCAAGGGGGCGGGTCGAGGGTGCGCCGCGGGGTGGCTCAGACTCCAGGCTGCAGTGCGGCTTCGTCGGCCGAGCGAGCGAGGAGGTCCTGGACCTCTTCGTCGGACGTCTGGTCGAAGTGCCGGTACCACAGGCCCACGGCGTCGAAGGGCTTCGGGGTCCGGGCGCACACCATCTCATCGACGAGGGGGGCCAGGGCGTCGCAGGTATCGGAAGGGGCGACGGGGACGGCGACGGTGATGCGGGAAGGGTGTTGCAGACGCAGGGCGGCGACGGCGGCGCGCATGGTGGAGCCGGTGGCGAGGCCGTCGTCGATGAGGATGACGTCGCATCCACGGACGTCGAGCGCGGGGCGGCCCTGTCGGTAGCTGACTTCGCGACGCTGGAGTTCGCGCGTCTCCTGCGCGGTGACGGCGTCGAGCTGTGCGGAGGTGATGCCGAGCTCGTCGATGACCTCGGGGTTGAGGACGCGCGTGCCGCCCGTGGCGATGGCGCCCATCGCGAGCTCCTCGTGGCCGGGCGTGCCCAGCTTGCGGACGATGAAGACGTCCAGCGGGGCGCCGAGCGCGCGGGCGACTTCGTAGGCGACGGGGACGCCGCCGCGTGGGAGCGCGAGCACACGGGTGTCGGGACGGTGGGCGTGACGGATGAGCAGCCGCGCGAGGGCCCGGCCTGCCGTGGAGCGATCCTGGAACGCGGGCCCTTTCATGCGTGGCTCCTTGGCACGTGCGTCGGGCACCTGCCTCCAGGTCTCAACGTGGGCATGAAGGCCATGGCTGTGAACGGTCGAGGACCTCGGATTCATGCCCCCTGCTCCGGGAGCGGCGGCGTGGCTCCTCACGGCGGACTGACCCGGATGATCTGCGTGCAAGTCGATGAAGGGCGTTCGGTCTGCTCACGCTTGAAGGTCATTCCCAGGGGAAGCACGAGGAGCGTGAGGACGATGAGCATCAGCGCTATCCGAGCGGGGGGCGCGTCATCGGAGGACAAGCCATCGAGCGCGCAGGCCACTGTCGCCAGGAGGAGCGGAATCATGAAGACCAGCAGGACGATGGTGTAGCGAAGGGTCGACGTATCCGTGCACAGACTCGAGATCACGGCGATGACCAGGCAGAACTGCCCGAGGCGTTTGCTGCGCAGTGCGTTCTCACGGAGGGCTCGTTGATGCGTGTCAGGGGGCATGCAGGGCTGATTGGCAAACCGCATGCCCGCGCCCATTCAGAGGGAGCCCTGCGAGTGACGCGTGTTCCTGACAACGGTGTTGCCACCGGGTGTCACCGTTGATGACACTGTTCGAAGGGATTGAAGGGCACCCATGACGACTCTGCACAACCGAGGTCTTTGGCCTCATGAGGTCATCAGAACCCGTACGAAGATGTTCCTCGAGGGGGCGGATGGATGCGGGCAGGCCGAGGCATTGCTTCGGATGGCTGTCGAGAGCATGGCTACCACCGGTGATGGTCCCGAGCGGCTACCCGTCGTGCTTCGGAGCTGGCCAGGCCCCGTGTTCGAGATGACCTGTCCCTGGCAGTTTGCTCCGTCGGGGTTTCTGAGCTGTCCAGGCTCATCACTCGCCTTCATCGACATGAGGATGCTGACGCTGCCTGTTGGCGGACCGCCGACCTGGGCGCTCATCCAGGCTCCAGGCGTGATCCTCAACGCGCTGTCCTCGCGAGTCCTCCTGCAGACCTCGAGCAGCGATGCGCGCCGGGAGAGTCACTACTCCCGAGGCGGCCTCATCTCACCCTCACAGGATTCGAGGACGGGTCCGTCGAACGGCTCACGCGTCGTGTTCGAACTGGACCCACTCTTCTTCAATGAAGCCGCGAGAGCACATGCACACTCGGATGAAGTGCTCGACGCGCTCGCGGCCCGGTTCCCCTGGCTGACCATCGCCCAGCGCGCATCGGATGTGCGCGCGGGCGACCCGTGGTAGCCGAAGAGCGGCTCTACGCGATGATGTTCGGCTTGCCCGGTTGCCCGGGAAGCGGCGGGTCATGAATCCCCGGCGGCGAGATGTCCGGTGGCAGGGGAGGCTCGATCTCCGGCGGCTGCTTGCGCGGCGGCTCCTCGGCGGGCGGCTGCCGGAAGGGCGGCTCCTGCTGAGGGTGCCGAGGGTCCGGCTCCTTGACCGGCGCGTTGGGCTCGGGCTCGGGAGGCAGGGGCGTCGGGTGCGGCGTCCCAGGAATCGGCGGCTGCTGCGTGGGCATTCTTGCGGCGCTCCTTGAAGGGATTCGGTCCGTCTGCCCGCTCAAGGTGTGCACGCCCGGCCATGCGGGCACCTTCCCGCACACACTCACGCGCAGCACCCAGGCACTCGTGCCCGTCACGAGCGGCGGCCGTGCCCTCGGGGCGTGGCTCGGACGTCCCGTGGCTGCTGCACCGCGCCACGTCCGCCTTCAGTTTCTCCCGATGGGACTTATCGACAACCCAACAGGAGGCACTTCATGAAGGCAGCCATTTGGGGGCTCGGGGGACTGGGGCTGGGCGTGGGGCTGATGTACTGGAGCGATCCACGCAGCGGTCGCTGGCGCAGGTCTCATCTGCAGGGCAGGGCCGTGCACGCCGCCCACGAGGCCGGCTCCGCGGTCGATGTCGTCCGCCGCGACCTGGCCCAGCGCTCACGCGGCCTGTTCTTCGAGTCCGTCAGCCGCTTCCGCTCGGAGACCGTCGACGACGTCACGCTCACCGAGCGCGTCCGCGCGGCCCTCGGCCGGGTCTGCTCGCATCCGGGCTCCGTGAAGGTGTCCGCCAGGGACGGCATCGTCACGCTCGAGGGCTCCATCCTGCTCGAGGAGCTCAAGCGCGCCGTGCCCGCCCTGGGCCGCGTCCGTGGCGTGCGTGGCGTGGACAACCGACTGCTTCCCTTCGCCCAGTCGGGCCGTCAATCCGAGCTCCAGGGCGGCATCGCGCGGCGACGCCCCTTCGGCTCCAAGCACTGGTCCCCCTCGTCACGCTTCTTCGGCGCGCTCGGAGGCATCTCCCTCGCATCCTGGGCGCTCCAGCGACGCGGTGTCCTGGGCTCGTTGCTGGGACTCGGTGGCGCGGTGCTCGGCATCCGCGCGCTCAGCAACCTGGAACTGCGCCGGCTCACGGGCATCGGCGTGGGACCCCGCGCCATCACGCTGCACAAGGACATCACCGTGAACGCGCCCGTGGAGGAGGTCTTCGCCTTCTGGGACGCGATGCAGAACTTCCCGCGCTTCATGACCCACGTGGACGAGGTGCGCGTCGACGAGCGCGGTCGCTCGTACTGGAAGGTCCGCGGCCCCGCCGGCCTCCACTTCGAATGGGAAGCCATCGTCACAAGGCGCGTCCCCCATCAGCTCCTCGCCTGGAAGAGCGTGAAGGGCACCTCGGTGGAGAACGCCGGCGTCATCCACTTCGAGCCGACCGCGAAGGGCGGCACCCGCGTGGACATCCGCCTGTCGTACAACCCGCCCGCCGGCGCCATCGGCCACGCCTTCGCCCGCCTGCTGGGCGTGGACCCCAAGCGGCAGATGGACGACGACCTCTTGCGCTTCAAGTCCCTGCTCGAGCGCGGCAAGGCCACGGGCCACGAGACGGTGACGCGCGAGTCCCTCGCTCCGAACCGGAGCGGGCGCACCTCGCTGATGCACTGAGGCGACGCCGTCACCCATCCACGCAGGATTTGCGCGCCCAGGGACACGAATCCCGAGGCGCGCATTTCTTGCGCGTCGCCGGGTCGCCCGGACCCGCTGCGGGCTGGCGCGTTGCTTGCTGCGGAGTTCCTCGTCCGATGTGGGGCGAGCGGTTAAGGTCCGCCCCGAAACCATGGCGGAAACCTTGTTCGAGGAGCTGAAGCGGTACGTGGGGTTCGGAGCGCGGGACGAGCTGTCACTCGTCGGCCTCCACGCCCTCGCGAAGCCGCACTTCCCCCGCATCTCGCGCGTCTTCTACGACCGCATCCTGGAGCACGAGGGCGCCCGCCAGGCGCTCGAGGGCGGCGAGAGCCAGGTGGGCCACCTGCGAGGCACGTTGCAGGTGTGGATGGACCAACTGCTGCGCGGCCCGTGGGATGAGGCGTACTTCGCGCTGCGCTGCCGCATCGGTCGCATGCACGTGCGCATCTCCCTGGAGCAGCACTACATGTTCGGCGCGATGAACGTGCTGCGCCAGGAGCTCAACGCCATCATCGACACGACATTCACCACCCAGCCCCAGGTGCTCCACGACACGCGCGCCGCGCTGGGCCGCATCCTCGACCTGGAGCTGGCCATCATGCTCCACACCTACCGCGAGGATCTGCTCGCGCAGCAGGCGCGTACGGAGCGCCTGGCCACCTTCGGTCAGCTCGTGGGCTCCATCGGCCACGAGCTGCGCAACCCGCTGGGCGTCATCGAGACCTCGCTCTACATCCTGCGCAACCGCCAGGGCGCCACGGTGGACGAGCGCACCGCCAAGCACCTGGACCGCATCGGCGAACAGGTGGGCATCGCCAACCACATCGTCTCTGACCTGCTCGACATGATTCGCGACCGCCCCCTCCAGCGGCAGGAGGTCTGGCTGGACGAGGTCTGGCAGGAGGCCCTCAAGGCCGTGGTCCGTCCCGAGGGCGTCCGCGTCAGCGCGGAGGGTCTGGTGTCCCTGCCCGCGGTGCACGGCGACGCGGGGCAGTTGCGCCAGGTGTTCGTCAACCTGCTGGAGAACGCGGTGCAGGCGCTCGAGGAGTCCGGCGGGGACGTCTCCCTCCAGGGTTCGACGAGCGACGCGGGCCACGTGGAGCTGGTGCTGGAGGACTCGGGGCCCGGCCTCAGCGAGGCCATCCGCGAGCGCCTCTTCGAGCCGCTGATGACCACGAAGGCGCGAGGCATCGGCCTGGGCCTGCCGCTCGTGCGCCGCATCCTGGAGCGGCATGGCGGCTCCATCTCCTACGCGCCCCGGGACGGCGCGGGCGCCCGGTTCGTGATTCAGCTCCCCAAGTCCCCCGAGGAGGGCACGCGTGCGACGCTACCTCCTGCTGGATGACAACCAGGCGTTGGCGGAGAACCTCGCCGAAATCCTCCGCGACGAGGGCCACCAGGCCACCGTCGTCTCCACGGGCGACGAGGCCCTGCGCGCGGTGGGCGTCACGCGCTTCGACGCGCTGGTGACGGACATGCGCATGCCGGGCATGAGCGGCGCGGATGCGGTGCGCAGCATCCGACGCGTGGACCCGGGCATCGCCACCGTCGTCATGACGGCCTATCCCCGCGAGGACGACCTGGAGACGGCCCGGCGCGAGGGGCTGCTCGCGGTGCTGCCCAAGCCCGTGCCCATCTCCACGCTGATGGAGCTGCTCGCCAACGCGCGACGCGACGGGCTGGTGGTGGTGGCCGAGGACGACCCGGCGCTCAGCGACAACCTCTCCGAGCTCCTGCGCGAGCGGGGCTTCTCCTGCGTGACGGTGAGCTCCGCGCTGGACACGGAGCTGCTCTCCTGCGCGACGCCCTTCGCCGCGCTGGTGGACCTGCGCATGCCGGGGGGCCCGGACGGCGAGGCGCTGCGTCGCCTGCGCGCGCGCTTCCCCCGTCTGTCCACCTTCGTCATGACGGCCTGGCCGGACCTGGCGTTCCTCGGTGAGGGCGTGGACGTCTACGCCAAGCCCTTCGACACCGGCGCGCTCATGGGCGCGCTGGAGACCGCGCACGCCGCGCGCCCCGTGCCCTCTCCATGACCGAGCCCAACGCCCAATCCCCCGCGCGCGTCCTCGTCGTGGATGACAACGCGGCGTTCCTGGACAACCTCGATGAGTTGCTCGGCGACGCGGGCTACGTGGTTCACGCGGCGTCGACCTGTCGGGGCGCGCGGGAGAAGGCCCGCGACGGCTTCGACGTGGCGCTGGTGGACCTGCGCCTGCCGGACGGTGACGGCACGGCGCTGGCCGCGGAGCTGAAGGAGGGCGCGCCGGATTCGGAGGTCGTGCTGCTCACCGGCTTCGCCACGTTGGAGACGGCGGTGGCGGCGGTGCGCGCGGGCGCGTGCGCCTATCTCATGAAGCCCTGCGCGCCGCGCGAGCTGCTCCTGACGCTGGAGCAGGCGATGCGGCAGGTGCGCCTGCACGCGGAGAAGCGCGAGCTGGCCCGGCGCGCGCAGGTGACGGAGAAGCTGGCCGCGGTGGGGACGATGACCGCGGGGCTGTCCCACGAGATTCGCAACCCGCTCAACGCCGCGGCCCTCCAGCTGTCCGTGCTGGAGCGTCGGGTGCGCAGGTTGCCGGACCACCAGCAGGGCACGTTGCTGGAGCCGCTCTTGCTCGTGCGCGACGAGATTCGCCGGTTGGACCACATCCTGGAGGACTTCCTCCAGTTCGCCCGGCCTCGCGAGTTCCGCCCCGGCTCCGTGGACGTGAAGGCGCTGGTGCGCCGCGTGGTGGACCTCCTGAGCAGTCAGGCGGAGACGCGCAAGGTGTCGCTGACGCAGGTGGTGCCGGAGTCGAGCCTGCCCGCGCTCTCCGGTGAAGAGGAGCGGCTGCGGCAGGTGCTCATCAACCTGTGCCTCAACGCGCTGGAGTCCACGCCCGCCGGCGGCCACGTGACGCTCACGGTGGGCACCGAGGACACGCGCGTGTGGCTCACGGTGGACGACACGGGCTCGGGCGTCCCGGAGGCGATGAGGGACCGCATCTTCGAGCCCTTCTTCACCACCAAGGCGCAGGGCTCCGGGCTGGGGCTGCCCATCGTCCACGCCATCGTCACGCAGCACGGCGGGACGCTGGAGGTGGGCACCGCCCCGAGCGGCGGCGCCCGTTTCCTCTTGCGGCTCCCGGTGGCGCGCTAGGACGACGCGCCGCCGGAGGCTCCACTTCAGAAGCCGGCGACGGGCGGCCTCACCACGCTGGAGGCGGAGACGCTCGCGCAGAGGATGCAGGCGCTCTGGTTGGAGCCGTCCGCGCGCGTGCCGGGCTTGTCCGCGCTGGCGAACTGCTGGTCCCTGCCGCCACCGGGCTCGTTGGTGAACCAGATGTCGAACTCGTAGTGCACGGGCACCGGCTTGCCGTCGAGCGTGGCGGGCGCGTAGCGCCACGTCGTCAGGGTGCGGATGACGCCCTCCTCCAGGCCGGAGAGGCTCTGCAGCGACTTGCAGTTGGTGACGCTGCCCTCGGCGGTGATGGTGCACCGGGTGACGATGGCGCCCTTGGGCACGGCGGAGATGCGCGAGCGCAGGTTCTGGGTGATGTCCTGGAAGGCGAGCCGCTGCCCGGACACGAAGCGGGGCGGGGTGATGCCGGGCCCCAGCGAGAAGACGCCGTCGTCCTCGGGCTGGGGGCGGGGGGGCGTCGGCGCGGCGGGCGGCGTCGCGGCCGGAGTGAGCGCGGGGAGCGCCGCGGTCATCACCTGCATCGAGATGCTGTCGTGCTCCACCTGCGCTTCGTCCACCGGGGCCTGGTCCACCGGCGCCGTGTGGCCCTGCGCGGCCACGGCCTCGGAGGGGACGGTGGGCTCCACGTCGAGCGGGTAGGGCGTCCTGGGAAGCTGCGTGCGCGCAATCCCCTGCGTGTCCGGGATGAGCAGCGGCCGGGGGCTGCGCTCGCGCGCCGGCCGGGGCGTGGAGGAGACCTTGTGGAGCACGCGCGTCGAACGGCTGGACGGCTTGGTGGTCAGGTCGAGCGGGAGGATGCGGGGCGCCGGAGCCACCAGGGGCCGATGCACGGGCGGCGTGACTTCCGTGAAGGCGCGCTCGTGCGTCGCCAGCGGTGCCACATCCAGGGCCTGGGGCGCCACGGCCATCGCCGTCAGCGGCACCTGCGAGGAGCCCAGCGCGACGGCCAGCGCCGCGCCACCCAGTCCACTCACCAGCCTCCACGAGCGACGCGGCGCCCGCGCGTCGGGGACCGCCAGGAGGCGCCGGATGCGGCCCAGCAGCGAGCCCCCATCCGCGCCCAGGGCGAGCAGGGCGGACGGCGGCGCGCGCAGTTGCTCGATGTGCGCCAGCGCGCGGGCATAGAGGACCGCGTCGCCGCACGACTGCACGGCCTGGTCATCGGCGCAGTGCTCGCGCTCCTCGCGGATGCGGTGGGACAGCCACCAGACGGCCGGGTGGTAGAACAAGAAGGTCTCCACCAGCGCCTGGAGCAGGTTGACCAGGTAGTCGTGCCGCTGGATGTGCGCGAGCTCGTGGGAGAGCACCGCCTCCAATTGCTGGGGCGACAGCCCGGTGATGGCCCCCGCGGGCACGAGGATGAGCGGACGCCACAGGCCGATGACCTGGGGTACGTCGATGCGCGTGGACGCCATCAGCCGCACGGGACGCGACATCCGCAGCTTCGTGAGCGCGCGCTCCATCGCCTCGCGCCAGACGCTGTCGGGCTCGCGGGTGTGCAGCCGCGACAGCCGCTGCGCCGCGTACCAGGAGACGAGCGTCCGGGCCGACAGCAGCAGCACGCCGACACACCATGCCGGCAGCAGCCAGGGCCGCAGCAGCTCCAGCCAGGTCACCGTGACCTCGGCCGTGGGCGCGAGGTCCGCCACCACGACCTCCCGGGCCACCGCCGCCGCCGGGGCGAGCACCTGGGGGGAAAGGCCTGTCGACAACGCGGCGACCGGCGCCTCCATGAGGGTCCTCAGGAAGGTCACCAGCGGCAACACCGCCATGGTCGCGAGCCCCAGGCACGCGACGACATAGCGCCCCTTCGCCGAGCGGCGCGACATCATCGCCAGCAGCCCCGCCACGACGAGGGCCACCGCGCCGCCCTGCCAGACGAAGTCGATGAGGGCCCGTTCCAGCGCGTCCAGCACGTGCATCACTTCCCCCGCCTCTCGTGCTCGTCCAGCAGCTTCCGGATCTCCGCCAGCTCCTGCGCCGAGGCCCGCTTCATCGACAGGGCCTGGGCGACGACGCTCGACGCGGAGCCCCCGAAGGCGCGGTCCATCAGGTCGCGCAGCAGGTCGCGCTGCGTGCGCTTCTGGCTGAGGGCCGCCTCGTAGACGTGCGTGCGCTCACTCTCGTCGCGCTGCACCAGCCCCTTCTCCGTCATGTTCTGGAGGAGCTTGAGGACGGTGGTGTAGCCGGTGTCCTTCTCCTGCGTGCCTCGGAGGGACTCATGCACCTGCCGCACGGTGCTGGGCCCCAACTGCCAGAGGACTCGGAGGATGGCCAGCTCGGCGCGCGTCGGCTGCGGTGGAACGGGCGTCATTCGGGAAAGTATTACGACGTGTGTCGTATCTGTCAACGACGCACGTCGTAGATGCCCGGGGCGGGACACCGCGTCAGCGGGAGGAGGGGTGTCCCGGGCCGGGGGTCAGGACTCCGCGGCCAGGTCCGGGCCGGTGGGCTCGTCGCCGTCGAGCCGGGCGGGGGCGCCGTCCGACTGGGCGCCGTACTCCTTGAGGCGGTACTGGATCTTGCGCACGCTGATGCCCAGCACCTCCGCCGCGCGCGAGGTGGAGCCCTGCACCATCTCCAGCGTGCGCAGGATGGCCTCCCGCTCGATGGCGGCCAGCGTGGCGCCGGGGATGAGCGAGCCCTGGCTGGTGCCCGAGGGCCGGGGGCCTCTCAGCACCGGGGGCAGGTCATCGGTGGTCAGCTCCTGACCCTGGGTGAGCACCACCGCGCGCTCGATGGCGTTCTCCAGCTCACGGATGTTGCCCGGCCAGTCGTGCGCGAGCAGGGCCTGGAGCGTGCCCGGGGCCAACCCCCGGACCTGCTTGCCGTAGGAGTCGCCGTACTTCTCCAGGAAGTGGTTCACCAGGGCGGGGATGTCGCTCTTGCGCTCGCGCAGGGGCGGGAGCGTCACGCTGACGACATTGAGCCGATAGTAGAGGTCCTCGCGGAAGCGGCCCGCCTTCACCTCCGCGGCCAGGTCGCGGTGCGTGGCCGCCACGATTCGCACGTCCACCTTGAGCGTCTGGGTGCCGCCCACGCGCTCCAGCTCGCGCTGCTGCAGCACGCGCAGGAGCTTCACCTGGACGGTGGGGGAGATCTCCCCGATTTCGTCCAGGAACAGCGTGCCGCCGTCGGCCAGCTCGAAGCGGCCCTCCTTGCGCGCGATCGCGCCAGTGAAGGCGCCCTTCTCGTGGCCGAACAGCTCGCTCTCCAAGAGGCTCTCGGACAGCGCGGCGCAGTGCACGCGGATGAAGGGCTTGTCGCGGCGGGGCGACTCCTGGTGCAGGGCCTGGGCGATGAGCTCCTTGCCCGTGCCGGACTCGCCGAGGATGAGCACCGTGGCGCGCGTGCTGGCCGCGCGGCGGACGACGTCGTAGATGCCCTGCAACTGCGGCGACTCGCCGATGATGTCGTGGAAGCGCCGCACGCGGGTGCGGACCTGGTCTCTGAGCGCCTCCGCTTCCTGGCGCAGGCTGCGCTTCTCCAGCGCCTTGGACAGGGTGACGAGCACCTGGTCCGCGTCCAGCGGCTTGAGCAGGAAGTTGTCCGCGCCGGACTTCATCGCCTCCACCGCCATCTCCACGCTGGCGAAGGCCGTCATCATCACGAACGTGGCGTCGCTGCCCTGCTCGCGCGCGGCGCGCAGCAGGCTCAGGCCATCCATCTTCGGCATGCGCACGTCGGTGAGCACCACCGCGGGGGAGAAGTCCGCCACGCGCGCGAGCGCCTCGGCGCCGTCGGCGGCCTCGGCCACGTCGTAGCCCTCCTCGTTCAGGATGGTGGCGATGGCTTTGCGGGCGTTGTCCTCATCGTCGACGACCAGGATGCGCTGTGCGGACATAGGCGGGGGCTCGGGGTCAGGGGAGTGCGAGACTCTGGGTTTCGCGAACGACGGGGCGGGCGGCGCGGGCATGCCACGTCTCCACCACGGGCTCGATGCGCGGGGATATCTGGATGACGGAGCTGGGGAAGCAGTGCGCGGGCAGCTCCGAGAAGATGCGGCGTACCACCTCTGCCTCCGAGTCGGTGGCCACGGCGACGTGGGGGCGGACGATGATGTCGGTGAGGTGCGGCGTCTGGCCGGGGCTCGCCACCAGCCGGGCCACCGCGCAGCTCTGGTAGAAGAGGATGGACACCTCGGCCTCGCGTGCCCGCTCGAGGAAGGCCAACAGCGTGCGGCCCTCGACGGCGCCCACCAGCAGCGTCTCCGGGGCCCAGCGGCCGGCCTCCATCGCTCCGGGTTCCACCAGGGGCAGGCCGATGGGGACGGGGGGCGCACGGTCGCTCGTCAGGACGGCGCCGTGGTCGCCTTGCCAGTAGAGGCGCGTTTCGTACTCTGTGACGGTAACGGATGTCATGGGCGTTCCTTCCGCCAGGCCCTGTGCCGGCATTGCCCTTTCAACCCGTGTGCCGCGACGGTGCTTCATGGTGGACCCAGACTTCGCCCTGGAGTCCTGGCGGTGCGGGCGAGGGTAGCTCATGGCAGCCCGAAGATTCGCAGGACAAAGGGGCCTGTCGCGCTGACCAGCAGACAACCGGCCACCATGAGGGGAAGTCCCAACCGCAGCAGCTCCGAGGTCTCCAGTCCCTCTCCCGCGGCCATGGCGTTGGGAGGTGTGCTGATGGCGAAGGGGATGCCGAACGCGCACCCCATGGCGACGAGGATGGGCGTGGACGCGGAGGGCTCCACGCTGAGCGCCAGCGGCATGAGGAGCGCGGCGGTGCCGGTGTTGCTCATCAACGCGGACAGCGCCGCGGCGACGACGACGAGCGCGCCGAGCCGGGCCGCCTGGGGCCACGTCTCCAGGCTCGCGCCGTCGAGCGCATGGGCCACCAGGCCCGAGTGCTCCAGCAGCTTCCCCAGCGCCAGTCCCCCGGCGATGAGCAACAGCGTGGACCAGTCGAGCTTCTTGAGGTCCTCGCGCTCGAGCAGACGCGTACCGAAGAGCAGCGCGGTGGCTCCCAGGGCGACCACGGGAGCGGGCACGCCGTGCACGGGCTCCGACAGCCAGGCCACCACGCAGGCGGCGCTCACCCAGAGCACCCGTCGGCCGCGGCCGTCCAGCGAGCGCGTGACCTGTGCGGGCAAGGTCAGGGTGTCGCCCAGGCGGAAGCGCAGCAGCACCAGGCCGAAGCCGAGCACCAGCATGAGCGCCGTGAGAGGCAGGGCGAACGCCATCCAGCCCGCGAAGGTGACGTGCGCGTAGGCGCTCGCGGCGGACACCGCGAGCGCGTTGGGGCCGCTGCCCACGGGTGTGGCCATGCCGCCCAGGTTCGCGCCCAGCGCCACGCCCGCGAGCAGCGCGGGCCGCAGGGACGTGCCTGGAGCCGAGGCGAGCAGCACGGGACGGAGCGCCGCGAGCATCATCGCCGCCGCGGCGACGTTGGACATCCACATGGAGAGGAACGCCACGCCGCCCATCACGAACAGGAGCAGCCGCCGGGGGCGTCCGCGCGACAGGCGCACCACGTGGCCCGCCACCGCCGAGTCGAGTCCGTGACGCATGGCCGCGACCTCGAGCGTGAAGCCGCCCAGGAAGAGGATGAGCACCGGGTCCGCGCACCAGGTGAGCACGGACGCGAGTGCATAGTCCTTTCCCAGCGGGCCGAGCACCACGGGCGTCGCCCCGAGGAGCAGCAGCGTGGGGACGAACGGCGGCACCAGTTCGGTGAGCCACAGGACCAGACAGACGCCGGCCACCAGCACCGTGCGCGACGCCACCTCGCCCTGCCCCCCGAACGCGGACAGCCACGCCACCGCACCGAGCCCCACCAGCGCCAGCGCGGGCCGCACCCAGCGGCGCCCAGGCGGCGAGGGCGCCAGGTCGGGCGAGGGGGAGGTGAGGGCCTCGGCTTCACGCATCGAGGCGAGGGGAGCGTTCATGGCGGCGGGCAGTGGCGCGGCGGAGCAGGGGCCTGCGTCGAGGGCGCGTTCGTGTCGGGGTTCAGTGCTGCGGTCGAGTGGGGCGCTGCGTCCGGGCCGCGTTCATGTTGGGGACCCGCGATGCGGTGGAGAGGGCGCTCTGCATTCGGGAGACGCGTTCGTGTCGGGGTTCAGTGCTGCGGTCGAGCGGGGCGCTGCGTCCGGGCCGCGTTCATGTTGGGGACCCGCGATGCGGTGGAGAGGGCGCTCTGCATTCGGGAGACGCGTTCATGTCGAGGCCTTGGTGCAGTGCGGATTGGGCGCCTCTTGCGTCAGGAGCACGTTCGTGGCGGAGGTCCGCCGATGCGAGGACGCTTCGTCCTGGTCGGAAGCTGCTCGGCGGGACGAGTCGACGAGGGACCGCGGTCCCTCGTCAAAAGAGGCTCAGGCGTTGAACTCGCGCGCGAGCTCGCGGCGGTCTTTGTCCTCGATGAGGTGTTGCGCGTAGCGCACCAGGTCCGCCTCGGTGATGAGGCCCAGGAGCGTGCCGTCGCCGCTCACCACCGGCAGGCAGCCGAACTTGTTGCGCAGCATCATCACCACCGCGTCGCGCAGGGACGCCTCGGGCCCCACCGTCGTCACCTCGCGCGTCATGATGTCCGCGGCCCACAGCGGCTGGGCGGCTGGATCATTCGCGCTCGTGGCCGCCGCCCGCAGCAGGTCGCGGTGGGTGATGAGCCCCACGAGCTTGCCCTGGCGCACCACGGGCAGGTGCCGGATGCGGTGCAGCCGCAGCAGCTCTTCCGCCTTGCCCAGGTTCTGTGTTTCCTTGAGCGTGACCACCTCACGTGTCATCAGCTCTCCGACGATTTGCATGGGGCGCTCTCCAGGTGAGGGGGGATGCCGGGAGTCATTGCAGGACGGGGGCCAGCCCTGGTCCCCTCGGGACACGGTGATTGCGGCCCGTGGCGCGCGCAAGGTTTGCGCGTCGAGGGGGCGCCCCGCATTCCTTGCGCCCGACTGTTCGCCGGGCCGCGCCGGCCTCCGCCCCCAGGCCGGGTTGAACCCCGTCTCCATGTGCGCTAGATGCTCACCCAGTCGCTAGGGGTGCCCCTTGGAAGGGGCTGAGACGGCCGCGCGGCGCGGCCAACCCTTGGAACCTGAACCGGGTCATACCGGCGGAGGGAAGCGGCCCGAAGCCTCCTTCCGTGGGGCTTCGTCTGCCTTCCCGCCCGTCCTCGAGGAGAGAGAGATGAGCGGAGCATCCAAGAGCCTGAAGGTCGATGGGAAGGTGTTGGAGGGCATCAGTCGCGGCCCCCTCCCGGCCTCCCGCAAGGTGTACGTGAGCGGGGAGCTGCACCCGGACGTCCGCGTCCCCCTGCGCGAGATTTCGCAGACGCCCACGCGGCACGGCCACGGCCCTGACGCGCGGCAGACGCCGAACCCCGCGGTGCACGTCTATGACTCCAGCGGCCCGTACACGGACCCGGAGGCGGACATCGATTTGCGCCGGGGGCTGGCGGCGACGCGCGAGGCGTGGATTCAAGCGCGCGGCGACACCCACGAACTGGAGGGCATCACCTCCGAGTACGGCCGTCAGCGTGAAGCGGACCCGCGCCTGTCGGGCCTGCGCTTCGGCCACCGCCGCAAGCCGCGCGTCGCGCGGACGGGCAGCAACGTCACCCAGTTGCACTACGCCCGGCGCGGCGTCATCACCCCGGAGATGGAGTACGTGGCGCTGCGCGAGAACCTGCGCGTGGAGGCGTCGCTGTCCGCGCAGCACCCGGGACACTCGTGGGGCGCGTCCATCCCGCGCGTCATCACCCCGGAGTTCGTCCGCGACGAGGTCGCCCGGGGCCGCGCCATCATCCCCGCGAACATCAACCACCCGGAGCTGGAGCCGATGATCATCGGCCGCAACTTCCTGGTGAAGATCAACGCGAACATCGGCAACTCCGCCGTCACGTCCTCCATCGAGGAGGAGGTGGAGAAGATGGTGTGGTCCATCCGCTGGGGCGCGGACACCGTGATGGACCTGTCCACCGGCCGCAACATCCACGAGACGCGCGAGTGGATCCTCCGCAACGCGCCGGTGCCCATCGGCACGGTGCCCATCTACCAGGCGCTTGAGAAGGTGGGCGGCAAGGCGGAGGACCTCACGTGGGACATCTACCGCGACACGCTCATCGAGCAGGCCGAGCAGGGCGTGGACTACTTCACCATCCACGCCGGCGTGCTGCTGCGCTACGTGCCCCTCACCGCGAAGCGCCTCACGGGCATCGTCAGCCGAGGCGGCTCCATCCTCGCCAAGTGGTGCCTCGCGCACCATCGCGAGAACTTCCTCTACACGCACTTCGAGGAGATCTGCGAGATCATGAAGGCGTACGACGTCAGCTTCAGCCTGGGTGACGGGCTGCGGCCGGGCTCCATCGCCGACGCGAACGACGCGGCGCAGTTCGGCGAGCTGGAGACCCTGGGCGAGCTGACGAAGATCGCCTGGAAGCACGACGTGCAGACGATGATCGAAGGCCCGGGGCACGTCCCCATGCACCTCATCCAGGAGAACATGACGAAGCAGCTCGCGGTGTGCGGCGAGGCGCCGTTCTACACCCTGGGGCCCCTGACGACGGACATCGCGCCCGGGTACGACCACTTCACCAGCGGCATCGGCGCCGCGATGATTGGTTGGTTCGGCACCGCGATGCTCTGCTACGTGACGCCCAAGGAGCACCTGGGGCTGCCGGACCGCGACGACGTGAAGGAAGGCGTCATCACGTACAAGATCGCCGCCCACGCCGCCGACCTGGCCAAGGGGCACCCGGGCGCCCAGGCGCGCGACAACGCCATGTCCAAGGCCCGCTTCGAGTTCCGCTGGGAGGACCAGTTCAACCTCTCCCTGGACCCCGAGCGCGCCCGCGCCTTCCACGACGAGACGCTCCCCGCCGAGGGCGCCAAGGTCGCCCACTTCTGCTCCATGTGCGGACCCCAGTTCTGCTCCATGAAAATCACCCAGGAGGTTCGCGACTACGCCGCGAAGACCGGAGTCTCCGACGACGCCGCGTTGGGGACGGGGATGGAGGCGAAGGGGGAGGAATTCAAGAAGGCGGGCAGCGAGTTGTATCGCTGAGCAAGAAACCCGGAATCGAGGGCGTCAAACGACGCCGCGCCTCACCTGTCCGAGACGTGACAATCAGAGTGTGTGCATGCCATGGTAGGTGGGCATGGGCGCGGTGTTCGCGCCCTCGATGATCGGGAGGGGAGACTTCGTGGAGACTCCGCCGAGGGAACAAGTGGGTTCGTACATCACCGGCACGCCGATGCCGACCCAGGACGAGAAGACGATGGCGCTGATTGCCCATATGGGCACCATCCTGGGCAACTTCGTGGGACTGGGTTTCGCCGTTCCGCTGGTGCTGATGCTGACGAAGGGCAAGGAGTCGTCCTTCATCCGTGAGCACGCGGTGGAGTCGCTGAACTTCCAGATCACCATCTTCATCGCCGCGGTGGTGGCCTCCATCACCCTGTGCGTGGGCATCGGCTTCGTCCTGCTGCCCCTCGTCGGCGTGGTGGCGCTGGTGTTCTCCATCATCGCCGGCCTCAAGGCGAACGAGGGTCAGCTGTACAAGTACCCGTTCGCCATCCGGTTGGTGAAGTAGTCCAGCACGGGCTCCCACGGGAGCCCTGGTTGCACCCGGGCGGGCCATGCGCGAGTCGCGGGCCCGCCCGTCGTGTTCCTGGGGTGCGGCCTCAGCCGCCGATGCCCATCATCGACAGCAGCGTGGCGCCGTTGCCGGGCTCGGTGAAGCGGTGGCCCTCCGGCTTGTCGCCCAGCGCGGCGCGGATGGCGCGCGCCAGCTCCACGTCGGTGGCGCCTCCACGGATGAGCTGGTGCAGCGGCGCCTGCGCGCGTCCTCCGAGGCAGCTCCTCAAATCCCCGTTGGAGGCCACGCGCACGCGATTGCAGCCGCCGCAGAAGTTCTGGGTGAGCGGTGAGATGAACCCCACGCGTCCCCCCGGCGCGCGCCAGTACCGCGCGGGTCCGGAGGTGATGGAGTCCGCGGCCGCGCCCGTCTCCTCGGGCTCTGGCGACAGCGCGAGGCCCTCGCCGCGCAGCCGCTCGATGAGCTCCGCGGTGGGCACGGGCTTGCCCTGTCCGAAGGGCATCAGCTCGATGAAGCGCGGGGTGAGGCCTCGCGCGTGTGCGTACTCCACCAGCGCCCGGGCCTCGTGGTCGTTCACCCCGCGCATCACCACGACGTTGAGCTTGAGCGAGCCGTAGCCGACCTGGGCCGCGCGGTCGATGCCGGCCAGCACCGCGTCGAAGTCACCCTGCTTGGAGATGCTCCGGAACGTCTGGGCCGACAGCGTGTCCAGGCTGATGTTGAGCTGGTCCACCCCCGCCTCGCGCAGGGGCGCCGCCAGCGACGCCAGATGGCTGGCGTTGGTGGTGATGGCCAGGTGCTGGATGCCGGGGATGCTGGCGATGCGCCGGGCCACCTCCAGGATGTCCGGGCGGATGAGCGGCTCGCCGCCCGTCAGTCGCACGCGGCGGATTCCCAGGGCCGCGAAGAGGGAGGCGATGCGCCCGAGCTCCTGCGCGTCGAGCAGGTCCTTCTTCCCGCCCCACGACGCCGGAGAGCAGTACGTGCAGCGGAAGTTGCAGCGGTCCGTGATGCTCAGCCGCAAATACGTCATGCGGCGCCCCTGCGCGTCCAGCAGGGGCGGAGCGAGTGGATCCGTGGGGAGGGCGGGCATCGTCACGGGCGGCCTGACCTCGTAACAGCCGACTCGCGGCTGTTCATCTCATTCCCCGACGGGCTCAGCCTTCGCTGCCCGTCGCGGAGCGGATGGCGGTGACCTTCGGCTCGGTCGACTCCGCCGTGTTCGAGCGCGGGGGGGCGGGGACGGTCTCCAGCTCGTCGTCCAGGTCCGTCAGGCGGGCGAGCTCCGCCTCGGCTTCGTTCGCCTCCTGCTCGGCCACGGGGAGCTGGAGCTTCTTCTTCTTCATCTCCTCCTTGATGTGGATGAGCCCTTCCTCGCCGATGTCGAGGAACGCGCGCACCACCTCCGGATCGAACTGCGTGTTCGCGCAGCGGCGGATCTCCTGGATGGCGTTGGCGAACGTCGTGCCCTTGCGGTACGGGCGGTCGCTCGTCATCGCGTCCAGCGTGTCCGCCACGGCGAAGATGCGCGCGCCGACGTGGATCTCCTGCCGCGACAGGTTGCGCGGATAGCCCGCGCCATCCCAGCGCTCCTGGTGCGACAGGACGATGGCGGACGGCGTGGACAGGAACGGGATGGCCTGGATCATCTGGAAGCCGATCTCCGGATGCTTGCGCATCTCCAGCCACTCGTCCGGCGTCAGCTTGCCCGGCTTGAGCAGCACCGCGTCCGGCACGCCAATCTTGCCGATGTCGTGCAAGAGCGCGCCGCGGCCGATCTCCTCCAGCTCCTTGCCCTGGATGCCCATGCGCCCGGCGATGGCGGACGTGTAGCTGACGACGCGCTGCGAGTGGTCGCTCGTCTCGTGCTCACGCGCGTCCAGCGCGGCGACCAGGGCGAGCAGCGTGTTCTGGTAGGTGTTGGCGATGTTGTGCAGCGCGCTTCTCAGCTCCGCCGTGCGGTCGCGGACCTTGCGCTCCAGCTTCTTCTGGTAGCGCTTCCGGGCCATCTCGATGCGGCGCTTGGCGAGCGCCCGCTCGATGGCTCGGATGAGGTCCGTCAGCTTCGGTGGCTTGAGCAGGTAGTCCACCGCGCCACGGCGCAGACAGTCCACCGCGGACTCCGTGTCCCCATAGCCGGTGAGCATGATGACGGACGTGTCCGGCAGTCGCTCCCGCAGGTTCTCCAGGAGCCAGAGGCCGTCCTTGCCCGGCATCTTCATGTCGCTGATGACGAGCGGGGTGTCCTCTTCGCCCGCCACGTCCAGCGCCATCTCGGCGCCGCTCGCGACGACGCAGTTGTAGCCCTCTTCACGCAAGAGGACCGAGATGACGTCTCGCACGGAGTCGTCATCGTCGACGATGAGGATTCGGGGTGGTGCAGGGGGGATGGCTTCCACGGCGGGAGATTCTAGAGGTTTCCGGGTTTCAATGGCGAATGCGTCAGGGAAATTACCACCTTCCTCCACTTGCAGGTTGACAGTCCAGTGCGGCGGTCCAGAAGGCGACCCTGGAAGGCAGGGCGAGCAGGCGGGCGGAGCCCTTCGGGCAGGTGGGATGCGAGGCGCTCAGGCGCGGGCCCGGACGCCTCCTCGATCATAGCGGAACGGAGCGAGGTCCAGGGTGGTGCGCTCCCCGAGGACCGCCTGGGCGACGAGCTTCGCGGTGATGGGGGCCAGGAGGATGCCGTTGCGGAAGTGTCCGGTGGCGAGGAAGAGGCCGGGCGTGGGCCCCTCGCCCAGGTAGGGCCGCTTGTCCTCCGTCCAGGGACGGAAGCCGGCCCACGTCTCCGTGATGGGCGCCGAGCCCAGCTCCGGACACAGCTCGAGGGCCATGTCGAGGATGCGCGCCAGCCCCGCCGCGGTCACCTGCTTGTCGAAGCCCACCAGCTCCATGGTGCTGCCGGCGATGACGCGCCCGTCCGCGCGCGGCACGACGTAGCCCTTCTCCGAGGTGAGGACGCGCTGCAGCAACGGCAGGCGCGTCTGGAGCTGGATCATCTGCCCGCGCGCGGGGCGCACCGACTTCGCCTCCACGCCCGCGCCCTGGACCAGTGAGGACCACGATCCCGCGGCGAGGACGATGGCGTCCGCGCGCAGCACCTCGCCATCCAGGTCCACGCCCACCGCGCGGCCGTCCTCGTGGACGATGCCGCGCACATAGCCGCTGCGGAACTCGGCGCCCACGCGCGCGGCGGCCATCGTCAGCGCGCGCACCAACAGCCGGTTGTCCACCTGGTGGTCGTCCGGGAAGTGCGCGGCGGCCACGGCCTTGGCGGACAGCTTCGGCTCGAGCGCTCGGGCCTGCGCTCCATCGAGCAGCTCCGCGCGCAGGCCCATGCCGCGCTGCCACAGCACGGTGGCCTCCAGGTGATGGACGGCGGTGTCGGCGAAGGCGACCTTGAGGATGCCGCAGGGCTGGTAGGCGATGTCCACGCCGGACAGCTCGCGCAGCTCCTCCGCGAAGGCGGGGTAGAGGCCGCGGCTGCGCAGGCACAAGTCGAGGAAGGGGCCCGGACCGTCCGACTCCATCTGGGGCGCGAGCATGCCCGCGGCGGCGCTGCTGGCCTCCGCGCCGGGGATGGAGCGTTCCAGGACGGTGACGCGCGCGCCCGCCTGCCGCAGCCGCAGCGCGATGCCGCAGCCCATGATGCCCCCGCCCACGATGATGACGTCCGAGACTCGCATGGCCTTGCTTCCTGCTCGCCCCGTCGAGGGTTTGCAAGCGACATGACGCAGGCCGAGTTGACGGCGGGGCACCTTTGCCATTACTGATGGAGCCGTGCGTTTCTCTTCCGTGCATCCCCATCATGCGCATCATCGGCTCGGCCCCGACGGGACCGTTCGCCATGCGCATGCCTGGGTGAGCCACTAGACGCACCACCCTCCCGGCACCTGCCGCAGCGACCGAAGGCCCGTCCCCCCCGGACGGGCCTTTTTTCGTTTCCGCGCGGCCACCCTTCCCCCGCAGTCCCCCGCAAGGTCCACCCATGTTGCTGAAGATCGCTCTTCCCAACAAAGGCCGCCTCTCCGAAGAGGTCCGTGAGCTTTTCAACGATGCGGGCCTGGAGGTCCGGGCCCGAGGAGACCGCGCGCTCACCGCGTCGCTCGGCGGTGAGTTCGAGGCCATCTTCGTCCGCGCGCAGGACATCCCGGAGTTCGTCGCGGACGGCGCGGCGCATGCGGGCGTCACCGGCTGGGATTTGGTGAACGAGGCGGGCCGCGAGCTCGAGCACCTGATGGACCTGGAGTTCGGCCGCTGCCGGCTGGTGGTGGCCGCGCGCGAGGAGAGTGGAATCAGCCACGCCAACGACGTGCGTGACGGCATGCGCGTCGCGTCATGCTTCCCGCGTCTGACGCTGGACTACTTCGCGCGCCGGGGGCAGAGCGTCACGGTGGTGCCCGTCTCGGGCGCGGCGGAGATCGCGCCGCACCTGGGCATCGCGGACATCGTCGTGGACCTGACGTCCACCGGGTCCACGTTGAAGATGAACGGCCTGCGCGAGGTGGCCACCGTGCTGGAGTCCAGCGCGCGGCTGGTGGCGTGCCGGACGAACGTGCCGGAGGCGCAGCGGAAGCTGGACGAGTTGAAGCTCGCGCTCGGCTCGGTGCTCGCGGCGCGGGGCAAGCGCTACCTGATGGCGAACGTGCCGAAGGACGAACTGCCCCGGGTGCGTGAGGTGTTGCCGGGGCTCAACGGTCCCACGGTGGTGGACGTGCTGGACGGAGGCCGCTTCGTCGCGGTGCACGCGGTGGTGCCGGCGAAGACCATCTACCGCACGGTCAACGCGCTGAAGACGCTGGGCTGCGAGGGCATCCTCGTCACGCGCATCGAAAGGCTGGTGGCGTGATGATGTCGCTTCCTTCGTTCCTGCGGTACCGGGGGCCGCTGGCCAGCCTCTCGCGTCAGGACCGCCAGCGGTTGTTGGAGCGCGGTGGGGATGTGGACACGCGCATCGCCGCGCGGGTGCGTGAGCTCATCGCCCGGGTCCGGTTGGATGGGGACTGGGCGCTGTTCGAGATGGCGCGGCAGTTCGACCGGGCGGAGCTGTCCGCGTTGGAGGTGCCCCGCGCGCGCTGTGAGGAGGCGCTCGCGTCGTTGGAGCCCTCGGTGGCGCGGGCGTTGGGGCGCGCGGCGCGCAACATCGCTCGGGCCCACGAGGCGCAGAAGCCTCGCGCGGTGGAGGTGGAGACGGAGCCGGGGGTGTTGGTGGGACGCAGGCCAGACCCGCTGGGCCGCGTGGGCGTGTATGCGCCCGGTGGGCGCGCGGTGTACCCGAGCAGCGTGTTGATGGGCGTGGTGCCCGCGAAGGTGGCGGGGGTGGGGGAGGTCATCGTCTGCTCGCCGCCGGGGCCGGATGGCTTGCCGCACCCGAGCGTGCTGGCCGCGGCGGTGCTCGCGGGCGCGGACCGGGTCTTCGCGTTGGGCGGCGCGGGCGCGGTGGCGGCCATGGCGTACGGCACGGAGAGCGTGCCCCGGGTGGACCGAATCGTCGGGCCGGGCAACGCGTACGTGGCGGAGGCCAAGCTCCAGGTGGTGGGCGCGGTGGCCATCGAGGCGCCGGCGGGACCGAGTGAAATCCTCGTCGTCGCCGACGAGACGGCGAGTCCCGAGGCGGTGGCGCGGGAGATGCTGGCGCAGGCCGAGCACGACCCGGATGCCGCGTGCGTGACGGTGGCGCGAGGCGAGGGGGTGGCGGAGGCCGTCGCGGAGCAGGTGCGTCGGTTGGCGGAGGACGCGAAGCGGCAGGAGATCGTCGCGGCGGCGCTGCGCTCACGGGGCGGGGTGCTGAGCGTCGCCTCGCTGGAGGAGGCGTGGCCCTTCGTGGCGGACTTCGCGCCAGAGCACCTGCTGCTCGCCACGGCCGCGCCCTCCGCGGACCTCGCGCGGGTGCGCAACGCGGGCACCGTCTTCCTCGGTGAGCGCTCCTCGGTGGCGTATGGCGACTACATGACGGGCTCCAATCACGTGTTGCCCACGGCGGGGCTGGCGCGGGCGTACTCGGGGCTGAACCTGCTCGACTTCTACCGGTGGACCACCTACCAGCGCGTGGAGCGCGCCGCCTCCGAGGCGCTGGCGGAGGACGTGGGGCTGCTGGCCGACAGCGAGGGCCTGTTCGCGCACGCGGACGCCGCGCGGGCCTGGAGGGGCGCATGATTCCCCTGCGCGAGTCCTTCCGGGACATCCCGCTGTATTCACCGCCGAAGCGGCCGTGTCGCGTGGACCTGAGCGACAACACGAACCTCTTCGGCGTGCCTCCCGCGGCGGAGCGGGTGCTGCGCGAGTCCCGTCCGGAGGCCCTGTCCCGCTACCCGCGCGGCTATGCGCCGGACTTGCGGAACGTCCTCGCGTCGAGGCTCGGTGTGGGGGCCGGGTGCGTGACGACGGGCTGTGGCTCGGACGATGTGTTGGACAGTGCGCTGCGCGCGTTCCTGGAGCCGGGCGAGGTGCTCGCGTTCCAGGACCCGACGTTCGTGATGATGCCGTTGTTCGCGAAGGTGAACGGCTTGAGGACGGCGGCGGTGCCGCTGCGCGCGGACTTCGACGTGGACCCGGAGGCGCTCTTGGCCACGGGGGCGAAGGTCATCTACCTGTGTTCACCGAACAACCCCACGGGCACGGTGCTGTCCCGCGCGGCGGTGGAGCGCGTGGTGGAGCAGGCGCCGGGCGTCGTCATCATCGACGAGGCCTACGTGGAGTTCTCCTCGGAGCCGGGCTTCATGGACCTGGCGCGCACGCGTGAGAACGTGCTGGTGACGCGGACGTTCTCCAAGGCCTACGGGCTCGCGGGCATGCGGGTGGGCTGGGGCGTGGGCAGCGCGGCGCTCATCGCGGAGGTGGAGAAGGCGCGCGGACCGTACAAGCTCACCACGCTGGCGGAGTCGATGGCCGTCGCCGTCCTGTGCGAGGACGCGAGGTGGGTCGAGGTCCAGGTGGTCGAGGCGAGGAGGAATCGTGAACATCTCCGCGCCGGGTTGATGGCGATGGGGCTGTCGCCGCTGCCCTCCGAGGGCAACTTCCTGATGGTGCCGATACCGGACGCGCTGGGGGTGGCTCAGCGGATGCGTGAGCGGGATGTGAACGTGAGGGCCTTCCAGGGGCTGACGGGCGTGGGGGATGCGCTCCGGATCGGCAGTGGACCGTGGCCCATGCTCGAGGCGGCGCTCGCGGCGCTGCGGGAGTCCTTGCGATGAGAGTCACCCTGTTCGATTACGGCGCTGGAAACCTGCACTCGCTCTCGAAGGCCCTGGCCATGGAGCCGGGAGTCGAGGTCCACGTCGAGGAGGACCCTCGAAAGGCCGTGGACTCGGACGTGCTCGTGCTGCCCGGCGTGGGGGCGTTCGGCCTGGCGGCGGCGCGATTGGCGCCGGGACGGGACACGATGCGGCTGGCGCTGGAGCGAGGGCTGCCGTGCCTGGGCATCTGCCTGGGCATGCAGCTGCTGTTCGACTCGAGCGATGAGGGCGCGGGGAAGGGGCTGGGCTACTTCGCGGGCCACGTGCAGCGGCTCGCGGCACGGCGGGTGCCGCAGATGGGCTGGAACCAGGTGGACGAGGACAGCACGTTGTCCGGGGCGAAGCTGGACACCGTGTACTACGCGCACAGCTTCGTGTGCCGCGTGGCGGACCCGTCGCTCGTCACCGCGTGGACGACGCACGAGGGGGACCGCTTTCCGGCGGCGGTGCGTCGGGGGAAGGTGGTGGGCGTGCAGTTCCACCCGGAGAAGTCGTCGGCCTCGGGTGTGGCCTTCGTGCGGGCCTTCCTTCGGGAGGTGCGCTCATGAGGGCCATCCCCGCCATCGACCTGCGCGAGGGGGCCTGCGTGCAGCTCGTCGGAGGCTCGTATGACGCGGAGCGGGTGCGAGTGGAGGACCCGCTCGATGCGCTTCGTCACTGGCGCGGCTTCGGCTTCCGCTCCTTTCACGTCGTCGACCTGGACGCGGCGCTGGGGCGTGGCTCCAACGCTCAGGTGGTGTCGCGACTCACGTCGCACGAGCCGGGGCTCGCGTTCACGGTGGGCGGTGGTATCCGGGACACCGCGCGGGTGACGGCGCTGCTCGAAGGCGGTGCCTCGGGGGTGGTGGTGGGCACGCGCGCCATCGAGGACGCGGGGTGGTTGGCGGAGGTGACGGAGCGCTTTCCGGGACGTGTGGTGGTGGCGGCGGACGTGCGTGGGCGGGAGGTGGTGACCCGAGGGTGGACGGCGGGGAGTGGCAGGACGCTGGAGCAGGTCCTCGCGGCGCTGGAGCCGTTGTCGCTCGGTGGGCTGTTGGTGACGGCGGTCCACAAGGAGGGGCAGTTGGAGGGCGTGGACCTGTCGCTGATGCGCGAGGTGGTGGAGCGCAGTCGGCACCGGCTCTACGCGTCCGGAGGCGTGACGACGCTGGACGACCTGCGCGCGTTGGCCTCGGTGGGTGCGTACGGAGCGGTCATCGGAATGGCGCTGTACACGGGACGACTGGATGCGCGCGCGGTCGCGCGGGAGTTCGCGGAATGACCACCGTCACTCGGGAGACGAAGGAGACGCAGGTCCGCGTGGAGGTGTCGCTCGGGCGCGGGGTGACCCAGGTGGACACGGGGCTCGTGTTCTTCGACCACATGCTCGCGACCTTCGGGCGCTACGCGGGGCTCGACTTGAAGCTGCATGCGCGGGGCGACCTCAAGCACCACGTGATGGAGGACGTGGCGATCACATTGGGGACCGCGGTGCAGCGGGTGATTCCCGCGACGGCGGCGCGCTTCGCGGAGCGGACCATCCCCATGGACGACGCGCTGGTTCAGGCGTGCCTGGATGCCGGAGGGCGCTTCTTCTACGAGGGCCCGTTGAAGAACCGGCTGTACGAGCACTGGATGCGCTCGTTCTGCGAGCACGCGAAGGTGACGCTGCACCTGCGGGTGCTGCGCGGGAAGGACCGTCACCATGTGACGGAGGCGGCGTTCAAGGCGCTGGGGCTCGCGCTGCGGGACGCGATGGTGGACGGCGGCACGGTGTTCAGCATGAAGGGCTCCGTGGCCCTGGAGGTGACGTGATGCTCACGCGACGACTCATCGTCTGCCTGGATGTGAAGGGGGGGCGGGTGGTGAAGGGTGTCCGCTTCGAGGGGCTTCGCGACGTCGGAGACCCGGTGGAGCTGGCGCGGCGCTACGAGCAGGAGGGCGCGGACGAGGTGACGTTCCTCGACATCTCCGCGAGCGCCGAGGAGCGCGAGACGCTCTGGGACCTGGTGCGACGCACCGCGGAGCGGCTGTTCATCCCGCTGACCGTCGGTGGCGGCGTGCGCACGGTGGAGGACGTGGGTCGGGCGCTGCGCGCGGGGGCGGACAAGGTGAGCATCAACTCCGCGGCGGTGGCTCGGCCCGAGCTGCTCACCGAGTGCGCCGAGCGCTTCGGAGCACAGTGCGTG
The DNA here is from genome assembly GCF_024198255.1 of Myxococcus guangdongensis. NCBI lineage: Bacteria > Pseudomonadati > Myxococcota > Myxococcia > Myxococcales > Myxococcaceae > Myxococcus > Myxococcus guangdongensis. Next base: position 140,730 of record NZ_JAJVKW010000004.1, read on the forward strand.
GTGGCGAGCATCGATGCTCGCAAGGAAGGGGAGCGCTACCGCGTCTACACGCATGGAGGGCGAAGGCCCACCGAACTGGACGCGGTGACCTGGGCCCAGGTGTGCGTGGCCCGTGGGGCAGGGGAGGTGCTGCTCACGAGCATCGACCAGGACGGCGCGCGCTCGGGCTACGACCTGGAGTTGACGCGGAGGGTGGCGGAAGCGGTCGACGTGCCCGTCATCGCCTCGGGTGGCGCGGGCAGCGCGGAGCACGTGCGAGACGGGCTCACGCGAGGTGGCGCGGACGCGGCGCTGGTGGCGGGCATCCTCCACGATGGGCTCACCTCGGTGGGCGCCATCAAGTCGCTCCTGCGCGCGAGCGGCCTGCCGATTCGGAGCACGCCATGACTCATGGGCGACGCGGCCGATTGAACCGCGCGAGCGCCGCGCAGAACAGGACGCACTCCATGACACGACGTCGTCGCGGCTTGACGGGTGCGCAGGAGGCCCGAGGGATTCCCGCCGGCGGAGGTGCTCCTCACGAGGCCCTCCGGCCACGGCAGACGCGCAACGCGGAGAACAGGAGCAATCCATGAGGACGCAAGGACTGATGCACGCAGCCGAGGAGGTCGCGCGCGCCGCGGGCGACGTCGCGCTGAGGTTCTTCCGAGGTGGCATCGCGGTGGACACCAAGAGCGACGGAACCCCCGTCACCGTGGCGGACCGCACCGCGGAGCAGACCGCACGCGAGTGGCTGGAGAAGCGCTTCCCCGAGGACGGAGTCCTCGGCGAGGAGTTCGGAGAGACGCGCCCTGGCGCGAAGCGCCGCTGGATTCTGGACCCCATCGACGGCACCAAGACCTTCATCCGTGGCGTGCCGCTGTGGGGAACGCTCATCGCACTGGCCGAAGGCGAGCGCATCCTCGTCGGCGCCGCGTACTTCCCCGCGGTGAGCGAGCTGCTCGTCGCCGCCCCCGGAGAAGGCTGCTTCTGGAACGGCCAGCGCGCCCGCGTCTCCGGACAATCCGACCTCTCCCGCGCCGTGGTCCTCTCCACCGACGAGCGCTTCGCCCAGTTCCCCGAACGAGGCGAGGCCTGGCGCCGCTTCACGCGTGACACCGCCGTGTCTCGCACCTGGGGCGACTGTTACGGCTACCTGCTCGTCGCCACGGGACGCGCCGAGGTGATGGTGGACGAGCTGCTCTCCCCCTGGGACGCGGCCGCGCTCCAACCCATCATCGAGGAGTCCGGCGGCGTCTTCACCGATTGGACCGGCCAGCGAACCGCCTTCGGCGGCAACGGCATCGCCACCAACAGCGCGCTGGCCCGCCTCACCCGTGAGCGCCTCGGCGCGACGAGGACCACCTGATGCTGGACCTGGACGCACTCGACTTCACCAAGGGCAACGGGCTCGTCACGGTGGTGACCCAGGACGCGGCCACGGGCGACGTGTTGATGGTCGCGCACGCGGACCGCGAGGCCCTGGCGCTCACGCTCTCCACCGGAGAGATGCACTACCGCTCCCGCTCACGAGGCCTCTGGCACAAGGGCGCCACCAGCGGGAACACCCAACGCGTCGTCTCCCTGAGCGCGGACTGCGACAGGGACGCGGTGCTCGCCCGCGTCCACAAGGCCGGCCCCGCCTGTCACACCGGTGAAGAGACCTGCTTCGGCGCTGGCCGCTGGGATGCGCTCGCCGCGCTCGACGCCACGCTCACCGAGCGCGCCTCCCACGCGCCCGCGCACGACGAGAAGCCCGGCTACACGCGACGCCTGCTCGGTGACAGGAACCTGCGCCTGAAGAAGCTGGGCGAAGAGGCCGCGGAGCTGGTGACGGCCTGCGCGGACGCTGACTCGAGCCGCGCGGTGGAGGAGGCCGCCGACCTGCTCTACCACCTGCTCGTCGCCATCAAGCCCCTGGGCCTCTCGCTCGAGGACGTGAAGGCCGTGCTCGCGCGTCGCGCGACGCCTCCCGTTTCAAGCAACACGAGATGAAGCCATCGCACTTCACGTGAAATCCACGCGGGGCTGTCCGGACATTCCACGTATCAGTCCCCGAATTCCGGACGTGTCAGCGTCGACCCAGCGGGATTTGTCCGTCACGGCTGCATCCTCACAGCAGCACTGCGACGAGGAGGTGATCGCACTGAGCAGTGACTCTCTTCAATGAAAGGAGTGTTCCTGCTACACATCCAGACGCGCGGCGCAGTGGAGAACGCCGGCCGGGCGCTTCTTGGAATCGAAACCGTCCGCCTCACCGGAGGCATCGTGAACGGCCCCACCACGTACAAGGCAGAGCTCATCGACCGAGTCATCTTCTCCCGCTGGCAGAATCCTCCGACCAAGGAGGATGTCGCGGCGATCCTGGCTCAGATGGAAGAGGCGGCGACGAGCCTCAACACGCGCCTCATCTACATCGGCTCCGTGAGCCCGAAGTCCAAGGTGCCCGACGCGAACGAGCGCACCATCCTCAACAACTTCCTGGTGGACGCGCGCAAGAAGTGTGTCGAGCAGGCGTGGCTCATCTACGAGGGCACGGACCTGCAGCACAACCTCCAGCGCGTCATCATCTCCGGCGTGCTCATCCTCACCCGCACCTTCGACAACTTCCTGTCGGTGGCGAAGTCGGGCGAGTCCATCGTCAAGGACGTGAGCACCGTCCTGAAGAAGGACGCGGCGCCCATCTTCCAGCTGGCCAAGGAGCGCGGCCTCGTCGCCTGAGGCCGCCCCGGCGCCGCTCACCGGGCGCCGAGTATCTCCATCTCCGCGAGCTGGCCGTCCGCGCTCTCCGGGAACACGCTGACCGCGTCCACGTCCACCAGCGGCACGGTCAGCACGCAGCGCTCCCACGCGCCCGTGCCCTGGTAGCGGCACACCGTGGGATTCACGAACGAGAAGCCTCCCTCCGGGTCCGCGAGCCCCACGCCCTTCGGGGTGCGCACGATGGCGCGCAGCGAGCCTGCGCCCTTCGCCCGGACGCTCACGCCCACCAGGTGCTTGAGCGTGGGCGCGTAGCCCGCGCGCAGCGCCCCATCCGCCGTCCAGCGCGAGGTCCTGGCCGCGTTGCTCACCGCGACGCGCGTGTTCTCGTCGCCGTCGAAGGCCTGGAAGCCCGGCTGCGCTCCGGTGACCTGGTCGGGCTTCACCGGCGCGGTCTCCACGCGCGGCCCGCTGGCGAGCGTCCGCAGCGTGGGCACCTTGTCCCCCTGCTGGAGCGCCGCCGCGCGCAGCACGGACACAGGAAGGTGCCCGGCGCCCTGGCAGCGGGGCGCCAGGCCCTCCAGGAGCGGAAGCACGGTCGCGGGCAGGGCGACGTCCGCCTGGGCGGCCGGGGCCAGCCCCAACCGGACGATGGTGTCACAGGCCCCCGCCGTGCCCGGCCCGGCGTGCTCCAGGTTCCACTGGAGCTCGGGGACCTCCGGCGCGCGGCCCACCGTGGCGTCCAGCAGGGCCTGACCCACGCGCTGCGCGCAGGGATTCACCCGGCCGGGGCACTGCTCGCACAGCGTGGCCAGGAGGCCCCGCAGCGGAGTGTCCACTCCCTGGCTGAACGGGGCCCGGGCGTTGAGGGCCGGGCCCAGCTCACAGGCGCGCGCGGTGGGCTCGGCGCAGGCCTTCAGTCGCGCTCGGGCGTCGTCCAGGACGCTGGGGACCTCGGGGGCGCGCAGGGCTGCGTCCAGGGCCCGCTCCAGGGCGAGACAGTCGGGTGACGGGAGCATCACGGGGGCAGCCGGGGAGGCGGCGGCCCGGGCGGGGGGACGCTCGGGCGGGGCAGCGCTCGTCACATCCGGGTGCGTCACGCACCACAGACGGCCGAAGGCGATGAGCCCCACGAGCATCAGCAGGAGGGTCCTGAGCGGGAAACGGCGCACGAGCAATCTCCTTGATTCCAACCGGGAGCGGGGGTTATCAGCCCCACCGGGTTCCATCCGCAAATAATGACGGAGGCATGCGTGGCTGAGACGTTCGACGTGGTGATCATCGGTTCGGGCCCTGGCGGCTACGTGGGCGCCATCCGCGCGGGGCAACTCGGGCTGAAGACGGCCATCATCGAGAAGGACAAGCGTCTGGGTGGCACGTGCCTCCACCGCGGGTGCATCCCCACCAAGTCCCTGCTGTGGACGGCGGAGCTGTTCCACCACGTCAAGGAGGCCGGGGACTTCGGCATCGACCTGTCGAGCCCGACGGTCAACTGGCCGAACGCGATGAAGCACAAGGACAAGGTCGTCACCAAGGGTGCCAACGGCATCGACTTCTTGATGAAGAAGAACAAGGTGACGGTCATCAAGGGCCACGGCCGCATCGCGGGCAAGGGCAAGGTGGAGGTCACCGCCGCCGACGGCACCAAGCAGGTGCTGGACGCCAAGAACATCATCATCGCGACGGGCTCGGTCCCCAAGTCCCTGCCGAACGTGCCGGTGGACCACAAGCGCGTGCTCAACAGCGACTCCATCCTGCAGATCGAGCGCATCCCCAAGAGCATCATCGTCCTGGGCGCGGGCGCGGTCGGCTGTGAGTTCGCGTCCATCTTCAACCACGTGGGCAGCAAGACGGCCATCGTGGAGTACCTGCCGGCGCTCCTGCCCATCGAGGACGCGGACATCTCCAAGGAGCTGGAGAAGATCTTCCGTCGCCGCGGCATCGACGTGCACACGGGCTCCGCGGTGGAGAAGGTGGAGCACACGGCGGACGGCGTGCGCGTCACGATGAAGGTCGGCAACGAGACCAAGACGCTGGAGGCGGAGATCCTCCTGTCGGCCGTGGGCCGCTCGCCGGTGACGGACGACGTGGGCCTGGACAAGACGTCCATCAAGACCGACCGCGGCTACATCAAGGTCGACTCGATGCTGCGCACCAGCGAGCCCAACGTCTACGCGGTGGGCGACGTCATCCCCACCCCGATGCTGGCCCACATGGCCAGCTCCGAGTGCGTGCTCGCCGTGGAGCACATCGCGGGGAAGAACCCGCAGCCTATCAACTACGACCTCACCCCGTCCGCCACGTACTGCTACCCCGAGGTCGCCTCGGTGGGCCTGACGGAGAAGAAGGCCAAGGAGCGCGGCTACGACGTCAAGATCGGCAACGCCCCGTTCGGCGCGGTGACGAAGTCCGCCATCACCAACGAGTCCACGGGCCTCATCAAGATCGTCTCCGACAAGAAGTACGACGAGGTGCTGGGCATCCACATCATCGGCCCGCACGCCACGGAGCTGCTCGCCGAGGCCTGCGTCGCGCTGAAGCTGGAGATCACCACCGAGGAGCTGGCGGGCACCATCCACGCCCACCCGACGCTCTCGGAGATCGTCCACGAGGGCGCCGAGGCCACGCTGGGTCACCCGCGCCACTTCTAGTCGGCGAGGGTAGAGGACGGGCGCCCCCATGGGTGCTCGCCAGGGCCGTCCCCGGAGCGAGCGCTTCGAGGGCGGCCTCGTGCTTTCCGGGGGCCAGGCACGACTCGCCAGGAGGGCCGGCAACAGGGCTGTCGGGCCGCTGGAGGGTTGGCGCGGGGGCCAGGGCGCTCTCACGGGGGCTGCCCGGCCGGGACGCGGGCATTAGTAGGGAGACGACGTGCGCGAAGGCCCTGCGGGTGCTAACGCCTCGCGTTAGAGGCTTCCCGCTTGAACGTCTTCCGCCCAAACCATAGAAGGCCCGCGACCCATGGCGACTCCTGACCGGTTCCCTCTCCCCCAGGTGACAGAGACGACCCGCAAGCCGGACTGGCTGAAGGTGCGCCTGCCTCACGGCGAAGGGTACGAGCGGGTGAAGGCCATCGTGAAGCGCACGAAGCTGGCCACCGTGTGCGAAGAGGCCCGCTGCCCGAACATCGCCGAGTGCTGGGGTGGCGGCACGGCCACGGTGATGTTGATGGGCGAGGTCTGCACGCGCGCGTGCCGCTTCTGCCACGTGAAGGTGGGCGCTCCGCCGCCGTTGGATCCGATGGAGCCCATCCACCTGGCCCAGGCCGTCAAGGAGATGGACCTGGAGTACATCGTCGTCACGTCGGTGAACCGGGATGACCGGCCCGACGGTGGCGCCAGCCACTTCGCCTCCGCGATTCGCGAGCTGCGCCGCGAGAGCCCGCGCACCATCGTCGAGGTGCTCATCCCCGACTTCAAGGGCGTGGAGAAGGACCTGGCCACGGTGGCCGAGGCCCGGCCGCACGTCGTCGCGCACAACGTGGAGACGGTGGAGCGCCTGACGCCGACGGTGAGAGACCGCCGCGCGAAGTACGCCCAGTCGCTGCGCGTGCTCGAGTACCTGAAGCACCGCCCCGAGGGCATCTACACCAAGACGTCCGTCATGGTGGGCCTGGGCGAGACGGACGCCGAGCTGGAGCAGACCTTCAAGGATTTGCGCGGCGTGGGCGTGGACGTGCTCACGCTGGGACAGTACCTGCAGCCCTCGCAGTACCACCTGCGCGTGGAGCGCTTCGTCACTCCGGCGCAGTTCGAGTCGTACAAGAAGCTGGCCGAGTCCTACGGTTTCCTCTACGTGGCCTCGGGTCCGCTGGTTCGTTCCAGCTATCGCGCCGCCGAGTTCTTCATGAAGGGCCTGATGGAGCGCGAGCGCCTGGAGCGGCTCGGCTGAGCGGGCCCGAATCGAGCCTTGACGCAACCCCCGTTCCTCTCGGAAAGACACCCCATGGCAACCTTCGAATTCAAGCTCCCCGACCTCGGTGAAGGCGTGATGGAGGGCGAGCTGGTCAAGTGGCACGTCAAGGCCGGCGACGTCGTCAAGGAAGACCAGGTGCTCGCCGAGGTGATGACGGACAAGGCCACCGTCACCGTCCCCAGCCCGAAGGCCGGTCGCGTCATCCAGACGCACGGCAAGGAAGGCGACATCGCGAAGGTGCACCACCCGCTGGTGACGATGGAGATCGAAGGCGCCGCGCCGGCCCAGGCCGCGGGCCACGGGGCTCCCGCTCCGGCCGCGCAGACGGCGGCTCCCGCGCAGGCGGCGGCGGCTGCGCCCGCGCAGGCGACGAAGGTGCTGGCGACGCCGGTGACGCGTCGGATGGCGCGTGAGCACGGGCTGGATTTGACGACCATCTCCGGCAGCGGTCCGCAGGGGCGGGTGACGAAGGCGGACGTGGTGGCGGCGCTGGAGGGCGGCGGCGAGCAGAAGAACGTGGTGGCGCCGGCCCAGGCGCGTCCCGCGGCGCCCTCCGTGTCGACGGGACGGTCGGACGAGCGCGTGCCGCTGCGGGGCCTGCGCAAGAAGATCGCCGAGAAGATGGTGCGCTCGAAGTTCACGATGCCGCACTTCGCCTTCGTGGAGGAAGTGGACGCGACGGAGCTGGTGGCGCTGCGTGCCCGGCTCAACGCGCAGCTGGCGGCGGTGGGCGACAACACGAAGATCAACTACCTGCCCTTCATCATCAAGGCGACCATCGCCGCGCTGAAGCGCTTCCCGCACCTGAACGCCAACTTCGACGAGGCGGCGCAGGAGCTGGTGGTGCGCGGCGAATACAACATCGGCATGGCGGTGGCGACGCCGGACGGCCTGACGGTGGCGGTGGTGAAGGACGCGGACCGGCTGACGCTGGCCGAGCTGGCGCGTGAGACGTCGCGCCTGGGTGTGGCGGCGCGCGAGCGCAAGCTGAAGATGGAGGAGCTGACGGGCGGCACCTTCACCATCACCTCGCTGGGGCAGACGGGCGGCCTGTTCGCCACGCCCATCATCAACCACCCCGAGGTGGGCATCATGGGCGTGCACAAGCTCAAGAAGCGCCCGGCGGTGGTGAAGGACCAGGTCGTCGTGCGCGACATGATGAACCTGTCGCTGTCGTGCGACCACCGCGTCATCGACGGCTCGGTGGCCGCGGAGTTCGTGTACGAAGTCATCAAGTACCTCGAGAAGCCGGACATGCTGTTCCTGGCGATGTCCTGAGGTTCCTGGAGGCGGGCCCGGTGAGCGGAGGCTCCCGGGCGCCTTGTCCACGGTAGGGCGTCCCGTGGGGTTGCCAGGGGACGGACCGCCCGCTCGACGGTGGTGTCCGTCGAGCGTTCGAGGTCGGGCGGTGGTCCTCCAAGCCGGTTAGGCTCTGTCGGTATGGCCGAGAACCCTCGCGAGCTGATCCGCGCCGCACAGTCCGCCGAGCTGAGCGGTGACGCGCCTCGTGCGGTGGAGCTGTTGTTCCAGGCCGCGACGCTCCTCCAGCGCGCGGGGAACGCACCTCGGGCGCTCCAGTTGCTGCGCCATGCGCGCCGACTGGATGAGTCCCGCACGGATGTCGCCGACGCGATGGCGCGGATCGAGCAGATGTCGGCGCAGGAGTCGTCGGCCTCTGCCATGGATGTTCAGTCATCGACCTCGTCGATGGGGCGCGATGAGGGAGTCTCGTCGTCGGAGCTGGCGCTGAGGCAGCGCCTCATCGAGGCCGCGCTGCGTGAGCAGGAGGAGCCTCGGCTCGCGGAAGCACAGGTCGAAGCCCCCGCGTGGGTGTTGGACACGGAGGTGAGCGAAGACCTTCAGCGCCTGGAGGCCCAGCTCTCTCGCGGGAGTGACTCGTCCGGGGCCGTGTGGCCTCGAGCGGATGACGACGACAGCGGAGGGGCCGCTCCTGAGCGGGCCGGACCGTCGTCGCGGGCGCGGAGCAAGGGCGCGGACGGCAGCGCGAGCGCTGCTGGGCCCTCGCGCGCGAGCGTCGGAGCGTGGCCTGACACCCGACCCGATGATGAGGGGCGCGGAGCTTCTCCAGGGCGGAGTGGAGCGTCGTCGCGGGACGGGAGCATGGACGACGACAGCGTGCGTCCTGGCGCGACGCGTGCCCAGGCCTCGAGTGTGTCGCCAGGGGACGAAGGGGGCGGGGCCCGAGCGTCGTCGCGGGACTGGATCATTGACGTGGACGACCTCGTGAGCGCCGATTCGACGTCTGGCGAGGGTTGGAGCGTGACGGCTGGCGTCTCGCCAGACTCCCGATTCATGGCGCGGAGCGCAGGTTCGCGAAGCCGTGCTCGGAGCGCTGGTGAGCGATTCATGGGTCGCCCTGGCGCTGACGATGCGTCCTGGAGTCCAGGGCTGCTCGATGAGTGGGAGGATCCGGTGACAGGCGAGTCCGGATCCATGGGCGCGTCGGGGGCGGCGGAGCCTGGACGCGCATCCGGGGAAGAGGATGAGACCTGGCTCCTCGGGGACGTGGGCGAGTCCGTGACCGCCGAGGCGAGCCAGCTTCGCCCCATGGGTGCAACGGACTCGGGTTTGTTCGGAGCGCCGCAGCGAGCGTTGTCAGACGAAATCGAGGGAGGCGACGACACGCAGCCCGAGCGTCGACGCAAGCCGCGCATCATCGAGCGTGGGCCCACTCGCGCGGACGTGACGCTGGATGCGTGGTGCTCGTTCTGCTGCCGACCCCGCGCGGAGATTGGCGAACTCGTCGCGGGACCGGCGGGCGCGTTCATCTGCAAGTCGTGCCTCACGGCCTCCGCATCCCTGCTGGGTGACTCCGTGCGCCCGATGCGTCCTCGGGTCGAGACATCGACTCCGACTCCGAATGCGCCGGACTTCATCGGCCAACCGGAGTCGCGAAGCGCGCTCGTCGATGCACTCCGCACGGGCGTCCGCTGCGTGCTGCTCATCGGCGCGGAGGGCTGTGGGAAGAGCACCTTGCTCCGGATGCTCCAGCGAGAAGGGCAGGGCGTGCTCACCACCGTCGACGCGCTCGCGGAGGCTCCGTCTTCCACGCCACTGTTCATCGAGGATGTGGCCTCACTGAGCCCCGAACATGAGCGCACCCTCGGCGTCTTCCTGGCCCGCGCCGCGAGGCCCACGGTGGTGCTCTGCGCGCGGGGCAAGGCACCGACGTCGAGCAAGCTCACCCTTCGTGCAGAGGGCGTCCGCCTCGACATCCCCACCACGGACTCACTGTCTCGCGCCGTGGGGGGCGCCCTCCCGATGAACATCCTGGAGCACGTCCAGCGCCTCGTGGGCCTGCGTCAGCCCACGCTCGCGGAATACAGGGACATGGCGCGGGCCCACCTCGCCTCGCGCGAGCACGGGACGACGTTGTCCGAGAAGGCCCTCTTGGTGCTCGTGGCGGAAGCCGCGCGCTCCCCTCGCGCGGGCCATGAGCTCCAGGCGCTCCTCCAGCGCATCCCCCCAGGCACCTGGGACCTCGACAAAGTCACGAAGCCGGCGCCTGCTCGCAAGGGGCGGCGCAAGAAGGGAACGTCGTGAACACCATCACCGTCTACCGGCTCGGCCGGGTGGAGTACGAGGACGGCCTCGAGCTCATGCGCCTCTTCGGCGACGCGCGTCGCGAGGGGCTCTGCTCCGATGCCCTGCTCCTCCTGGAGCACCCGCCCGTGCTGACCCTCGGCCGAGGCGCGAAGCGCGAGAACATCACCGCCTCCGACGCGAGCCTCTCCGCCGAGGGCGTGCAGGTCTTCGAGACCAACCGCGGCGGCGACGTCACCTACCACGGCCCGGGACAAATCGTCGGCTACCCCATCTTCCTGCTCCCCGAGTCGCGCCATGACGTGCGTCGCTACGTGCGCGACGTGGAGCGCTCCATCATGCAGGTGCTGTCCGAGTGGGGCATCACCGCCGGCCCCATCCCCAAGTGGCCGGGCGTGTGGATTGGCGAAGAAGGCGCTCCGGACGCGCGGAAGATCGCCGCCATCGGCGTCCACATCTCCCGCTGGCTCACCACGCACGGGTTCGCGCTCAACGTGAACACCAAGATGGAGCACTTCCGCTTCATCGTCCCGTGCGGCATCCGCGAGGCCGGCGTCACGTCCATGCAGCGCGAGCGCGGCAACGCCATCCCCGTGCCCGACGTGGAGGAGGCCCTCGCTCGCAGCTTCTGCGCCGTGTTCGACAGCGAGCGCGTGGATGCGCCGCCGCCCATGTCCACCGTCAGCGTCGCCGTGGTTCGCGGCCACGGCCCGGAGGCCCGCGTCCTGCTCGTGCGCCGTCGCCCCGAGCGCGGAGGCTTCTGGCAGGTCCTCACGGGTCGGGTGGAGTCCGGCGAGTCTCCCGCCCAGGCCGCCGCTCGCGAACTGGAGGAGGAGACCGGACTGCGCCTCACGCCCGAGGACCTCGGCTACCAGCACGCCTTCGCCATCGGCGAGACGCTGCCCCCCGTGCTCGCGCGTGAGAACGGCTTCGCCGTCCAGGCCCCTCCGGACGCGGAGGTCCGCCTGGGCCCGGAGCACGACACCTTCGAGTGGGTGGATGTCCCCACCGCCCTGGAGCGCCTGCCCTTCGTGGGGCTGCGCGAGACGGTGAAGCGCGCGGTGGCACGCCAGCGCGGCGCCTGAGCTACAGCGTGAGGACCATCGCCTCCTTGGCGGCGATGGCCTCCGGGCGGTGCTTGCGCACCTGCCGCAGCAGCTTGTCCATGGCCACGTCGTCGCGGGACGGGTCGTGGTGGAAGAGCACCAGCGTCTTGACCTCGGCCGCGTCCGCGGCGGCCACGGCGGCCTGCCACGTCGAGTGCCCCCAGCCCGTGCGCGCCGGCCCACAGCGGCCGTGGTACTCATCCTCCGTGTACATGGAGTCGTAGATGAACAGGTCCGCGCCGCGCGCGAACTCGAACATCGCCGCATCCATCTCGCTGCCGTGCTCCACGTCCGTCGCGTACACCACGGACCGGTCGCCACACTGCACGCGATAGCCCAGGGTGCCACCCGGGTGGTTCAGCTCCAGCCACCGCACCTTCGCGGGGCCCACCTGCAGCGTGTCCCCAGGCGCCAGGTCCCGGTACGTCAGCTTCGCGCGGAACGCGCCCTCGGCCGTCACCGGGAAGTAGGGCTGCACCATCTGCCCGCTGAGCAGCTCGCGCGTGCTGCGCCCGTTGCGCGCGGGCCCGTTCACCGTCAGCTCGCTCGTCGGCACGAAGATGGGCGCGAAGAAGGGCAGCCCCTGCAGATGGTCGTAGTGGTAGTGCGAGATGAAGATGTTGCCGCGCACCGGCGACGTGCCCGACGCCAGCAGCGCGTCACCCAGCGCGCGCGCGCCGGAGCCCAGGTCGAAGATGAGCAGCTCGTCCCCACACCGCACCTCCACGCACGGCGTGTTGCCACCGTAGCGCTTCGTCTGCGGACCCGGGGCGGGGATGGAACCGCGCACACCCCAGAAGCGCACCTCGAACGGCACGCGCGCCTGATTGCGCACGGCGGTGTTGCGCCGCCGCGCGGGCGTCTTCTCAGCCGGCCTTGGCTTCCGTGTCGTCGTCCTCGGCGAAGAGCTCAATCAGGTGCCCCGTACGCTCGCGCTTCGTCCTCAGGTAGTCGACGTTATGCGGATTGTGCTCGGTCCGGGAAGGGATTCGACGCAGGACCGGAATCCCTTCCTCCACCATCCCGGCGATCTTCAGCGGGTTGTTGGTGATGAGGTCCACCGAGCGTACGTCCAGCGAGCGCAGCATCTCCGCGGCGATGTCGTAGCTGCGCAGGTCATCCGCGAAGCCCAGCTGCCGGTTCGCCTCGTACGTGTCCAGCCCCTTGGCCTGCAGCGCGTACGCCTTGATCTTGTTCCCCAGGCCGATGCCCCGGCCCTCCTGACGCAGGTAGAGCACCACGCCCACGCCCCGCTGGGTGATGAAATCCAGCGCCCGGTCCAGCTGCTCGCGGCAGTCGCACTTGAGGCTGCCGAAGACCTCGCTCGTCAGGCACTCGGAGTGGATGCGCACCGGCACCCCCTCCACCCCCGACACACTCCCCGCGACGAGCGCCACGTGCTCCCGGCCATTGCGCTTGTCCCGGAAGACGATGGTCCTCAACGGTCCACGCCCCGTGGGGACGTCCGCCTCCGAGAACCGCTCCAGGTGCTGGGTGGGCTTTCGGGTCGGAAGGACCTGGGGTGAGCGAGTGTCCGACATGGTGTTCTGGTCTCCGGCTGCGAGGCCCCCTGTTTGGTGCCCCACGGAACGCAAGTCAAGGCGGACTCACCAACGGAGCCCACCCGGAATCGTGGAAAGGATGCGTGACGGACGCCTTCGGTTTCTCAAGCCCCCCAGGAGACGGGTAGCAACTCGACGCCGTCCCCATGAGACAAGCTGCTGGCTTCCCTCGGGAAGTGAAGCAGGTGTGTGGCGGAGGCCGCGGAGCGCAGCGCCCCGGACGTCTGGGTGGACAACGGCCGGGCCCACAGGCTTCCTTCCCGCCAGGTGGCCGTCACCCGCACGAAATGCGCCAGCCCCGGCGTCTTGGACAGCCGGCCGTCCAACCGCCCGGGCACCCGGGTGGGGGCCACGTCCGCGTGCCCCAGCAGGCGGCGCAGCGCGGGCCGGACGAACAGCTCGAACGTCACCAGCGACGACGTGGGGTTGCCGGGCAGGCCGAAGAACAGCGTGCTGCCGCGCTTGCCCACCACCAGCGGCTTGCCGGGCTTGATGGCCACGCGCCACAGGTGCTGCTCCACGCCCAGGGCCGCGAGGACCTCCTTCACGTAGTCCCGCTCGCCCACGGACACGCCCGCGCTGGTGAGCACCACGTCGAAGCCGTGGGCGCGAGACAAGGCCTCGCTCACCGAGTCCCGCGTGTCCTGCGCGATGCCCAGCAGGGACGGCAGCCCGCCCGCGCGGCGCACCGCCAGCGCCAGGGACGGGGCGTTGGTGTCGACGATGCGGCCCTTGGGCGGCTCATCGGCCCGGCACAACTCGTCCCCGGTGGAGAGGATGGCCACCCGGGGCGCGCGGGGAACGGGGATGGAGAGCTGGCCCTGGCCCCACAACAGCCCCAGCTCGGGGATGCCCAGGGGCGTGCCCCGGGCCAGCAGCAGGGCCCCCTCGTGGGCGTCCTCGCCCCGGGGCCGCACGAACTGGCCGGACTCCACGGCCTCCAGGATGTCCACCTGATCCGCGCCGCCGTTGGGGACGGGGCGGGCGCGCTCGCGCATCACCACCGCGTCGGCGCCGTCGGGCAGGGGGGCGCCGGTCATGATCCGCACGCAGGTGCCCGGGCGGACCTCGTGCCGGGGCGTGGCGCCCGCGTAGACCGTCTCCAACACGGGCAGTCTCACCGGCAGGGGACCCGCGAGGTCCGAGGCGCGCACCGCGTAGCCGTCCATGGCCGAGTTGTCCCAGGGGGGCAGGGTGCGCTGAGCCATCACGTCCTCCGCCAGCGTCCGGCCCAGGCCCTCGTCCAGGGACACCCACTCGGTGGCCAGGGAGGGAACCAGGGCCAGCACCCGGGCCCGGGCCTCGTCCTCCGGCAGCAGTGTCGCGGCGTCGTTCATGCGTGTGTTCTCCAGGGCTGTTCGCACCCAAAGTCCGAAGGAAAATCAAGTGTTAGTTTGACAGCCCTGCTGATCATCGTTACAAGCTCCAATCATCGCGAAGCCTGCCAGTCCTCCTGGGGGTGGCTTGGCAACCCGTTGAAAGTACACGGGAACTCTCAAGGAGACAGCGTCGATGGCCAAGCCCAAGTCCGGGGCCAAGAAGGCGACTCCCGCTGGAAAGACTGGCGCGAAGCCCGCCGCGAAGAAGGATAAATCCGCCCGGCTGGATCTGATCAAGAACGCGTCCAAGCGCGTCGCCACCTCGACGACGAAGGTGGTCAAGGCCGTCGCGGAGACGGTGACCAAGGGCGCGAAGTCCGCGGCGAAGAAGGCGGCCGCGGAGGTCGCCCCCGAGAAGGGCAAGGCCACCGAGAAGGTCGACAAGGCGGAGAAGACCGAGAAGGTCGCGGCGACGAAGAAGTCCGCCGCCAAGCCCGCTCCCGCCGCCAAGTCCGCCACGGCCAAGGCTCCGGCCGCCCCCGCGGCGAAGGCGCCCGCTGGGAAGGCCGCCGCTGGCAAGGCGGGCGCCAAGGCGTCCGCGCCCGCCGTCCCCGCCGTGGAGAAGCCCCGTCCCCGCGCCACCAAGCTGCCGCCCCCGGGCGAGCCGCTCACCAAGCGCGAGATGGAGCAGCTGCTCACCGCCGGCGAGGGCCGAGGCGTGACGGGTGAGGGCAGCCTCAAGGGCCGCCTGGTCGTCCTCAACGAGATGCCCAACCTGGTGGTGGTGGGGCGCGACAAGCGAGAGCTCACCTTCCTGCTCCAGGGGCCGGACCAGGAGGTCCTGCCGGCCTACGTGAACCACAAGGTCTCCGTCAGCGGGTTGATCCGCAAGACGACCAACCACGGCGGCGTGGTGGACGTGCGCAAGTACTCCGCCAAGAAGCCGGAGGCCGAGGTGGTGGAGGCGCCCCCCGCGGACACCGAGCCGCGGCTGCGCTACCTGTCGCCCGGCGAGGTCTCCATGGTGACGGCGGCCGGCATGGGCGCGGGCATCAAGGGCTTCGCGGCGGTGCGCGGCAACCTCGAGATGACGGGCGAGGAGTTCGTGCTCGTCGTGTCCAACGGCGGCACCCGTCAGCAGGTCTCGTTCCTCATCGAGGGCAAGGCCGCGGTGAAGGGGCTGCGCAAGTTCGTGGGCCACACGCTGCAGGTCATGGGCGTGGTGGACAAGACGTCGGGTTGGGGTGGCCGCATCGGCGCGGAGAACGTGGAGCCCCGTCCGTCCGAGGCGCGCGCGGTCTCTCGCGACGAGATGGAGCTGGTCCACATCGAGGGCGAGGTGCCCACGAGCGTGGACGTGAAGCTCAACCACGGCCTCACCGTGCGCCTGCCCGAGCAGCCGGGCTTCACCTGGGCCATCGAGCCGACCGCCGCCAAGCGCGTGGGTCTGCGCGAGGCCAACTTCGAGCCGGGTCCCAATGGGGGACCGGCCACCCGCGAGTTCTTCTTCACCCCCCGCAACCCGGGGACATCCGAGGTGGAGTTCTTCCTGGCCAAGGCGCTCGCGCCGGGCCTGGTGGATCGCTCCTTCAAGATCAACGTCACGGTCAAGCCCTGAAAGTCGCTTCCCGGAGGAGGACTCCGGGAAGCAGTCGGTCGCCGGGGGGTTCCCGCCCGGCCGCTTCGGGCTTACCCGTTCCCGTAGCGGCCGAGCCGCGACCCCACCGTGAGCATTCCTCCCGACCTTCTCCAGCAGATTCTTTCCGACGCAGACCACCCGCTGGGCATCAAGGAGCTCCTGCGACTCGCGGGCCTGCATCCTGGCCAGCAGACCGAGCTCAAGCGCGCCCTGCGCGAGCTGGTCCGACAAGGCGCCATCGTCAAGGAGGGCAAGCGCTTCCTGCGCCCCGGCCCCCGTCGTGACGAGGCCGTGCGTCCTCCTCCCGCGGTCCATGAACAAGCGCTCCCGGACGCGCCCCCTCGCTTCGGAAAGGCGCACTCGAACGAGTCGCGCGCCCGCTTCCAGGGGCATGGAGGGCGCGGCCAGGAGGGCGGCGGTTTCCAGGGCCGGGGTCCCGCGCCACGCGGTGCCCGCGACGCCGGACGCCAGGGGGGTGGCCGGCGCGACGAGTGGCGTGAGCGCTCCGGACAGCGAGGCCGGCGGGAGCGGCGCTTCGGCGAGGTGCTCGACACGGTGGAGGGCATCCTCCACGTGCATCAAAATGGCTTCGGCTTCGTGCACCCGGTGTCGGGCGAGGGCGAGAACATCTTCCTGCCGCCCGGCGAGGCGCAGCGCGCGCTCGACAACGACAGGGTGGTGGTGGAGGTCGCGGGGCGGCCCGGACGGTACGAGGGCCGGCTGGTGCAGGTGGTGGACCGACGCCGCGAGCTGGCGGTGGGCGTCTACACCGCGCACGGGCGCCACGCGCTGGTGCTGCCGACGGACACCAGCCTGCCAGGCCCCATCCGCGTGCCCTTCACCCAGATGGCCCAGGAGGGCGACCTGGTGAAGGTGCGCCTGGGCGTGGGCGCGAACCTGTTGGATCCGGGGCGTGGGCTGATCGGCGAGGTGGCCGGCTCGCTCGGCAAGCCCGGCACGCCGAGCTCCGAGGTGATTGGCATCGCCTACTCGCAGGGCTTCTCG
Organism: Myxococcus guangdongensis; assembly: GCF_024198255.1. NCBI lineage: Bacteria > Pseudomonadati > Myxococcota > Myxococcia > Myxococcales > Myxococcaceae > Myxococcus > Myxococcus guangdongensis. The sequence continues at coordinate 157,516 of NZ_JAJVKW010000004.1, forward strand.
GACGAGTTCCCTCCAGAGGTCATGGACGAGGCGGACCGCTACGCCGTGACCGTGTCCGAGGACGAGGCGCGCGGCGAGCAGCGCAGGGATTTGCGGGCGATGGCGCTGGTCACCATCGACGGCGAGGACGCGCGCGACTTCGACGACGCGGTGTACGTGGAGGAGCAGCCGGGTGGCTGGCGGCTGGTGGTGGCCATCGCGGACGTGACGCACTACGTGCGCGAGCGCAGCGCGCTGGACACCGAGGCGCTCCGGCGCGCGACGTCCGTGTACCTGCCGGACCGCGTGCTGCCGATGCTCCCGGAGCGGTTGAGCAACGGCATCTGCTCGCTGCGTCCCGACGAGGACCGGCTGTGCATGGTGGCGGACATGACGTTCGACACCCAGGGCCAGCGGCGCTCCTCCACGCTGTACCCGGCGGTGATGCGCAGCCAGGCGCGGTGCACGTACAACGAGGTGCAGGACGTCCTCGAAGGCAAGGACGTGCCGCACCGCAACGCCTTCAAGCCGCACTTCGAGCGGATGATGTCGCTGGCGCGGGCGCTGATGAAGATGCGCAAGGCGCGCGGCGCCATCGACTTCGACCTGCCCGAGCACAAGGTGGTCGTGGGCAAGGACGGCCTGCCCGAGCGCATGGACAAGCGCGAGCGCAAGGACAGCCACCGGCTCATCGAGGAGTGCATGCTCGCCGCGAACGAGGCGGTGGCGCGCTTCTTCCAGGACGAGGGGCTGCCCACGGTGTACCGGTTCCACGGCGAGCCGGACGAGGAGAAGCTGGCGGCCTTCGCCGCGCTGGCGCAGGCGTACGGCTTCAAGCTGCGCTTCGAGGACGGGGTGTCGTCGAAGGAGCTGGACGCGTTCATCAGCCAGCTGGCGGGCCACCCGGAGCAGCGGGCGCTGAACCAGCTGCTGCTGCGCTCGATGATGCAGGCCGTGTACACGGCCTCGAAGGTGGGGCACTACGGGCTCGCGGCCGAGCACTACCTGCACTTCACCTCGCCCATCCGGCGCTACCCGGACCTGTTGGTGCACCGGCTGCTGAAGGCCCACTGGGCGCGGCAGGGCCGCAAGCCTTCTGAGGCCGTGCTCGAGCGCGAGGAGGAGAAGCTCGAGGACATGGCGATGCAGTGCTCGGATCGCGAGCGCGCGGCCATGCAGGTGGAGCGCGAGGTGGTCTCCTTCTACGCGGCCCTGATGATGAAGGACCGCATCGGCGAGGAGTTCGCGGCCACCATCGCGGCCATCACCGACTTCGGCTTCTTCGTCGAGCTGGACGAGGTGCACGTCGAGGGGCTGGTGAAGGCGGAGACGCTGGGGCTGGGCTCGAAGCTGGACAAGCAGACGCACGCGCTGGTGTACCCGAACGGGCGCCGCGTCCGCGTGGGCCAGAAGCTGCGCGTGCGTCTGCTGTCGGCGAACCCGACGGCGCGCAAGATTGACTTCGAGGCGCTCCAGTTCGACGGCGAGGCGCAGCTGGCGCGCCGTGAGGGCGGGACGTCCTCGCACCGTCGTCCCGAGCGCCGCGAGCAGGTGGCGCACGGCAAGCACCGGACCGATCGGCCGGGGCGCTGGGAGCGCGACGAGAAGAAGCAGGGCTCCGCCCGTGGCTGGGCAGCCCGCGAGGAGCCCGCGAGTCCCCGTGGTCGGTTCGTGAGGGAAGGGCGCCGCGAGGAGCAGCCCGCGCGGGGCGAGGAGCAGCCCAAGCAGCCCTGGCGCGACGAGTCCGCGAACAAGCCTCGCGAAGGCAGTGCCGAGCACCAGGGGCACGGAGAGAAGCGTCGGGTCTTCATGCGGCCCGAGCAGCAGGGCGTCGAGGCGCGAGTCGAACAGCCAGTGGAGCAGGTGTCCCCGACCGTGAAGGAGTGGGAGGTGCCTTCCGCTCCCGAGGCGACGGGCGGCTCGCCGCATCCTGGTTTCGACAGGCTCCGGGCCTTGGCTTCGCAGGGGCAGCGTGGCGGCGGTTCCGGCGGTGCCAAGGGTGGGCGTCCGCACGCGCCGCAGAAGCATGGGCACGGTGGGAAGCCCGCGTCGAAGGACGCACGCTTCCACAACAACCGGCCTCCGCCGAAGTTCGAGCCGCCGAAGCCTCGTGAGGAGACGGATGCCGCGTTCTCTCCCGAGAACTGGCAGCCCTCCGTTCCCGCCGAGCCTCCCGCGAAGCCCGCGGTGGCGCGTGAGTCGTATGTGGAGCCGCCGGCTCGTGTGACGCAGGAGGTGGTGTTGACCGCGGAGCCCGTGGTGACGGCCTCTGCGGAGGCGGGTTCCCGCACCGTGGCGCCGCCTGTTTCGCAGGTTCGTCCCTCGGACGTGATGGACGCGGAGGTCGTGGGAGAAGCGCCCGCGAAGAAGCGCTCACCGCGTGCGAAGACGAAGCGCGAGTCCTCCACCGCGAGCACGCGGAAGACCGCCAGCAAGCCCGCAGCCACGGCCACGAAGAAGTCCGCGAAGAAGCCCGTGGTCGCGAAGAAGCCCATGGCCGCGAAGAAGGCGCCCAAGGTGAAGGCCGCCAAGGCCAAGACGACGACGCCCAAGTCGAAGCCCGCGAAGGCCAAGGCGACGACGCTCAAGTCGAAGCCCGCGAAGGCCAAGGTCGTGCCCGCGAAGGCCAGGACGGCGCGGGCTCCGACGAAGGCCGTCGCGAAGAAGGGCAAGAAGGCCGCGTCCGCGAGCAAGTCTCGCGGCACGAGCAAGCCTCGGACGAAGCGTTGAGCGCAGGTGCCGCGCGCGCGAGCGACAGTCGCTCGCCGCGCGGTGTGGGGCAGGTGGGCCACACGATGTGGGGTGCGCCCCCCTGAATCCACGCGGCGACAACTGTGACGGCAGCACTTGCTCCCAGGTGACTCCGTGCGAGCGCCCCATGGCATGTCACTTGCCTTGAGGGTGCGGACACACGAGGCGTGTGCGCACAGTCATCTTGTCGAGGAGTGGAGCATGCGAGCAGTCCGGCCGGGCCGACGTTCGTCACCTTGGATTCTCTTCCTCGCGCTCGGTGTCGCGAGCGTGCTCACGGGCTGTTCATCGGATGATCCGGCCGAGGGGAACCCCAATCCCGACGCGGGCGTGAGCGCCGACGGTGGCACGGGCTCCGACGCGGGCGGTACTCCCGACGCGGGTCCATCCGGCTCCGACGGTGGTTCGTCCACGACGGATGGTGGACCGCGCCCGCTGCCTCCATTCACTTGGGGCCGCGGGCCCGAGACGGGCTCCATCTCGGGAGATGTGTGGACGCCCGGACGTGACTCGACGGGGTTGGTGAACGAGGCGTCATGGGCGCTGGTTCCCAAGGGCCGTTGGATTGAAGTCGCGGGGACGCCGCTCACCACGCTCGACGCGGACGTCAAGGCCGCGCTCCCGGGCTACAGGGATTTGGGCTCGCAAGGCCTCGCCGGCGTCATCAACGCGTACTCGGGCATCGCGCTGGATGCGCCGAGGGCGCGGTGGTGGGCCTTCGGCGGAGGTCATGCCGACAGCTCCAACAACGGCCTGTATCGCTTCGACATGGCGCAGATGCGCTGGAGCATCGAGCAGTTGCCGGACAACTCGGCCCACTGGACGAACGTCCCCTGGGGCAACACGTACAGCGGCTATCCACCCGCCGAGGCGTACGCCAAGGCGCATCCGGACAGCGACGTCTACTCGGACGAGTTCTTCGACCCGGACCGTCCCGCCGCGTCGACGCGCAACCCCACCGCGCGCCACACGTACAACGGGCTCGTCTACAACCCGGACCTGGACGAGGTGGCCACCGGCATCCGCCGCATGTGGCGCTACAGCCTGAAGACGCGCGCCTGGACGCGCCACAACCCATTCAACACGCCGGGAGCCTCCTATGACGGCTCGAAGGGCTACGGTGGCGGCGCCGGCTGGACGTTCTACGACGAGGTGCGCGGGCGCTACATGTTCGGCCCCACGGAGAACTACAACTATTCGCAGTGGTGGTCTTTCGGCATCGAGGACAAGTCCTGGAAGTGGGAGGTCGTCACGCCGCCCGCCTGGCACTTCGCGCAGATGGTCCGGGTAGGCCGCGTCCTCGTGAGCTTCCCGGCGCCGGGGCACGAGGAGCCGCGCGACGTGCACATCCCCAGGCTCATCACCTACGACATGGACACCACGAAGTGGAACGACATCCCGCTGCAGAGCGACATCGTTCGCGCGCGCTGCTACAGCGAATACTTCGAGGGCATGATCTTCGCCCACGTGCCACCGCTCAATCGCTACATCGCCGCGTTCCGGTATGACCGCGATGGGGACGGCTCCTTCGAGTACCGCACCTATGAGGTCGACGCCGAGGCGCGCACCCTGCGCGAAGCCCCCGAGTGGGAGGCGGGCGCCTTCGGCGGCTGGCATGACCTGGTCAAGAACCGCTTCTTCTACCAGGCCACGCACGATGCCCTGGTCTATGTGCGCAAGGGCGAGGAGAACCTGCGTGTCTTCAGGCTCCCCTGAGCTGGTTGCTTTCACGCTCAGCGCGTGAGTGATGTGATTGGGAGCAAGAAGGCCCTGCCATTGCTGGCGGGGCCTTTTGTTTTCACAGGCACATGAAAAAAAGTCCTGGATCCGCGTAGTCCGTAGAGTGGGAAGGTCCAGTGAGAGCAGCCCTTTCCGCATGTATCGTCCTTGCAACAAATCATGAATATGCGGGATCAATTGAATCCCGCATGATAGGTTGCGCGCCCATGCGCACTTCCCTTCGGCTGTCTTCCCTCGTCCTTGCGTCGTCCTTCATCGTTGGTTGCCTCGGTCCCGAGGCGGAGCCGACGCCCGAGCCCGTCCAGGCCACCCAGGAGCAGGAGGCCACGGACCCCAACTTCCGCGTCTACAACATCGTCGAGGCCGTGCTGCCCGCCGGCAACTATGACGGCGTCGCGGGCAACGAGTGTGTCGCCCTCCTGAACCCCGAGCACCGTCTGCGCAAGGTCATCCTGGTGGCGCCCGCCGGCGCCAACGGCTCCTGCGCGCTGAGCGGGTACACGGTCGGCTCCGCCCTGAGCTTCACGTGGGGCGACACGTCCGTCTACCAGGGCGCCGGTGGCATCGCGGCCATCCGCACCGCGCTGTCCGACTCGAACGGCGCCGTGCACCGCGTCGTCGGCTCCATCACCAACGAGGCCGCGGCCCTGGCCAGCCTCAACGCGTTCCTCGCGCAGCCCACCGCGACGCAGGGCGCCCAGCTGGGCAACTTCACCGCCGTCCGGGTCCACTCCATCTATGACTTCGAGGGCCAGGAGCAGGTCAAGGCCGAGGCGGCCTACCAGTCCGTCCGCGTCACCCAGTCCTGCGAGCAGCCCGGCACCCCCGAGCTCGTGGCGCGCGTGAACAACGGCTTCGTCTACGGCTACTCCGCCAGCAACACGGGCAGCTGCCACAGCGGCTGGTTCACCGTGACGCACCGCTACAACCGCAACTGGCAGCTCGTCTACAGCTACTCCTACTCGGAGTGATTCACCGCGATGCTCGGGCGCTCTCCGGAGTGTTCGAGCGTCGTGAGGTGCCCTGGCATCCGTCGGGGCGATGATGTTCCGCCGGTGCCCGTCATCCTGGGCGGGCGCCGGTGTGATGCCGCACCCCTCCATCGTTGACTGCCATTGCGCCTCGTGAGGCGCCGGTCCCTTCCGCGTGGGCGCAGGTGTGTGCCTTTGGGGGTGACTGTCGTGCGGGTGGGCGTGGGTGCCACACCTGGGATTGCCGCCATCCCCCTACCCAGACGCCGCGCAAACAGACATCGTGTGGCCCGCAAAGTGCCACTTCGATGCGCCTCGAGCGTGCAGGACGGGTGACCCGATGGCCCAGGAGCCGCAGCAGAGCCTCGGACGTTATGAGCTCCTCGCCCAACTCGGCAGGGGAGGCATGGCGGAGACGTGGCGCGCGCGGCTGGTGGGCGCCGCCGGAGTCACCAAGCCGGTCCTCATCAAGAAGGTGCTCCCGGAGCACGCGAACGACGAGGCCTTCATCGCGATGTTCATCAGCGAGGCGCGCATCTCCGCCACGCTGTCCCACGGGAACATCGCGCAGGTCTTCGACTTCGGTCGGATGGATGGCCAGTACTTCCTGGCCATGGAGCTGGTGGATGGACAGCCGCTGCACCGCGTGTTGCGGCGCGCGGCGAAGACGGGCCTCGCGTCGATGCCCATCCCCCTGGCCACGTACATCGCCTTGGAGATGTGCCGGGGGCTGCATTACGCGCACTCGCGCACGGATGACCAGGGCGTGCCCCTGCACATCGTCCACCGCGACATCTCCCCCGACAACGTCCTCATCAGCTACGAGGGCCAGGTCAAGATCGTCGACTTCGGCATCGCCAAGGCGCGAATGCTGAGCAGCTTCCACACCGAGCCCGGCATCGTCCGAGGCAAGTACCTCTACTTCTCGCCCGAGCAGGCCCGGGGCCTGGCGGTGGACGCGCGCACGGATGTCTGGGCCACGGGCCTGGTGTTGTACGAGATGCTCTGCGGCCAGTCTCCGGTCTCCGGCACCGAGGCCCTGGTCATGTCGAAGCTGGCGCACGGCGAGTTCCCCTCGCCCAGGGAGGTGCGCAAGGATCTGCCGGCGGCGCTGAATGAGATTGTCATGCGGGCGCTGTCCGTGGATGCCTCGCTCCGCTACGAGTCCGCGAACGCCTTCGGCGACGCGCTGGCCGCGTTCCTCCATTCCTTCGCGCCCCGGTTCGGCACGACGAACCTGGCGTACCTCGTCCGCGAGCTCTTCCGGGAGGACCTGCTCCAGCAGGGGAGAGACCTCGCGGTGCCGGCCTCCTTCGTGGAGGAGCTGAGCGCCTGGCGCGGCACGCAGCACGCTCCGACGCGGGCGCTGTCGAAGCCCGTCCGCATCCCGACCGAGGCCGTGCCCACGGCGCGCATGCCCGGGAGGCTCAAGTCCGAGGCCCCCGCCACGCCTCCGGAGCCGGAGGCCCGGTCCTCGCGTGGGTGGCTTCTGGCCGCCTGTGGGCTCGTGGCCATGGTGTCGCTGGCCATCCTTCCCTGGGTGCTGGATGCGGGGCCTCCACCCGCGCCGCCTCCGCCGCCGGAGCCCGTGCTGCCGCAAGAGCCGTTGGGGGACGTCGGCTCCACGGACTCCCCCGGACAAGGGTTTGTGCCACAGACGCCGGAGCCCTCGGACCCGACCTCCGAGGTCGAAGGGGCCGCCGTGGACCCCCGGGAAGCGTCCATCGCGGAGTATCGCGAGCCGACCTCGCTGCGCCTGGACTCCCGCCGACATGTCTTCCGCGCGCCGGTGGACATGGTGGCCTTCTCCCCGCTGGACGAGTCCGTCACCTACTCCCTCTGGGAGCCGGCCTACTCGGCGGGGCTGGGGCAGCGCGCCGTCCTGGAGCCGGATGCGCACCTGGGCCAGCCCATCTTCTACTTGCTGGGTGGTGATGCCATCCCTGCCGCTCAACGGCAGGGAGTCGTCCCAGCGCGTCCCCTGGCGCTCCAGGGCATCCGGTCCATCTCCCTGTTCACGGTGGGCGAGCCCATCAAGGCGGACCTTCCGCAACAAGGGGTGTCGCTCAGGGATTCACGCGAGCGCGTCGAGCGGCGCTTCGTCTTCCATCCGGAGCCCATGCGTGTCTCCGCCCTCGACGGGTTCGAGCTCCGCGGTCTGGATTCCCGACAGACGTACACCGTGTCCCTGGCCCCCGTGGGGGAGGGCGTCTTCCTGAGAGGAAGGACGGGGGGAGCGTCGAACCACGCGGCTTGCGTCGGGTGGGCGCCGAGCAGCGTCACGCCGAAGTTGGACAGGTTCGGCAACACGCTCCGCACGCCGCCCGTGCGCTTCTTCTTGTCGGGGACCCGTGAGGTGGTGAAGGTCCGGGGTCTCCAGGTGATGCGCTGCGGCCTGCTCGATGATGACGTCTCCGACAACGAGGGCGAACTCGAGGTGCGAATCGCCTCGGCGGACGCGCGACGCGCCAGAGGCCCGAGCCCCGGGGCGTCGCCCCGCGACGAAGAGGCGGCGCGCCTGTACGCCCAGGCCCAGCGACTGTCCCGCGCGGGGAAGGACCATGATGCCTTCCTGCTCGCCGAGGACTGTCTCTCCAACGTCCCGGAGCAGGCCAGCTGTCTGCTCCTCTCCGGGGCCATGCAGGCACGACTGAACCGGATGGATGGTGCCCTCGAGCGTTACCGGACGTTCGTGAAGCGCTATCCCGCCCACCCCGAGACCGCCAGGGTGCGGCGGCTCATCGAGGAGTACGCCAGGACACGCTGAGTCCTTGAGGTCGCCCGCGGGGGTGTTCGCCGCGGGCGACGTTGATTCAGGGGGAACCCGGGTGGGCCTGACACACGCGCTTCGTGTCACGCCCGGAGAGATGTCTCAGAGGGGCTTGGCAATCTTGGACAGGAACGCATCCGGGGCGCCCTGCAGCGTGTTGCCCTGGTAGTTGCCGTCCACGTAGCCACCGACGTAGAGATCACCCGCGAAGTCCACGACGACGCCCATGCTGCGCACGTCCTTGGCCGCGTTGTTGAGCGTCGCGGGCTCCTGCTGGACGATCCACTGCAGGTTGCCGGTGTAGTCCAGCTTCGCCACGTAGTTGTGGACCATGCCTCCGCTGGTGTCCGTCACCTTCGTGATGTCCGCCACGCCACCGCCCGTCGTGTAGATGCCGGTCGCGTCGACATGGAGCCCCATGGCCCAGGAGCCGGAGCCCGAGTCGAGCTCCCACACCCACTGCTTCACACCCGCGGGGCTGTAGCGGGCCACGAACACGTCGATCTGCGGGATGACGTTGGGCACGCCATCCATGCCGCCACCCGAGTAGCCCGCGAGATACACGTTCCCGGTCGCGTCCACCTGCGAGGCGTAGAGGTAGGCCGCCGTACCGGGCGCGCCCGCCAGCCGGGTCCACTGCTTCACGCCGTCCGCGTCGTACTTGGTGACGAAGGCATCCTGGGGGCCCGTGAGGGTGTTTCCATCCAGGTTGCCGTCTGTCCAGCCGGACACGTAGACATTGCCGGAGGCATCCGCCGCCGCGCGTCGACCATGGGTCGTCTTGCCGGGAGTGCCCAGCTGACGCGTCCACAGCTTGGTGCCGTCCGCGGCGTACTTCACCACGAAGGCGTCATAGCTCCCGATGCGCGTGTTTCCATCCAGGCCACCATTCGTCAGACCCACCAGGAATGCATTGTCATTGGCATCCACCGCGACGCCGTAGGCCTCCGTCTGGGCACCCGCGACGCCAATCTGTCGCGTCCAGCCGTGGACGCCGGTGTATCGATAGCGCATCAGGAACGCCGTCGACCCTGAGATGGGCGGATTGCCGTCCAGGGAGCCCCCCGTCCAGCCCGCGACGTAGATCTCCTCGAACAGACGGTTTCGCGCCACGCCGTAGCCCAGCGTGGCGGTGCCGGGCGCGCCGATCTGCTTGTGAAACACCACATTGCCATTCCAGTCGCGCGCCGTGAGGAACGCGTCCATGACGCCCACCGCGGGCTGACCCGCCAGGCCCACGCTGGTCATGCCGGTGGAGTAGGTGCGGCCCGCCGAGTCTCCCGCCAGGTCATGGATGCGGCTGAAGCCTCCCGGTGCTCCGTGGGTCCGCGTCCACAGTGAGGGCGTGAGAGGGATGGGGTCGCAGTTGTAGAGCTCCAGCCGTGAGATGGAGACCACGACATTGCCCGTGCTGCGCACGTCATTGTCATCCGTCACGTTGATGCGATAAGCCCTGTACGCGCCGGGGTTGGCGACGGCGAACTCGCGTCGCTCGTGACCGGCCCAGCCCGTCTGGTTGGTCCGGGTGTCCAGGATGGTCCAGCCCAGGCCGTTGTAGGCCTCCAGCGTCCAGTTCTTCGGAGCGCGGGAGGTGATGGTGCCGTTGCCGTAGGTGACGGCGTATCGCTGCACGGGCCGGGTGGTGGTCGGAAACTCATAGGCCAGCCACGCGGGTGTCTGTCCTCGGGTCGATAGCCAGAAGCTCGCGGAGTTGTCGAACCCGAGCCATGGCTGATAGCTGGGGTCATACATGCTCGAGGCAGATGCGACGCCCGAGGGGACGTTGTTCCCCGACATCACGGGGATGAGGCTGGTGCAGGTCAGTCCCTGCTCCTGGGACGAAAGACTTCCGTCCGCCTTCTCCTCCTTCTCGTCCATTCCCTGGCAGCCGACCAGCGCCAGTGCGCCGGCAACAAAAATGCTCCGAATCGTTCGATGACTCATCACGGTGTCTCCTCTCGACTTCCGCGTGCCGGATGGCACACGTCTTCCGGGCGCGTTCTCTCGTCGTCCCGGTCAGGCTTGAATCCAGATTTATTCGGGCCTGAGTGACTCTGGGACATGTGAAGTCTGACGGACTCTTTGTGTCAGTGTGTTTCTGGCGCGCTGGAGTAGGCTCGGGCGCGAGCGAGGGAGTCCCCTCGTGTGAAGGGGGAACTCCATGCGTTTCGTCGTCCCGTTCGTGCTGCTCTCCGCGACTCCCGTTGTCGCATCCACGCCGGCCCCGGAGGTGTCGGGCGGGGAGTTCGTGGCGGTCATCTGGGGAGGAGGCAAGGACGCGGAGGCCGCGAAGGTGTCCCTGGCGAAGTGGGAGTCGGAGCGGGAGCTGGTCGCGAAGGCGCTGGTGCTGGCGGAGGGTTTCCCGAAGACGGTGTCGAGCGGCTCGGTGCCGGGGCTCAACCCAGGGTTCGAGGTCGTGTTGCTGGGGTTCTGTCGGAGTGACGAGTCCGTGGTGCAGCGCCGCTTGTTGAAGGCGTATCACCCGTTCGTCTACGAGCGGCCGGTGACGCAGGCGGTGTCCGCGTGTCCGAAGTGGAAGGAGACGGGGGCCGGGCGCGAGCTTCAGGACACGGCGATGTTGAAGGTGGGGTTCAGTGGCGTGACGCTGACGCGCATCGTGTCCGAGTTGAAGCCGCCGGTGTCGTTGGGCGATGGCCGCGTGGTGCTGTGGCTGGACGTGGTGGCGCGCGACGCGACGGGCAAGTACCTGGGCAAGGTGAGCATGGAGGACGAGCACTCCCCGACGGGCATGGGGATGCAGGGCTGCGACACGACGCTGGAGCCCTCGCGCAAGACGGCCTTCGTGGTGACCCGGCGCTGCACCTACCCGGTGGGGGCCGCGTGCAACTTCCTGCCGAGCGACACCACGCGCACCGTCGTGAAGTGGGACGGGCAGAGGCTGGTCGAGGAGGACAAGGTCATCGAGAAGCGGGAGGTGAACTACGACAAGGACTGCGCCGAGTAGCGGAGGGGCTCACGGCGACACGAGGCGATGACCGCTGTCATGGGGCTGATGACTCCCGTCATCAGGGGACGCGGGGGCGAGGGAAGGGCACAGTGGCCAACTGACTGAAATCAGGAGGGCGGCACGTCCATGTGACGTGACCTGGGCATGGCATGTCGGGTGCAATGGGGAGAGGCATCGCTGGCACGACCCCAACCGCCGTACTTCGAAGGAGCCTCCCATGTCCCCCCGCATCGGTAAGAAGCTGCCCCGCTCCAACACGCTGCCGTCCTCCTCCACCCCGAAGGTGTCGCAGCCCAAGCCGCTGGGGCGGGCGAACACGCTGCCGGCCTCGGCGCCGTCCTCGCAGGTGACGAAGCCCGCGGTGGGCGCGCAGCCCTCGGTGGAGCCCAAGCCGCTGAAGCACCCGGGCATGCTGGAGGGCCAGCCTTCCTACAGCCCCTACGAGAAGACGACGGGCCAGGCCTCGGACATCATGGTGAGCGGTGGGGACAACAAGCTCACGGCGCCGGCGGGCGCGCAGCCGAACATGCTGGTCGATCGGCCTGGCAAGACGTTCCAGAAGGACACCTTCGGTGGGGGTTCGCTGAGCGGTGGCACGGGCTCGGTGCAGGCCTCGACCACCCGCTACGACGCTCCGGGCGTGCACCACTACTCGGCGCAGGGCGAGGTGAACGGGCCCAACGCGGCGTTCGAGCTGCAGAAGACGCACGCGGGCCGGTTCGGCGTGACGACCGGGCAGATTTCGGGTGAGGCGAACAGCTTCAAGGCGCAGGGCCAGGCGGGGCTGTCGTACGACCGGAACGAGCACGCGTACACGGCCGCGCTGACGGGCAAGGCGGAGACCGGCGTGGGCGTGACGGCGAGCGCGAGCCACGACTTCAACCGGCACGTGGGTGGCTACGTGAAGGGCGAGGCGAAGGCTTCGGCGACGGCGTACGCCGAGGGCGTGGCGAGCCTGGACCCGAGGACGGCCACGGCGATGCTCTCCGGTCAGGTGGGCGCGGCGGCCACGGCGGGTGCGTACGGCACGGCGGGCGGGCACCTGGGCCGGCTGCACGGCTCCGTCACGGGCGGCGTGGTGGCGGGCGCGGCGGCGCAGGCGGGCGGCAAGATTGGCTTGGAGAATGGGTTCTTCAAGCAGTCGGCGGACGTGAATGCCGCCGCGGGTGTGGGCACGCACCTGAAGACGGACGTGGCGGTGGACCTGCGTCACCACATCAAGCCGGGCATCGCGGCGGGTCTGCGTCCGGCCGCCGGGTTGGGCACGAGCGTGGCCTCGCCCGCCAACACCCTGGAGCCCGAGAAGTCCCGCATGGAGAACTTCTTCGCGAAGGTCTTCCCCCAGTCCTGAGCGGTTCGCCTGCTGGCGGCCCGTGGCCGTCCGGGAGGAAAGAAGCCCAGCTCCTTCGTGGGAGCTGGGCTTTTCCACGTCATCGGCTGGGATGCGCGGTCGATTCGGCCCGCTCGCAGGGGGGCTGATTGGGATTGCCGGGGCCACATGGGCTGGCGTCGCCGGAGTCGCTCACGGAGTAGCCACCGCCGGTCCGCCTTTGTTGGCGTTGAAACCGTCATGGGTTCGAAAGCCCAACGAAGAGGATGGAGGAAATTCTCAGTCTGGCTGGAGGGCTTCGAATGGAGATGTCTGGGGTGGGGCTGCCAAGACCTACCCTGGCTCTCATGAGGAGAGAGGGAGGGACCGTCTGGGGTTGGATTGTAGTGCCCACTTTCTTACCTCTGTCGGCCTGTTGGCCTAGGGTGGCCCATCGCCCGCAAGCGTTTGGATAGAACACAGGCCATGACCGCCGCCCCTTTCCGTCTGGGAATGCTCATCCCGGAGTTCCCCACGCAGACCCACGCCTTCTTCTGGCGGGAGATCACCGCCCTGCGCGCCATGGGCGTGGAGGTGCATGTCTTCTCGACGCGGCGCCCGGTGGAGGAGTGTCCCCACGAGTGGGCCGAGCGCGCGGCCTCCGAAACCACGTATCTCTTTCCGCCGAGGCTCTCGTCGGCGCTGGTCTCTCCAAGGGACTTCCCGGGCATGGCCCAGGCGCTCACGTACGTCTCCAAGCTCTCGGTCAACGTGAAGCAGAAGGCCCGTGCGTTGGGGATGCTGGCCTGCGCGGTGGACTTCCTGCACCACGCGCGGGAGCGGAAGCTGGACCACGTGCATGGCCACTCGGCCGCGGATGCCGCGCATGTGCTCGCGCTCTGCAGAATCCTGGGTGGGCCGCGCTACAGCTTCCATCTCCACGGGGATTTGCCTGTGTATGGGACGGACCACGCCGCCAAGGCCTGGGATGCCACGTTCGTGGCCGCCGCCGCGCGCCCGATGCAGCGCGAGCTCATCGAGTCCGTGGGGTTGCCCCCCGAGCGGACCTATACCTTGTGGATGGGCGTGGACACGGATCGCTTCCTCCCTCCGGCGAAGCGCGCGGAGTCGCCCCGCGGTCTTCACCTGGCTTCGATTGGACGACTCAATCTCTGCAAGGGGCACGTGCATACCTTTGCCGGGCTTCGCAAGGCATTGGACCGGGGGCTGCGCGCGCATCTGACGTTGGGAGGGCGAGGGCCTCACGAGGAGGAGATCCGTCAATCCATCGCCCGATTCGGATTGCAGGCGCACGTGGACCTGGTGGGACCGCTCAGTGAAGCGGCCGTCATCGAGTTGCTGCAGGGGGCGGATGCCTTCGTGTTGTCCAGCACGGGGCTTGGCGAGGCCTCGCCCGTCGCGGTGATGGAGGCCATGTCGTGTGGCGTGCCCGCGGTCTGCTCCATCATTGGTGGAACGCCGGACATGATCTCCGACGGGACGGATGGGCTGCTGGTGGGGCAGGGCGATGAGGAGGGGTTGGCGAAGGCCTTCCTGTGGCTTGGGCAGGACACGGCGTTGCGTGAGCGGATGTCGCGCGCCGCGCGTGAGCGGGCCGTGCGTTCCTTCGATTATCGCGAGACGAGTCGGAGTCTGTTGGATGCCATCCAGCAGTCGCGTGCGCCGCAGCGCCGAGCCGCGTGACGGGCTGTTCGCCCGCGTCGGATGGTCCCGGGCCTGTGGTCTACTCGCGCCGCACCGCATCCATGTGCGGCGCTTGAACGACACACCTGGGGATGACCGATGACATCGACGCGTCCGACGAAGCTGGCGGTGATTGGCAGTGGCCTCATGGGAACCGCGCTGGCGCGAGCGTTCGCCGCGGCGGGGCATGAGGTCGCGGTCTGGAACAGGACCTACTCCAAGGCGAAGGCCGTGGGCCGCGGAACGCTGGCGTTCGAGAAGTTGAATGAGGCGGTCGCGGGCCGTGAGCTCGTCGTCGTCTCGCTGTCCAACTACGCTGCTTGTGCCGAGCTGTTCTCCTCGCCGGGCATCTCAGCGGCGCTCGCAGGGAAGACGATTGTGCAGCTCACCAGTGGGTCTCCGGCGGATGCGCGGAGTGGTCTGGAGTGGGCGAGCGCGCACGGCGTGGACTACCTGGATGCGGCGATACTCGCGTATCCCGCGTTCGTGGCCACGGAGTACGCGACGGTGTTCTACGCGGGTTCGAAAGCCGTCTTCGAGCGACACGTGGAGACGCTCCATTCGATTGCGAAGAATGCTGTCTATGTCGACGAAAAGATTGGTTCGGCGGCGACGCTCGACTGCGCGATTCTCGAGGCGTACTACGGTGGCACCCTGGCGGTTCTCCATGCTGCTGCCATGTGCAAGGCGGAGGGGTTGGACCCGAAGTTGTTCTTCGCCCAGAAGGGCTCGTTCCTCGGATTGATTTCCGTCACCGCCGATGCCGCTCAGGGAATGGTTGAACGCAATGACTTCACAGGCGACCAGTGCAGCCTGAACACCCACGTCGCCGCCCTCGAGCACATTGTTCGACTGAGCAGCGATGCGCGAATCAGCACCCGCTTCCCACGAGAGTTGCTGGAGAACTACCGGCGAGCCCTCGGCGCGGGGCTGGGTGAGCAAGAGTTGCCCGCCGTGTTCCGCACGTTGGGACAGGACTGACACTCCGGCTCAGGTCCCGAAGGCGCCTGTGATTGCCTCGATGAATGTCTCTGGCGGAGTGCTCTTCGGGCGATCGCTGACCTGTCCGTCTCCCAACTCGACGATGCGCCAGACTCCATCCGCGCGCAGCACGAGGTCGACCGTGACGAACGGCAAACCGAGTGCTGCCACGGTGGGGGCAACGGATTGGAGGTCAGCACCGGTTGGGAGGTCGCCGGGTGTATCGGGATGCGCGGTGACGAGGACGCACCGGCCCTGGACCCACCACGTCCTGGCCTCCGTGGTGGTGAACTGCTCGAAGGCTCGGGCGACGAGCCCGCCCGCGAAGTCCTCGCCGCGCAGCTCCAGGAACCTGCGGGCCACGGCTCGGGCCGCTGGAAGGTTGGCGACGTCTGGGATGTACGCGGCTTCTGCCCAGTGGTGCTTGAGCGACTTCACATGGTCGCGCAGCACGGCGGGACCCGAGCCCAGTCGCGAGCAACAGGCCTCGAATGCATCCAGGTCCGGCCCCTCGGTCCAGACAGAGCGTGGAGTGAGCGCACTCAATGCGTCGTACCAGCGAGGGAGCCAGTGGGCGTGCTCGAAGCTCGAAGGGGAGGTCAGCAGCGTCACCCCTCGTTGCGCAGTGGCGGCGGCGAAGCCGGTGTACTGCCGCACCGTGAGCATCCATCCGCGATACAGGGCGGGGTTCGTCTGTGCGCCTTCGTCAGAGAGAGGTATCCACCGCACGGCCTCTTCGGTGGCTCCGCTGCACAGCGCATCGTGATCCACGACGGCCACCGAGTGACCGGCGGCACGCGCGGCCATGGCTTCGGGCGCGAAGTGTTCGTCCACGAATCGAGGCGCAACCGGGTTCGACGGAAAGATGAAGAGCACGGCGAAAGATACCTGTCCGGAACCCTGTGGCCGCAAAAGCGAACGGGGTTGGACAGTGTGAACTGTCCAACCCCGTTCTTCTTCAGTGTCCCCGACGGGATTCGAACCCGTGTTACCGGCTTGAAAGGCCAGCGTCCTGGGCCTCTAGACGACGGGGACGTCGTCACTTCATGAGTCGCGGGGGGATCGAACCCCCGACCCTCGGCTTAAAAGGCCGGTGCTCTACCATCTGAGCTAGCGACTCGCACTATTCTTTTGTCCAAAATCCTCGGCCAGCCCTCCCGGGCCGCGGAGGCAGGCGCTTCCTACCAGCACTCCTGCGCGCTTTCCACTGGCGAGCGCACGTCCGGCTTCCTGACAGTGGCGCGCTCGTCACTTCGGGGACACCTGGCCCCTCGGCCCCCATCTCCGTCAGCCATCGGCGGTATACAAGCCCCATGTCCCAGGCCCTCCCCCCAGATGAACACGATGAGCTGGAGGCCGAGGACGGCGAGGAGAAGGCCCCGTTCCGTCGCTACCTCACCCGCTCGGGTGCCGAGCGGATGCACCGGGAGCTCATCCGCCTGCTCAACGAGGAGCGCCCCAAGGTCACCGCCGAGGTCTCCGCCGCCGCCGCCCAGGGCGACCGCTCCGAGAACGCCGAGTACATCTACGGCAAGAAGCGCCTGCGCGAAATCGACCGCCGCATCCGCTTCCTCCAGCGCCGCCTGGACACCGCCACCATCGTCACGCCTGCTGAACAGACCGACCGTGCACACGTCTACTTCGGCGCCACCGTCACCCTGGAGGACGAGGACGGCCAACGCACCACGTACCAGATTGTCGGGTCCGACGAGATCGACGCCGCCGGAGGCCGCATCAGCGTGGAGTCACCCATTGGACGCGCCCTCCTGCGCAAGGGCGTGGGCGACACCGTGGAGGTTCGCCGCCCCCGCGGTGAAATCGAGCTGTCCATCGTCGACATCCGCTACGACTGAGTGAGGACGCCCATGCCTCGGACGCTGCCCATCAACCCCCGCTTCCGCCGCATCTATCAGCACCTGAGCGGGGCGGACCTGGCCGCGCCCGAAGTCGAGGAACTCTCCCTCGAGGACCTCGGCCTGGGTGATACGCAGAAGGCCCGTGTCGGCCTGCTCTTTGGCACCTACAGCCACCCGGGCCTCGAGCGGGTCCTGCGCGCCTACGGCCTCATCCAACGCGCCGAGGAGCGCGTGGGCCCCGTCGAGCTGCGCGTCCAGGGAGAGGACCCCTTCCGCCCCCGCGTCATCCTCTGGAGCCGCCGCTTCTACGCCCCCGTTGCCGACCTCTCCCTGCGCATGGCCACCGGCGCCGAAGTGGGCCTGGGCGACGCGCTCGCCACCGCGCCGTTGCTCTACGTGGACGCGCTCCTGCTCCAGAACCCGGGGCGCCCCTTCGACTGGCACCGCCCTCCGCTGCCAGGACAGAGCCACCCCGGGCTCGCGCTCTCCGCGCAGCTGCTCGAAGTGCTCATGCTCATGGCCCGCCGCATCGGCGCGGAGGCGCTGGCCCTCACGCCCTCCACCTTCGCCGCCGCCAGCGTCTATGACCGGCGCTTCCTCTTCGTGGATGGCGCCGCCCAGGGCCGCTTCCTCGCCATGCGCGACGCGGGACGAGGGCGCCCTCGCTGGCTGCTCGCGTGGGCCGTGGAGCTGGGCTGCCTCCACGACGCCGAGGGCCAGCCGATTCCCTTCACCCCCATGCCCATGCTCGCGCCCTTGAGCCGCCGGTTGATCCGCACGTTCGACGCGAAGGGCTGGGCCGAGGCGCGCGAGCAGACCGGACGACAGCCGCTCACGCTCGACGAGGAGGCGCTCCAGCAGCGCTTCCCCTGGCAGCGCATGCCCCCGGGGCCTCCCCCCGAGCGACTGGCGGAGCTGCTCGGGTATGATCCGCTCGCCCCCGGGCTGGCCCACTGAGCCGTCCGCCCCCGGAGTGTCGGCCAGGTCACGGCCCCTCGCGGCGAACGCTTCACTGGGAGGACTGGTGCGGGGCGTGGGGTTTCGAACAGCCCGCAACGGTGCTCGAACACGGCTGCTTCCGTCGGAGCCGCTGCGTATATTGGAGTGGGCGTCAGGCACAGCCACGTCGCATGGTCACCAGCGGTCGCACCCGTACCCCTCAGGTCGCGCGAACCCACGATGCGAAAGAACTTCATCCTCGACACGAACGTCCTCCTGCATGATCCGCGCAGCATCTACGGCTTCGAGGACAACAACGTCATCATCCCCATCTACGTCATCGAGGAGATCGACCAGTTCAAGCGCGACCTCTCCGAGCTGGGCCGCAACGCCCGCCTCGTGGCCCGCTACCTGGACGGTTTCCGCGCGGAGGGCTCGCTGAAGGAGGGCGTGCCCTTGCCTCGGGGCGGCATGCTGCGGGTGTCCTTCACGGACCGTGAGCTGCCGCTGTCCATGGCGGACAGCAACCTGATGGACAACCGCATCCTCGCGGTGGCCATCGACCTGATGGAGCAGGAGCCGGACACCCAGGCCGTCTTCATCACCAAGGACACCAACCTGCGCATCCGCGCGGACGCCCTGGGCCTCATCGCCCAGGACTACGACACCGAGCGGGTCGAAATCACGGAGCTGTACACCGGCTTCACCGAGCGGCTGGTCCCCAAGGAGCTGGTGGACCAGATGTACAAGCCCGGCGCCGAGGTGGAGCTGCCGGACGTGGACACGCTCTTCCCCAACCAGCTCGTGCTGCTCAAGGATGAGACGAACCCGTCCCACACCGCCATGGGCCGGCTGCACGGGCTCAAGAACCGGCTGGTGCCGCTCCTGCGTCAGAGCAAGGAAGGCACCTGGGGCATCCGCCCGCGCAACATGGAGCAGGCCTTCTGCCTGGACCTGCTGCTCAACGACGACATCAAGCTGGTGACCATCGTCGGGAAGGCGGGCACGGGCAAGACGCTGCTGGCCATCGCCGCGGGCCTGCAGAAGGTGACCGAGGAGAACCTCTACCAGAAGCTCCTGGTGAGCCGGCCCATCTTCCCACTGGGGCGCGACATCGGCTACTTGCCCGGCAGCGTCGAGGAGAAGCTCAACCCCTGGATGCAGCCCATCTTCGACAACGTGGAGTTCCTGATGAACTTGAGCCGCGCGGACAAGAAGGCCGGCCGCGGCTACCACGAGCTGTTGGACCTGGGGCTGATGGAGATCGAGCCGCTCACGTACATCCGTGGCCGCAGCATCCCCAACCAGTTCATCATCGTGGACGAGGCACAGAACCTCACGCCCCACGAGGTGAAGACCATCATCACCCGCGTGGGTGACAACACGAAGATCATCCTCACGGGGGACCCGTTTCAGATCGACAACCCCTACGTGGATTCGACCAACAACGGCCTGGTGCACGTGGTCAATCGCTTCAAGAGCGAGAAGATCGCCGCGCACATCTCGATGGCCAAGGGTGAGCGCAGCGCCCTGGCCGAGCTCGCCGCCAACCTGCTCTAGGCACCTGGGGTGCCCAAGCGATAGAGACGTGTCATGACGAAGGACGGACCTGGAGACGCGCCCCCGGAGGAAGGGGAGAAGAAGCCCCTCATCGAGTACCCCTCGGTCTACACCTTCAAGGTGATGGGCAAGCAGGGCCCTGGCTTCGCGGAGCACGTCCGGGATTTGTTCCGCCGGGCCATGGGCACGGAGATCTCCCCGGACTCCATCCACGAGCAGCCCAGCAGCAAGGGCACCTATGTCTCGCTGAGCGTGTCGGTGTACCTGCTGTCGGAGGAGCAGCGGCGCGCCATCTACGAGCTGCTCCACAAGGACCCGCGCGTCATCTATCACCTGTGACACCGGGTTCCCCGGGTCGGGGCTCCCCTCGGGTGGGGCCCCCGCGTCCGTCTCTGGAAGTCCGGTCGGGGTTGGGTATATGAGGAGTCCATGAGCCCGGCAGAGCCCTTTCCGCTGTACCACCCCGCGGACGCCCGGCGCGCGTTCAGCTCGGACGACGTGACTCGGCGGTTCGCCAAGGTGGCCATGCTGGAGCCGGGCTCGCAGGTGCTGGTGCTCGGGTGCGGCCCGGATGCCAGCGCAGCCCTGGTCCTGGCCCGGGAGATGGGCTGCACCGTCATGGCCGGCGACACGGACGAGTCTCACGTCGCCTCCGCTCGGGAGCGGGTCCGCAACCAGGGCCTCGGCGATCGAATCGAGGTCCGGGGCGTGGCCCTGGATTCGCTCGGACTGCCGGACGGCGCCTTCGACGCCATCCTCATCCCTGGACGGGTGCTCTACACGCTGAAGGGGACGATGTCCGTCCTGCGCCCCCTGCTCGCCAAGCGCGGGCGTTTGGGCATGACCTTCCCCGCGAGGGTGGGGCGCGTGGTCCCCAAGGCCGCCGCCGAATTGTGGGAGCGCCGCCTGGGCGCGCCGCTGCTCCTGCCGCGCGAGCTGCTCATGTCGCTGGAGATGGGCGGGTTCGAGCCGGAGTCGGCCGAGACGCTGCACGACACGGAGCTCGACGACTATTACCGCGAGGTGGAGGCCAGCCTGCGTCCGACGTCGGGGCCCCAGGCCTCGTCGCTGCGCGAGGAGCTGGCGCTGCACCGCGAGAGCAACGGCAAGGCCAGCGTCAGCTACGCGTTCCTGGTGGGCCGCCGCAAGGAGCCGGGTGAGAAGCCCCCTGCCTCTCGCGACCGCGGCTGATTCACGTCACGACGCATGTCTAGGAGCGCCTCGGTTCGTCCGGGGCGCCTCGCTGCATGCTCTTCGCCTTGGCTGCGCCGCCCAGGACCCCGGGCGACGTGAAGGCGGTGGTGCCCCGGAGTCGCGCCCCTCGGAAGGGCGCGTTCGAGATGCCGACGCGACGCCTAGTTCAGCGCGCCGTTGAAGTCGACCAGCTCGATGGACTCGGGCGCGACGGACAGGTGGACCTGGTCGCGGTAGCCGGCCGCGTCGCCGCCGACCTGGAAGGGCATGGGGCGCGCGAAGCGGATGGTGGCCTCGCGGACGTGGAAGTCCTGCAGGCCCTCCGGGAACCAGCGGCCGGCCCACATGCGCGGCAGGTTCGCCAGCACCTGCGTGGGCGTCACCTGGCCCAGGCGCAGCTGCATGAAGCCGCGACGGCCGCACGAGAAGGGGAACATGCGCAGGCCATAGCCGTAGAAGGGCATGGTGCCCGCCGCCGCCATCATCAGCTTCCCTCGGAAGAGCACGTCGCCCGGCGCCACCGGCGCACCCATGGGCTGGCCATCCGGGCCCAGGCGGTAGGCCTCGCTGGACGGGCCGTTGACGACCTCGCACTCCACCCAGGTCGAGTGCGTCAGGTAGTGCGGCACCGTCTTGCAGGCCACGGCGGAGAAGTAGCCCCCGCTGCCCGTGAGCACGCTCTTGAAGAGCCCCTTGCCCAGGTTCTCCTTCACCCAGATGTAGTCGTTGAGCACCTTGCCATCCACGCCCAGACCGGCGAACGGCGCGCGCTGCCCGTCCACCATCAGCAGGTCCATGGGGCGGAAGCCGGGCACCTCGCCCGTGCGGGCGCGCAGCACGTCGTTCAGGATGCCGTCGCCCCGGGTGCCGGAGGCGTTGACGTGGTTGGCGATGCCGTTGCCCGTGCCGAGCTTGAGGATGCCGAAGCGGGGCACCGGCTGGCCGGCGAAGCGGCCTCGGGGGCCCACCTGCTGGAGGACCTCGTTCACGAAGCCCATGAACGTCCCGTCCCCGCCGCCGGTGAACACCATGGGGTAGCCCCGCTCGAGCACCGTCTGCGCGATGCGGCGCCCGTCCAGCTCCGAGCGCGACAGGAACAGGTCCTGCTCCGGCACCACGTGCGACAGGGACTTCACCACCCGCGCGTCCACCTTCCGGGCGTTGGCGTTGAGCAGCACCGCGACCTTGGGTTCGACGGAGACATCCGCCGAGGGGGCGCGGCGGAGGTCCGGAGAGCGCAGGGGCTGAACCAGCATGAGGACATGCTCCAGGGTAGGTGCGGGTGGGGGGACCCGACATCGACGCTGGCCGTACTGTGCACTTTCATTGCCAACCGGTGACGCGGGGCGTCAGCAGGCAGGCAAGCATGTCATTCCAGGGGGTTGCAACGTTGGTTGCTGTGCCAAAGGCTGGCCGGTTGCTACCTGGGGGTGACGGGGGTGTAGAGCGGGTTACGCACCCGTGGCGTGAAGGTGGCGATGGCGTGACGCGGCAAGCGGGCTCATGCGCACTGCGCTACGCACCCAGGAGCACCACCTTGAGGCGTGAGGAGCCGACACCACTGCCTGGTTTGACACCCGGGGGTGGGTGGTTACGTTGGGCGTACATCAGGAGCTTTTGAAGAAAACGCAGTCATTTCCGGAGGATACGAACCGTGGGCAAGATTATTGGGATCGACCTGGGCACCACGAACAGCGTGGTGGCGATCATGGAGGGTCGCGAGCCCAAGGTCATCGTCAACGAGGAAGGCAGCCGCATCACGCCCTCGGTGGTCGCGTTCACGAAGGATGGCGAGCGCCTGGTCGGCCAGGTGGCGAAGCGTCAGGCCATCACGAACCCCGAGCGCACCATCTACTCCATCAAGCGCTTCATGGGCCGCCGTGCGGACGAGGTCTCCGAGGAGGCCAAGCTGGTTCCGTACAAGGTCGCCCGTGGCCCCAATGGCGACGCGCGCGTGGACCTGGACGGCAAGCAGTTCAGCGCGCCGGAGATCAGCGCGCAGGTGCTGCTGAAGCTGAAGCGGGCCGCCGAGAACTACCTGGGTGAGAAGGTGACGGAGGCGGTCATCACCGTCCCGGCGTACTTCAACGACGCCCAGCGCCAGGCGACGAAGGACGCGGGTGAGATCGCGGGCCTCACGGTGCGGCGCATCGTGAACGAGCCGACGGCGGCGGCCCTGGCGTACGGCCTGGACAAGAAGAAGGACGAGAAGATCGCCGTCTACGACTTCGGCGGCGGCACGTTCGACGTCTCCATCCTGGAGGTGGGCGAGAGCGTCGTCGACGTGCTCGCGACCAACGGTGATACGCACCTGGGCGGTGACAACATCGACCTGCGGATCATGGATTGGCTCATCGCCGAGTTCAAGAAGGACACGGGCCTGGATGTCACCAAGGACAAGATGGTGCTCCAGCGTCTGAAGGAGGCGGCGGAGAAGGCGAAGATCGAGCTGTCGAGCGCGACGGAGACGGACATCAACCTGCCGTTCCTCACGGCGGACGCGTCCGGTCCCAAGCACCTGAACGTCAAGCTCACGCGCGCCAAGTTCGAGGCGATGATCGACGACCTCATCGAGCGCTCGCTGGAGCCGTGCCGCAAGTGCCTCAAGGACTCCGGCCTGGACCTGAAGGACCTCAACGAGGTCGTGCTCGTGGGTGGCACCACGCGCATCCCGAAGGTGCAGGAGGCGGTGAAGCGGCTGTTCGGCAAGGAGCCGAACCGCTCGGTGAACCCGGACGAGGTCGTGGCGGTGGGCGCCGCGGTGCAGGCGGGCGTGCTCTCCGGCGAGGTGAAGGACATCCTCCTGCTGGACGTGACGCCGCTGTCGCTGGGCGTGGAGACGCTGGGCGGGGTGATGACCAAGCTCATCGAGCGCAACACCACCATCCCCACGCGCAAGTCGGAGACGTTCTCCACGGCCGCGGATGGCCAGTCGCAGGTGGAGATCCACGTGCTCCAGGGTGAGCGCGAGATGGCGACGGACAACCGGAGCCTGGGCCGCTTCCACCTGACGGGCCTGCCCCCGGCGCCGCGTGGCGTGCCGCAGATCGAGGTGACGTTCGACCTGGACGCCAACGGCATCCTGAACGTCAGCGCGAAGGACAAGGCCACGGGCAAGGAGCAGAAGGTCACCATCACCCACTCCTCGGGTCTGGCGAAGGACGAGGTGGAGAAGATGGTCGCCGCGGCCCGCGAGAACGAGGCGGCCGACAAGGACCGTCGTGAGCTGGTGGAGCTGAAGAACCAGGCGGAGGCCCAGGCCTACGCGGCCGAGAAGCTCATCAAGGAGAACAAGGAGAAGCTCTCCGCGGATGTGGCGAAGAGCCTCGAGGACGCGGTGGCGGAGCTCAACAAGGTCCGCGAGGGCCAGGACAAGGACGCCATCAAGTCCGCGCTCGAGAAGCTCCAGGCCGCCAGCTACAAGGCCGCCGAGGAGATGTACAAGGCGACGGGTGGGGCGCCGGGCGGCGAGCCGCCTCCGGGTGCTGCTCCTGGCGCGCAGCCGGGCGCGAAGAAGGACGACGTGGTGGACGCCGAGTTCCGCCAGTCGTGACGCCAGGGTCGTGAGGCCCGTGCGTTGAGTCAGAAGGGCCGGTGCCTCCGCCACGCGGGGGGCCGGCCCTTTCTCATTGCGGGCTCGTGCCGCAGGGCTTTCCAGAACGACGGATGGGCGTGTGCGAAGCGGGACGCGGCGGTGGCGCAACCGGCCGAGGACACTGGGGGAAGGGTGGGTGAGGGGGCTGCAACGGGGGGCGGCTCCACGCAGTCGTGCGAGGTGTCCGCATGTCCCGAGTCCTGTCCCAGCAGTCGTCCGCCCTCCCGCTGAACATCGAGCCCGAGCCCGGGGCGCTCCCCGTCGACTCGCCGGTCTCACGGAAGGCGCAGGCCGCGTCTTCCAGGCAGGAGGCCAGCACGCTGGAGGTCTTCCGGGGCCCGGTCTCGGGCGGTGGCTCCCCGGTGGTGGGGCCCCGGTGCGGACCCATGACGGGGGCACCGAACGACTTCGACTTCGCGGTGGGGGGCGCTTTTCCTCCGCGCCCCACCGGCAACGTGCGTGAGCAGATGAAGCAGGGGGCGTTGACGGTCGCCCAGTCCGAGGCCGCCGCCGCGAGCCTGGTGATGGGGAGCGGGACGGTGGTGGACGCCTACGCGCGAGGACATCTGCGGCTGCTGGACCCGAGTCCTCCGCTCGAAGGGGCGCCCACCTCCCTGACGGACTACACCAGCGTCCTGCCGGGCGTGGCGCCGGAGGTGGCGTGGGACTACTTCGTGCGCAATCCCGGTCCTGTGTTCGAGTCGGCGGGCATCCGGTTCCAGCCGGCCACGGGCTCGCTGGCGGACGGGGCGAAGGTGTTCCTGGAGGAGAAGGGGCCGCCGCCCGTCTGGGCGCCGGTGACGTTCCGGCTCGAGCCGGAGAAGAACACCGTGCACATCACCACGCTGGACGGACATCCCCTGAGGGGGACGAACCGCTTCGCCTTCGAGGACGATGGGGCGGGTGGAACGCGACTGCGCCAGTACTCGGCCTTCCAGGGCAGTTCGCCCGCCACGTCGGTGGGCATGAAGCTGATGGACCCCATCGAGCGGCAGCATGACATCTGGCGCTCGGTGCATGCGCATCTGCATGACACGCTGGCCTCCCGCTGACATAGAACCAGGATGGAGGTGACACGGATGGTGCTGAGGACGACACCCCCGGGACATGATGTGATCCTCTATGACGGGCACTGCCGCATCTGCAGCGGCGCGGCCCGCGAGTTTCAGCGGCTGCTGGGCGGTCGGGGCACGGAGCTGCGCTCGTTCCGGGACGAGGGCGTGCTGGAGGCCTTTCCGGGCATCAGCGCGGAGCGGTGTGAGCTGGCCATGCAGTTGGTCCGCGCGGACGGGCGGGTGATGGAGGGCGCAGAGGCCATCGTCCGGGCGCTGGGCCGGCATCCCCTGGGGCGGCTGTTGTACGTCTATTACGTCCCCGGGCTGCGACAGCTGGTGGACGTCGTGTACCGAGCCATGGCGCGCTATCGGTTCCGGATTGCCGGGCGGACGTGCACGGATGGCGGCTGCGAGGTCCACTTCAAATAGACGGAGGGCGGCGGGTAGCATGGGGCCAACCCCGCTGCCTCCGGATAGTCCGTGCAATCACAGCCGACGACGTACCTCCAGGCCGCCCGGGCCTTTCGCCACTTCTTCAATGAGTTGCGGGACGTCTACCTGGAGCGGGAGACGCTCTTCACGCAGCTCGAGCTGGCGCTCCTGAGCCGGGAGCACGTGCTGGTGGTGGGGCCGCCGGGAACGGCGAAGAGCGCCATCGCCAGCGCGGTGCTGGGGCGCATCATCGACGAGAAGACGGGGCTGCCGTCGCTCTTCTCCAAGCAACTCGCGGAGTCCACCGTGCAGACGGACCTGCTGGGGCCGGTGGACTTCAAGGTCCTGACGGAGACGGGGCGCACGGAGTACCTCACCGACGAGGGCATGCTGGGCTCGCAGCACGCCTTCCTGGACGAGGTCTTCGACGGCCGGGACATGTTGCTGCGCTCCATCCTCAACGTGCTGTTCGAGCGCGAGCTCAAGCACGGGCGGCGGGTGACGGCGGGCCGCACCGAGTGCGTGGTGATGACGAGCAACCGGTACCTCTCGGAGGTGCTGGCGCGCTCGCCGGAGCTGCTCCTGGCCTTCGCGGACCGGCTGAGCTTCATCAGCTTCGTGCCCAAGTCCTTCGCCCGGAAGGAGAGCCGGGCGGCCATGCTCCAACGCTTCGAGCACGGCGCGCGAGCGGACCTGCGCGCGCCGCTCTCGCTGCAGCAGGTGGACCTGCTCCAGGACGCGGTGGCGCGTGTGCGGGTGCCCAGCGTGGTGATGGAGGGCGTGGAGCTCCTGACGGACGCGTTGGAGCGGGCGCTGACGTCGCACGTGTCCAAGCTGCCCGACTACGTGCCCACGAAGTACTTCTCCCAGCGCTCCGCGGTGAAGGCGCTGTGGGCGCTGAAGGCGGCCGTGGTCCGGGATCAGATCTACCGGCGGCCCGAGCGTCCGCTGGAGGCCTCCGTGGAGGACCTGGACGCGCTGCGCTGGTTCTTCCTGCTCGGAGGGCCGCCCTCGGCGGAGACGGACGCGCTGCTCAAGTCCGTGGTCGACCCGAGGGAGCGCGCGCAGCTCGAAATCGTCCGGCTGGAGCAGCGCACCTTCGACGAGGTCATCGCCCAGATTCGCCAGGAGCTGGGCGGCGGGCTGGAGCGCGAGGCCCAGGCGCTGGCGGCGGCGGACGAGGCCACCACGGTGGAAGCGCTGTCGCGCAACTGGCAGCCGGCCATCGCGTCCACCTCCGCGCGCAGCCTCATGGCCAAGCTGATGCCCGGGCCTCGCCACGTGCAGAACCGGGTGCCACTGCTGGCGGCCGCGCGCGCACTGGTGGCGGCGATGGACCAGCGGCTGGCGCGAGGCATGGCGGGGCAGGGCGAGGGGCGCGGCGGCCTGTCCCTGTTGACGTCGTTCCAGGACGTGCTGGAGCTGTGCCGCGTCCTCCCCGAGCTGAAGTCCGGGCTGACGCCCTTGAGCGAGGCCACCGCGCGCTTCCTCGAAGGGGCCCTGGAGATGATTGCCCTGACCGCGGAGAGCGCGGACTTCGAGGAGGGCCTCAAGCTGGAGGGACTCGTCGGGCTGGCGGACAACCTGGAGGAGGAGCTGTCACGGATGGCCGACCTGCTGGGCCTGCTGGCCGAGGGCGCCCCGGCGACGGTGGAGCGGCTTCGGAAGGTGGAGGTCGACGCGCGCAAGCGGGTGGTGGGCGCGCTGCGACGACGGGCTACCGTGGCCTTCCAGGGAACCTCGC
This sequence comes from Myxococcus guangdongensis, assembly GCF_024198255.1. Taxonomy (NCBI): domain Bacteria; kingdom Pseudomonadati; phylum Myxococcota; class Myxococcia; order Myxococcales; family Myxococcaceae; genus Myxococcus; species Myxococcus guangdongensis. Next base: position 185,064 of record NZ_JAJVKW010000004.1, read on the forward strand.
CGCGAGGCCGCAAGGAGCCACTGGAGGCGCTGGCGGCGGACTCGCGCCGGCTGTCCCAGCTCGAGCAGTCCCTGATGGCCCTGGACCCCAGCCAGCGCAGCTTCAAAGAGGAGCTATTGCTGCCGCTGGGGCTCTCGTATGCGCGCGAGGTCCTGGCCTCCACGCCGTTCGAGCGCGTCGAGCAGTACGGCCGCGCCGTGCAGGCGGTGGTCGAGAACCTGCGGCGGGAGGGCCTCCCGGTGGACGTGGTGATGCGCGAGTGTCAGGGCATCCTGGACGGGCGGCTGCGGGAGCATGCCAAGGCACTCACTCGCGAGGTGGCGAGTCCTCCTCCCGCGGCGGCCTCGGTCATCAACGGCGATGCGTACGTCTTCTATCGCGGGGAGTTCTCCGCCAAGGCACCGGACGGGGAGCTGGCCGCGTTGCTGGGCCTGGACGGGCAGCTCGCCTTCACCCGTGGCGGTGGGGCATCGGCGTTCTTCTCGGAGGATGCGCGCGCGGCGGTGGCCCTCGCGGAGCTCGCCTTCCTCCAGTCGCGGGTGAAGTTCCTGCGCAGCTGGTTGACCCAGCTGCTGACGTCGCTGCCGGCGCCGGAGGCCTTGAAGGAGCGCAGCGAGGTGGAGCGCACCGTGGACCGACTGGTCCGCAGCCGCTTCCCGTTGCTGGCGCTGAAGGAAGGGGAGCTGGTGCGGCTCAAGGGCGTGCTGTCGCTGCTCGCGGGGCTGCCGGGCGAGGTGGGGGAGAACGCGCGTCGCCTGGGGACGTTGCTCCATGGCATCGAAGAGGACTTCGGGCGCTACAGCCGGCAGGTGCTGGAGCGCCGGACCGCGGCATGAGCGCACCCGGGCCGCATGACGCCGAGAGGCGGGGCTGAGCATGCTCTCGCGGCGGCTCACCGAGTTGCGAGCGCGGCTGGACGCGCTTCGTCAGCCTCCGCCTCCAGCGGGCGGGCCACGCTGGTGGTCCTTCGGGCGGAAGGTCAGTGGGCCCGGGGAGCTGTCGCTCCCGGTGCTCGAGGCGTTGGATCGCGAATTGGACCGCGTAGGCGTCCACACGTCGGCGGATGCCCATCTGCTCCATGCCCTGGGGGCCCGACGTGGGCGCGCGGGTGCGCTGTCCCAGGGCCTGCAGGCGCGCGCGGGACAGGCGCTCGGAGAGCTCGAGGAGTGTCTGGGGCGCGTGGAGCGCGCGTGGCGGGCGGGTGTGCTGCCCCCGGGGACCCTCTCCATCCTCGAGCGGGCCTTCGTCCGGCTCGCGCGCGCGGTGAAGGTGGCCGACCTCTTCCTCCGGCCCTACATGGAGGACCTCCCGGACGAGGAGTTCGTCGTCTACGAGCGCCCGGCGTCCGCGAGTCGACCCCAGCGGCCCCCGAGCAGCGCGCGGATGGCCGTGGCCGAGTACTTCGCGTCGCGGGCCCGGGAGAATGTCGCCGACGTGGTGCAGAAGCGCAGGGACCTGGACCTGGCCCACGAGATGTTGCTGCGACTGGGCGCGGACCATGACCGGGAGCGGGCGGTGCCCCTGCGTCGCGACGTGGCCGAGGCGCGCGAGCGCACGCGCGCGGTGCCCGCGGTTCGCTCGCTCGAGGAGCTGCTTCGTCACGTGCGGCATGCCGCGCGCCACGAGCCCCAGGTCGCCTATCGCTCGCTGCGTGGCCTCTACGAGCGGGCCTTGGAAGCAGGGGACATGGCGCTGGCCGCCGCGGCCCGCTCGGGCCTGGAGCCTTTGCTCCCCACGCGGACCCACCTGACGGTCATGGTGGAGAACTCGGAGCGGGACGCCCTGGCCGAATGGTTCGGCGAGGCGCCCCAGCCGTCGCGGCCCGAGGTCGATGCCCCCCGCCCGGATGAGCTGCTGGCCGACCTGGCCTTCTCGTTGCGCCCCGAGCAGCTCGCGACCTTCGAGCTGGCCGCGGGCTGTGCGCGGTACTTCGACGTGGAGGACGCGCTCTCGGAGGAGATCGTCCTGGCGGAGACGAAGACCGCCCGGCCGGTGGCGCGCCGCGTGCCCTATCCCACGCAGACGATGACCTTCGAGACGACGGGCGCCCTGCACGAGGTGAACAACTTCGTGCTGACGGACCCTCGCATGCTCCTGCGGGACCTCGCCGCCAACCGTCAGCTGGTGCGGGCGTACGTCGAGGACGCGCCTCCACCCCAGTCGAAGAAGGTGAAGCGCACCGCCGTGCGTGTCTACGTCTGCGACGCGTCCGGCTCCATGCATGGTGCCCGCGCGCGCTTCCGCGACGCCCTCATCATCGCCGAACTCAACAACTTGCGGGTCAAGGCCCGCAGGGGCGAGTCGTTCGACCCGCTCTACTTCAGCTTCTTCAACGACGTGCCCACGGAGCTGGCCCGCGTGGACACGGCCGTCGAGGCCACCCGGCAGATAGAGCGCCTCTTCCGCGACTCTCCCGCGGAGGGTCAGACGGACATCTCGCTCGCGTTGATGTCCGCGTTCGACTCCATCCGCGCCGCGCAGGGGCGGGACCCGTATCTGGCGCGCGCCACGGTGGTGCTCGTCACCGATGGTGAGGACCGCGTGGACCTGGACCTCATCCGCCGCACGCGCGCGCCCATGGGGGCGCTGGACATCGCCCTGAGCTTCATCTCCCTGGGCGAGGAGAACCCGGACCTGCGCTCGCTGGTGCGCGAGCAGCGGGCCTCGGGGGTGCGCGCCTTCTACCACCACCTCTCCGACGAGGAGATTCTCTGGGCCCGCACCGAGTTCGACACGCCCTGGCGCACGTTGCTGCCCCGCGACGTGCCGGCCACGCCGGATGCGCTGGAGCTGCTCGTGCCGCACCTGGAGGCGCTCGAGGCCGTGGCGAGCGGACGCGGCACGGGCACACCCGTCGCGGTGGAGGCCTCGTTCGAGGCGCTCTTCCCTGAATCGCCCCCCAGACCCGAGGGCGGACAGGTCCCCAGCGCGGACGTGGTGGGCCGGGTGGTGGACATCCTCGGCGCGCTGGTGGAGGCCACGTCCCTGGCGCCAGCGGACAAGCGGGCCACGGAGAGCGTCGTCCTCCTCCAGCACCTGCTCACGGTGTACGGGCTGACCCCCGCGCGCTACCTCGCGGCGCTGTCCGTCGGCGGACCCTCGGTGGAGGAGGCCCTGTCGCGAGTTCGGTTGTTGTGCCGCCCCTTCGGTTAGGCTTGTCGCACGCCATGTTCTTCGGCCTCTGGAAACGCAAGAAGGAGCGCTCCCGGCCAGTGGACCCGCTGGCCGCCTTCGACGAGCTGCTCGAGAACCTGGAGCGGCAGGCCTCCGAGCTGCGCAAGTCCGCGGCCACGCTGCTCGCCCTCAAGGGAGAGCTCACCCGCGCGGTGGAGCGCTACACGCGCCGCCTCGCGGAGCTGGACACACGCCGTGCCATCGCGGAGTCCCGCTCGGACGCCAAGGCGGTGGTCGTGTTGAAGAAGGACCGCGTCCAGGCCGAGGCACTCCTCGCCTCCACCCGCGAGTCGCTGGAGCGCGCGGAGTCCGACGGCGCGCTGCTCCTGGAGGCCGCCGCGGAGCTGGGGGAGCGGGTGGAGGAGCTGCGGCGTGAGCGGGAGAGCGCCTCCGCGCGACTCGTGATGGGCGGCATCGTCACCGACGCCTTGAAGGAGCGCGTGGCTCGCTTCGAACAGGCGCTGGTGGTGGACGCCGCGCGCGACGAGGTGGAGCGCGCGCACGCGCTGGCGGACGTCTACCGCGAGGAGCTTCGGGAGAGGCCGGACTGAGGCTTCAGGTCCGGCGTGCCGTCTGGTGCAGTTCGAGGACGATGTTGCCGCCCTTGAAGAGGCGCACCGCGCCGGACGTCTGGCTCACCACCAGCGCGATGCAGTGCGTGGTGGAGGTGATGCCCGCGGCGGCCGCGTGCCGGGCGCCCAGGCCGAGCGGAATCTTCACCGCCTCGTCCGCGGAGGACAGGTAGCGCCCCGCGGCCAGCACCACGCCGTCCTCGCGGATGACGAAGGCGCCGTCGAGCACGCTGAAGTTCTTGATGGCCTCGCGAATCTTCGGGTCCAGCACGTTCCGCTCCGCCTCGGAGAGGCCCTGGAACGGATTGATGGTCATCTGCCGGCTCTTCTCCAGCACCGTCGTGTGGTCGCCGATGGTGATGATGGTGCCGATGGGATGACCCTCGAAGCCCTCCTGGCCGATCTGGAGCGCCAGCTGGATGAGCGCGTCCACCACCTGGGAGTTGAACTCCTCGCCCAGCTTCACGCCCTCGATGGCGAGCCGGTCATCCAACGAGCCACCGATTCGCATCTGCATCAGCGTGTCGGGAGCGCGGCCCACGCGCCCCGTCATGCAGAGCACCAGGTCGCCCTCCTTGAAGGCCCCCTGGGAGAGCGCGGAGACGAGCGCCACCTTGACCCGCTCGGTGCGCGAGTAGTCGTAGGCGGGGATGACGAGCGCGCGGACCTTCTTCAGCTGGTGCTCCTGCGCCAGCTTGTCCAGCGTCACCGCGTACACGAGCTTCTTGCGAGCAGGCCTGCCGCGCAACTCCTCGGGAGGGATGGGCGTGTCGCAGATGTACAGGAAGTGATCGACGTCACTCTTCGCGGCCAGGGAGAGGGCCGAGCGCAGGAACTCCCGATCGAACTTCGTGTTCTCGCTCAAACGCCCCTCCCTTCACCCGCAGTCCGTGACCACGTCAGCTTGACACCGAAGGCTCCCTGAATAAAGCTTTCGGGCCCTTTTTTTGGGGGACAGGGCCCAAAAACCCTCGCGTACTGGAGCGAAGGCTGTGAACCAGAAAGATCTCAAGCGTTACAAGAAGATGCTCGAGGACAGCAAGGCGAGCCTGCTCGAGAGCGCCAAGAAGACCCTGGTGGAGGAGTCGAGCTTCGACACCGACGATCTCCCCGACGAGATCGACCTGGCCTCTTCCGAGTATGCGCAGTCGATGGTGTTCAGACTCCGCGACCGCGAGAAGTTCCTGCTGCAGAAGATTGATAAGGCGCTCGAGCGCATCGAAAACGGCTCGTTCGGCGTCTGCGAGCGTTGCGAGGAGGACATCTCCCCCAAGCGGTTGGAGGCGCGTCCGGTGACGACGCTCTGCATCCGCTGCAAGGAAGAGCAGGAGAAGAAGGAGAAGTCCTACGGCTGATGGCCGTGGGGGTCCTGGGGCCGCGCGGGAGGGAAATGTCCCGTGCGGCCCGGGGAGCCGGAAAAGAGGGTGGCGCTTCAGGCGAGCGGTGCCTGGATCTCCACCCTCAGCAGCTGCCGACCGATGAGGTAGTGGTCCCCGTTGTCGACGAAGGTGGGGCCGGCCAACCGCATGAAGGTGCCGTTGGACGAGCCCACGTCGCGCACGGACAGTCGATCTTGACGCACCTGAAGCACCGCGTGCCGGCCGGAGACGAAGCCGTCGGTGGGGAAGGTGAGGTCGCCCTGTTCGCGGCCCAGCAGGTTGTCGCCCTCGCGCAGCGGATAGGCCGCGCCGCGCAGGCCCCCCTCCAGCAACTGGATGAGGCGCAGGCGGTAGCCGGGATCCGGTGAGCCCCAGACCTGGGTGCCTCCCGGGCCGGGCGTCGCGGTGGGGATGGGCTCCAGCACCAGCCGTTGCCGACCCAGGCGCAGCTCGCCGCCGGGGGACAGCTCCCGCTCCTGGCGCAGGCGGACGAAGACGCCGTTGGCGCCTCCCACGTCCTCGACGGCCAGGCGCGAGCCGGAGAAGAAGAAGCGCATCTGGACGGGCATGATGAAGGGGTCATCCGGGAGCGGGATGTCCCCCTGCTGACCGCAGGTGAGGGTGTCACGCTGCATGCGGACGACGGACTCGGGGCCGCCGTCGGCCCGCACCACGCGGATGGAGACCTGGGGCCGCGAGGACAGGCTGGCCACGGCCATGACCATGGTGCCGGAGCGCAGCGGCGAGCCGCAGGCTCGGCAGACGGTGGCATCCCGGGGGTTCTCGGTGTCGCAGCGGGGGCAGTATTCCATCGCTTCCATGGGGCTGGGCGGGTTCTACCAGGGGTGGGGCGCGGTTGCTCGCATTGCGCGCGGCTTGCTCATCACCCGAGCGACGTGGTGAACTTCCAGCCCCACCCTTCGGGGACGTTTGACTTGCACTGCCCCTCCTGCGGCGCTGACGCCCAAGAATCCTCCCGTTTCTGCCCGGCCTGCGGCGCGACCCTCGTGCGCACGGCGGATGCTGACGACTACGTCGGCATGACGATTGCCCAGAAGTACCGGGTCGAGGCCCTCATCGGCGAGGGAGGCATGGGCAAGGTGTTCCGGGCCCGGCAGATCTCCCTCGACAAGGTGGTGGTGCTCAAGGTGCTGCGGCACACGCTGCTGTCGGACGAGCGCACCGTGGCGCGCTTCCAGCGCGAGGCCAAGGCGGCCAGCCGGCTCAACCACCGCAACTCCATCAGCGTGCTGGACTTCGGCCAGGCCGAGGACGGCGCGCTCTTCATCGCCATGGAGTACGTGGCGGGGCAGGACCTGCACCAGATTCTGAGCCGCGAGTGGCCGCTGGGCGAGGCGCGCGTGGTGCGCATCGTCAGCCAGGTGCTCGGCGCGCTGTCGGACGCCCACGGCGCGGGCGTCATCCACCGGGACTTGAAGCCCGAGAACATCATGGTGGAGCAGCGGCGCAACGAGCCGGACTTCGTCAAGGTGCTCGACTTCGGCATCGCGAAGATCACCGACTCCACGGACGACGGTCCGGCGCTCACGCGCGCGGGCTTCGTCTGCGGCACGCCCGAGTACATGTCGCCGGAGCAGGCGCGTGGGGCGCAGCTGGACCACCGCTCGGACCTGTACGCGGTGGGCGTCATCCTCTACCAGCTGATGACGGGGCTGTTGCCGTTCGAGTCCGACTCGGCGGTGGGCTTCGCCACCAAGCACCTCACCGAGGAGCCGCCGCCCCCGACCCGGCGACGGCCCGACGCGCGCATCTCCCCGGCGATGGAGCGGCTCATCCTGCGCACGCTCTCCAAGGACCCGGATGATCGCCCGGCCAACGCGGAGGCCTTCCGCGCGGAGCTGCTGGCGGTGGAGAAGGAGCGCCGTCGCGAGGCTGCGGGCTCACGGCGTCCCCAGCCCTCGGCCGTGCTGGCGCCGCTGCCGCGCAAGCCTGGTGGTCGCCCCGATGATGCCCGGGATGCCACGGCTCCCGGGTGGGGCAGTGAGATGACGGTGGAGGCCACCGTCCGCGCGCTTCCGGACGTGCTGTCGCCGCTGCCCTCGGGCGCCGACGTGATGCCCGCGACGCGGGAGAAGACGGACTCCGTCGTCCCCACCCAGCCCGGCGTCGGTGGTGGCGGACTGGCCTTCTTCTTCAAGTCGCTCACCGTGCTGCTGGTGTTGGGCGCGGGGCTCTTCTTCGCCTACTTCTATTACACGCAGGGCCCGGGCAAGGGCGGGGCCTCGCACTTCCCGATTCCCTCCAACGCTCCGGTTCCCGGCAGGACGGGGAGTGTCCTCCCCTCGGACGCGGACCAGCCGCTGTACGAGCGGATGATTCCGGCGGCCGATCGCAACGTGGATCTGTCCAGGAAGCACGCCCAGGACGGCGATCAATCCCTGGAGCGCGGGAAGCTCGACATGGCCGCCACGAGCTACCGGAACGCGTTCGAGGCGAACCCGGACCCGGAGCTGGCGCTGAAGCTGGGCGAGGTCTACTGGCAGCGGGACCAGATGGATGAGGCCCGTAACTGGTGGATGCGTCACCTGCGCGACGTGCGGGACTCGCGGGCCCGTGCGCTCATCGAGCAGCGGCTGGGCGGCAGCGTGGCCCGCCCGTCGGCTCCGTAGCGTCGCGGCGTCGGGTGGGGCTGCCCCACCCGTGCGGCTTCGACTCATTCCCACGCAGCAACGTGTCGCGCCTCTTCACCGGGCAGGTGTCACCCCGGCGAGGACAGGCTGATGCGGGTGGGGCTCGTCGCCCTGTCCCCGTGCCGCCCCATGAGATGCGGCCATGCGGCACCAGGCACTGACTCCCGTGCGGCACCGGCCCCACGAGTGTCGCGTCAGCAAGACAGGATGAGGCGGGCGGGTGCTCGTCGCCTTGGACCTGTGCCGCCTCGTGAAGGACTGTCACTCAGCGCCATGCACTGCTTTTCGCGAGGCGCTGGCCCCACGAGTGGCGCGCCGGCAAGGCCATGCAGAGGCGGTCGGATGCTCGCTGGCTTGGACCTGTCTTGCCTCGCCAGGCGCTGCCACGCAGCACCATGTCCTGCTTACCGTCCAGCGCTGGCCCCATGCGAGTCGCCAGCAACGCATGTTTCGCCGTGGACGCAGGCGTCGTGCGCACGTGCATGCTCGAGTGCGCGTCGCTTTCCCGTCATCGGCACGTGTCCGAAGGGAGCACCGCGAGGGCTCGGGATGGGCTTCGCGCGTTGTGCATGCTCGGGTGCGAGCCGCTCACAGCGGCTGTCCGCAGGCACCTGAACGGAGGTCGTCCGCGAGCCCTCGAACGGAGGCCGTCAGCACGTTTGGTCGCGCTTCGCGACAGCGTGCACCTGCTCGCTCAGGCGAGCGTCTCCACCTGCAGCACATGCTGGCCCAGGCGGACGCGGTCTCCGGGTCGCAGCGGGCGCTCCTCGCCGGGCGGGATTCGCACGTAGGTGCCCAGCCCTCCAGACAGGTCGCGCAGCAAGGCGCCCGTCGGAGTGGGGGACAGCTCGCAGTGCCGACCCGCGAGGCCCTCGTCGCCCGGGAAGCTCAAGTCGCAGTGGGCCTGTCCCAGCGTGAGCAGGGGGGCCGCCGTCACCACCGCGCGGCCACCTCGGCCACCCATGATGACCTCCTCGACGCCGTACACCGCCTGCCCGAGGGGCACGGGCGCGCCATACACGATGGGCCGACCCGCCACCGGTGCGACCGGCTCCAGCCGGCCCGTGAAGCGGAACAGCCGCTGGCCCGCGCTGAAGTGCGTGCGCGCGGTGATGGCCTCCGTGCCCGCCACCGTGACGTACACACCCGAGGCGCTGTTCTCGTCGCGCACGAAGAGCGCGCCGTCCTTCACCAGGAACGTCGCATGGAGCGGCGAGACGAACCCGTCATCGGGGAAGAGGATGGCGCCGCGCTGCCGGCCCACCACACAGCCCGTCACCGGCAGCTTGTATCTCTGCCCCCGCGTGGACCCGGCGATGACCGCCAGCCCGAAGCGAGAGGCCGCGGGAGGAGGGCGGGGCGCCGCCACGGCTGGGGCGGAGGTCCCGGTGCGCCCGGGCAACGCGGCGTCGGGCACCGGCGGCGGCGGCCGGGTGTTCGCCGGCCCCTGAGGCGCGGCCCGGGGCGCCAGCGACGGAGGCGCGTTGCCCGCGGGAGGCGCCGCCGGAGGCCGGGTGTTCGCGGGGCGCTCCACCATCAACCCGGCGGCGGCCGTGGGGGGCGGCGTCCGGGCGGACGGCCTCATCCCCGGCGGAATGGCGCTGGGCGGGGGTGGGGTGGTGGGAGGGCCCACTGGCTCGGAGCCCCGGGGCCCGGGGAAGGAGGCGACGGCCGCCGGGCGGCCCCCCTGGGGTGTCACGGCGGGCGGCGGGCGGCCCGTGGCGGCCGGCTTTGCCGCGGGGGCCTTGGCGGCGGGGGCCTCTCCCATGGCCTGGCCGCACAGCACACAGGTGGCCGAGCGCGGCGGATTGAACCCGTCACAGTTCGGGCAAACCACGGAGAGAGCCGACAACAAGAGCTGTGACATGGGCGGAAGCGAATCTACGAGCGCGTAAAACGTCGGGTCAACGAAAGCGAACGCGACGGGTGGGACAAAACCGGCAGAGAAATGTGACAGGCACTGTGGGGCAACGTTGCCCCCCCTCCGGCACGAAGTTACGATTCCCCCTGCTTCGATGATCCGCCTGAACGACATCCTCCAACGGGTTTCCTCGTACCACCCGGACCCGGACCTGGACATCATCAAGAAGGCCTACGTCTACTCGGCCAAGGTGCATCAGGGCCAACTGAGGAAGTCGGGAGAGCCCTATCTCGTCCACCCGCTGGAGGTCGCCGGCATCCTCGCCGACCTCAAGCTGGACGAGGCGTCCATCGTCACCGGGCTCCTCCACGACACCATCGAGGACACGCTCGCCACCGCCGAGGAGCTCACCGAGCTGTTCGGCGCCGAGGTGGCCCAGCTGGTGGACGGCGTCACCAAGCTGTCCAAGTTCTCCGCGTCCGCCAGCCTCTCCCAGGAGGAGAAGCAGGCGGAGAACTTCCGGAAGATGATCATCGCGATGGCGCAGGACATCCGCGTCATCCTCGTGAAGCTGGCCGACCGCACGCACAACATGCGGACGCTGGACCACATGAACGAGGAGAAGCAGGCGCGCATCGCCCAGGAGACGCTGGACATCTACGCGCCCCTGGCGAACCGGCTGGGCATCTCCTGGATCAAGACGGAGCTGGAGGACCTGAGCTTCCGCTACGTGAAGCCGCAGGAGTTCTTCGGGCTGCAGGAGAAGCTCAACAAGCGCAAGAAGGAGCGCGAGAAGTACATCGAGGACACCTGCGACCTGGTGCGCACCAAGCTGGCCGAGCGCAACTTGAAGGGCGACGTGAGCGGCCGCTTCAAGCACGTCTACAGCATCTACAAGAAGATCAAGGCGCAGGGCATCGACTTCGATCAAATCCACGACATCATCGCGTTCCGCATCATCTCGCCCACCGCGCCCGCCTGCTACGAGGCGCTGGGCCTGGTGCACGAGATGTGGAAGCCGGTGCCGGGGCGCTTCAAGGACTTCATCGCGATTCCCAAGCCGAACATGTACCAGTCACTGCACACCACGGTGATTGGCCCCCTGAGCGAGCGCGTGGAGGTGCAGATCCGCACCGCGGAGATGCACAAGATCGCCGAGGAGGGCATCGCGGCCCACTGGAAGTACAAGGAGGGCAAGGCGGTCATCTCCAAGGATGACGAGAAGTTCGCCTGGCTGCGCCAGCTCATGGAGTGGCAGCAGGACCTGAAGGACCCCAAGGAGTTCCTCGAGACGGTGAAGGTGGACCTCTTCACCGACGAGGTCTTCGTCTTCACGCCCAAGGGCGACGTGCGCTCGCTGCCTCGCGGTGCGACGCCGGTGGACTTCGCGTACGCCATCCACTCGGACGTGGGCAACCGGTGCGTGGGCGCCAAGGTGAACGGCAAAATCGTTCCCCTGCGCTACAAGCTGAAGAACGGCGACACGGTGGAGGTGCTCACCAGCCCGCAGCAGCACCCGTCCAAGGACTGGCTCACCTTCGTCAAGACCAGCCGCGCGCAGCAGCGCATCCGCGGCTTCATCAAGCAGCAGCAGCGCGAGAAGAGCCTCCAGCTGGGCCGCGAGCTGACGGACCGCGAGCTCAAGCGCTTCCAGCTCAACTTCAACCGCCTGCTGAAGAACGGCGAGGTGAAGCGGGTCGCCGAGGAGCTGGGCTTCCGCGTCGAGGACGACCTGCTGGTGGCCGTGGGCTACGGCAAGGTGACGCCGCAGCAGCTGGTGCAGCGCCTGGTGCCCGAGGAGAAGCGCAACGAGGCGGAGGCCACGCCGCGAGGAGAGTCCTCCGGCAACGGCGCGTCCTCGGGGGGCTCGTCCATGCTGCCCGGCCTGTCGCGCGTGACGGACCTGGCCAAGCGCCTGGTGGGCCGCAGCAACCGAAGCGGCGTGCAGATTGGCGGCGTGGATGACGTGCTGGTCCGCTTCGGACGGTGTTGCAACCCCGTCCCCGGCGACCCCATCGCCGGCTTCATCACCCGGGGGCGGGGCGTCACGGTGCATACGGTGGGGTGCGAGAAGGCGCTCGCGACGGACCCCGAGCGGCGCGTGGACGTGAGCTGGGATGTGCGCGGAGACTTCAAGCGCCCCGTCACCCTGCGCGTGCTCACCGCGGACCGCACGGGCCTGTTGGCCGACATCTCCAACATCTTCTCGAAGAAGGGCGTCAACATCTCCCAGGCCAACTGTCGGGCCACCGGGGATGACCGGGCCGTGAACACCTTCGAGGTCATCATCTCGGACCTGAAGCAGCTCACGGACCTGATGCGCACCATCGAGCGCTTGAGCGGTGTGTACTCCGTGGAGCGAATCTAAAGGGCCGCCATTCGTGGTAGAGCGCCCAGGAAAACCCGGCGGCCACCTCCGGCCGCCCGACTCCTCGAGGTGCGCTCCATGGCTCGACAGACCATCCACTCGGACCAGGCCCCCAAGGCCATCGGTCCGTACTCGCAAGCGGTGCAGGTGGACTCGGGGAAGATGACCTTCCTCTCCGGGCAGATTCCCCTGGACCCCGCCACCATGGAGATGGTGCCCGGGGACGTCGTCGCCCAGGCGGAGCGGGTGATGCTCAACCTCCAGGCGGTGCTCAAGGCGGCCGGGCTGGACTTCAGCCACGTGGTGCGCAGCACCATCTACCTCACGGACCTGGGTGACTTCGCCCGCGTCAACGAGGTCTACGGCCGCTACTTCACCGGCGCCCCTCCGGCCCGCGCCACCGTGCAGGTGGCGGCGCTGCCGCGCGGCTCCAAGGTGGAGATCGACGCCATCGCCGTGTCCTGAAGTCGCTCTCGGACGACGGGCTTCATCGCCGTGAAAGCAAGAGGCCGTCGGACCCAAGCGGTCCGACGGCCTCGAGTGCTTCAGGGCCAGTAAGGCGTGGACTACTTGCGGTCCGCCGCCACCGCGCCGGCCTTCTTCAGCTCCTCATCGATGACGCGCTTGAAGGCGTCGAACGGCTGGGCGCCCACGAGGGTGCGGCCGTTGATGAAGAACGTCGGGGTGCCGGTGGCGCCCAGACGGCTGGCGTCCGCGGCGTCCGCGTCGATCTGCTGGGCGAACTTGTTGCTGTCCAGGGCGGCCTTGAACTTCTCCACGTTCAGGCCCAGCTCCTGCGCGTACTTGTCCAGCGAGGCGCGATCCAACGCGCGCTGGTTGGCGAAGAGCTTGTCGTGCATCTCCCAGAACTTGCCCTGCTCGTGCGCGGCCAGCGCGGCGGCCGCGGCGGCCTTGGCGTTGGCGTGCATGGGCAGCGGCTGGTTGCGGAAGGCCACCTTCACCTTGCCCTGGTACTGCTCTTCGATCTGCTTGAGCGTGGGGACCACGCGGCTGCAGAAGGGGCACTCGAAGTCGGAGAAGAGGACGATGGTGACGGGCGCGTTCGCGGCGCCCTTCACCGGCGCGCCGCCGATGTCGACCTTCTGGACGGGCGGCTCGGCGGGAGCGCCGGGGGCGGGCGCGGCCGGGGCGTTGGCCACGTTGTCCGCGTTGAGCTTCGCGTAGAGCTCCTCGGGCTTGGTGCCGGAGGCCAGCAGCTTGTCGGCCTTGACGATCTCCTCGTCGATGAGGCGCTTGAAGGCGTCGAAGGGCTGCGCGCCCACGAGCTCGCGGCCGTTGACGAAGAACGTCGGGGTGCCGCTGGCGCCCACGGCGGTGCCGGCGTTGCTGTCCGCCTCCACCTTCGCGCGGAACTTGCCGGAGTCGAGCGCGGCCTTGAACTTGGCGACGTTCAGACCCAGCTCCTGCGCGTACTTCTCCAGGGAGGCGCGGTCCAGGGCCTTCTGATTGGCGAACAGCTTGTCGTGGTACTCCCAGAACCGGCCCTGCTCACGCGCGGCCTCGGAGGCCTCGGCGGCCGCCTTGGCGTTGGCGTGGAAGGACAGCGGCTGGTGACGGAACACCACGCGCACGTCCTTGGGGTAGTCCTTCTTGATCTGCGTCAGCGTCGGGACGGCGCGGCTGCAGAAGGGGCACTCGAAGTCGGACCACTCGACGATGGTCACCTTGGCGGTGGCCGGGCCGAACGCCGCGGCGTCGGCGGGCACGTCGATCTTCTTCACCGAGGGGGCCTGCTGCTGCTGCTGGGCCGCCTTGGGCGCGGCGCGCTCGGCGCCCTTCTCGATGGTCTTCGCGTAGACCTGGGCCGGGCGGACGCCGCCCTTCACCAGGGCCTCCGCCTTGGCGAGCTCCTCGTCGATGAGCCCCTTGAAGTTGTCGATGGGCTGCGCGCCGGAGAGGAAGCGGCCGTTGATGAAGAAGGCGGGGGTGCCGCTCGCGCCGAGCTGGCCGGCCAGCGTCTGGTCCTTCTGGATGACCTCGGACAGCGCGGGGCTGGCCATGTCGGCCTTCCACTTGTCCAGGTCCAGGCCGATCTCCTTGGCGAACTGCTCCAGGGACGCGTCATCCAGCTTCTTCTGGTTGGCGAAGAGCTTGCCGTGCATCTCCCAGTACTTGCCCTGCTCGCCAGCGGCCAGCGCCGCGAGGGACGCGGGCTTGGCGCGGGGGTGGAAGGAGAGCGGGTTCTGCTTCATCACCACGCGCAGCTTCTTGCCGTACTCCTCCTCGAGCTTCTCCACCGTGACGTTCGCACGGCTGCAGAAGGGGCACTCGTAATCCGAGAACTCGACCAACGTGACGAGGGCCTCGGGGTTGCCCCGGGTGGGGGAACCCTCGACGGGAACCTTGAACACGGTGGGGTCCACCGGACGGCGCGCGGGGTTGGCCTGTCCAGCTTGAGCGGCGGGCTTGGTCTCGGCCTTCGTGGGAGAGCCGCTGTAGACGCGGCCGCCGACGAAACCAAGCACCAGGCCGACCAGCAAGGCCACGATGATATTGGGCTTCATGGGTGGGTTCTGCTCCTTCGCCATAGGTCCGACTCCGGCCCCGAGCGTGGATGTACGAGAAAAGTCGAGAGGGCCGGGGTACTTAACAGAGGGATTTCCAGACACGCAAGCCGAGTGGAAGCCCTCTGGGCTCGCCACCAAGACCCCTCAGGGGCCCGAAAACTGGGCGGTTCTCGGAAAAATTCCGCACGCTCGGATCTCACCCATGGGAGACAGTTCTCGGATGGACAACAGCGTGCGCGTGGACACGTCCGGGAGGCCCTGTCCGGTGCCCATCCTGGAGATCGCCAAGGCGATGCGGCGGCTGCCCGTCGGCACGCTCGTGGAGCTGGTGTCCACGGACCGGGGCCTGGAGGCGGATCTGCCCGCCTGGTGCGAGGCCACGGGCCACGAACTCGTCCGCCTGGAGCGCAGGGAGACGAGCTACGTGGGCTGGGTCCGCAAGGTGGGTTGAAACCCGGTGGCTACAGCAACTGGAGGACGCGGTCTTCCAGGCGCCGGCCGCGGCTGACGCCGAGGATGAGCACGCCGCTCTGGAGGAGGTGGGCCACGACGCGGCTGATGACCTCCTCGGGGGGCACCTGACCGCCGAAGCGCACGACGAGCACGTGCTCGCCCTCCATGCGCGCGTCGGTGACGTGGGGGAGGGTGGTCAGCTCGGGCGGGATGACGGTGCCGCGGGCGATCTGCACGCGGAACTCGGCGCCCTGTCCGGTGAGCTCGGACATGGTGCCGTCCTGCGCCAGCGAGCCCTTGTCGAGGATGGCCGCCGCGTCGCACAGCTCCTCCAGCTCCTGGAGGTTGTGGCTGGAGACCACCACCGTCTGGCGGCCCTTCATGTCCTTGATGACCTGACGCACCTGCGCGGCGATGCGCGGATCCAACCCGGCGGTGGGCTCGTCGAGCAGCACCAGCGGGGGGGCTCCCATCAGCGCCTGCGCCATGGCGGTGCGCTTGGCCATGCCGTGGCTGAGCGCCTGCGTCTGGACGTTCCAGGCCTCCATCAGCCCGACCTTCTCGAGCGCCTCGCGGGCCTCGCGCTCGGGGGCGTCGAGGTCGGACAGCTTCGCCCAGTACATCAGGAGCGCGCCCACCTCCCAGCCGGGGGGCAGCACCGCGTCCTGGGGCAGGGCGCCCAAACGGCCCTTGAGGGCGCCGGGGGTGGTGGGGTCCACGTCCATGACCTTGAGCGTGCCCTCGGACGGATAGAGGTAGCCGCACATCATGGAGAAGGTGGTCGTCTTGCCGGCGCCGTTGGGGCCGATGAGGCCGTACACCGCGCCCTTGGGCACCGAGAAGCTGACGTTGTTGACCGCGACCTTGGGGCCGAAGCGCTTGGAGATGCCGAACAACTCGATGGCCAGGTCGCTCACAGGTCCCTCGCGCGCAGGGCCCCGTAGGCGCCCAGCAGGAAGATGGTCGCGAAGCTCGCGTAGGCCGCGCCGCTCACGCCGAACTCGGTGAACCTCGGGTGCAGCAGGTTCCCGGCGTAATACGAGGGCGAGAGGTAGCACAGGAACCGCAGCGCGCCCTCCTGCTGACCCGACGCCGCGTCCACCACGCTCGAGGCCCGGCCCACGGTGTCCATCAACCAGAAGACGAACAGGAGGATGAAGTTGAAGACCAGGCTCACCGCGGGGCTGCGGAAGAGGCTGGAGCACAGCGTGGTGAGCGCCACGTAGGACAGCGAGAAGACGATGGCGGCCATCCAGAACTTGAGCAGGTTGAGGCTCAGCGCGGCGAAGCCGAAGTCCGGGTTGGCGATGCGCGCGTAGATGAAGATGGCCAGGTCGATGATGAGCACCAGGCCCACCAGCAGCGCCGCCTGGGACAGGAACTTGCCCAGGAGCACCGAGGAGCGGCGGGCGCGCACCGTGAGGTAGCGCATGGAGCGCGGGCCCACTTCACCGCTGATCTGGTCGAACCCCATCAGCGCCACGTAGGCGGGCAGGAAGAAGAGGGTGACCTTGAAGACGAGCAGCACCTCGATGGGCACCTGCGCCAGGGCCTCCATCATCGCGGTGTCGTTGCTGGTGAGGAAGCCCAGCACGCCCTTGCGCATCTCCTCGGCGAAGCGCGCGGAGGTGTCCGCGTCCGCGCCTCCGGCCTCGGCGAGCTTCAGGTTCACCGCGGCGCGGACTTCCCGGGCGAGCCAGCCCACCACCAGCAGCACCAGCGCGGAGAACATGCTGTAGAGGCCGAGCAGCACCACCGCGCGCCCGCTGCGCACGGCCCGGCGCAGCTCCGCGCTCCAGATGACCAGGGTTTCTTTCAGTCCGTCCAAAGTGTGGGGGACCCTACTGGGGAGGTGCACACGCCGTCGCCTGGTTTTTGACGAGGGCGCCGTTCGGGCGGGCAGGGAAGCGTCCGTGGACAGCGGGCCGCCAGTCGCTAGGATTCGCCTGCCTCGCCCCCCTCCTCGCCCCCTCGCGCCGCACATGACGATTCGCCGACGACTCCTGTCCGCCGCCGCCCTGCTGCCGCTCTCCCTCCTGCTGGGAGCGAACGAGTCCCCGTCCGGGAGCGCTCCGGCCGTGGGCTCGGAGGACGCGGGTGTCGTGGCTTCCTCCCCGGATGCCGGGGGCGTGGCGGTGGCGCTTTCGGGCGGCGAGGACGCGGGCCCGGGAGCCCATGCGGGCGGAGGCGGTCCGCTGGAGGCCCAAGCAATTCCGGGACAAGACGGCGACTCGGAGGCGGTGGCGGCGGCCGCGGTGCAGGGTGGGGCGGACGGTGGACTGGCCACGCTGGTGACGGTGCCCGGTTTGGTGCCGCCCTCGCCGGTGCCCTCGCGGCTGACGGCGCCCCCCATCACGACGCTGCGGACGATGGCGAAGTCCCAGGACCTGCTGGCGCGCGCGAAGCTGCAGGGCGAGCGGCTGGTGGTGAAGGAGAAGAACGGTGAGGAGAAGGTGCTCACCGTGGACCCGGTGCTCCAGGCGCAGCTGACGAAGATCCTCCGCGACTACGAGGTGCCGTACGGCGCGGCCGTGGTGCTGGAGCCGTCGACGGGGCGGGTGCTGGCGCTCGCGGAGCACTCGGCGGCGCAGCCGGAGCTGCGGGGGCTGCCGTTCCGCGCGGTGTTCCCCGCGGCGAGCATCTTCAAGATCGTCACGGGCAGCGCGCTGCTCGAGGCCGGTGTCTCGCCGGAGAGCGAGGAGTGCTTCCACGGCGGCAAGCGGCGGCTGACGGAGCGCCACCTGGAGGACAGCGAGCGCGACGGGGCCTGCTACTCCCTGGCGATGGCGATGGGCAAGAGCGCCAACGTCATCTTCGCCAAGCTCACGCAGAAGCACCTCACCGCGGAGGTGCTGCGCCACATGGCCGCGCGCTTCCGCTTCAACCGCGCCATCGACTTCGTGGTGCCCACGGACGTGTCGCTCGCGGCGGTGCCGGAGGAGGGCTTCGCGCTGGCGAACACGGGGGCGGGCTTCGGGGATGTCTACCTCTCGCCGCTGCATGGCGCGCTGGTGGCGTCGGTGGCCGCGAACGATGGAATGTGGGTGAACCCGGTGTTGGTGGAGCCCCCGCCCCAGCCGGGTGTGTTGCTGCCTCCCGAGGAAGGGGAGCGCGTGCTGACGTCCGAGGCGGCGAAGGCGCTGACCGACATGCTGGAGACGACCGTCACGCACGGCACCGCGCGCGGCGTGTTCCGTGAGCGGCACTTCCGCGTGGACAACGCGGTGGGCAAGACGGGCACGCTCGCGGACCGCAACCCCTTCCGGGACTACTCGTGGTTCGTCGGCTTCGCGCCTCGGGACAACCCGCGCGTCGCGGTGGCCGCGCTCGTGGTCAATGACCCGAAGTGGCGCATCCGTGGCACGTGGCTCGGACGCGAGGCCATCCGGCTCGGGCTCGAGCGTGCGCCCGCCATCGTCGAAGTGACGGCGCCCGCGTCCACCGCGGGCAAGCACTGAGCGCGAGGCGCTCGTGGGCTCATGCCGGTTTGAATGGCTCGCGACGCGGCGCATGCCCGCGAGCACTGAGGGTGACTCGCCCCTGCCGTGAGGGCGCCTCGTGGCCTACCGGGGGGTGAGCTTCACCAGCCCCATGTCCACGAAGCCGTGGATGAACCTCAGCGCGTCGAGCTCCTGCAGCGGTGACACGTGGACGATGGCGGCCACATCCCGGCGCCCGTCGATGCGCGACAGCAGGTAGCGCTCCGGCGCGGTGAGCTGGAGCGTCTTGAGGTTCGCGGGCGCCACCAGCAGCGCCGGCACCTTCGCCGAGTCCATCAGCTCCCGGCGCAGCTCCGCCAACAGCTTCTCCTGCGCCGACTTCACCAGCGCCGAGGAGCGGGGCGACGGCGACATCTCATGCGCCTGCCGCGCGAGCGCCTCGCCATCCCGGACATTGCCCGCGTCCAGGAACAGCTGCGCGGCCTGCAGCACCTCGTCCGAGGACGACTCCGCGCCGATGACGCCGCCCTCCTGCTTCTCCTCCTCCACCACCGCGGCCGTGACGGGGACAGGCGCCTCTTCCGACACCTTCACCGCGTCCAGCCGATAGAGCGCGTACAGCCGCTGGTACAGGAAGAAGTCCGTGGCGTGCAGCGCCCGCGCCATCCCGTCGATGCTCAGCCCGTCATGGATGAGCTGGATGATGCGCTCGTCCATGCTGCCGGGCTTGCGCTCGGGCAGCTTGCGCTCGTCCACCGCCAGGCGCGTGCCGCCCGTGGGGAACACCGCGCGGATGGCCTCCCACGCCGTCTCCCGGAACTCGCCCTCGCGGTGGATGTCCACCAGGTCCACTTCCACGTCCAGCCCGGCGATGTCCGGCGCCGTGTCCGAGGCCTCGAAGGTGAACTCCCCCTCCTGCCAATGGAAGGCGTCCAACATCATCTCCCGGAACTTGTGGCTCAGCGTCGAGCGCGCCATCGCCTCCGGCACCACCCCCGACGTCGCCAGCACCTTGCCCAGGAACACCCGCGTCTGGGCTTGCGTGGCGAAGGCCTTCTCGAGCTGGGCTTCCGTCAGGTGCCCCATGTTGATGAGGAATTGACCGAAGAACTCCCGAGGCTGGTTGGAGCTGGCGCAAACGACCTGCCCGTCGCGCAGGACCCATTGCTTGCGCACGTCCCCGCGCTCCACCTTGAGCGAGCCCGTGGCCCGTCGGTTCCCGAGGTAGACGACGAGGTCCTTGAGGGGCATCGTCGAGAAGTCACCAGTCAGGCCGCGCATCGGCCGCCCATCCTGCACGCCATGAGAGTCGAGATCTACTCGAAACCCAAATGCTCGCTCTGCGACAAGGCAGCCGACGTCGTGGAGGCCGTCCGCGCTCGCATCCCCTTCGAGCTGCGGCTCATCTCCATCCTGGAGTCCCCGGACCTGTTCGAGCGGTGGCGCTACGACATCCCGGTGATCGTCATTGAAGGGGTGCCCGCCTTCAAATACCGCGTCACGGAGGCCGAGCTGGAGGCCCGGCTGCGTGAAGTCCAAGGTGGCATGTCCATTGCTAAAACCGATGCCCAGGATGGGTAGCCGAATGCCCTTCCCCAGGAAATCCGGGGGGATGAAGAGGTCAGGGAAGGGCTGGAGACTGTAATTCCGGGCACGCGCCGGGGGAGCGGTGGAGAAAATTCTGGTGGGGAGGCGGATGTGGTGAGCGTTCGACGCAAGCGGGTGGGGAAGGCGGGACAGCCGCCCACCGTGCTGCTCATCGAGCCGAGGGCGGACGACCTGGAGCGGACCCGGATGCTCCTCGGGGAGGCCGGCTTCAGGGTGGTTCCCGTCACTCGCTTCGACGCGGCGGTGCCGCTGTTCGAGGTCATCCAACCCGACGCGGTGATTCTGGCGGTGCAGGCGCCCGACTTCAGCGCCGTGCAGGTGGCCCGGCGGCTGCGGCAGCTCAGCCGAGGCACCGTGCCCCTGCTGTACATGGTGGACCCCCAGGACGCGGGGGCCTACCAGCACTGCCTGGAGAAGGGACAGTGCGTGGACGTGGTGCCGCGCGGGGGCAGCGGGGCGGAGCTGGCGGTGAAGCTGCACGCGCAGCTGCGGCTGAAGGCCGCGGTGCTGCGGGCCGCGGCGGGTGAGGAAGAGGACACGGCGCTGGCGCTGCATGACCCGGTGACGGGCGTCTACAACCGGCCCTTCCTGCTGTCGCTGATGGGGTTGGAGATGCGCCGGTGCGAGCGGTACGGCGGGACGTTCTCCGTGGTGGCGGCGGAGGTGGGGGGCTGGAGCGCGCTTCGCAAGGAGTACGGGCGGGGCATGGCGGAGCGTCTGTTGGTGTACAGCGCGGTGGTGCTGGGGCAGACGGTTCGCGAGGCGGACGCGGTGGCCCGGGTGGGCGACAGCCAGTTCGCGCTGATGTTGCCGGGCACGCCCGCGGAGGCGGTGCCGGTGTTGTTGTCGCGGGTGGCCGCGAGGTTCGAGGCGGCCCGCTTCCAGGTGGATGGTCGGGTGGTGCGCACCACGTTGGAGCTGGGGGCGGTGAGCTTCCCGGACACCGTGGGGACGCCGATGCAGCTCTTGGGCGCTGCGCAGCAGGAGATGCGGCGCACGCGTGAATTTCGTCGAGGGGCCGGGTCGATGACCCGGCTCTCGGTGTGAGGATGGGCGGAGGTTCGATGCAGAGGGCGAGCGGAGGCGAGGGGATGGATCGGATCGCGGTGCTGGTGGTGGATGACGAGGAGTCGGTTCGCACCTTCCTGTCCGAGTTGCTTGGCAGCGCGGGCTATCAGGTGCGCTGTGCGTCCAGTGGCGCGCAGGCGCTGGAGATGCTCGCGGGGGGCTCGTTCGACGCGGTGTTGTTGGACGTCGTCATGCCGGAGATGAGCGGCCTGGAGGTGCTGCGTCGCTACCGGGGGCAGGGGGGCAATGCCCCCGTCGTCGTCCTCAGCGGCCTGACGGGCGCGGATGACGCGGTGCGGGCCATGAAGATGGGCGCCAGCGACTACCTGTCCAAGCCGTTGGGCAATGACGAGCTGCAGGACGCGCTGGCTCGCGCGCTGGGGACCCGTGCCCCGGAGCGTCAACCGGTGGTCCAGGGCGTCGCGCCCCGGCCGGTGGTGGACACGGGGGCGGATGCGCGGGTGCTCATCTCCACGTCGCCGTCCATGCGTCGCGCGCGCGCTCTGGTGGAGCGCATCGCGAACGAGAATGTTCCGGTGCTGCTCCTGGGCGAGTCCGGCACGGGCAAGGAGGTCATCGCGCGCGAAATCCATTCGCGCAGCCAGCGCCGTGGCCGTCCGTTCATCAAGGTGAACTGCGCGGCGCTGCCGGGTGAGCTCCTGGAGAGCGAGCTGTTCGGCCACGAGCGCGGCGCCTTCACGGGCGCCACGGCGGAGAAGCCCGGCAAGTTCGAGCTGGCCGACCAGGGCACCATCTTCCTGGACGAGATTGGCGAGATGGCCATCCGGCTGCAGGCCAAGCTGCTCCAGGTGCTGCAGGACGAGGAGTTCTTCCGCGTCGGTGGCAAGAAGAGCGTGCGCGTGGACAGCCGCGTGGTGGTGGCCACCAACCGCGACCTCGAGAAGGAGATTGCCCTGGGCAACTTCCGCGAGGACCTCTACTACCGCCTCAACGTCGTGGCCATCCGGCTGCCGCCCCTGCGCGAGCGGCGCGAGGACGTGATGCCGCTGACGGACCACTTCCTCAAGAAGTACGGCCGTCAGTACATCTCCGGCGTCAACGAGCTGCCCACCGAGGTGCTCCAGGCCTTCGCGGACTACGACTGGCCGGGCAACGTGCGCGAGCTGGAGAACATGGTCCGCCGGCTGTGCGTGCTGAAGGACCCGACGCTGGTGCTCGACGAGCTCCACGGCGAGGGCCGCGCTCCCGCGAGCGCCCCGTCGCTGCCCACCGCGTACGCTGGCGACGACAGCGTCTACGGTGGACGGGGCATGGAGGAGCCCATGCGCGCGCCGCAGGCCGCGTCCGTCCAGGTGCTGGAGATGCCCTCGCGCAACGTGGCCGGCGCCACGGCCCTGTCCCATATGCAGTCGCATGCGCCGGCGCCCGTGGTGCACGAGCCGCTCAACTCGGTGATTCCGGCGCCGCGCTACGTCAACCCGTTCGACGTGCCCCAGCCTCCGCCTCCGCCCCCGCCGACGGGCGAGCTGTCGCTGAAGGACATCGGCAAGCGCGCGGCGATGCTGGCCGAGCGCGAGGCCATCCTGGCGATGCTCCAGCGCACCGCGTGGAACAAGCGGCGCGCGGCCGGCAAGCTGCGCATCAGCTACAAGGCGCTGCTCTACAAGATCAAGGAGTGCGGAATCATCGACCCGCGCTCCAGCGCGGAGCTGTAGTCGACAGTTCCCGCCTTGCGTTCGCCCCCCGCTCCCGTTATCGCGGGGGGCATGACGCCACCACTCGTCCTCCTGGGCTCTGGATACACGCTGACCCGGCTCGCAGTCGGCCAGGCCCAGGCGGGACGCGAGGTGCTCGCGACCACGCGAGACCCCGCCCGCCGCGAGGAGCTCCAGCGCGCGGGCGTCCGCGTCGCCTCGCTGGAGGACGCGCTCCTCCAGACGAAGGGCGCGCACGGGGTCGTCTCGATTCCGCCCGAGGCCGGGCTCGACGTGGCCCTGGCCCAGGCGCTGGCGGCCCAGCCTCCCGCGCGGCTGATGTACCTGTCCTCCACGGGCGTCTACGGCGGCGCGCGCGGCGTGGTGGACGAGGACACGCCGGTGGACGTCACCTGGCCCGCGTCGCTGCCGCGCCTGGAGGCCGAGTCTCGCTACCTGCCGCTCGGCGCGATGGTGCTGCGCATCGCCGGCATCTACGGCCCGGGGCGCGGCGCGCACTCGCGGCTGCTCTCCGGCAACCTCCGGCTCCCGGACAAGGGCGGGCGCATCTCCCGCATCCACGTCGACGACCTGGGCGCGGCCATCCTCGCGGTGCTCGAGCGCGGCACGCCAGGGGCGCTCTACTGCGCGGCGGATGACCGGGCCGCGCCGCTGGAGGAGACCGTCACCTGGCTGTCGCACCGGCTGGGCATGAGGCCTCCGCCCCGCGTGCCCCTGGAGACGCTGCACGAGTCGCTCCGGGGCGACCGGGCCATCTCCAACGAGCGGCTCAAGGAGCTGGGCTGGACGCCGCGCTACCCGGACTTCGTCCAGGGCTTCACCGCGGTGCTCCAGGAGGAGGGGCGCTCGAGCGGGGAGGGTGACGTCGCCATCCGCCCCATCTTCCCCTCGGAGGTGGAGGACTTCTTCGCCCTGCGGCTGCGCGCGCTGAAGGAGCACCCGGAGTCGTTCGGCGCCTCGTTCGAGGAGGATTCGCAGCTCTCGCTCGAGGTGATGCGCGCGAAGCTGGAGCCGAGCGACTCGCAGCGCGTGCTCGGCGCCTACGACGGGACGAAGCTGGTGGGCATGGTGGGCGTGCGCCGGGAGCCGCGACACAAGAGCGCGCACAAGGCCTTCGTCTGGGGCATGTACGTCTCGGGTGAGGCGCAGTCGCGCGGGCTGGGACGCAGGCTGCTCCAGGCCGCCATCGCCGAGGGGCGCAAGCTGCCCGGCGTCGAGCAGCTCCTGCTCGCCGTCGTCGCCGGCAACACCTCCGCCCACGAGCTGTACCGCTCCGTCGGCTTCCAGACCTACGGCGTCGAGCCCCGGGCCTTGAAGATCGCCGGCGCCTACGTGGACGAGGAGCTGATGGTCCTCACCTTCTAGCCTTCGCCCCAGTGGCCGCCCACATCCGCGCACCTGCGCCAGTCGCGGCCGGGGCGTGTCCTCACGGGCGGGTGACAGTTCCCGGACATGGCGGTGTTCCAGTGGGTGGAGGGCGCGGCGGAAGCCTGGAGACGGGGCTTGTGGACCGCGCTGGAGGCTTCGTGAGCATGGCCCTGTGCACCCCTGACTGGCTGCTGGAGCGGATTGCCCTGGGCGAGCTGTCCCCGGACGCGCTCGCCGACGCTCGCGCCCGGCTGGAGCGCGAGCCCCACGGGACGGCCCGGCTGGCGCGACTGGAGGCGGACTCGGCCCAGACGCTGGCCCGCCATCCCCCCGAGGGCTTCGCCCGGGAAGTCGGCCGCCGCGCCCGCACCGCGGACGTCCAGCGCGAGCACGCGGCGCGCTACCCGGGCTGGCATGGGCTGTCCATGGGGCTGCCCGTGGCGGCGTCGCTGGTGCTGCTCATGCTGTCGGCCCAGCCTGAACGGGGGGGCGAGCCCCCGGCGCTGATGCCCGCGAGGGTGGAGCTGCTGGAGGAGACGGTCGGCATCAAGGGCGACGCGCGGCTCCTGGTGTACCGGCAGCACGACGGCGCCACGGAGCTGCTCCCGGACCGCACGCGCGCCCGGCGTGGGGACCTGCTCCAGCTGAGCTACCTCGCCGGTGGGCGGCGCTACGGGACGGTGGTGTCCGTGGATGGCCGGGGCGCGGTGACGCTGCACCACCCCACCACGCTGGTGGGGAGCACCCGGCTCCAGAAGGGGGACGCGGTGTCGCTCGCGCACTCGTACGAGCTCGACGACGCCCCCGCCTTCGAGCGCTTCTTCTTCGTCACCTCGGATTCACCCATCGATGTGGGCCTCGTGCTGGAGTCCGCGCGGCAGCTCGCACGTCAGCCCACCGAGGCGAGCACCCGGCCGCTCCCGCTTCCGGGTACCCTGGCCCAGACATCCTTCACGTTGGAGAAGGTGCCGTGATGGCGCGGTCACTCCTGTTCCTGTCCCTGTTGCTTCCCACCCTGGCCACGGCGGCCCCTGCCGGTACCCCTTCCTCCAACCCTGTCGCCGTGCGCCGGTTCGCGCTGCTCGTGGGCGTCAACGACGGCGGCCCCGGCCGCGCGAAGCTGCGCTACGCCGTCACCGACGCGAACGCCTTCGGCCAGGTGCTCGAGGAGCTCGGCGGCGTGCAGCGGCAGGACCGGATGATGCTGCTCGAAGGCGACCGCAAGGCGCTGGAGAGCGCGCTGGCCCGCTTCAAGGCGATGGTCGCCGCGGGCAAGACGCCGGGCGGGCGCACCGAGGCGCTCATCTACTACTCCGGCCACTCCGACGAGGAGGGGCTGCTTTTGCACCAGGACCGCTTCGGCTACCGCGAGCTGCGGCAGGCGCTGGAGCAGCTGCCCGCGGACGTGCGCATCGCCATCCTGGACTCGTGCGCCTCCGGCACGCTGGCGCGCTCGAAGGGCGGTGTGCGCCGTCCCGCGTTCCTGGTGGACACGTCCACGGCCGTGCGGGGCCACGCCATCCTGACCTCCTCTTCCGAGGACGAGGTGTCGCAGGAGTCGGACCGCATCGGCGGCTCGTTCTTCACGCACAACCTGGTGTCGGGGCTGCGCGGCGCGGCGGACGCCACGGGGGATGGCCGCGTCACGCTGCACGAGGCCTACCAGTTCGCCTTCCACGAGACGCTCGCGCGCACGGAGCGCACCCGCGCGGGCGCGCAGCATCCGGCCTATGACATCGAGCTGGCCGGCACGGGCGAGCTGGTGATGACGGACCTGCGCTCCACCTCCGCGGTGCTCGTCATGGACGAGAACGTGGAGGGGCGCCTGTTCATCCGCGACGAGCCCGGGCGCCTGGTGGTGGAGCTCAACAAGCTGGCGGGCCGCTCCACAGAACTGGGCCTGCAGCCGGGCCGCTACACGGTGACGCGCGAGTCGCGCGGCGCCAGCTCCCAGGCGGTGCTCACGGTGGGCGACGCCGGGCGCACCGTGCTGGCCCACACGGCCTTCGTGGCGATGCAGGGCGAGATGACGGCGATGCGCGGAGGCGGCGCGCCGATGGCCAGCGCGCAGGGGCCGATGGTCGAGCCCGTGGCGCGCCGAAACTACCGCTTCATCAACCTGGGCCTGGCCCCGAAGCTCCAGACGAACGACTTGTGGAGCGGCGAGGGGGAGATGGGCAACTCGCTCTCCGTCTCGCTGGGCGTGGCGACCATGGGACGGCTGGATGGCTTCGCGATGGCGCTGGGGGCGAACCTGAGCTCAGGCGAGCTCCACGGCGTGCAGACGGCCCTCGGCGGCAACGTGGTGCGCGACATCATGGAGGGCGCGCAGCTCTCCGTGGGCGGCAACTGGGTCAGTGGCAAGGCGGAGGGTCTGCAGGCCTCGGTGGGCCTCAACATGGCGAGCCAGGGTGGGCGCCTGGGTCAGCTCTCCGTGGGCGCCAACGTGTCGCGCGCGTCCCTGCAGGGGGTGCAGATGGCGGTGGGCAGCAGCTGGGTGAACGGCGACATGGACGGCTTCCAGGCCGCGGTGGGCCTGAGCTGGGTCTCCGGCGCGATGCGGGGCGTGCAGATGTCCGTGGGCACCAGCCGGGTCAGCTCCATCCAGGGTGCGCAGGTGTCGCTGCTCAACGTGGGGGGCGACGTGAGGGGCGCGCAGGTGGGCCTGGTCAACATCGCGGGGAAGATGAACGGCCTGCAGCTGGGCATCATCAACGTGGCCAACAACCTGGAGTCCGGTGTGCCGGTGGGCCTGCTCAACATCGTGCGCAACGGCCAGTTCCACGTGGAGGCCTACGGCAACGACTTCAACTACGCCAACCTCGCGCTCAAGGTGGGCAGCCGCTACCTCTACACGACGCTGGTGGTGGGCATGGGCGCGGTGCCGGACCACCGGGGCCCCAGCCACTGGACGACGGGCGTGGGCCTGGGCGGCCACGTGCCGCTGACCGAGCGCCTGTACTTCGACGTGGACGTGGTGTCGAACACCCTCCACGAGTGGGGCGGAGCGCTCGCGGACAACCGGATGCTGCACCAGGGGCGGCTGATGGTGGGCTACGCGTTCGCCCCGCGCTTCGCCGTCTTCGCGGGCCCGACGTTCAACGTCCTGCACGCCACCGACGGCGAGCCGGTGACGGCGCTCAGCCGGTTCTCCAAGTCGTCGGACCGCGACGTCCTGATGTGGACCGGTGTCCAGGCGGGTCTGCGTCTCTGAACCGCGGGTCCAGGGGGGCCACTCACGGGGTCCGGGCCCCGGGGGCCCCCCGAGCGCAGCGGATGGCTCCCATCAGTCGGACGAAGCCGAGACGACCTGGAACGGCTTTCCACTCGGTGCTCCACGGTGCGAGGCTGGATGAACGGCCATTGGCATGGCCGGGCAATCCTTGCCCTGGGGGCACGATGTCCAAGTTGCTGTTCGCGGCGTTCAACGAGGGCTCCAGCCTCTCGATGTCTGGCCACCACGAGGCCGCGATCTCCGCCTTCGACAAGGTCCTCGCCGTGGACCCGAAGCACTTCCCGGCCCTGACGGGGCGGGGTTCGTCCCTGGCGCAGCTCGGCCGCGCGGAAGAGGCCCTGCGCTGCTTCGAGCGCGCCATCGAGGTGGACCCGTCCGCCGCGGACCCTCATCGCCAGGCCGCCCTGTGTCAGCTCGAGCTCGGAGAGCCCGAGGCCGCCGCCCAGCTGATGGGCCGCGCCACCCAGCTCAACCCGGAGCCCCGCTACCGCGAGGCCGCCGCCATCGAGGTCTACGAGCTGGGCAACGCGCTGCTCACCCGTGGCTCCCGGCGTCCCGACAAGGCGCGGTACCGGTTGGCCCGCTACACCTTCGAACTCGCCCTGGAGTTGTCTCCCGCGTACGTCGAGGCCGCCAAGGCCCTGGCCGACGTCTGGGAGAACCTGGGAGATACCACCCAGCGGGACCATTACGCGCAGATGGCCTTGCGGCTGCGGCCCGCGAGCAACTGAAGCAGGCGGCGGGGCAGGGGGCCGCGTGCCCCGAGGCGTCCGCCCCGCCGGGGTGGGCCGCT
Organism: Myxococcus guangdongensis; assembly: GCF_024198255.1. Classification (NCBI taxonomy): domain Bacteria; kingdom Pseudomonadati; phylum Myxococcota; class Myxococcia; order Myxococcales; family Myxococcaceae; genus Myxococcus; species Myxococcus guangdongensis. The sequence goes on from NZ_JAJVKW010000004.1 coordinate 213,238, forward strand.
CTTGCTGCCTCTCGCCCGGGTGTGGACGCATCCGCGCGTTCCCGATGTTACAAGTCGCGCGACCCGGTCCGCGCCCACTCAAAGACCTACAAGACAGAGTTGTCTGGAGATTCCGAAGATGATCGTCATGCTCGAGCCGGACTCACCCGAGTCCGTGGTGTCCGCCGTCCTCCAAACCGCCGCCCAGTACAAGGGGGTGACGCCGCGTCCTCACGTCATCGAGGGCGCGGAGTTCACGGTGACGGAGGTGTACCTGCTGGGCTCCACGGCCCAGGTGCCGACGGAGGTCTTCGAGCAGATTCCGGGCGTGCGGCAGGTGGTGCGCGTGTCGCAGAAGTACCGCGTCATCGGCCGGCACAAGGGCCAGCGCACGTCGACGGGCTTCGAGTACAACGGCGTGACGTTCGATGAGCGCTCGGTGCAGCTGTTCGCGGGCCTGTGCGCGGTGGACACGAAGGAGAACGTGGAGACGATGATGGCGGCGCTCGCGCGCCACGACATCCGCACCACGCGCATGGGGGCGTACAAGCCGCGCACCAACCCGTACGAGTTCCAGGGCCTGGGCGCCGCGTGCCTGCCGTGGGTGTTCGAGTCCGCGGGGAAGCACGGCATCAAGGTGGTCGCGATGGAGGTGACGCATCCGCGCCACATCGACGAGATTCGCGACGCGCTGGAGCGCTCGGGCAACGCCACGGGGGCCATGCTCCAGGTGGGCACGCGCAACGCGCAGAACTTCGAGCTGCTCAAGTCCATCGGTCAGCAGCGCGTGTTCCCGGTGCTCTTCAAGCGCGGCATGGGCATCACGTTGGAGGAGTCCCTCAACGCGTGCGAGTACATCGCGAGCGAGGGCAACCCGAAGATTGTCTTCTGCCTGCGCGGCGTGAAGACGCACCTGGGCGACCCGCACCGCAACATGGTGGACTTCGCGCACGTGCCCGTGGTGCGGCGGCTCACGCGCATGCCCGTGTGCGTGGACCCGTCGCACGCCATCGGCCGCGCGGACCTGCCGCCGGACGGTCTGCCGGACATCTTCCACGCGATTGGACAGGGGCTCATCGCGGGCGCGTCCATGGTGCTGGTGGACTTCCACCCGCAGCCCGAGGCCGCGCTGTGCGACGGCCCGCAGGCGCTGCGCATGGAGCAGCTCGGCGCGCTCCAGCGCTACACGCAGATCATCCGCGAGGCGTACCAGTCCGCCGTGAAGAACGGCGATGGACTGACGGCCTGATGAAGCACCGCGCGGCGTGGCGCTCGACTCAGGCCACGCCGTGGCTGCCGCTCATCCGCGAGGCGTACCAGGTCCGCCGCGAAGCATCGCGATGGGCTGATGACGCCCGCGCGGCGAGGTGCTCGGCGCGGGTCACGCAGTCTCTGGCGGGCGCCAGCGCGCCGCTTCGACTCAGGCGGCTCCGTAGCTGCCGAGCACGCGCAGCGTGATGCACGCCGCCTGGGCCGCCTGCACCGCCTCGCGCACGCGCGCCTCCTCCAGCGCCCCTTCTACGTCGAGGCACCAGACGTACTCCCACGCGCGGCGCTGGGGACGCGACTCCAGTCGGGACACGTCCAGCCCGCGCGCGGAGAACGCGCCCAGCACGCGGTACAGCGCGCCGGGCTCGTTCGGCACCGTGAGGGCGAGCGCCGTCTTGCGCCGCTTCCACGAATATTCGGGATCCTGGCCCAGCGTGATGAAGCGCGTGTAGTTGTCCGACGAGTCCTCCACGCCATCCTCGAGCACCACCAGCCCATACAGCTCCGCCGCCAGGCTGCTGGCGATGGCCGCCGTGCGCGGGAGCGCCTCGCGCGAGAGTCTGCGCGCCGCGATGGCGGTGTTCATCTCGGGCACGGGCCGCAGCCCTCGTCGCCGCAGATAACCCGCGCACTGCGCCAGCGCCTGGGGATGCGACAGCACCTGCTCCACGTCCTTCAGCGCGAGCCCTGGAGGCGCGACGAGACAGTGGTGGATGCGCAGCGACAGCTCGCCGGAGATGGGCAGGTCATGCTCCAGCAGCAGGTCCACGTTCTCCGCCACGGGCCCGCCCAGCGAGCTCTCCACCGGAATCACGCCGCTGTCCACGTGGCCCTCTGCCACGGCCTCGAACACGGCGCGGAAGGTGGGGTAGGGGACCGCCTCGACGTCCGGTCCATACAACACGCGCAGGGCCTCTTCCCCGTACGCGCCCGCCTCTCCTTGGAACGCGACACGAACCTCGAAAGTCGACAACTCATCCATGGCTTCCCTCGGCCCGGGCATACGTGCCCAGCACGCGCAGGAAGGAGGTCAGCGGCCGGATGTCCTCCAGCGCGGCCGTCAGCGGCGCGGAGGCCGCGTGGCCCTCCACGTCGACATAGAACCGGTACTGCCACGGCCGACCCGGAATGGGACGCGACTCCAACTTGCTCAGGTTCACCCCACGCAGCGTGAGGCGCTGGAGCATCTCGCCCAGCGTGCCGGGCTTGTGTTCGAGCACCATCAGCAGTGACGTCTTGCACGGCACGCCCGGGGCCAGCGGCGTGGGCTCGCGGCCCACCTCCACGAAGCGCGTGTAGTCGAACTCCGGCTGGAGCTCGCGCGCCAGGACCTCCAGGCCGAAGCGCTGCGCGGCCGTCTCACTGGCGATGGCGGCCACCGTGGCATCATTGCGCTCACGCACCTTCTGCGCCGCGCCACCCGTATCCGCATCCGGCACCGCCCGCACCCAGGGCAGCTTCTCGCGCAAGTACGCCTCACACTGCGCCAGCGCCTGCGGATGCGAGATGACCTCGCGCAGCGCCTCCAGCTTCGCGCCCGGCAGCCCCAGCAGCCGGTGGTCCACCTGGCTCACCAGCTCCGCGGTGATGACCACGCCGCCCTCGGCGAGCAAGTCGTACGTCTCATTCATGCTGCCGGCGGTGGTGTTCTCGATGGGCATCAGCGCCAGGTCCTGCTCGCCGCGCCGCACCGCCTCCACCACCTCGCGCGCATGGTCGAACCCGGTGAGCAGCACCCCTCCGGAGCGGCCCGTGTAGCGCCTGCGCGCGGCCAGGTGGCTGTAGGAGCCCTCGATGCCTGGATAGCCCACGCGCAGCGGCGTGGTGTCCAACCGCGTGACGAGCGCCTGCTGCCGCGCCACCGACATGTCGATGACCAGCCGCCAGATGCGCTCCGTCTCGTGCGGGTCCAACCCGTGCTCGGACGCGCGCGCGCGGATGCGGCGCAGGAGCAGGTCCTCGCGACGTTGATCTCGAAACGGCGCCGCGGTGGCCAGCTTGGAGCGCGCCACGTCGTCCGCCAGGTCCATGCGACGGCGGAGCGCGTCGAGAATCTCCTCGTCCAGGTTCTCGATGGCGATGCGCAGCGCGTCCAGGTCCGGCGAGGTGCTCATCGCGCCGGCTCCCTCAGCTCGCGGGACATGAGGTGATGAGGCCCGATGCCGGGCATCTCGAACTGCTCTCCATGCGCGGTGAAGCCGAGCGAGCGATAGAAGCCCGAGGCGGTCGACCGCGCGTTGCACCACACCTGCGTGCCCCTCTGCGTCACGGCGTGCTCCATACACGCCTTCAACAGGGCCGCGCCCAGGCCCTGTCCCTGGCGTCCGTGCTCCACGGCCATGCCCCGCAGGCGCCACGCGGTGATGGCCTTCAGCGCGTAAGGTGGCGGCTCCCGATAGATGGAGGCCACCCCGAGCAGGCGGCCGTCCGAGTACAGGCCCAGGTGCACGGTGTCCGGGTCGTCATCTCCAGGATAGACAACGGCCTCGGGAGGCTGGTGGGGGCGAAGCACGGCGCGGCGCAGGCCACGGGTCTCCGCGGCGGGAATCCGTCGGATTTCGGAGGAGCTCACGCTGTCGAGTATGCCGTTTTCCGACCTCATGCGTCCTCATTCCGTGAAGGCAGTCGAGGAGGTCTTTCCACCGTGAAGGGTACCGCCATCCTAGAGGAGCCCGGAACTCCAGCGCGCACCACCGTCGCGCTCGGGTTCGAGTCGCTCCTGGAGGCGGAGCAGGCCGGTTTGCTGCGCCTGGCCCGGCGGTTGGTCTGGGACGCGGAGGAGGCGAGGGACGTGGTGCAGGCAACCCTGGCTGATGCCTACGAGAAGCGCCACGGCTTGAAGGACCCGAAGGCGGGGCCCGCGTGGCTGCGGCGCATCCTGGTGTCCCGCGCGATGAGCCACCTGCGCAGGCGGCGCGTGTGGAACGTGCTGCGTGAGGCGTTGGACGGGGGCACGCCCCTGGAGCTGTCACCGGAGGAGCGCTTCGTCGGCGCCGAGCGCTGGCGGGCCCTGGGCAGAGCGGTGCGTGCGCTCCCGTCGCAGCAGGCCACGGCCTTCAGCCTGCGCTACCTGGAGGGACTCGAGTTGGACGCTGTCGCGGAGGACATGGGCATCGAGCGGGGCACCGTCCGCATCCACCTGTATCGCGCGCTCAAGAAGCTCAAGGCCGAGCGGGCCCTCGAAGGAGAAACGCCATGAGATGCCACGACGTGGCCCCCCTCCTCCTGGAGTGCTCGCCCCCTTGGACGCCCGACGTGCGTGCCCACCTGGAGGGCTGCGAGGAGTGCCGGACGCTCGCGGCCGTGCATGCCTCGGCGTCGCGGTTGCGGCTGCCGGTGACGCCGCCCCTGACGCCGGTGACGCATGAGGCCGTGCTGGGCGAGGTGCGCCGCCGCAAGGTGCGTCGCCGGGTCATCGCGGGCGTGGTGGCGTCGTGCTGTGTCCTCGGCCTGACGTGGCTGACGCGGCCCGCGCCGCCGGTGCCCCACGTGTCGGAGGACGCGTACGTCCAGGAGCATGACACCGCGCCACGGCCCGAGCTGGAGCTGCGCCGCGCGGACACGGAGGACGAGGTGTCTCCGGAGGCCCTGGCGCAGGGGGCTCGCGCCTCGCTGACCGACCTCTTCACGGAGGTCCGTGGCTACACGCGGCGCGACGCCGTGTACCGCGATGACCTCTACCGACCTTTCGGGGCGATGGCCGCCTGGCTTCGCCCCCCGGATTCCCGCGCGCTGGAAGCACCGCCGTTCCGTACGGCGATTCACCCCATCACTTACCAGGAGTCGATGCCATGAAGCTTCGCATGTCCATGTGGTTGGCCGCGGCGGCGTTGAGCCCGCTGCTCGCGGCTTTGCCCGCACAGGCCCAACCCGAACCCGAGAACGTCGTCGTCCACCGCGCGGGCCCCGGAGCGTTGCACGTCATGGGGCCCGCGGACAGCGCGCTCCCGCTGGGCCCGCTCCCTCCCGCCGCGCACGGCATCCCTCCGCAGGTGGTGGAGAAGCTGGGCATCCCCCGGGAGGTGGCCAAGCAGATTCAAGAGCTGACGTTCGACGCGAACGAGGCCGTCATCCCGCTGGAGGCGGACCTCAAGCGCGCGCAGCTCCAGCTCGAGCGCCAGCTGCGCGCGGACTCCACCGATGAGAACGCGGTGCTCAAGCAGGTGGAGGAGGTGGGCCGCGCGGAGACGGCGGTGCGCAAGAACCGTCTGTCGTTGATGGTCCGCATCAAGCGACTGTTGGGTCCCGAGCTGTGGCGCAAGGTGGAGGCGGAGATGGGCACGATGCGCATCCAGAAGCGCATCGAGATCCGCAAGGGCATCCCGGACGAGGACGGCCCCGGTCCCGGCGGTCCTGGCCCGCGCAAGCCGTAGCGTTCCGGACAGACGCGGGCTCTTTCGGTGGACCCCTCCAGGGAAGGACGAGGGGGCCCGCGTATCCTGGGAGGCATGGCCCACCTTCCGGATTCGGAGCGTCAGCTCGAGGAGGATGCCGCCCAGCTCCAGCGGCTGGGGTACGCGCAGGAGCTCTTGCGCGGCATGGGTGGCTTCTCCAACTTCGCCGTCTCCTTCTCCATCATCTCCATCCTCACCGGCGCCGTGACGCTGTATGGCCATGGGCTGCGCTTCGGCGGACCGATGGTGATGGGCGTGGGCTGGCCGCTGGTGGCGGTGATGACGCTCACGGTGGCGGCGAGCCTGGCGCAGCTCGCGTCGTCGTTCCCCACCGCGGGCGCGCTGTACCACTGGGCCGCCATGCTCGGCGGCCCTCGGGTGGGCTTCTTCACCGCGTGGCTGAACACCCTCGGACAGTTCGCGATTACCGCGGGCATCGACTACGGGCTCGCGGAGTTCCTCGCGGACATGCTCGGCTGGCCTCGTGAGCGCATGTCCGTGCTGCCGTTGTATGCGGGCATCCTCCTGTCCCACGCGGTGCTCAACCACGTGGGCGTGCGCGTCGTCGCGTGGCTCAACGACTTCTCCGCCTGGTACCACGTGGGCGGGGTGGCGGTGCTCATCGGCGCGCTCGCGCTGTTCGCGCCCAAGCAGGACGCGGCCTTCCTGATGACGCGCTTCAGCTCGGAGACGCCGCTGTATGCCTATGGCTTCCTCATCGGCCTGCTCCAGGCGCAGTGGACCTTCACCGGCTATGACGCCAGCGCGCATGTCTCCGAGGAGACGAAGGACCCCACGCGCAATGCCCCGTGGGGCATCTTCCTGTCCGTGGCCGTCAGCGCCGTCGCGGGCTACCTCCTGCTGGGCGCGGTGACGCTGGCCATCCAGGACCTGCCGAGCACCGCCGCCGCCGCCAACCCGTTCCTCCACGTGCTGACGCAGGGCCTGGGCCCCGCGCTGGGCGGCGCGCTGGTGTGGGTGGCCATCGGCGCCATGTGGTTCTGCGGACTGTCCTCGGTGACGTCCAACTCGCGCATGCTGTTCGCCTTCGCGCGCGACAATGGATTGCCCGCGTCGAGGTGGCTCGCGAGCGTGTCGCCGCGCTTCCGCAGTCCCGCGGTGGCCGTCTGGGTCTCGGTGGCGGGGAGCGGCCTCGTCGCGCTGTGGAGCGAGGCGTACGCGGCCATGGTGGCGCTGAGCACGCTGGCGCTCTACGCGTCCTATGCCTTGCCCGTGTGGGTGGGCTTCCGGGCGCGCCGCTCCGGGACGTGGTCGCACCGCGGGCCGTGGGACTTGGGGCGCGCGTCGTCGTGGGTCAACGCGGTGGCGCTGGCGTGGTGCGGGGTGGTGATGGTGCTGTTCGTGCTGCCGCCCAACCAGCTCGCCGGCTACACGTTCGCCGGCGCGCTGGGACTGTTGGGCCTGTACTGGGCGCTGGTGCAGCGGCACAGCTTCACGGGGCCGAAGGTGACGCTGCTCCGCCCACCGGAGGCCGCGGCTACTTCGGCAGCGCCGTCTTCCCCATCTTCAGGATGAGCTTGAAGTGCTCGGCGGTGACGGGGGCCACGCTGAGCCGGCTGCGGGTGATGAGCGGGAAGTCCTTCAGCGCGGCGGTGGCCTTGACGGTGGCCAGCTCCACGGGTGCCTTGACGGGGATGACGGCGGCCACCTTCACGGAGGCCCAGTCCTCACCCGGGGCGGTGGAGTCCTCGGTCGCCAGCGTGAGCACCTGCGCCACGCCCACCACGGCCTTGCCCTCGTTGGAGTGGTAGTAGAGGCACAGGTCCCCGGGCTTCATCGCCCGCAGGTTGTTGCGGGCCTCGAAGCTGCGGATGCCCGTCCACTCCGTCTGCTTGTCCTTCTCGAGCTGCGCGTACGGGTACACCGTCGGCTCGCTCTTGATGAGCCAGTACTGGGTCTTCGACATGGCGGCGCACCATAGAGCACGTCCGCGTCGCCGCGCGCGGTGTTCCTCAGTGCAGCAGGTCGGAGACCGGCCGCCCGGGCCCGGAGGCCGTCAGGCACTGGGCGGCCCACGTCAGCCGCTCCACCTCCCGGAGGCTCGCGAGCATGGCGGCCGCCACGTTCCGGGGACTCTGGAAGTGGAAGTCTCCCCGGCGCGTGCCCTCCGTGAAGACGGACTCCAGCAGGGCGAGCTCCCGCGCGCGCAGGTCCGTGACGTACAGGTCGATGAGCGGGAGGATGTCGAGCAGGGCGTCGAAGGAGACGTTCAGCTCCCGGATGATGCGCTCGGTCTGCTCCTGGCGGACCTCCACGAAGGTGCGCACCTGCTGCTCGGGGGAGGGCGCGCGGGCGACGGCGCGCTCCAGCTCTTCCATGGCGGGCACGCCGTGCTGCCGCACCACCTCGATGAACAGCGCCTCCTTGGTGGAGAAGTGGCGGGAGACCTGTCCGTGCTCCAGGCCCGCGCGCCGCGCGATGTCCTCCAGCGAGACCCGGGTGAAGCCGAGCTGGGCGAAGTGCTGCGTGGCGGCGGTGAGGATGGCGGCGCGGTGATGCGTGCTCAAAAGGGACCTCGCGGTCTGGGGGACGACGGCTACATGGAGAGGCCCGCGGCGAAGCTGACGACGAGCTCTCGAGTCTGGGGGGCCCGCGTTACATCCAGGCCCAGGGCGGGGACGGCGACACTGCGGAGGTACATGCGAAGCCCGGCCCCGGGGGCGACGTAGCGCGTGACTGTATTGCTCCACTCCACGTGACCGGCGTCGATGAAGGCATGCGCGGTGAAGGTCGCCAGGCTGGGACTCCAGAGGGGGACCTGGTACTCGAGCGTGGCGATGGCGGCCCGCTCCGCCCAGAGCGTGGCCAGCGTGAAGCCGCGCGTGCCCGTGCGCTGCCCCAGCAGCACCGCGTCCAGGGTGGAATCTCCCTCCACGGCATCGAGTGTGCCCGACAGGGTGAGCGCATGGTTCCCGAACAACGCATGGGTGTAGGCGGCCGTGAGGGTCGCCTGTCGGTAGTCCCGGGAACCGCTCCCCAGGTCGAACCCCTGACGCAGGTTCAGACGCGCGAACAGACCTTCGTTGAAGAAAAAGTGGAAGTCCTGTCCCAGATACTCCGCCACGACGCTGACGCCCTGGGCGTGGCTTCGTTCAGGAGCGGGCGCGTCCTCGTTCGCGCGGAGCGGCCGGTTGAAGATACCGAACAGTCCCGCGCCCACGTTGAGCTCGGGCGTGAGCTGGTGGCCGAGCACGCCGGACACGTCCAGGCGCCGGTCCGTGTACTCGTCGACGACGATGTCGCGCACGCGCCGCTCGCGGTCCAGCTTGGCGTACTGCCCGAAGAGCGTGCCTGTCCACCTGCTGCCGCGGATGCTCGGGTCTTTGTACAGGGAGAAGACGTTGCCGCCGCGGTTGCCCGCCATCGCTCCGAGGACGAAGAGCTTGTGCAGGCCGAAGACGTTGCTCTCCAGGAGGAACAACCCCGCCTGCCACTGGCCATTGCTGGAGGTGAACATGGGGATGGGCAGCAGCGTCCAGCGCTCCTCCACCTTGATTCGCAGCGCCACGCCGTCGCCCTCCTGACGCGTGCTCACCTCGACGTGCTCGAAGAGCTTCAGGTTGAGCAGCCGTCGCTTCAGCTCCTCCGTCGCGCCGGTGGTGAGCAGTTCCCCACGTTGGGTGCGCAGCGCGCGCAGGATGACGACCTCCTTCGTGCGCTCGTTGCCTTCGATGTCGATGCGCTCGATGCGCCCGGTCAGCTCGGGCTCGGGCTCGGGCGGCACCTCGGGGGCGGCGACGGCGCGGGACAGCTCCGTCGTGGGCTCGTCCGGGGGTGGCTCCTGGGCGCGTGCGTCCGATGGCATCAGCGCGGTGTTGAGCGCGAGCACCAGCCACGCCGGTGGATAGGTGCACACGCAGGATGAGAAGGGCCTCATGCGAGACTCCTGGTGACGGTCATCGCGTCACTCGGGGGAGACGCGAACGGTGTCGTGGAGCCGGTCCATGAGTCGGAAGACGGTCTCCAGGTCTTCAGGGGTCAGTGTGGCGAAGAAGCCCGCGAGGGCCGTTTCGATGCGCTCGCGGATGCCGCCATAGATGGACTGGCCTTCCCGCGTGAGGGCGTTGACCACGGTGCGCCGGTCCGAGGGATGACGCTTGCGCTCGACGAGCCCCCGGGCCTCGAGCCGGTCCACCACGCCGGTGATGCTCTTGTCGTGGATGTCCGCCAGGCGCGAGAGGGTGCGCGTGTTCAGCGGCCCTTCGTGACCCAACCAGATGATGACGTGGCTCTGGGGCGAGCTCAGGTCGTGCGCGTCGCAGAACTGGCTGACGGGGTTGCGCAGCACGGAGCGGTCCCGGTTGAAGTCCAGCAGCTTTCCGAAGAACCGCGCGCCCTGCTCGCGCAGCACCCGCGAGCCGTCGACGGAGGTCTTCGTCGCCTTCTTCCGCATCGAGTCGCACGCGCTCCCGCCAGACGCTCCCGTGAGGGCGTCATGCCCCGGAGAGATACACCACGTTGCCGATATTCCGCAATGTGGAATATCCGCGTTGCGTCGGGATGGGCGTGGGGAGGGGGCGTGAAGCGGGCTGGCGAGGTACGACGGCGCGCGTTACCTGTGGCCGCGCATTCTCACGAGGGAACGAATGGACCTGGACTTGAAGGACAAGGTGGCGTTGGTGACCGGCTCCACGGCGGGCATCGGCCTGGCAATCGTGGAGGCGCTCGCGCGCGAGGGAGCGGAGGTCATCGTCAATGGCCGCACCCAGGCGCGCGTGGACGCGGCCATCGCCGAGGTGCGCCGCAAGCAGCCGGACGCGCGCCTGCGCGGCGTCGCGGTGGACCTGGGCACCGCCGAGGGCGCCGGCCGCTTCCTCCAGCAGGTGCCCCACGTGGACATCCTGGTCAACAACCTGGGCATCTTCGAGCCCAGGCCCTTCGAGGACATCACCGACGAGGAGTGGCTGCGCATCTTCGACGTCAACGTGATGAGCGGCGTGCGCCTGAGCCGCCACTACCTCAAGGGCATGCGCCAGAAGGACTGGGGCCGCATCGTCTTCATCTCCAGTGAGTCCGGCGTGCAGATTCCGGTGGAGATGATTCACTACGGTGTGACGAAGACGGCCCAGATTGCGCTCGCGCGCGGCATCGCCGAGGGCCTGGCGGGCACGCAAATCACCGCCAACTCCATCCTCCCGGGCCCCACGCGCTCCGAAGGCGTGGAGGTGTTCCTGGGGGACCTGTCCCGGCAGCAGGGCGTGGACGTGGCCACGGTGGAGCGGGAGTTCTTCAAGAGCGCCCGGCCCTCGTCGCTGCTCCAGCGCTTCGCCACCCCGGAGGAGGTCGCCGCGCTGGTGGCCTTCGTGTGCAGCCCCAAGGCCTCCGCCATCAACGGCGCCGCGCTGCGCGTGGACGGCGGCGTGGTGCGCGCCGTCCCCTGAAGTCGTCGCGTGGACGACATCCAGCCACCCTCGAGTCCCGGGCGAGGCTGAAAATAAGAAGGCCCGGTGTCCCATGGGGCACCGGGCCTTTTTACTGTCACGGCTTTGGAGCGTCAGGCCTGGTTGGCCATGCCGCGCGCCGTTTCCTCTCCAGGCTTGCCGCTCAACAGCGCGCTGCTCGCGTACAGGGCCAGGCCCACGACACCCAGCGCCGCGGCCTCCGTCTGCGCCATGAAGGCCACGCCCATCCACGCCATCACACCGGTTCCCATCGCGAACGCCGCCGCCACCGCCCCCGCTGCCTTCCTCATCCGCTGGCTCCCTGTCTGCTGGGCCCCCTGGCCCGTTGTGGAAACAAAACTCCTTCGCCCGAACAGACTTCAATCCGCGTGCCGAGCACCCACCGTGCGGATTGAGAACCCACATGCCCCGCGGTGGGAAATCGTCTTCCATCAACAGGGCCCGGACTGTCGAAAGCACCAGACTCCTACCCTGTCGGATGCCAGTAATTCTTCCCGACCCGCGCGACGCCACAACGTGGGCAGTTTCGTAACCCACGGCGATCCATGGGCTTTCCCTCCCAGGGCTCAGTGGCACACCCGCTGCTATGGCAACCGCGCCGAGAGCGATGGTCACCGCGAGGTGCGGGACCTCGGAAGACATCCGCAGCGAGACGAGGGAGAGGACGATGGGCAAGACGAGCGCGGGGTTCTGGACGGTGTTGGGGGTGATGCTGCTGGGCGGGTGCGCGCACCAGCCGGCGGTGAAGGTGGACAACTCCGAGCAGCCCTACCGCATCGGCCGTGAGGACGTGTTGGACATCGCGGTGTGGCGGGACGCGGAGCTGAGCCGCACGATTCCCGTCCGCCCGGATGGCTTCATCTCCATGCCGATGGTGGGCGAGGTGCAGGCCGCGGGCAAGACGCCCACGGAGCTGGCCGAGTCGCTGAAGCAGGGCTTCCAGTCGTATGTGCAGGAGCCGCGCGTGACGGTGATTGTCCGCGAGGTCAACAGCAGCCGCGTGTTCGTCACCGGTGAAGTCACGCACCCGGGCGCCTATCCGCTGCGCGGCCGCGTGTCGCTCATCCAGGCGATTGCCCTGGCGGGCGGCTTCACGGACTTCGCCAACTCGGACGGCATCGTGGTCATCCGCAGCGACGGCAACGGCGGGCAGATTCCGGTGCGCTACAGCGACCTCATCTCGCCTGACGGGGGCCAGGACGTGATGCTGCGTCCGGGCGACACCATCGTCGTGCCGTGAAGAGTCAACGAGGGCAGTCGGGTGGTGGTGGGTCCATGGGTCGAGGGTGGCGTAGGCGAGGGAGGACGACGGTGAAGGGCGACTGGAAGAAGTGGTTGCTGACAGGCCTGATGCTCACCGCGCCGGCGGCTTCCGCGGCGACCGTGTGGGAGCCCCGGCTGCGCATCTCCGCCGAGGAGCGCTACGACGACGATTTGCGCCTGGGCGGCCCGGATGCGACGGGCGGCCAGCTGATGACGAAGCTGTCGCCGCGCGTGGGAGTGCAGGGGCGCGACGCACGGCTGGACCTCAACAGCTTCTATGCCGCGGACGTGCTGATGCGGCATGGCTCGGGCAAGGTGACGCTGGACCACCGGGGTGGGCTGGAGTTGCGCCACCTGCTGACGCGCAGGCTGCGGGTGGACTCCAACGTGCGCGTCTTCCGCGTCACGGACCCCATGTCCCTGCCGCGTGACGGCCTGGCGCGCTCCACGTCGCCAACGTTCTACACCCAGGCCCGCGTGGGCCTGACGGGCCGCGCCACGGACCGCATGGACGTGCGCGTGGGCTACGGGCTGGAGGCGGTGCGCATCCTCGAGGATGGCCAGAAGGCGGGCTATGCGCATACGCCGTCGCTGGAGCTGATGTACCGCACCACGCGCCGGCTCACCCTGGGCATGGAGTACCGCTACCAGGGTTTCCTGTATGACAATGAATTGTCCCAGTCGCATGGCGTGGCGGGAACGCTGCGCTACCGGCTGACCCGTCCGACGACGTTCATCGCCCGGGCGGGCCCGGTGCGCTACCTGGCGCCGACGGGGCAGGAGGGCGGCTGGGTGCCTCGCGTCAACCTGGAGCTGGCGCGCGAGGGCGAGCTGTTCGACTTGGGAGTCGCCGTGGGACACGACCTGGTGGGCGCGAGCGGCTTCGCGAACGCCCTGTGGGCGGACTACGCGTCGGTGTCGCTGGCGCGCAGGTTCAACCACCAGTTCTCGGCGTTCGGCGCGGCCAGCTTCTTCCGCAACGGGCGGGCGCCCGGGCGGGACTGGTCGACGTTCAGCAGCACCCCCCTGGTGTCGCAGGGGTACGCAGTTGGAGGCGGAGTGGAGTACCGCTTCGGTCGCCAGGTGGCGGCGCAGGGGGCGGTGGATCGGATTGCCCAGGTGGGCGTGGCGGACTCGGCGGGCGTGGCGGGCGATCTGACGCGCAACGTCTTCGCGGTCCGTCTCATCGTGACGGCGTGGTGACAACACGTGAGTGGGTTGGAGGAGGAGCGAGTCATGGAGCGTGGGATGACGGCGGACCAGCTGCTGGCCTCACTGTGGCGCCGCAAGGCGTTGGTGGGAGCCATCGCGGCAGTGGTTTTCGCGGTGGGCGCGGCCATCGTGTTGACCCGGCCGAGCATGTACGAGGCGTCGGTGGTGGTTCGCGTGGAGCCGCAGCGGCCCGGTGAAGAGATGGTGCAGCGCACCGTGAGCGAGCTCATCGAGCAGCGGTTGCTCACCGTTCGACAGGAGCTGCTGGCACGGCCCGTGCTCCAGAAGGCCATCGAGGAGATGAACCTCTACCCGGACATCGTGTCCGAGAAGGGCATGGAGGCGGCCGTCGCGCAGATGCGCAAGGATTTGACGGTGCGCGTGGAGGGGGAGACGGCGTTCGAGCTCACCTATGCGAACCGCGACCCGCAGGTGGCGTCGCAGGTGGCCAACCGGCTGCCCACCATCTTTTCGGAAGAGACGCTGAAGCTGCGCCAGGCGCAGGCGGCGCGCGCCACGGACCTCTTCAACGACGAGATGGTGCAGATGGGCAAGGCGGTGTCCAGCTGGGAGCACAAGATTGCCCAGTTCAAGGTGTCGCACCTGGGGGAGCTGCCCGAGCAGATGGAGATGAACATGCGCGGGCTCGAGCGGGTGTCGCACGAGCTGCAGACCAAGTCGGAGGAGCTGCGCGTGGCGGAGGCGCGTCGCTCGGACCTGGCCCGGGCTCGCAACGCGGTGGACAGCGAGGCGGGGCGGCTGGAGGCGGCGGAGAGCGGGCTGACGCGAGCCCTGGTCAACGCGCGCACCACGTGGACGGAGGACCACCCTGAAATCAAGCGCATGTCGTCGGAGCTCGCCGGCATGACGGAGCGCCGCAAGGACGCCGAGGGCCGGCTGTGGGCCGAGCGCGCCGAGCGCACCCGGGTGGCCAGCCTCATCGGCAACATCCAGAAGGAGATTGTCGACCTGCAGGCGAAGGCGGAGGGCTACCAGGCGCGGCTGAACAACACGCCGAAGTGGGCGCACGAGCTGGCGGTGATGAACCGCGACTACGAAATCGCGCGCACCAAGTACCAGAGCGTGGTGAGCCGCAAGGTGGAGGCGGAGATTGCCCAGGAGCTGGAGGCCAAGAGCGCCAAGAGCCTGTTCAACGTCATCTCCCCGGCGGGGGTGCCGGTGACGCCGGCCCGTCCGGACAAGATGGCGGGGATGGTGATGGTGCTGCTGGTGGCGCTGGGCCTGGGCGTGCTGGCGGGGGCGGTGTTGGAGATGCGGGATGACAGCCTGCGCGACGGGACGGAGGTGCGCCAGCGCCTGACCCTGCCGGTGCTGGCGGTGGTGCCGGACATGCAAGGCAAGACGGAGCGTCGGGTGCTGATGCCTTCGTCGGGGTCGCGCAACAACGTGTCGAACCCCACCTCGTTGAACTGACACCCACGGAAAGGACGGAAGACGGACATGGACCAGACGATGGAGCGGGCGGGAAACTTCCTCCCCCGGGTGGATGACAACGCGGCGAATCCGAACGCGGTGGACCGGCGAGTGGTGACGCTCACGGCGCCGGCCTCGGCGGCGGCGGAGCAGTACCGCAGCCTGTACTACCGGTTGGAGCGGATGCGGGAGCTGCGGCCGATGAAGGTCGTGGCGCTCACCTCGGCGATGCCGGGTGAGGGCAAGACGGTGACCAGCGTCAACCTGGCGATGGCGGCCGCCCGGGCGAACCCGGAACGGCGCATCCTCCTGGTGGACGCGGACCTGCGGCGCGGCGGGGTGGCGAACACGCTGGGGGTGCGCAACAAGACGGGCCTGGCGGAGCTGCTCACGGGCGAGGTGGAGGTGCGCGACGTGGTGCGCCGCTTCAACTCCACGCGCCTGGCGCTCATCCCCGCCGGCGCCACGCCGGAGGAGCCGTCGCAGGTGCTGGCGAGCCCTCGCATGAAGCAGTTCCTCAAGGCGGTGCGTGAGGGCTTCGACGAGGTGTACATCGACCTGCCGCCCACGCTGCCCTTCGCCGACGCGGCCATCCTGGGCCACCAGGTGGACGGCGTGCTGATGGTCATCCGCGCCAACGTGACGCCGGGCAAGACGGTGCACCAGGCGGTGGAGCAGCTGGCCGGCGCGCCCATCCTGGGCTGCGTCCTCAACGGCGCGGAGGTGCACGCCACGCCGTACCTGAAGAACTACGAGAAGCAGAAGTAGAGGCGGAAGACCTTCCGCCCCAGCTCCTGGTGACGGGGGATGGGGCGGAGGGCTTTGTCGGGGGGGCGGGTCGTCGTGAGTCGGGCGGGTTGGTCGGAGGGGCAAGTGCTCCGCGTCTTTCACCACTATTTTTCAGCCAAGAAGCTGACGTTTTTTCTCGCCGAGAGCTCGGCAATCGCACTGGCCTGCGTGATGGGCGCGGCGGCTTGTGCGGCACTCTTCGCGCCCGAGGGCACCCGGCCGCCGATGGCGGCGCTGTGGCCCACGTTGATGGGACTGGGCGCGGCCTTCGTCGTCACGTTCCAGTTCACGCTGTACCTGTTGGACTTGTATGACTTGCGCGTCGCCGCGGAGGACCGGGCGCGGGGCTACCGCTTCCTGAAGGCCGCGGGTGTCACGGCCATGGTGACGGGCGGGCTGATGCTGGTGGCGCCGCTGCTCTTCCCCGTGGCGCTTCCTCCGGGGGCGCTGCTCGGTGGGGCGATGGGCGCCCTGGCGGGCACGCTGGTGGTCCGGGTGTCCATCCGCGCGCTGGTCGGCGCGCCGGACTCGGTCCTCATCGTCGGTGACGGCCTCAAGGCCCGCGCGGTGGCGAGCGCCATCGAGGCGGGCGGCGAGGGCAGCTACCGCGTCATCGGCCTGGTGGACCCGCGCTCGAGCGCGGAGCCGCTGGACCAGATGGCGGCCCGTCTGGGCGCGGCATATGTCGTGCAGGCTGCTGACGACATGCGCGGGGCCAACTGGGTGGACTCACTGCTCATCTGCCGACTGCAGGGACGTCGCGTGTACGACGCGACGGGGTTCTGCGAGCGGGTGCTGCGGCGCATTCCCGTGCAGTTCCTCCGGGCGAGCGACTTCGCCTTCGCCGATGAGCTCACCGTGTCGCCGCTGCGTCGGGCGTTCAAGCGGGCCTTCGACCTGGCGGTGGCGTCTCTCCTGCTCACGTTGTCGGCACCGTTCCTGCTTCTGGTGGCGGTGGCCATCAAGCTGGATTCGAAGGGCCCGGTGTTCTACCGGCAGGAGCGCACGGGCCTGGGCGGCGCGACGTACTACTTGTGGAAGTTCCGCAGCATGCGGACGGACGCGGAGAAGAACGGCGCGGTGTGGGCGCGGGCGAACGATGACCGTGTCACGCGGGTGGGCAAGTTCATCCGCCGCACGCGAATCGACGAGATTCCGCAGGTGTTCAACGTGCTGATGGGGGAGATGAGCTTCGTGGGTCCGCGGCCTGAGCGGCCCGTGTTCGTCGAGCAGCTCAAGCAGCAGATTCCCTTCTATGGGCTTCGCGAGGCGGTGAAGCCGGGCCTGACGGGCTGGGCCCAGATTCGCTACCCCTACGGGGCTTCGGTGGAGGACGCGCGCAACAAGCTGGAGTTCGACCTGTACTACGTGAAGAACGGCTCGTTGTTCCTCGATGTGGGAATCATCTTCCACACCGTGAGACATGTTCTTCTCGGTCGTGGAGCTCGTTAGGTACACCTCCCGCGGGCCCCCCTCCTCGTGAGGGGAGGGGGCCCTAGGGGACCCGCCAGGGGTGGCGGGTCGGGCGTCGTGGATGGGGGTTGGGACATGGTGGGGATGGACATGGATTCGCCGCTCCCTGAGTCGTGGGAGGATGCGCGCGCCCGTCGTGAGCGCGAGCTGGAGCGGGAGACGGAGCGCAACGAGCTTTTGCAGTCCCAGGTGGACCGGCCCACGCGCATCGTCGCCATCGGCGGCGGCACGGGGCTGCCCATGGTGCTGCGAGGCCTGGCGCGGCGCGCGACGCCGAAGGCCGGGGACCCGGGCGTGGACATCACCGCGGTGGTGGCCATGAGCGACGACGGTGGCAGCTCCGGGCGCCTGCGCCGGCTGCACGGCGCGCTGCCGCCCGGTGACATCCGCAACTGCCTGGTGGCGCTCGCCGGTGGCAAGAGCGCGCTCAAGGACGTGTTCCAGTTCCGCTTCGGCGGGGCGAGGGGCCTGGCCGGGCACGCGGTGGGCAACCTGCTCATCGCCGCGCTCGCGGAGCTCAAGGGCGACTTCCTGGAGGCGGTGCGCATGTCCGGGGAGCTCTTGGGCGCGCGGGGCAACGTGCTGCCGTGCACGCTGGCCTCGGTGCAGCTGGTGGCGCAGATGCACGACGACACGGAAGTGGTGGGCGAGCGCAACATCTGCCGCGCCCAGGGCCGGGTGCGCAAGGTGTCCCTGAGCCCGCGCTCGCCGCCGCCGGTGGACGGCCTGCTGGAGGCCATCTACGCCGCGGACCTGGTGGTCATCGGCCCGGGCTCGCTGTACTCAAGCCTCTTGCCCAACCTCCTGGTGGACGGCGTGGCCCAGGCGCTGAAGGAGACGCGCGCGCTCAAGGTCATGGTGGCCAACCTGATGACGCAGCCGGGTGAGACGGACGGCATGTCCTGCCTGGACCACGTGCAGGCGGTGCGCGAGCACGTGGGGCCGGTGCTGGACGCGGTGCTCGTCAATGGCACGGAGCCCTCGCCGGAGGCCATGCGGCGCTACGGGCGGCGCGGCTCGTTCACGGTGAACGTGGACACGCGCGAGCTCATCGCCGCGGGCGTGGTGCCGGTGCGGGCGGACCTCCTCAAGGAGGGGTCCAGGATCCGACACGACAGCCGCAAGGTCGCCGCCTGCCTGCTGAAGATGGCGCGCAGCGGCTTGTAGCCGAGCAACCCCATCACCACCTTGGGCGCCCGAACATGGAAGCAACCCTGAGCAGTCCCGGGCCGCGTGTCGTCGAAATCGATGACCGCGCGGCCTTCATGGCCCTGGAGTCGGAGTGGAACGCGCTCGTCGAGGCCACGACGGACGAGCTGTTCTACCGCCACGAGTTCATCCGCATCTGGCTGGACAACTTCGCGCCGGGGGCGCGGCTGCGCATGCTGACGCTGCGAAACAGCGAAGGCCAGCTCTGCGCGGCGCTGCCCCTGTGGGAGGAGCGTACGAATCTGTACGGCGTGCCGGTGCGGCAGCTCTCCGCGGCGGCGAACACGCACTCGTGCCGGTTCGACCTGCTGGCCCGCGAGCCGGACGCGGCCGCGGCGATGTTCCTGTCCCATCTGCGTCAGCAGGGCGGGTGGGACGTGCTGCGGTTGACGGACGTGCCGGACGGCGGCGCGGCGTGGCGGGTGCACGCGGCGGCGCAGGCGGCCCGCATGCCGGTGGGCGCGTGGGAGTCGCTGCAGTCGCCGTACATCCCGCTGCCGGGCACGCGCGAGAAGTTCCAGGCGTCGCTCCAATCCAAGTTCAAGGCGAACTGCCGGCGTCGTCGCCGCAAGCTCGAGGAGAAGGGGAAGGTCACCTTCGAGCGGGTGGACGGTGGACAGGGCCTGGAGGGCACGCTCGAGGAGGGCTTCCTGCTGGAGCAGAGCGGCTGGAAGGGCGAGCGCGGCACGGCCATGGCGCAGGACACGGCGACGCGGGGCTTCTACACGGAGCTGGCGCGCGACGCCGCGTACCGGGGGAAGCTGGCGCTGTACTTCCTGCGGCTGGACGGACGGCCCGTGGCCTTCCACTACGGCCTGGAGCACGGCGGGCGCTACTTCCTGCTCAAGCCCGGCTACGACGAGCAACTGCGCGAGTGCAGCCCCGGTCAGCTCCTGATGGAGGAGGTGGTGGGGACGTGCATCGACCGGAAGCTCGGCGAGTTCGACTTCCTGGGGCCGGACATGGTGTGGAAGCGCGACTGGACGGACCAGGTCCGGCGCCACACGTGGCTCTACATCTTCAATGACACGGCTTTCGGCCGGGCGCTGTGCGCGGCGAAGTTCCGGTGGACCCCCGCGGTGAAAGAGGTGGTGGCGAAATGGAAGCGATGACTCCCTCGGGCCGGCTGTTCGTTCCGTCGCTGCCCACGCTGTGGCCCCACATGCTGGTGTCCAAGCCGAGGCCAGGCTCGCTTCCGCCGTTCTCCTCGCCCAACGTCCGCTACTTCTACTTCGCCCGCAACGCGGTGTGGTTGACGGTGAAGATGCTGGGGTTGGACAACGGCGAGGTGCTGATGCCGTCCTACCACCACGGCGTGGAGGTGGAGGCGCTGGTGGACGCGGGCGCGACGCCGCGCTTCTACCGCGTGGGCAGCCGCTGGGACGTGGACCTGGAGGACGTGGCCCGGCGCATCACCCCGAAGACGAAGGCGCTGTACCTGACGCACTACGCGGGCTTCCCGGGCCCGGCGGCGGAGATGCGCAAGCTGGCCGACCAGCACGGGCTGGTGCTCATCGAGGACTGCGCGCTGTCGCTGCTCTCGTCCGACGGCGCGGTGCCGCTGGGGACGACGGGCGACGTGGGCATCTTCTGTCTGTACAAGACGCTGCCGGTGCCCAACGGGGGCGCGCTGGTGGTGAACGGGCCGCGCTCGTACAGCCTGCCGGAGCCTCCGGCGCCGCCGTCCGCGTCGACGTTCAGCCACACGGTGTCCGCGCTCCTGCAGAACCTGGAGCTGCGCGGCGGCGCGGTGGGCCGCGGCCTGCGCGGGCTGGTGCGCACGGTGGGGCACGGCACGGTGAAGGCGGCGAGCATCGAGCGGGTGGCCACCGGCACGCAGCACTTCGACCGCAAGCACGTGGACCTGGGCATGAGCCCGCTGACCAAGCGGATTGCATTGGCGCAAGATTTGGAGTCCATCGTCGAGAAGCGCCGTCGCAACTACTTCTACCTGCTGGGCCGGCTGCGCGACGTGTCGACGCCGCTGTTCAATCAGCTGCCGGCGGGGAGCTGCCCGCTGTTCTACCCGATGGTGGTGCAGGAGAAGGCGGAGGTGCTGGCGCGGCTGAGGGCCAAGGGCATCGACGCCATCGACTTCTGGAAGCGCTTCCATCCGGCGTGTGACGCGGCGGCCTTCCCGGAGGTCGCGCAGCTGCGGCGCAGCATCGTGGAGATTCCGTGCCACCAGGATTTGTCGCCGGAGGTCATGGCGGACGTGGCCTCGGTGGTGCGCGACGCGATGCGGGCGGAGAAGCGGACGAAGAAGCGCGCGGGTTGAGTCGGAGTGCGGGGATGGGAGGGGCGAAAGGTCCCCTCCGAGGAGGCGGGCGGTGATTCGCGAGGACGAGCTGAGGCAGGGGCCCAAGGCCGCGCGGCGGCTGGACGTGAGCGCCGTGGGCAGTCTGTCCGCGCTGGCGGGGATGAGGGCCGAGTGGGACGCGCTGCTGGATGCCAGCGACGCGGGCCCCTTCAATGCGTGGGAGTGGCTGTACCCGTGGTGTCGGCGCATCGCGCCGGAGCGGCGCCCGTTGGTGCTCACCGCGCGCGACGCGGCGGGCATGCTGGTGGGGCTGCTGCCGCTGGGGCTGGAGACGCGCCGCGTGGCGGGGGTGCCGGTGCGTCGCCTGGGCTTCCTGGGCGAGACGCACGTGGGCAGCGACTACCTGGACGTGGTGGCGCGGCGCGGGCTGGAGCGCGACGTGGCGGAGTCCTTCGCGCGGATGCTGGTGGCGCTGCGCGAGGAGTGGGACGTGTTGGACCTGACGGACCTGCGGGAGGACTCCGTCACGGTGGACGTGCTGCGCGAGGTGTTCCAGGGACACGACGTGCGGCTGTCGGAGCGGTACGTGTGTCCCTACGACGTGTTGGACCCGCGCGAGCCGTTCGACGCGTTCCTCAAGCGCACGGGCCGACGCGACAACTACCTGCGCCGGCGCAAGTGGCTGGAGAAGCAGGAGGGCTACCGCATCGAGCGCACGGAGGCCCCGGGCGAGCTGGCCGGGCCGATGACGGACTTCTTCCGGCTGCACTCGGCCCGGTGGGCCGAGGACGGCGGCTCCCAGGGCATCAAGGGCTCGGGCGTGGAGGCCTTCCACCGTGACGCCACGCAGTGGCTGGCGGAGCGCGGCCGGCTGTGGCTGTACACGATGAAGGTGGGCGGCAAGGCGGTGGCCTCCGTGTACGGCATCGTCCACGGCAATCGCTTCGTGTACTTCCAGTCCGGGTACGATCCGGCGTGGCGCAACCGCAGCGTGGGCCTGGTGCTGGTGGGGGAGAGCTTCAAGGACGCGCTGGCGGCGGGGCTCACCGAGTACGACTTCCTGCGCGGCACGGAGACGTACAAGTCCGACTGGGTGTCGAAGCAGCGGCGCACGGTGTCGGTGCGCGTGCACTCGGGCACGAAGGCGGGGCCGTGGTACTCGCGCGCGGAGGAGCTGGCGCGCAAGGGCCGCAACGCCGCCAAGCAGGTGCTGCCGGGCACGTGGGTGGAGAAGGTCCGCCGGCTGCGTCGGCGCCGCGCGGCGGTGCACTGACACGGCCTCGCGTGGAGTCGGCGCCCCCGCAAACGGAGCGGGGCGCCGACGGGTGCGGCTAGTTGCAGTAGAAGTTTTGCGTCTGCGAGTAGCGGCCCGTGAGTTGGCCGAACTCGGAGAGCGTGCCGTCGCAGTCGCAGTACTCGCGACCCACCTCGACGCCGTTCACCTTCCAGTAGCGGTTGAACGAGCGCGTGCCGTCACAGGCCCAGATGAGGCCCTGCTCGGTCGACTCGAGCGTCTGCGTCTCGGACGGCTGCTGCTCCGGGGCACCACCACAACCACTCAGGACCAACGCGACGACACAGGCCAGCTTCGCGGAGTACTTGAACATGTCGAGCTCCCTACCAACGACGGGGGGACGGCGAGACATGTCTACCACGGAGATGACATCAGTCCCGGATAAACTGTAGTGACTGTGTTACAGGAGCCTTGTTTCAGGGCACGTTGGCGATGTCCGCGCGGAGCTGGGCGATGGCGGGTCCCAGCTGGGGCGGCTGCATGTTGCGGGGCACCTCGACGGAGAATCGCTCGAAGTGCTCCAGGGCCTTGGGCTTGTCGTCGCGGCGCAGGGCCAGGCTGCCCAGGAAGATGAGGGCCTCCTGCGCGTCCGGCCAGGTGTTGACCAGCTCGGTCAGCTCGGCCTCGGCGCCCTGCAGGTCGCCCTTGGTGGCGCGCAGCACGCCGCGGTGCACGCGCAGCTCGACGTGGAACGGGTCCACCGCGAGCCCCTTGGCCGTCACCTGCGCGGCCTCCTCGAACTGCTGGCGGCGGATGAGCTCGTGGCTGAGCATGGACGCGGCGTCCAGGTCACCGGGGTTCGACTCCAGCCGCGCGCGGGCCTGGGCGAGCTCCTGCTCCTGGGGGTCACCCATGCCGCCGCCCTGCTGCTGCGCCTGCTGTCCGGCGCCGCCCGGGGGCATGCGGCCGGTGGCCTCCTGGCCGTCGACGCGGGTCTGCTGCTCGGAGACGAGCAGGTAGCCCAGGCCGCCGAAGAACAGGACGATGCCGGCGCCCCACAGCGCGCCCGACAGCTGGGGGTTGCGCGCGGACCAGCCGGTGGGGGCGGGGAGCTCGCGGGCGCGGGGGCGGCTCTCACCGCGGGTGGTGGCCTTGCGCTTGAGGTGCTCGTCCTTGGCGCGCAGGGCGCCGGCGGCCTCGCGCTCCAGGCGGGACTTCTCCGTGGCGTACTGCTCGGGGGCCAGGTTGTGCTTGTCGGCCTCCAGCGCGCGGAGCTGGTCGATGAGGGACTGGGCGCGCTGGCTCAAATCGTCGAGCACGCCGTCCTTGGACGGCTCGGGCGGGGTGGCGGCGATGGCGCCCCGGCTGCGCATGTAGAGGAGCCACGCGGCGGCGGCGACGAAGGCCACGGCGAGGACGATGATTCCGGGCAACCAGTTCGTAGGCTGAGGCTGCATGGCTTAGCGCTCCAGCTCCCGGCGCACGGCCTGGAGGTAGGGGTCGGCGTCATCCGCCGCGGAAGGGGTGCCACCCGGGGCGGCGGGGGCGGAAGGCGAGGTGGCCTGGGCGGTGGGCTCCAGGGCGGGGCCCTGCTGGAGCTGTCTCCAGATGACGAAGCCGCCCACGATGAGCAGCGCGACGGGGCCCAGCCAGACGAACCAGTTGAAGCCCTCGGCCTTGGGCTCCAGGAGGACCCACTCGCCGTAGCGGGACACGAAGAACTCGACCACCTCCTGGTCGCTCTTCCCCTCGGAGACGAGCTCGCGGACCATGTCCAGCTGGGCGCGGGCCATGGAGGACGGGCTGTCGGAGATGGAGAGGCCCTGGCAGACCGCGCAGCGCAGCGTCTTGCCGAGCTTCTGGACGCGCTCCTCCAAGGCGGGGGCGAGAGGTTCACTCCCGGCCTGCTGGGGCGCGAACTGGCCGGTGACGAGGCCGAAGGCGAGGGTCAGGGACAGCAGGGCGGCGGTCATCGGAACTCCCGGAAGCCGTCTTAACTAGCGCTACCGCCCGGTGTTGGACAGCGAAACCTGAGCGCCGGGCGCCTGCCCCGCTCCCCGGGCTGTAGGTGGGCATCCGTCACCGCGTGGAGCGGGGCGGGGGGCGGCATGGGCCACGACGCAATGGTTGGCCGCCCGGTTCGTTCCCGGTGGATCAGGAGGCGCCGCCGGGGCACAGCGCGTCTCGACTTCCTTGGAGCGTGGAATGAAGCACGGATGGATGGATGCGGGTGTCGCGGTGGGCCTGGGGTTCTTGTTGGCGGTCTCCCCGGCCGCGGCGGCGAGCCGCAAGGACAAGGAGGCGGTGGATCGGCTGGCCGCGAGGTACCACGCGCTCAACCAGTTCAACGGGAGCCTGCTGGTCGCGGACGAGACGGGCATCGTCCTCAAGAAGGGCTACGGCCAGGCGGACATGGAGTGGGGGATTGCCGCCGGGCCCGACACGAAGTTCCGCATCGGCTCCGTCACCAAGCAGTTCACCGCCACGCTCATCCTGCAGCTGGTGGGTGAGGGCAAGGTGGGGCTCGAGGACCCGGTGACGAAGTACCTGACGGACTACCGTCAGGACACGGGCTCGCGCGTCACGGTGACGCACCTGTTGAACCACACCTCCGGCATCCCCAGCTACACGTCGAACCCGAAGTTCGGCGACGTGGCCAGAGACCCCTTCACCGTCGCCGCGTTCGTGAAGGAGCACTGCTCGGGCGACCTCCAGTTCGAGCCGGGGACGAAGTACGCGTACAACAACTCGGGCTACTTCCTCCTGGGCGCCATCATCGAGAAGGTGACGGGCAAGACGTACGCGCAGGTGCTGGAGGAGCGCATCTTCAAGCCGGCGGGCATGAAGAACACGGGCTACGACGTGAGCGCGACGGTGCTGCCCAAGCGCGCGGCGGGTTACGACTTCAAGTCGGGCCAGTACGTCAACGCGGACTACCTGGACATGGGGCTGCCGTACGCGGCGGGCTCCATGTACTCGACGGTGGAGGACCTGTACCTGTGGGACAAGGCGCTGCAGGGCACCACCGTGTTGTCGGCGGAGCTGAAGCAGAAGATGACGACGCCGGGCCTGGACCATTACGGCTTCGGGGTGTCGATGGAGCCGTTCGAGCTGGATGACGGCAAGACGAAGCTGGCGGCCGTCTCCCACGGGGGCGGCATCAACGGGTTCAGCTCCTTCTTCGTGCGGGTCCCCGAGAAGAAGCAGGTCGTCGTCGCGCTCTCCAACGTGGGGCGCGGCGCGAGCCCCCGGCCGCTGTCCGCCGGCGTGCTGAGCATCCTGAACGGTGTCGCACCGAAGCCGCCGCTCAAGTCCATCGCGGACGAGGTCTCGCGCATCCTGGCCACGGGCACCGCGCAGCAGGCGCTGGCCACGTACAAGCAGCTCAAGGGCAGCAAGGCGGGCGCCGAGTTCTTCTTCGGGCCGGGGCAGCTCAACCGCGTCGGGTATGACCTGCTGCGCGCGGGCCGGGGACCCGAGGCCATCGAAATCTTCAAGGCCAACGTGGAGCAGTTCCCCCAGGACGGGAACGTCCACGACAGCCTGGGCGAGGCGTACCTGGCCCAGGGGGACAAGGCCCTGGCGAAGGCGAGCTATCGCCGCTCGCTGGAGCTGGACCCGTCCAACACGAACGCGGAGAAGGCGCTCAAGGAGCTGGACGCACCCGAGGCGAAGAAGGCTCCCTGAGTGGCGCTGCATCACCGGGCTCGCGTGATGACTCGTCACGCGAGCCTTTGACGTGTCTGGCTTCGTCGCGGACACGTCAGGAGGACGAGCGAGAGGAGTTGAAGGCGCGGCATGGTCGCTTCTCGGCGGAGGACCGCTTCCTCGAGAGCGCGGGGGCGTTGAGGGACTGGCCCCAGGGGCGCGGCATCTTCACGTCCGCTCGCGTGGGGCGCTGGCGTCTCTCGATGAGCGGCTGGACTTCGCGTGGGACGCGGAGCGCGGCCCGCGACGACGGGCGCGTGGAGGCTGACAGGGTCAGCGCTTCGCCGTCAGTCGGTTCTCGCGCCCGCGCTCCTCGTAGTCGGGCCAGCCGAAGTGGCCCTCGGACTCCTCGACGCCCAGCTCCACGGTGTCCGAGGCGCGGAGGGCCTCGAACTGGCCGCTGTCGCGCATCTCGAGCAGCATCGCGACGAGCATCTTCCCCAGGTACACCTCGAGTCGCGCATGGGTCTCGGGCGTGCCCCACGTCCCATCATCGCGGGCCGCGAGCTTCACGCCGTCGAGCCCCACCACCGCGGGCCTGTGCTCCTGCACATCCGGCCACCGGGGGACGAGCAGCTCCGCGAAGTCGTCATGGGTCATCCCTTCGCCCGGCTCTGAAGCGGGGTTCAGGTCGAAGCCCACGTTCAGCGACCCGTTGTCGGTGGAGTACCGGAGCCCCAGTCGTTGAACGGGCCGCGGGTCCTTGTTGCTCCGCGCGAAGTCCTTCACCGTCTTGGCCAGGAACTTCGAGACGCGCGCCTTCTCCTTGCCCAGGTCCAGCGGAGCGACCTTCTTCTTTGGCGGAAGCTCGACGTAGTACGACGCGCGGAAGGCGCCCTCGGTGCCCTCCCATGGGGCCAAGGAGAGGAAGGCCTCGGTCTGGTGTCCCTTCTCGTTCTTCAAAACCAGGTCACACCAGTACGTCGGTTGCGGGTGCAATCGCGTCGTACGGAAGATGGACCACTTGGGCTGTACGAAGGGCTTCAGCTTCGCGCTCGCGACCCGGTAGCCACCCTGGCCGAGCCCCCGCATGAAGCTGTCGTTCTGCTTGGGCGGACCGGACTCCGGGAAGTCGGGATGCTCGTGGGCCCGCAGGGCAGCCCAGTCACGCGCATCGAACAGCTCACGCCAGCGGTCCACGAAGGCGACCGCGCCAGGGGGGAGGGGAGGAGTGGACGACATGCCTCCCCTCTACCTCAACGGCCACGCGGCTTGGGCTCCTCCTCGTCGTCCGGGCCCATGTCATCCGGGTTTCCCTCGTCATCCGGACCCATGTCATCCGGGTTTCCCTCGTCATCCGGATACATGTCCTCGGGCTCGGGCTCCGGGTCCTCCTCGCGCTGTGTCACATCGACGCTGTCGTCGTACGCGGGCGCCGGGGCCAGCGCCTCCTGCGACTCCCGCAGCTGACGCACGGCCTGCACGCCCATGGCCGCCAGGCCCACGACGAAGATGAACGGACCGGGCGACAGCTTCAGGTGCAACAGCGCCCAGAGCAGCCCCACGCCCAGCACACCCACCGGCGCGAAGCGCGTCCACGCGGGACGGGACACCTCGGGCCTCAGCGCGAGCAGCGCCAGCACCGACAGCAGCAGCAGCTCCACCAGCACCGCGCCGGACAAATCCCAGCCCGTCAGCGTGATGGTGCCGGCGTTCGCGGAGTACAGCACGTCGTCCGCGGCCTTCTGCGCGCCGATGACCCGCAGCTCCGGCGGGCCCGAGGGCACGGGCGCGTCCGGCACCTCCGGCAGCGTGCTCAGCGTGGCCCAGGGCGCGAACAGCGTCAGCAGCGCCAGCCCCACGCCGCCGAGCGTGAGCACCGACGGCATCACCAGCAGCTGGCGCAAATCGAACCACCGCGCGAGCACGCCATCCGGTCCGGAAATCACCTTGCGCCACTGGTCATGGATGATGAGCCCCGAGGCCAACAGCCACAGCACGGGCATCACGCCAATCCCCAGCATGCGGAAGCTCAGCGCCGCCAGCAGCGCGGAGAAGGCCGCGGGAATCTCCGGACGGTAGAGCACCTCCGGCAAGAGCTTCGTGACGCCCTGGGCCTCGCCCGCGAGCCGCAGCTCCCGCGCCAGCGTCAGCACCGCGCCCACCACCGCCAGCAGCGCGCCCACCACGCCCACGCCGTCGAAGGAGGGGAGGATGGAGAGCGCCAGCGCGAACGACAGCACCGCGAGCCCCACGACGCTCTGCGAGTGCGCCGGCACGCTCGCCAGCCACTTGGGGCCGTCGTAGCCGGGGCGCGATTGGCCCGGGTCCGTGTCCTCCGTGGTGTCGCGGGTGCCCGCGGGCACGTAGGCGGCGCCCTGGCTGTGGGCCTCCGCCTCGTCGAGGATGTCCGCCGCGTAGGACGGCCCCTCCGTGGCCCGCCGCGTGGAGTTCGTCCGCAGCGCGGGGCGCGAGCCCGTCAGCCCCTGGGGGCTCTCCGGCATCTTGCCGCCGCAGTTCTCGCAGTACTTCAGCCGCGCGTTCGAGGACTCACCGCACTCCGGGCACCGCATGAACCCACCTTGCTGTGCGGAGGGCGGGGGGAGCCCTCACGGTCAACGCAAGTCGTGGAATAACACGAGGTTTTCACCGGAAGCGAGAGGCCCCACGTGAAGCAAGGGTAACGGTTGCTGCCCCTACGGACGCTGGGCCTCGGCGGCGGGCGAGCTGGTCGTAATCTCCCGGATGCGGCGGGTGAGCGACTCCGGGTCGATGGGCCCCACGTGCTTGCCTCGGATGATGCCCGACGGGTCGATGAAGTACGTCTCCGGCACCCCCGCCACGCCATAGCTCACCGCCATGCGCGAGCGCGGGTCGATGAGCTGCGGGAACTTGGCCTCCTGGCGCCGCAGGAAGGCGCGAGCGTTGTCCTCGGAGTCCTCGAACACCACGCCCAGGAACACCGCCTTCGAGCCGTACTCGCGATGGCCCCACTCGAGCACCGGGTGCTCGTACTGGCACGGCACACACCAGGACGCCCAGAAGTTGATGACCAACGGGCGGCCCTTCAGGTCCGCCAGGCTCACCCGCTCGTTGCTGGTCAGCGAGCGCAGCACGAAGTCCGGCGCGGGCTTGCCCGTCAGCATGAAGGGCACCTCGTGCGGGTTGCGCCCGAAGCCCTTGTAGAGCACCGTCAGCAGCGCCAGGGAGAGGACGACGAAGCCCAGCGTGTAGCGCCAGCGCTTCATGCCGCCCCCCGTTCCGCGTCACCCCCGGCGATGCTCGCGCCGACCTCCGCGCTCGACAGCGCCACCGCCGCCCTGCGACGCGGCCAGATGGCGATGAGCGTGCCCAGCACCAGGAACGGGATGCTCCACCAGATCCACCCCACCATCGGGAAGACCCAGACGTTGAAGCTGGCGTTGCCGGCCTGCTCGGAGAAGGCCATGAGCGAGAGGTAGAAGTCCTCGCCCGCCGTCTCGCGCACCGCGGGCGTGCCGATGGGGTCCGTGCTCCGCTCGTAGTAGTTGAGCCGGGGCTTCATCTCCGTGACCTTGCCGCCCGGCGTCGTCACCTCCACGCGCGCGGCCACGAAGGTGCGGTGCGGCTCCTCGCCGCTCATCAGCCCCAGGTACTTCATCTGGTAGCCGTCCAGCTGCATCGTCTGGCCCTTCTTCAGCGTGCCGGACGTGTGCTTCACGTACGCGGACGACGCGGCCACCGCGACGATGATGAGGACGATGCCCAGGTGCACCACGTAGCCGCCGAAGCGGCGCTGCGCCTTGGTGGCGCTGGTGACGAGCGCGGTGAACAGCCCTTCCTTGCGCTCCGACATGCGAACGCGCACCGGCGCCACCAGCTCCCGCAGCGTGACGACGGTGACGAAGCCGGCGAGCCCGAAGGTGAGCAGCGGGTAGACGCCGCGCAGCCCCACCGCGAAGCACACCGCGGTCACGATGAGCCCCACCACCGCGGGGATGATGAACTGCCGGCGCAGCGTGGCCTTGTCCGGCGTGCCCCACGGCAGCACCGGGCCCACGCCCATCAGGAACAGCACCGCGATGCCGCCCGGCACCGCCATCTTGTTGAAGTACGGCTCACCCACGCTGACGCGCACGCCGCGCACCGCCTCGGACACCAGCGGATAGAGCGTGCCCAGCAGCACCGTGAAGGTGATCGCCACGAACACCAGGTTGTTGACCAGGATGCTCGCCTCGCGCGACACCAGCGAGCTCATCCGGCCCTCGGGCACGAGCAGCGGTCCGCGCACCGCCAGCAGGCCGATGCACACCACCAACAGCACGCCCAGGAACACCAGGAACGTGGGGCCGATGTCCGACTGGGTGAAGGAGTGCACCGAGTTGAAGATGCCCGAGCGCGTCATGAACGTGCCCAGGATGGTCAACACGAAGGACGCCAGCGCGAGCGACAGCGTCCACAGCTTCAGCATCCGCTTGCGCTCCTGCACCATCGTCGAGTGCATGAACGCGGTGGCCGTCAGCCACGGCAGGAAGCTAGCGTTCTCCACCGGGTCCCACGCCCAGTAGCCGCCCCAGCCGAGCACGGCGTAGGCCCACCACGCGCCGAGGATGATGCCGATGGACAGGAACAACCAGGCGACCAGCGTCCAGCGCCGCAGGGGCGCCATCCACGCCTCGCCAATCTCACCGCGCAAGAGGCCCGCCACCGCCACGCCGAACGGCACCGTCATGCCCACGTAGCCCAGGTAGAGGAAGGGCGGGTGGATGACCATCAGGATGTGGTTCTGCAGCAGGGGATTGGGACCCGGGCCGTCCGGCGGCACCGGCGACACGGCGCCCCAGGGGTTGGCGGGGCCCGCGATGAGGAACGTGAAGAACACGCCCACCGCCAGCATGGTGCCCAGCGCCAGCGACATGTAGCGCGCGTGCTCGCGGCGGTGCAGCCACGCGAACGCCGCGACGTACGCGCCCATGATGAAGCCCCAGAAGAGGATGGACCCCTCCAGCGCGCTCCACAGCGACACCACCGTGTAGAGCAGCGGCGTGTCCCGGCTGCCCACCTGCGCCACGTACTTCACGCTGAAGTCGTGCGAGACGAGCGCGTACACCATCACCAGGTTCGCGGCGATCATGCAGCCGGCGAAGCCCCACACCGCGCGCATCACCCACGGGAAGCCCGCCTCGCTGCGGCGCAGGCCGGTGACCAGGCCGACCAGCGCGCCGAAGGTCGCGAACGCGAGCCCTCCGAGCACCAGTCCATATCCGAGCGAGCCGTTCACCGCGCCTCCGCTCCGGGCGTCGCGCTCGCCGTCGTCGTGCCGTCCGACAGCGTCTCACGCCACTTGTTCGGGTCCTCGCCCTCCTTGGGGGCGCGGTACTCGTTCGAGTGGTTCACCATCAGCCGGTTGGAGCTGAACACGCCGGACGCGTCGTAGGTGCCCTCCACCACGACGCCAATCTTGTCGCGGAACATCTGCGGCGGCGTCTCCGTGGAGCGCACCAGCACGCTGGCCGCGCCCTCCGTCACGTCGTTGGCGACGCGGAAGTGCAGGGTGGTGTGCTCGGCGTTCCACTGGATGCTGCCCGGCTGCACCACGCCGCCCAGGCGGATGGTGGCCGTGTAGGCCTTGTCACCCTGGGCCAGCATCTCCGCCGGGCTCCAGTAGTAGACGAGGTTCTCGCCGATGTTGCCGAAGGCGACGAAGCCCAGGCCAGCTCCCGCGACGAGCAGGGCTCCCAGGGCGAAGATCCGATTACGGGCGACAGGCGTCATGACCACCTACTCCTTCGCGTCCTGCGGGGCCTGGGGCCGGCGCAGCCAGAGGGACAGCGAGTAAAGCACGAGCGCCGCCACGGTGATGCCGTAGCACGCCCAGACATAGCCCCAGCCCCCCTGGATGCGGCCACTTCCCACCTGGCCCGCGGCCTGGGCGAGGACTCCCAGCGTCGTCAGCGTCGTCATGGTCAGGCCACCTTCGGGGTGTTGTGGACATCCGGCGCGCCCGCGGCGGGCAGCGCGTCCGGCAGCGCCACCTCCGCCTGGCGCTCGGCCAGGGCGATGCGGTAGCGGTAGACGAGCATGGCGATGGTGAGCAGCAGCAGGCCGATGGCCGACACGCGCAGCGGCAGCACCATCTGCGGATCCACCGTCTTCGGGCTCGACTGCACCTGGTGCAGGCTTCGCCACCAGCGCACCGAGAACCAGACGATGGGCAGGTTGATGGCGCCCAGGATGGCCACCACCGCGCTCCACGTCGCGCGCTTGTCGGGGTCCTCCACGAAGCGCCGCAGCACCAGATAGCCGGTGTACGTCACCAGCATGATGGCCTCCGACGTCAGGCGCGGGTCCCACGACCAGTAGACGCCCCACGTCGGGCGGCCCCAGATGGCCCCGGTCACCATGCCCAGCGCGCCCAGCAGCAAGCCCACCTCGGCCGCCGACTCCGCCGTGGAGTCCAGCTTCCAGCCCGGCTTGGACTTGAGCAGGTGTGACACCGCCATCACGAAGTTCAGGAACATGGCCAGCATGGCCATCCACTGGAGTG
Source organism: Myxococcus guangdongensis (assembly GCF_024198255.1). Taxonomy (NCBI): domain Bacteria; kingdom Pseudomonadati; phylum Myxococcota; class Myxococcia; order Myxococcales; family Myxococcaceae; genus Myxococcus; species Myxococcus guangdongensis. Next base: position 245,351 of record NZ_JAJVKW010000004.1, read on the forward strand.
GCACGTGCACGTACATGATGCGCTGCACGTCACCCATCTCCCGGTCCGGAGGCGCCCACGCCAGGCCCAACCACCAGCCCGCCGCGAGCACGCCCAGGCCCACCACCGGGAGGCCCCACTTGATGAGCTTGTTCATCCGTCAGTCCTCGATGATGCGAGGGAAGAGCATGAAGCCCACGCCCCAGTAAATCAGATTGAAACCGAGCAAAAGCCCTAGCCATGAGCCCAACTGATTCATGGGGTCTCCCTGCAATACGAGCGTGGTCGCCTTGGCCGCGGACAGCAGGGCAGGGATGACCAGCGGGAACAATAGCAGAGGCAGGAGCACATCCCTTGCCCGGGCATTGCTGGAAATCGCGGCGTAGACAGTGCCCGGTGCGCTGAGGGCCAGGCTTCCGAGCACCAGCACACTGCCCAGGTCCACCACACCCATGACCACCTGGACGCCGTACAGGGCCACCATGACGGGCAGGAGCAGGAGGCCCAGCGCGATGAGCAGCAGCGCGTTGCCCAGGGCCTTGGACAGGTAGATGGCGCGCGGGTCCGCGGGGGCCAGGCGCACGCCGTCCATGCAGGCGTTCTCCGACTCGACGCGGAAGGACTCGCCCAGGGCGAGCACGCTGGCGAAGAGGATGGCCAGCCAGAAGTAGCCGCCGGCGTTCTTCTCCAACAGGCGCGTGTCCGGGCCCAGCGCGAAGGAGAACATCAGCAGCGTGGCCATCGCGAAGAAGACGATGGCGTTGAGGCGCGCGCGCGTGCGCCACTCGATGAGCAGGTCCTTGCGCAGCAGCGCCAGCGTGGCGCCGATGAGGCCGATGGGCCGGGGACGCGGGGGGCTTGTTGGCAGTTTCATGCCAATACCGCCCGTCCGTCCTGCAGGTGCAGCCGCTCCTCGCACAGGGACAGACCCTGGTCGATGAGGTGCGTGGCCAGCACCACCGTGACGCCGTCCGACTTGAGCTGGGCGATGATGCCCTCCATCTCCCGGATGCCTTCGGGGTCCAGCTCGCCGAAGGGCTCGTCGAGCAGCGCGAGCGTGGGGGCCTTCAGGAGCAGCCGGGCGATGGCCAGGCGCTTGCGCATGCCGGCGCTGAAGCCGCGCACCGGGTTGTCCGAGCGCTTGCCCAGGCCCACCCGTCCGAGCAGGCCCTCCGCCGTGTCCTTCGGCGAGGGGTGCCCCAACAGCCGCGCCAGCACCGTGAGGTTCTGGTGCGCGGTGAGGTCCTCATAGAGGAAGCTGGCGTGGGACAGGAGCGCCACGTCGCGGCGGACCTCGTCGCGGTGGACGACGGCGTCCTTGCCCAGCACCTCCACGCGGCCCGCGGTGGGACTCAGCGCGGTGGCGAGCATGCGCAGGAGCGTGGTCTTGCCGGAGCCGTTGTGGCCGGTGAGCAGCAGCGAGCGCCCGGCGGGGAGCGCGTACGTCAAACGCGCCAGCGCCCAGCGACGTCCATAGCGCTTGCTGACGTCATGCAACGCGAGCGCGGGAGCGGCGGAGTGGGAAGGCATCGGGAAGCCGGTTCGTATCCGGAATCGCAACTGTCATCCAGTGAAACCCGGGCGGCTGGCCGGCCAGGGGTGGGGCGACCCTGAAGACAGGAAAGTTTTTCCAACGGGTGGGGCACGGTGTGCCCGCGTGGTCCGCCATCTTTCCCTGCGGCGTCGTGTCCAACCGTCGTCATCCCTCTCGTCCCGTCGGGCCTCCCCCCGAACGCGGACGTCGGGCGCCTGAATCGGCTATGGCATCCCCCCTGCAAAGGCTCCCGCGCGAGTTGGAAGTTCCCTGAGGGGAACGTGGGCCAGGGGTTCCTTTTCCGCGGAGGGCGTGATGGCAACGGCGAGGGTCTTGCGGAGGGCGGTCAAGGCGGCGGCCGCTGGCGTGCTGCACTACAGCGGCATGCGTCGGGCGATGGCGGCCTATCGGAGGGTGCAGTCGGGTGGCAGGCGCATCCTCATCGTGAGTTATCACCGCGTGGTGAGCGACTTCACCGGGGAGCTTCAGCGCTCCATCCCGGGGTTGCTCATCAGCCAGGAGACGTTCCGACGTCATCTCGAGGAGGCCTCCGCGGCCGGCTTCGAGCTGGCGTCGATTGGCGACGCGGTGGATGTGATGTCGGGCAAGAGGGTGGCGAAGAAGGACCTGTGCGTCATCACCTTCGACGACGGGTACCGGGACGTGTACCGGTACGCGTACCCCATCCTGAAGCAGATGGGGGTGCCGGCCATCACCTATCTGCCAACAGCGTTCATCGGCACGAAGCGGCGGTTCAATCACGACCGCCTCTTCCACCTGCTGAGGCGCGCGCAGGAGCGGCACTACCACCCGGTGTACGCGGCGCTGCCGGAGGCGTCGATGGAGCTGCTCGGCCCCATCCTCTCCGGACAGAAGACGGTGTCCGCGGCGCTGGATGACTTCATCGGGGAGCACCCCACGCGGGTGCTGACGGCCATCATCGACGCGCTGGAGCAGCAGCTCGGCGGTGGGCAGGACCTGGTGCCCGAGCAGGGCGACGTCATGAACTGGGACGAGGTGCGCCGCATGGCGCGCGACGGGTTCGAGTTCGGCGCGCACACGCTGGGGCACACGGTGTTGACGCTGGAGCCCCAGGCCGTGGTGGAGCAGGAGATCCTGGAGTCCAAGCGGACCATCGAGGCGGAGGTGGGCATCCAGGTGCGCGACTTCGCGTACTGCAACGGGTGGTACTCGGACGAGGTCATCCGCGTGCTCGCCTCGAATGGCTTCCGCTCGGGCGTGACGACGGAGGACCTGCCCAACCGCATCGGCGGGGACCCCTTCACCCTCAAGCGCAAGGTGCTGTGGGAGAACTTCAGCCTGGGGATGCTCGGGGACTACTCGTCGCCGCTCACCGGCTGCCAGTTGGATGACTGCTTCGGGTTGCTCGGCGTGAGCCGCCCGGTGCCGGGGCGCAGGACCCACTCCTTCCGCGGCAGCCTGTTGGGCAACGTGCTGGCGACGCCCGACGGAGTGTCCCTGGAGGAGGCTCCGTGAGCGGAGCCGCGTCACCGGCGGCGGCGGGGGGCTCGTTCCTCGGCCGCGCCGGTCCCCTGGTGTTGGCCCGGTTGTTCACCGCCGGGCTGACGCTGTCCATTCCGCTCGTGCTCGCCCGGGTGCTGCACCTGGACGAGTACGGGACGTACTACCAGCTGTTCCTCATCGCCACGACGCTCTACTACGTGCTGCCGTTCGGCGTGGTGCAGAGCCTCTACTACTTCCTGCCGCGCACCGGTGAGAAGCGGCCGTACCTGGGGCAGACGCTGCTGTTCATGTCGGGCGCGGGCCTGGTGGGCGGGCTGCTCGTCCAGCTGTTGATGGGCCCGGTGGCGGGGTGGTTCTCCAATCCCCAGCTGCTCGAGTACCGGTGGGAGCTGGCGGCCTACACCGCGTTCCTGTTGGGCAGCTTCCCGCTGGAGGTGTCGCTCACGGCGCAGGGGCGCACCAAGGCCTCGGCCGTGGTGTACCTGGTGTCGGACGCCGTGCGGGCCTCGGTGATGGTGCTGCCGCCGCTGCTCGGCTTCTCGTTGCACGGGCTGATGGTGGCGGTGTGTGGCTTCACGGCGCTGCGCTTCGTGGCGACGTGGGTCGTCTGTCTGCGCGGCGTCAGCGGTCCCCTGGTGAGCGGGCCGCTCTTGCGCGCGCAGCTTGCGTACGCGGCGCCGTTCGGCGCGGCGATGTTCCTGGCGATTCCCCAGCAGAACGCGCACCTGTACATGGTGGCGGGCGCGGTGGCGCCGGCGATGTACGCGCTGTACCGCGTGGGCTGCTTCCAGTTGCCCGTGGTGGACCTGCTCTACACGCCCACCAGCGAGGTGCTGATGGTGCGCCTGGGGGAGCTGGAGCGGGAAGGGCGTCTGGAAGAGGGCGTGGACGCGTTCCGCGAGGCGGCTGGGAAACTGGCGTATGTGTTCCTGCCCTTCGCGGCGTTCCTCTTCGCCGCGGCGCCGGAGTTCATCGGCGCGCTGTTCGGCGAGAAGTTCCTGCCGGCCGTCCCCGTGTTCCGCATCAGCGTGCTCGGGGTGGTGCTGTCCATCCTGCCCATGGACGGGACGCTCCGGGCGCGCGGGCTGACGCGGGCCATCTTCGTCTCATACGCGGTGAAGGCGGCGGTGACGGTGCCGCTGGTGTACTTCGGCGTGAAGCACCTGGGGATGATGGGCGGCATCGGCTCGTGGGCGGTGGCGGAGGTGGTGGGCAAGGTGCTGCTGCTCACCCGGATTCCGGCGGCGCTGTCCACGCCCCGACGCTCCTTGCGTCTGGTGGACGTCATCCCGTGGCGGGAGCTGGGGCGCGCGTCGCTGGCGGCGGGGGCGGCGGGCCTGGGCGTCTTCGTGCTCCGCGCGGCGGCGCAGGGGGCCTGGGGGCACCTGCCCGAGGGCTTCTTCTGGCGCGTGCTGCCGCTGGCGTTGGCCGGGGTGCTGTTCTCGGTGGGCTACGTGGTGATGCTGTACGTCGCGGGCGTGCGGCCGCTGGCGGTGCTCGCGGGGCTGCGTCCCCGGAGGACGGCCTGAGGAAAAGTCGGGATGCGCCTGGGGCCTACTTCCCTCTCGGGGGGGCGGTACCTAGGTTGCTCCCCGTCGCGAGGGTTGGGTCAGGGAGGCGTGGATGGGTGTCGATGCGATGACGTTGTACCGGATGGCTCGCGGTCTGCGGCTGAAGAAGGTGCCGCTGTTGCCCGCGCTCTTGCGCAAGGCCATCTACTACCTGCACAGCTCCTACGTCCCGGACGAGGCCGACATCGGCGAGGGGACGCAGCTGGGCTACGGCGGAATCGGCGTCGTCATCCACAAGGCGGCGAAGATTGGCCGCCACTGCCTCATCTCGCAGCAGGTGACGATTGGTGGACGCTCGGGCATCGAGGGCGCGCCCATCATCGGTGACTACGTGCGGGTGGGCGCGGGCGCCAAGATTCTCGGCAACATCCACATCGGTGACTTCGCCGTCATCGGCGCCAACGCCGTGGTGCTCAAGGACGTGGCGCCGGGCTCGGTGGTGGCGGGCATCCCCGCACGGGTCATCCGGCAGGACCCGGACCCGCTGACCACGTACCAGCGGGAGATGGGGCTCTTGCCGCGTCGCTCGCCGCTGTCCGCGGTGCCTCCTTCGGCGTCGGTGCCGAGCTAGGGCCTGCCATGCGCGTGCTCCTCGTGGGAGACCATCCGCCTCCGTTCGGGGGCGTGGCGATTCACGTTCAACAACTTCATCGGTTCCTGCGCAGCCGTGGGGTCGAAGCGAAGGTGCTGGACATCGGGAAGGGCGGCCGGCCGGTTCCGGACGTGCTCCCGGTGCGAAGCCCGGCTCACTTCGGCCTCAGGCTGACCGGGTTTCTCGCCTCGGGGTGGACGGTGCATGTCCACACCAGCGGGAACAACCCCAAGGCGTGGCTGCTCGCGGCCCTGGTGGCCGGAGTGCCCGCGGGTCGGGCGCCCCGCTTCATCACGCTGCACTCGGGGCTCCTGCCGGACTACCTGGCGGCCTCCGGGGCGCGGCGCGCGTTCGCCCGGGTGGCGCTCGCGGGCTACACGCGCATCATCGCTGTCTCGCTCGCGGTGCGTGATGCGCTGCTGTCGTGCGGCGTGCCCGCGGAGAAGATCCTGGTGCAGCCGGCCTTCTGTGCCTCGCAGGTGCAGGCGGGCGAGGTGCCCGTGAAGGTGGAGGCCGCGCGGGCCCGGCGGCGTCCGTTGTTGACGATGGCGCACCACCCCTCGCCCGTCTACGGGCGCAAGGTGGCCTTCCGGGCGCTGCGCAAGTTGATGGAGTCACATCCCGACGTGGGGCTGGCGCTGTTCGGCCCCGGGACGGACTCCGAGGAGTTCATCCGCGACGCGCGCGAGCTGGGCGTGGCGGGGCAGCTCGAGGCGCTGGGCGAGTTGGACCACCCGGCGGCGCTGGGGCTCATCGCGCGCAGCGATGTCTTCCTGCGGCCCACGACGCACGACGGGGACTCCATCTCCGTGCGCGAGTCGCTGGCCCTGGGCGTGCCCTGTGTGGCGAGCGATGTCTGCGCGCGGCCGGAGGGGACGCGGTTGTTCCGGGCGGGGGACGCGGCGTCGCTTTCGACGCGCATCGCCGAGGCGGTGGCGGCGGGGCCCGCGAAGGTGGCTTCGCCCGACGTGGGGCCGGTGTTGCTGGAGTTGTACGAGGCGCTGTCGTCGCCTCGTCGGTCCGCGCCCGTGCAGGCGGCGCCCGCGGCATGAGCGGTTCTTCACACGAGATTCGCGGGGCTCCCGCGAGGAATTCCGACACAGGGGAGATGAGAGATGCGGCGCAGTGATGACCTGGACTTGACGCGCCGGGCGCTCCGAGGGCGCGACCTGGTGGTGTTCTCCAACGACTGGGACGGCGATCCGCTGTCCAAGGTCCACATCATGCGGATCCTCTCCAAGGACAACCGCATCCTCTGGGTGAACAGCATCGGCAACCGCGCGCCGAAGGCGAACGCGCACGACGTGAAGCGCATCTTCTCCAAGCTGGAGCGCTTCACGCAGGGCCTGCGGGAGGTGGAGCCCAACCTCCACGTCCTGTCGCCGCTGGCGATTCCGTTCTACGGCTCGGAGATGGTGCGCGGGGCGAACCGGGAGCTGCTCCGGATGCAGGTGCGCCGGGCGATGAAGCAGCTGAACTTCCAGCGGCCCATCTCCTGGAGCTTCCTGCCCGCGTCGGCGCCCGTGTCGGGCACGCTGGGCGAGGAGTTCGTCGTCTACCACTGCGTGGACGAGTTCTCCGCCTTCAGCGACACCAACGGCCGGCACATCGCGGAGCTCGAGGACCGGCTCCTGCGGCGGGCGGACCTGTGCATCACCTCCGCGGAGCGCCTCCGGGACAACAAGTCCCGCGTCAATCCGCGCACGGTGCTGGTGCGTCACGGCACGGACTTCCGTCACTTCGTGAAGGCGTGTGATCCGGCGACGGTCATCCCCGCGGACATCGCGAACCTGCCCAAGCCGGTCATCGGCTTCTTCGGGCTGGTGGCGGACTGGGTGGACCAGGACGCCATCATCGCCACGGCGCGCGCGCATCCCGAGGGCTCGGTGGTCATCATCGGCAAGACGACGCCGGACTGTGATGACTCCAAGCTGCGGGCCGAGCCGAACATCCACATGCTCGGCCGCAAGGCGTACGCGGACCTGCCGGGGTACAGCCGCGCGTTCGACGTGGCGCTGATGCCGTTCAAGATCAGCGAGCTGACGCTGAACGCCAACCCGCTCAAGGTGCGCGAGTACCTGGCCTCGGGGCTGCCGGTGGTGTCCACGGACCTGCCGGAGGTCCGCAAGGTGGGCCTGTGCAAGATCGCCAAGGGCACCGAGGACTTCGTGGCCAAGGTGGACGAGTGCCTCGCGGAGGGCCCGGGCCCCAGCCGTGAGCGCGCGGAGAAGATCTTCAACGAGAGCTGGGACGCGCGCGTGGATGAGATTCGTCACCACGTGGGCACGGCGATGGTGGCCGCGGGCAAGTCGCTCTGAGCGTCAGGCACTCGGGGCGCGGAGGCTTCGCGCCCCCTGTGTGCACGTGAGGACTCAGGAACGGTGGCCCGCCACGGTGCGCTCCAGGTGCGCATAGAGGCGGGCCACGCGCGCGTAGTCCGCAGGCTTGACGGTGGCTTGTCCGAGCAGCCGGGTGAGCTCCGCCTTCGCGTCCAGGTAGTGCGACGCGGGGATGCCGCCGTCCTGTTCGAGGAGTCGCGCGGCCTCCGCGTCGGTGAGGGCAGGGGAGATGCCCAGGCGCTCCTGCAATTGCTGACGCAGGGATGAGTCCAGCTCGGGGAGCAGGGACTTCTCCACCTTCGCGCGTCGCATGAGCCAGCCCATGCTGCGCACGTACTCCAGCGCGGAGCGGTGTTTCTCCTCCCGATGGGGCCTTGGCGCGCCGAAGCGCGTGCCGCGTGAGAACGCGTAGAGGCCACTGACGACCAGGACCTGCGCGACGAAGACCCAGATGCCGCGCGAGAGTGGAGGTGGAGGCGCGAGCTGGTGGTGGAACTCGTCGATGACGAGGGGGCCACGGGCCGCGAGCGCGCTCCAGAAGCGCGCGTTGTCGAGCAGCTCGATGCGGCGGTTCTCCAGGAGGTCCGCGCCGGCGAGGACGTAGACTTCGCCCTGTCCGAGCGCGCGCCGCCACACCGCCACCGCGCCACCGAGCCCCGCGAGCGGAATCGCGTCCGGGTGCTCCATGAGGATGCCGCGGTCCTGGGAGACGCGCAGCGTGCTGAGTCCACGAAGAGGGCCCGCGCCCAGCCACACGTCCACCGTGGTTCCACCCGCGTCCGCGAGGTCCGTGGAGAGTCCCCGCTCACTCGCGGGCAGCAGGGGACCGGACTCCAGACGCAGCCACTTCTCGAGCGCGGCCTGGTGCATGCCCAGCTCGCGCGTCGACAGGTACACGAGGGTGCCGCCCTGCTCGACGAAGCGCTCGACCTTGCGCACCTCTTCGTCCGTCACCGGGCTGCCGACGGGCGAGGCCATCACGAGCGTCCGGGTGTCCGCGGCGAGTGACTCCAGCGAAGTGAGCTGGGGGCTGACGGCGCGTCCGCCTTCACGGAGGAACAGGTAGAGCGCGCGGGCGCCTTGAGGCCCGGTGTTCTCCACGGAGGGAACGGGCGAGTCGGGAGCATCCGCGCGCGTCGTCAGTCCCATCGCCAGCGCGAGCGCGATGAGGACACCGAAGACGATGAGGGTCCGTGTGTTCTTCACGGCGTGGCCTCCGATGGGGGAGGCACGTTGCCCGCGATGGAAAGGACTGCTTGCCATCCGGAGGCGCCGCGCGGACGACCGCTCCGCGTTGGACGCAACAGACTCCCGAGTGCAGGGGAGGGGAGGTCGCGTGTCGTCGCCCAGCTCATGCCGCGGCCTCCGCGCCGAGCGTGCCGAGGAGTCGCTCCACCGCCTCGAGGAAGCGCGCGGCCTCGTCCACGGAGACGGGGGCCAGGGAGTAGAAGGCGTGGTCGTACCACTCCACCAGACGCTCCACCTCCCGGGTGACGGAGGCGGGAGCCCCTCGCGACGGAAGCTCCGAGGCCAGCTCCCGGTTCGTCTTCACGCGGTCGGGACGCGCCAGCCGTCGCTCCTCCAGCGCGGACAGCATTCCCAACAAGGCCTCGCGAATCGCTTCGCGTCCGTCGGTCGTCAGTGCCGCGCGCGCGCGTCGCAGATGCTCCGGTGGCGCGTCCAGCACGAGCGGCGCCGCGGACCCGGTGAGGTCCTGCGCTCGCCCCGGAGCGCGTCCCCGACGCATGGCGCGGACCTTCAACACGCCCCACAGCACGAGCGCCATCGCCAATCCCAGCATCACCGTGCGAGTCGCCACCGCGAAGCCCTGCGCCTCGCGCGACTCGAACAGGCCCTCCAACCACGCCTCCAGCTTGCGCAGCCACTGCTTCACCAAATCGCCGTGCCGCTGCCTCGCGCGAGCGAACTCCGGTCGATCCAACACGGCCTTCAATCGCTGCTGCTCGCTCTCGGGCAACTCCGTCAGCGCTTCTCCAGAGCGGGCCTCCTGCTCACGAAGGGCGCACGCACGCTCGAGGAACGCCGTCACCTGCTCGACGCGCTGAGCCTCCGTCGCGTCTTCGGGAGCGGGAGGCAGCGGGATGCCCCCGAGCTCCCGCTCCAATCGCTCCAGTGACGCGGAGACCTCGGAAGGGCCCGCGCGCAACGCCTCCTGGAGCGAGCGCACCGTGTCCACCCGCTCCTCGCAAGGAAGCGCGGTCAACAGGAGCATCAAGGGCAGCAGGGGCACGGACACGGGCGCGCGGGGTCAGGCGGCGAGCGGCGACGTCGGCGAGGTGCCGCCGCCCAGTCGCTGCTCCAGGTCCAGGGCTTCCCGCCGCACGCGCAGGTCCAGGTAGAAGAACGCGCAGACGACGAAGTTGACGGGGGAGAAGAAGGACTGCGCCATGACCTGGAGGAGCTCGACGGGCACCAGCAGCCACTGGGGCGTGCGGGCGATGGTGTCCGCGGAGAACGGGTTGCCGTAGGGCAGCATCACCAGCCAGGAAGGGATGCCGAAGAGCAGGTGCACCGAGAACAGGATGAGGCTGACGACGGTGAACAGAATCATCCCTCGCACCACCACCCGCCCCAGGAAGCCCGGCTCCACGCGCCCCGACAGCAGCGTCCCCGAGCGCTGGAACGCGGCCCATGCGCCCAGGTCCTCCATCGCCAGCACGGGCGGAAGCAGCAGGAAGCGCAGGAAGTACCAGAGCATGGCACCCAGCATGCCCAGGCCCAGCACCAGCGCGCCCAGGATGAGGACCACCGCGCCCATCGCCTGTGAGCCCGTCGCGGACACGACTCCGCCCACGGCGAGCACGATGACGCCGGGGACACACGCCACCAGCGTCACCAGCAGCGACCAGCCCAGGGACAACACGAACGCCCCCGTCACCGGCCCCACCATGGAGAGGCTGCGGCGCAGGCTGTCCGCGGGGCTCACCGGCGTGCCGAGCTGCGTGGACACCACGAAGCGGGACGTGGCGACCATCGCCAGCCAGTAGCTCCAGATGAGGAACGAGAACATCCCGCCCCACAGCGCCATGGCGAGGGCGGACTGTCCCAGCATCTCGAACGGGTTCTGCTGGGCCAGCGCCTGCTGGTCGGGGGAGTACAGCATGGGCGTCAGCACCCGCGTGAGCTGGAGCACGCCCTTGGTCGCGATGTAGTTGACCAGCGAGTAGCCCAGGCTGAGCACGAAGAGGGGCTTGAGGTGGCCGCGCCAGAAGGTGACGGAGCGGTCGATGAGCTCCCCCAGGGCCAGGGGACGCAGCGCGGATGCGGAGGCAGGTGAAGTCACGGGACCGGCAGCATAGCCCGGGGAGGGCAGGCCGCGAGCAGCGTGCGCGCCGCGTGCGCCGGGTCCTCCGCCTCCAGCACCGCCGAGATGACGGCGAACCCGGCCGCGCCCTCCAGCGCCAGCGCGCGCTCGTGGGTGATGCCCCCGAGCGCGAGCGCCGGGCATGCGAGCCTGCCCGCCAGGGCACGAAACCCCTCGGGGCCGAGCGGCCGCCGCGCATCCCCGGGCTTGGAGCCGGGCGCATGGACGGGGCTCACCAGGGCCAGGTCGGCGCCGCGCGCCTCCAGGGCCTCGGCCTCGTCGTGGACGGCCACGCTGATGAGGCGTCCGGTGGGCAGGCGCGGGCGGACCTGCGAGGGCAGAAGCCCGTGGGCGGGCAGGTGCAGGTGGGCGTCCACGAGCAGGGCCACGTCCAGTCGCCCGTTGATGAACAGCGGATTGCCGCGGGCGTGGCAGAGCGCGGCGAGCACCCGCGCCTCCTCGAGGAAACCGCGCGAGGTGGCCTCCGGGTGGCGGTGCTGCACGGCGACGTCGGGGCCCGCTTCCAGCGCGCGGGACAGCGCCTCCAAGAGGCGCCCCCGAGCGAGGCGCCAGTCGGTGATGACGATGAGCCGGGGGAGGGGGGGCGCCACGGGAGCGTCCTGTCCGTCCGCGCGGGACTACTGGACGATGCCGTCGATGGGGCTGGACGCGGAGCCGTAGGCCTTCCGGGGGATGCGCCCGGCGAGGTACGCGTCGCGGCCGGCCTCCACGGCCTTCTTCATGGCCACGGCCATGCGCACCGGGTCCTGCGCGCCGGAGATGGCGGTGTTCATCAGCACGCCGTCCACGCCCAGCTCCATGGCGATGGCCGCGTCGGACGCGGTGCCCACGCCGGCGTCGACGATGACGGGCACCTTCACCGTCTCCAGGATGAGGCGGATGTTGTGCGGGTTGCGGATGCCCAGGCCGCTGCCGATGGGCGCGCCCAGCGGCATCACCGCCGCGCAGCCCGCGTCCTCCAGCTTGCGCGCGGTGATGGGGTCATCGCTGGTGTAGGGCAGCACGGTGAAGCCCTCCTTCACCAGGATGCGCGCCGCCTTCACCGTCTCCTCGACGTCCGGGTAGAGCGTCTTCTCGTCGCCGAGGACCTCCAGCTTCACCCACTTGCTCATGCCCAGCTCCTCGGCGAGCCGGCAGGTGCGCACCGCGTCGTCGGCCGTGTAGCAGAGGGCCGTGTTGGGCAACAGGCGCAGCCTCTGGCGGTCGATGAAGCTCATGAGCGACGCCTCGCCCGTGGCCTTCAGGTCGAGCCGGCGCACCGCCACCGTCACCATCTGCGTGCCGGAGGACTCGTGACACTGCTTCATGATGGCGTGACTGGGGTACTTGCCGGTCCCCAGGATGAGGCGGGAGGAGAACGTCACCCCCGCGATGGTGAAGGGCTTGTCCTGGATGCTCATGGTCATCTCCTCGCTACCCGCCGCCGACGAAGGTGACGATTTCCACACGGTCCCCCGGCTGGAGGCGGTGCTCGGGGTGGTGGGCGCGGCGCACCACCTCGGCGTTCACCTCCACGGCCACGCCCGGGCCGCCGACCCGAAGCGACTCCAACAGCGCCGAGAGGGTGGTTGCCTCCGGCACCTCGCGCGTTTCTCCGTTGACCCAGACCTGCACGGCGTCACGGCTCCTTGCGATGGGGACCCGGGCACGCACTACAGGGGCCCTCTTGTGCTGTCAACGCACACTCCGGCAGTACGTCCGCCAGCGTCATCGCTATACTCGGCGCCATGCTCATGGCTCCCAGCAGGCTTGTCTCCACCGCGCTCGTCGTCGCGCTCGGGCTGCCCGTCACCGCCGCCGCCGCGGACCCCGTCGCGACGCTGGATGCACCTGTCCGCGCGCCCCAGCCCCTGCTGCAGGGCCACCGGTACGCCTTCGTCGCGGGCGGCGTGCTGGCCGTGGGAGGCCTGGGCCTGGGCTTCTTCGCGCAGGGCGAGGCCAAGCGCGCGCAGAGCCTGTCGTCCGCCCGGGAGGCGAGGAGCACGTTGGACCGCGCCCGTTCGGCCTCCACCGCGGCCAACCTGATGTACGCCGCCGCGGGCGCCGCCGTGCTGTACGGGCTGGTGCTGGAGCTGCTCCCGGCCGAGGCCGCCGACACCGCCAGCCTCACCTACCACTTCTGACCGAGCCCCCCGTGGCCCTCCGCTCTCCTGTCCCCCTCCTGGCCTGCGGTGCCGTGCTGGTGGCCGTGGCCTGCTCCATCAACGTGGATGACCTGGCCGGGCGCGCCTGCTCGGACGACACCGAGTGTCCCTCCGCGTATGCCTGCACCGCCGTCGCCGCCGACGGCCAGCGCACGTGCGAGGTCGTCTATCCCCCGCACTACACCGATGCCGACGGCGGCACGGACGCGGGCCCCGTGCCCACGTACTGCAAGGACGTGGCGCCCATCCTCGCCGCCAGCTGCGTGAGCACCTGCCACGGCGCGGACACCAGCGGCAGTGGCCAGTCCTCGTTTCGCCTGGACTACTACGAGCCCACGGGCAACGGCGTGCCGGGCGCGCGCGCCAAGGCGCTGCGCATCCGGGTGCGCACGTCCGAGCTGAAGGACATGCCTCCCTCGGGGAGCAGCGTCACCCAGCCCACCGCCGAGGAGCGGGCCCTGGTGGCGCGCTGGGTGGCCGGTGGCGCTCCCTTCTGTGACAGCCCCGATGCCGGGCCCTGACGTCGCGGCCGTTCCCCCTCGCTTCCCTCGTCCCCGGTTTCTCCCGAGCCCAACATGAAGAAACTCCTCGCGGGCGCCACCGGCGCGGCCGCCCTCCTCGCGGCCTGCACCATCGACGTGGCGGACTTCACCGGCAAGACGTGTGAGACGGCCGGCGACTGTCCCGACACCCACGTCTGCGTCGCGGTGAGGCAGGGGCAGGGGCGCACGTGCGAGGTCCTCGGCCTGCCGTCGTCCGACGCGGGCCCTGTCGACGCGGGGCCGGTGCCCACGTACTGCAAGGACGTGGCGCCCATCCTCGCCGCCAGCTGCGTGAGCACCTGCCACGGCGCGGACACCAGCGGCAGCGGCCAGTCCTCGTTCCGTCTGGACTACTACGTGGCGCCGGATGGCGGCGCGGACGGCGGTGGACTGCCGGGCGCTTTCGCGAAGGCGGACAGAATCCGCGCGCGCACTTCGGTGTTCCAGGACATGCCGCCCTCGCCGACCACCGTCCCGTTGCCCACGGCGGAGGAGCGCGCGCTCGTCGCCCGTTGGGCGGAGGGCGGGGCCCCGTTCTGCGATGACGCCGACGCGGGCAGCGGCACGCCGGATGGTGGCGCTCCGGATGCCGGAGGCGACGCGGGACCGTAGTCCGACGGGCTTCGAGCACGCGGAGAAGCAGGGCACCTCTCACAGGGCAACCCGCTTCTCCCGTGTGGGCAGTGGCTGGGAATGTTCCCACGCAGAGCGGCCGGGCGAGCAAGGCCCGAGTGCACGCCTGGGGACCCCTGTGTCTTCACCCTCGCGTGCGCAAGCCCTGTGCAAGTGCGAGGGGAGCGCTCACTTTCTGTCCAACACCGGGGAACAATCACTCCGGACAGCCTACCGAAAGGGGCACGACGAATATGCGCAAGCTCATGATGGCGGTCGGTGCGGTGGCGGCGATGGCGATGGTGACCGGTTGCAGCAAGCGGGACAACGTGGCGGAGCAGCGCCAGGACGTCGCCGAGGCGCAGGGCGAGGCCCGCCAGGAGGTGGCGGAGATTCGTCAGGAGGAGCAGCAGGACATCGCGAACACCCAGCGCAACGCGCAGGAGGACATTGCCGAGTCCCAGCGTGAGGCGAACGAGGAAATCGCCAGCGCCCAGGAGGACGTCCGCGATGAGCAGGCGGACCTCGCCGAGGCGCGGCGTGATCGCAACGAGGAGCTGGCCCAGGGCGGCTCCGGCACGGCGGGGGCCATGGCGGCGGCCACCAACGTGTCCGGTCGCGTGCTCTCCACCAGCGGCAGCACGCTGACGGTGGTGGACACCTCCAACAACCGTCAGCTCAAGCTGAAGACGAACGACCAGAGCCGCATCCTCCAGAACAGCCAGGAGGTGAAGCTGGGTGACCTGAAGGAGGGCGACCAGGTCCGCGCGTCGTACGTCATGGACGGCAAGGACATGGTGGTCCGCGAGCTGAACGTCACGCAGAACGTGACGCCCACCAAGTAACGCGGGGCGCGGTCGGGCGGTCCGTTTCCTCACGGGCGGCCCAGGGACGGCTCCCACTTCGGTGGGGGCCGTTTCCTTTTTTCCCTGAATCCATTCTGAAGGGTCGGAAGTGCGTGTCGGACCTGGATGGTAGGGAGGACGCGTGGGGTTTCCTCACGCCTTCCCAACCCTGGGGAGGTCCTTCGCACACCAGGAGCCGTCCTTCGCATGGGTACCCACCACCCGGACCAGCCTTCCCTCAAACCCTTCATCCTCTTCTCCGCGGGCGCCACCTCCTACGAGTTGATCCGCTACCTGGGCTCGCGTGGCGCGGGGGAGTTGCTGCTCGCCCGCAGGCACTACGCGGACACGCCCGGCGACCTGGTGCTCATCAAGCGCCTGATGGACGCGGAGGACGAGCTCGGCCGGGCGCGGCTGCGCGAGGAGATCAAGCTGCTGATGCGGCTGTCGCATCCGTCCATCGCGCAGGTGTTCCTGGTGCGCGTGCACGACGGCTCGCCCCACCTCGTCATGGAGTACGTGGAAGGCCAGAGCCTGGAGACGCTGATGAGCTTCGCGGCACTGCGGCGCCGGCCCCTCTCGGAGACCTTCACCGCCTACGTGGGCGAGCAGCTGGCGGACGCGCTCCACCACGCGCACTCGCTGGAGGATGACCGGGGCAGGCCCCTGGGGCTCGTGCACCGGGACGTCAGCCCGCGCACGGTGCGGCTGGACGTGCGCGGCCACGTGAAGCTGGCGGACTTCGCGCTGGCGTGGGCGCGGCTGCCCGGGCGCGTGGCCACGGAGTCCCACGTCGTCCGCGGGGACCTGGCGTATGCGTCGCCGGAGGTGCTGCTGCGGCGGCCTCTGGATGGGCGCTCGGACCTGTTCTCCCTGGGCGTGGTGCTGCTGGAGCTCGCCACCGGGTTGCACCTGCTGGATTTGGAGCCAGTGGAGCGCGCGGCGCTCGCGGCCGGCCCGCACCCGGAAGCGGAGTCGCTCCAGGCGGAGTCTCCCAGCTGGCTGCCCCTGCCGTTGATGGCGGCGCGCGTGGCCTGCTTCGCTCCGGAGCACGTGGAGCATGCGACCCACTCTCTGGGCTCGCCCCTGCGCTCCATCCTGACGCGGCTGCTGCGGCGCGAACCGGAGGAGCGCTTCCAGACGGCGCTGGAGCTGCGGGACGCGCTGCGCGGGGTGCTGGCGGGGCGGGGGTACGCCTATGGTCCTGCGGAGGCCGCGCGAGAGGCCCTGCAGGTGCGCCAGGAGGCTCGCTCCCGAGGGCGCGCCGCGGACGTGCTCTCTCCGGAGGATGCGCTGCCCGGGCTGTCCTTCCCCCGTGGCGCCATCGCCACCGGGACATGAGGCCCCGCGCGGGTGGAAGGGTGCTTGTCTGGGGCCGTGGGATGGGCAGACTCAGGCACCTATGGGTGACGTGAACGAGCTCCACCGGCAATGGTGCATCGCGGACGGACACGCGGACTCCCTCATGTGGAACCGGGACTTGTGTGTCCGCTCCGACGAGGGGCACGTGGACTTCCCCCGCCTGAGGGAGGCGGGGGTGAAGCTGCAGTGCTTCACCATCGTCACCCGGGGCTTCCCCTTCATCGGCGGCTTCCCGGTGTTCGCCGCGTGGCGCGGCTGGCCTCGGGAGGCGCGCGCCAGCGAGTGGACGCGGGCGCTGTGGCAGCTCGAGCGCATGGGTGAGTTCTGCCAGCGCTCCGGGGACACGGTGCGCGTGGCCACCTCGCGTCAGGTGTTGGATGACAACCTGGCCCAGGGGCGGCTGTCCGCGGTGCTGGGCGTGGAGGGTGGGCACGCCATCGAGGGGAAGGTGGAGCGACTGGCGCAGCTGCACCGCCGGGGCGTGCGTTTCATGGGGCTCACGCACTTGTCGAACAACGACTTGGGAGGCTCCTCGTTCCCGATGATGGGCAACCGGGGGCTGACGACGCTGGGCCACGAGGTGATGGAGGAGATGGCCCGGCTGGGGCTGAGCGTGGACGTGGCGCACGCCTCCGAGCGCACCCTGGAGAGCCTGTTCGCCCATCCCTCGGTGCGCTACTTCTGTTCGCACACGGGCGTGCGCGCGGCGGGCGGAGGGTGGCGCAACCTGAGCGACGCCTCGCTGCGCTTCATCGCGGACCGGGGTGGGGTGGTGGGAATCATCTTCGCCCCGGTGTACCTGGGCGGGGACTCGGTGGATGACGTGGTTCGCCACGTTGAGCACGCGGTGGACGTCATGGGCGAGGAGGGCGTGGGCCTGGGCTCGGACTACGACGGCATGGTGCCGTTGCCCAAGGGCATGAAGGACGTCACGGACCTGCACCTGCTCACCACGGCACTGCTGCGCCGGCATCCGGAGTCCTGGGTGGAACGTGTGATGGGCGGAAACTTCCGGCGTTTCTTCCAGTCGACACTGGGTGGTTGACCGGGAGCGGGACGCTCGAAATATTGGGTTCAGCCCATGAACCGCTCCTTCCTCGCACTCGTGTCCGCTGTTGGCTCCCTCCTCCTCACTGCTTGCGGTGGCCCCGGTTCAGGGGACGACTGCGACGAGCCGGGGAGCTTCATCTGTCAGGAGTCCGTCCTGGCCCTGGAGTGTCGTTCTGGCAAGTGGCGGCAGTTGCCGTGTCGGGGCCCGTTGGGGTGCCGCGAGTCCGACGAGGCGGTGCGCTGTGACACCTCCGGCAATGGCCCGGGGGATGCGTGCGCGGCCAGCGCCGAGGGCCGCGGACTGTGCCGTCAGGACGGGAAGGCCATCCTGGAGTGCCGGGAGGGCATCCTGGTGGAGACGGCCTCGTGCGCCTCCTGCGTGGTGGAGGACACCGAGGTGACGTGCCAGCCGTGAGGCGTTGAAGGCGGTCGTCAGGAGTCCCCGAGGCGCGACGTGTGGTAGCCTCGGCGCGCCGCTCGCGGGACTCCGATGCGACTTCCGATTCAAGCCTTTGGAGCCTGACACGCTGGTCGTTTCACTCTTCCCCGAGCGGCGCTCCTCTCGTCTTCCTGGAGGCAGTGCGCGCGATGGCCTTGCCCGCCGAAGTCCGTATCGAACAGGTCGCCCGAGAGGACCTGGTGATGTTCGTCAACGCGTGTTTCTCCTGCACCGGCCAGCGGGAGTTCTACGGTGACGCGCGCGGACAGTCGGTCTCCATCGAGTTCCTGCACCAGTACATCCTGGGCAACTACCGGCGCCTCTACCGCCGCACGCTCGCGGCGGGCATCAACCACTTCAACCAGGCGCAGATCATCCTCAACCTGCTCGCCGCCGGCAGTCCGGTGGACCCGGCCGAGCGAGCGGAGGAGGGCGCCCTCATCGCCGCGGCGCTCCGTCGCCTGCCCACGCAGCGCGCCTTCCGGGTGTTGGAGTCGCTGCGCTCGCGGCACGTCAACAACCGCCGCAGCCGCGCCATCGTCCGGGAGTACCTGGCCGGACGCGCGAACCTCGCCTTCGACGCGGTGAAGTACCGCTCCAAGCTGCGCGCGGCGGTGGTGCACGGGCACGTGAAGCTGGAGGGCGAGTTCGGGCCGTTCCTCTTCAAGGGCTGGAAGAAGCGGGTCTTCACCCAGCCGCTGTTCGAGTCCTTCCGTCGGGCGCACTTCGCACAGGAGGCGCTCTACGAGTTGCCCTACACGGTGGCGGAGGGGCTGGCGCAGAAGCACGGCGTCCCGCGCGACGTGTTCCTCCAGCGCATCGAGCCACGCCTCACCCAGGCGGAGCGTCTGCGACTCCAGGAGTCCGCCGCGCGCGAGGGGGGCGTGGAGCCGGCGGTGGACCTGTCCCGCGCGCCGCTGACGAAGCTGGCGCTGTACGTGTTGTCCCTGAAGGCGGAGGCAAGGGCGTCGCGCCGCGAGGAGCTGCACACGGCGCTGGAGGGCTCGGCGGCGCGGGTATTGGCGCGCGCGAGCTCATCGTTGGGGAAGGTGGCGGCGGTGCTGGACCGGAGCTATTCGACGTCGGGCTCGCTGCAGAAGCGTCGGCGTCCGTTGGCCGTGGCGCTGGCGACGCACTACCTGCTGTCCTCCGCGGCGCGGGAGTACCGGGCGTTCTGGACGGGTGGGCCCGTGGAGGATGTGTTGACGGTGTCGGCGCGCGGGCAGACGGACCTGGCCACGCCGCTGCTGGACGCGCTGGAGTGGGGCGCGGAGCTGGTGGTCATCGTCTCGGATGGGTACGACAATGACCCGCCGGGCGCGGTGGCGGAGCTGACGCGGGTGTTCCGTGAGCGCCTGGACCGGAGCCGTCGCACCGCGCTGGTGCACGTCAATCCCGTCTTCGACGCGGAGGAGTACGCGCCGCGCTCGTTTGGCGGAGCGGTGGCCACGGTGGGCGTGCGAGACGCCGAGGACGTCCCGACGGTGCTCGGCTTCGCGCGCTTCGCGGAGGGCACGGCGTCGCTGGCGGAGCTGGAGCGGTACCTGTCCGGACGCGTGGATTCGTGGCTGAAGCCCCAGGTGCACGAAGGGGCGGACGAGGTGGAGGCATGAGCGACACGCGACTCATCCGGCGACTGGAGGCGCATGGGCTGCGCTTCGCGCCCGCGCAGGCGTGGAACCGCATGCGGTTGGTGCCCGTGCTCCGTGACGAGGTTCGGGACGACCTGCGCTTCGCGCGCCGCGAGTACTCGGAGTGGGCGGCGGTGGTGTCGCTGGAGGGCGAGCTCGAGGGCCGCGGCCTCAAGTACGTCTCCTACGTCCCGCACGGCATGGTGGTGACCTGGGGACAGCGCCAGTCGGATGCTGTCTACGGCACGCGGCTGAACGTGCGGGATGGCAAGAAGGTGATGGCCGGCCCCGCCCCGGTGCGCCTGCTGCATCGCATGGTGCATCGCGAGGACAAGAACCAGCTGCGCATGCTGCCCCTGCACCTGGCGATGGAGGGCTTCCTCGCGCAGCACTTCGGCGGGCCAGAGGTCGCCTGGTCGGAGTACTCGCGTGACGCGTTGACCTCCGGGCTCAATCCCCGCATGGAGTCCTCCGTCCCCGGGTGGCTCAGCTCGGTGTTGGACGGCGCGCTGCGCACCTTCGAGGTCCACGAGAAGCAGGTGGGCCTGCTGCTGTTCAACGCGGACGAGCTGCTGTCCGCCTTCGTCGTCTCGCATCCCGACGACTACCGCGTCCTGCACCGCACGCTGCTCGAGGACTTCTACGGCGAGCTGCTGCTCCAGTACGGCTATCTCCAGGAGGTCGTCGAGCTGTGGACGCCGATGGACGCGAAGCGGGTGTCGAGCCTCGGTGACTTGCGCGCGGAGGTGACGCGCATGCGCGAGGACTGGGGCGCCTTCCACGGCTTCATGGCCGGAGGACTCTTCGGCGTCGAGGTGTCGTCCCAGAAGGTCTACGAGGCCGGCCCGTACCTCCTGCAGCGCTTCCACACGAGCCTGGTGCCCTCGGAGGAGAACCACCTGGGCGAGGCCATCGTCGGCAAGGACGGCACGCTCCAATACCTGAAGACCTACCGCCTCTCCGCCGCCCAGACGCGTCGAGCCTACCTGCTGCAACAGCTCGCCCAATCACAGTGGAACCTGGACGCCGTCGCCGAGCACATGGGCTCCACCCGCCAGGAGCTCGTCACCCGCATCCAGAACGCGGGCTTCGGCTATCTCCTCAAGGCACATGTCCTCGAGGAGGCCCGGCGACTGGCGACCCGTGGGCGCTGAAGTTCCTCAGAGTGACGCGAGGAACGCGTCCAGCACGGCGTTGACGCGCTCGGGCTGCTCCTGGTTGGCCAGGTGCGCGGCGCCGGGGATGACCTCCAGCCGGGCACCGGAGACCAGGTCCGCCATCTGCTTGGCCTTCTCGGGCGGGGTGATGGCGTCGTTCTCGCCCACGAGCATCAACGCCGGCCCCGCGTAGCGCGCCAGGATGTCCTTGCTGTCGGGCCGCAGCGCCATGCCGCGCTGGGCGGCTGCGATGGCCTGGGGCGAGGCTCCGCGCATCTGCGCCTCCACCGCGCGACCCACCGGAGAGTCCGCGCCCGAGCCGACGAGCTTGGGCAGCAGGGCCTGGATGACGGGCTCCACGCCCTTCTCCAGCGCCTCCTTCGCGGAGGCCTCGCGGCGCGCCTTGCCCGCGTCGTCATCCGCGGTGCATTGCGTGTCCATCAACACCAGTCCGGCGACCCGGCCCGCGTCCTCGCGCATCAGCGCCATGGCCGCGTAGCCACCCATGGACACCCCGCCCACCACGGCCCGGTCGATGCCGAGCGCATCCAGCAGCGCCAGCGTGTCCTGGGCGATGAGCGACATGAGGGTAGGGCCTTCACCGAGCCCGCTCCCTCCGAAGCCTCGCGTGTCCGGGAGGATGAAGCGGTATCGGCCCGACAGGGCCTTCACCTGCGCATCGAAGGACTCCCCGTTGAGGGGGAAGGCGTGCAGCAGCACCACCGCCGGGCCCTGGCCCACGTCTCGGTAGTGCAGGGGAAGGCCATCCACGGTGACGGTCGGCATGAATCCTCCAGCGAGCGGCCTCACAGCCACTGCTTGTGTTTGAACCAGAAGAAGAGGGACACGGGCAGGGCGATGATCGACACCCACATGGCGATGTACGAGCCCTGTCCCGACAGCGCGTCGAAGTTCTGCCCGAAGAATCCGACGATGAACGAGAGCGGCAGGAAGATGGTGGCGAAGATGGTGAGCTGCTTGGTGATGTCGTTCGTCTTGTTGGCGACCATCGACAGGTAGCCGTCCATCACGTTGCCCAGGATGTCCCGGCCGGCGTCGATCTGCTCGTACAGCCGCACCAGGTGGTCGTACACGTCGCGGAAGTAGAGCGTGGAGCGGTCGTCGACGTGGGGGATGCCCCGCCGGGCCATCAACCCCACCACGTCGCGTTGGGGGGACAGCACCCGGCGCAGCTGCACCAGCATCCGCTTCAGCTCGAAGATGCGCTGGAGCTGGGACTTCTCCACCTGCTCGAAGATGGCCACCTCCAGGTCCTCCAGCTCGTCGCCGAAGGTGTCGAGGATGGGAAACTGGGCATCCACCAGCCCGTCCGCCAGCAGGTAGAGGATGAAGTCGGTGCCGCGCCCCAGGGTGGTGGCCGGGTCCGCGTGCACGCGCTGCCGCACGGACTCCAGCCCGTTGAAGGGCAGCTCGTGCACGCTGATGATCCACTCCTTGGCGAGGAAGAAGTGGTGCTCATGCAGGGTGAGCTGGCACACGTCCTTGCCCGCGCTGAACCCTTGGAGGACGACGAAGACGTGGTTGGGGTACTCCTCCAGCTTGGGGCGCTGGTCCAGGTGGAGGCAGTCCTCGACGGCCAGCTTGTGCAGGCCGAAGCGCTCGGCGAGCCGGGCCATCTGCGCCTCGTCCGGCTGGAGGACGTCGATCCACTTGCGCCCCTCCTCGGCGAGCAGCTCCTCACCCCCGGTGAAGAGGGCTCCGTCCTTCAGCAGACAGACCTGAATCATCCCGTAGCGCTCCCGGGCCTTGCGGCGCGGCCCCGGTCCGAGTGCTAGAACTCCCCCGCGCGGAAGTCGAGCGCTAGAGTGTGCCCCCCGTGTCCGCAGACGCCGAGAACCCGCAGGCCTCCCTGACTCCGAGGCTCGAAGAAATCCTCCAGGCCCATCCCGACGGCGCTTTCGCCGGCCGGTTGCGCAAGGTGTACACCGCCGCCGCCCAGGCCATCGCCCGGCTGAGCGACATGGACCTGGTGAAGTACGAAACGCCCGTGGTGGATTCCAGCCCGGACCTCTCCCTCTGGGAGGAGATGGCGCCCGTCATCCGCGACACGGTGATGGACGTCAACGCGCTCCTCAACGTCATCCGCGAGCAGTTCCCCGCGCAGCCCGGCGGAAACCTGGCCGACCTGGTGCTGAGCGGCGCCAAGGACCTGGGCATGCTGATGCATGACGCGATGACCCAGCTGGCCCAGGGAATCACGCAGCTGGGCGAGGCCATGCGCAACCCGTCCGTGGTGAGCGACCGGTGGACGCTGCTGGCGGAGATCCAGCGCTTCCGCTCGAGCTTCCGCGAGCGCGTCAGCAGCCTCGTCTTCGAGACGGCGAGCACGCTGGGCGAGGTGACGCGGGCGCAGGTGGTGCCCGGCCACGAGGCGGAGGTGAAGGCCGCGGTGACGGTGCGCGCCATCTCCGCGGACCTGGGCCGCATCCTGACGGCGCGGCTCAACAAGGTGCGCGACGCGGAAGCCCAGGACGTGCAGTGGAACGCGCAGCAGCTCCAGACGGAGATGGACGCGTTCGGTCGCACGGCCGCGTACCGGAACCTGCGCGCGCAGGACAAGCGCCACATCGTGGAGATGCGCGCGGAGGTGGGGCGGCTGGCCATCCTCGACAACCCTCCGCGCGAGGAGTTGCTGAAGGTGGTGAGCGAGCTGGAGGCCTTCGTGCGCGGCCTGTCCGCGGTGAACCAGCGACAGATCCTCATCATCCATGACCGCGAGGTGTGGGCGTCCTGCGGCGTGAAGCTGGAGCGGGCGCTGTCGCTGGTGGACGAGGACGCGCCGGTGTCCGCGCGGCTGCTCGCCGAGGCGGCCGCGGCGGCCCAGTCGCTCTACGGGCGCGCGTCGGACATGGACGCGTTCCTGCGCAAGGCGCGCAAGCAGCCCCTGGCGCAGCTCACGGGCCCGGAGCTGGGCGCGACCATCGAGATCTTCCAGGGACTGCTCGCCCAACTGGACGTGATGTGATGCCCCCCGCCAGCAAGGTCGTGACGCCGCGCCCGCTGCGCGAGGCGGACCTGTCCCGTGTCGAGGGGGTCTTCACGGACGTGGATGGCACCCTGACGACAGGCCACAAGCTGCGCTCGGACACCGTGCGAGCGCTGGAGCGGCTGTCCGACTCCGGGCTGCGCGTGGTGCTGGTGAGCGGTCGTCCGGCGGGGTGGGGCGAGGCGTGGGCCCGGCAGCTGCCCGTGGATGGCGTCATCGTGGAGAACGGGGGCCTGTTCTTCCTGCGAGGCAAGCGAGGGCTGCGCAAGGTGTACCTGGAGGCGCCCGCCGAGCGCGTGGCGAACCGGCGCAGGCTCCAGGCCGAGGTCGCCCGGGTGTTGAAGCAGGTGCCGGGCGCGCGGCTGTCGGTGGACAGCGCGTACACGGAAGTGGACCTGGCCGTGGATTACAACGAGGAGGCCCGGCTGGGTGAGGAGGGCGCTGCTCGCATCGAGTCACTGTTGCACGCGCGTGGCGTGACGGCGGTGCGCTCGTCGGTGCATGTGAATTGCTGGCTCGGCCGCTTCGACAAGCTGAGCGCGACGCGGAGATTCGCGCGGGTGGCGTGGGGGGAGAAGCTGGAGCCCCGGGACGGCCGCTACGTGTATGTGGGGGATTCTTTCAACGACGCCCCGATGTTCCAGGCTTTCGAGCTGGGAGTGGGCGTGGCCAACGTGCGCGCGGTGTTGGACCGCATCGACGCGCCGCCGGCCTTCATCACCCGGGCGGCGGAGGGGAAGGGCTTCGAGGAGCTGGCCCGGACGCTGCTGGCCCGGCGGAGCCGAAGGGCTCGTGAGGAGTGACACCGTGAATGTCGTGAAGTTGGAGCTGGCGCGCGGACTGGGACGGCACCTGCGCGCGGGGCACCCGTGGGTGTTCCGCAAGGCGTTGGAGCACGTACCGCGCATCCCCGCCGGCAGCGTGGTGGACCTGACGGAGAACGGGAAGTTCGTCGCGCGCGGGTATTACGACCCACACTCGGCCATCGCCGTGCGGGTGCTGACGCGTGACTCTCGGGACACGGTGGACGCGGGCTTCATCACCCGGCGCGTGCGGCAGGCCCTGGCCGAGCGCCAGTCGCTCATCGACCTGACGGACACGGACAGCTACCGCCTGATTCACGGCGAAGGTGACGGGCTGCCGGGCGTGGTGGTGGACCTCTACGCGGGCTGGGCGGTGATGAAGCTGTACTCGGCCGGCCTGACGCCGTACCGGCCGCTCATCATCGAGGCGCTGAAAGCCGGAGTGCCGGGGCTCAAGGGCATCGTCGGCCGCGACGAGGTGGCGCGCGACGACGTGGAGGAGGACGAGGGCCGGGGCACCGGCCGCATGCTGTACGGCGCCGATGCGCCGGAGCAGATCGCCATCCGCGAGCGTGGCGTCACCTTCATGGTGGACGTGTGGCGAGGACAGAAGACGGGCTTCTTCCTGGACCAGCGTGAGAACCGTCACCTCATCCGTCGGCTGGCCAAGGGCCGCGACGTGCTCAACTGCTTCAGCTTCAGCGGCGGCTTCTCCGTCAACGCGGCGCTGGGTGGGGCCAACAGCGTGTTCTCAGTGGACCTGGACCCGGAGGCCATCGCCCTGGCGCGCGAGAACTTCACGCGCAACGGGCTGCCGGCGGAGAAGCACGACTTCCTCGCGGCGGACGTGTTCAAGGTCATCCAGTCCTTCAAGGACGAGGGCCGCACGTTCGACTTGCTCATCCTGGACCCGCCGGCCTTCGCCAAGAGCCAGCGCGCGGTGCAGGCGGCCATCGACGGTTACGCGTCCCTCAACCGTCAGGCGCTGGGCATCCTCCGGCCCGGAGGATTGCTGGCCACGGCGTCGTGCTCCGCGCGCGTGAGCCCCGACGAGTTCATGGGCGCGGTGCGTGAGGCGGGCTTCAAGGCCGGCGTGGACCTGGCGCTCGTCGAGGAGCGCTACCAGCCGCCGGACCACCCCGTGCGCCTGCAGTTCCCGGAAGGGAAGTACCTCAAGTTCTACGTGCTCCAGGCCGTCTGAAGCCCCGTGAGGCGCGGACGCGAGGAGGGTTCTCGCGTCCCGCTCAGGTGCCGAAGACGCGCGACGCCACGCGGTCCAACACGGTGGTGCCCCACGTGAGGCTGGTCTTCATCAGCCGCTCCATGTCCTTCGTGAAGGCGGAGCCCGCGGGCATCTGCGTGTAGTCGCGGCTGAGGAACAGGCTCTTGTTCTCCGTCTCGAAGTCCACCGTGCCGCCGCCCGCGTCGGTGCCCTCCTCGGCCTCGCGGCGGAAGCCGTCGATGACGCCCGGCTTCGGGTCCTCGCGGAAGCGGTACACGAGCGCGCTGCACTCGAGCGTCTGCGTCGCCTCGTGGTGCTCGAAGTAGAGCTGCGCGTCGCCCACCATCGCGCCGCCGAAGCCCTGCGCGTTGAGTCCCTCGCTCATCCCCGCGCCCTGCGTCTGCAGGTACCAGCGAACGAGCTCCCGCGCGGCCTCGCGAGTCATCGGGCCACCTGGTGGGGGAGGGGGCTTCGCGAGGCCGATGGTCGACAGGAGCCACTGCAGGTGGCGGGAGAACGCGAGCGCCATGTCCGAAGCCCTCCTGACGTCACTTCGCGGGGATGACCTTGGCGGCCACGCGCTCGAACACGTCGCTCCCCCAACGCAGGCTCGCCGCCATGAGCTTGCTCAGCTCCGACGCGAAGACCAGGTCGATGGGAGGCGTCTGGTACGAGCGACTGAGGAAGAGGCTCTTGCTCTCCGACTCGAAGTCCACCGTGCCACCGCCAGCGTCCGTGCCCGCGGCCTGCTCGGCGCGGAAGCCCTCGAGGACGCCGGGGCGGGGCATGTCACGGAAGCGGTAGATGAGCGCGCTGCACTTGAGCTCACCGGTGTCCTCGGCGTGCTCGAAGTACAGCTGCGCTTCGCCCACCGACACTCCACCGAGCCCCTTCGGATTGAGCCCGGGGCTCAGGTGGACGCCCTGAGCCCGGAGATACTCCTGCACCAGTTGAGTGGCCTCGTCACGCGTCATGGTGGTGGTTTACCACGACTGGCGTGTGGGCCATCAGAACTGGCCGGTGCGAGCCTGCTCGAACGGAACGCGGTGGCTCAGGTACGTGTCCACCAGCGAGTGCGCGCCCGAGAACACGGTGTCCTCGGAGAAGTAGTGCACCTTCGCGTCCTTGCCCGCGTGGCGCAGCAGGTCCGCGGGGCTCCAGCCCTTGCCGCCCAGACCGAAGAGCGTGGGGACCGCGTCGCGGTTGTTGATGTAGTGCACGTAGTTGGGGCCG
Source organism: Myxococcus guangdongensis (assembly GCF_024198255.1). Taxonomy (NCBI): domain Bacteria; kingdom Pseudomonadati; phylum Myxococcota; class Myxococcia; order Myxococcales; family Myxococcaceae; genus Myxococcus; species Myxococcus guangdongensis. The sequence continues at coordinate 272,244 of NZ_JAJVKW010000004.1, forward strand.
TCCGGGTAGGTGCAGGCGGCGGCCGCGAACGTCTCCACGTTCAGCTTGCTCATCGTCTGCTGGACCTGCTCCTTGGACATCCCGTCTTCGATGCGCAGCCGGCGCGCCACATCCGACAGCGCGCGTGAGGTGATGAGGCCACCCTGGCTGTAGCCGATGAGGTGCACGTCACGGCCCGCCTTCAGCTCGTTGTAGACGGTGTCCGCCAGCGTATCCACGGCCGGGTTGGTGCCCTTGCCCAGCTTGTCCTTCACGGCCTGGAACAGGTCGGAGACGGTGCCCTCGGTCGAGTTGTGGATGCCGATGGTGCGCATGCCCGTCGTGTCCGCGAGCGCCTGCAGCTCCTTCGTCTGCTTGGCCAGGTCCGTGCGCATGCCGTTGGTGTAGATGACCGTGGCCGTCGCGTTCGGGTTGTTCTTCGGCGTGAAGGCGGGGACGTCGCTCAGCGGCGTGCCGGGCTCGAACGTCTGGCCCCCCGCGCCCACCAGCTTGCCGTCGTAGACCTTGTCCTTCGAGCCCGCGGGCGCCGTGAAGACACCGGCCACCGTCGCCGTGCCCTTCGCCTTGCCGCTCTCGAAGCCATCCACCACCGCGTTCGCGCGACCCGCGCTCGGCTGCACCGCCGGCGTCGCCACGGTGTTCACTTCCGACGTGCGGCCAACAGGGGTCCGGGGGGTGGTGCCGACGACGGGGCGGCCACGCTCGATGGTGCTCATGCTGGAGGGCTCCTGCGGACTACGACGGGGGATGGAAGATGACGTCCTTGCCCCATTGTCCCAGGAAGCCGTCCGAAGTTGCGCACGAACGCGGTAATTCGCTCCTAACGCTTAATTCCAACGCGGTGCGTCGTAATGACTTCTTGCGTCGCATCCCGAGTGAGGCGGGGAAGCCGAGCTGAACGGGAGGGAATCTCGCAGGTGGGATGTCTTCCGGGGAGCGGCGAGGGCAAGAGTATCGATCCGCCGCCTGCCCCCCTATGGTGGATTGCATGGTCCAGAAAGGTCAGTTCCTGGAGCGCTCCACGCTCATCCCCGTGGGCGCGGAGGTGATGGAGGGGACAGCGCATCGCGGCAAGCGCGCGCCTCCGTTGCTCATCATCCCGCCGCGACCGGACGAGGGTGGGGGGATGGATCACGTCATCGCCGCGGAGCTCGCCTGGGCGGCGGCCAGCGCGGGCTTCCCCACGCTGCGCTTCAACCACCGGGGCGTGGGCGCGAGCCAGGGCCAGCGGGGCAAGGACCTGGCGCTGCTCGAGGATGCCGAGGCGGCGATGCGGGTCCTCCTCGAGACGGCCGGCACGAGCGCCGTGGCGGTGGCGTCGCTGCATGGCGGTGCTCAGGTGGCCCTGGCGCTCCAGGCGCGCTTCCCTTCGGTGGGAGGCCTGTGTCTGGTGGCGCCGGCGGAGGTGGACCCGGCGGTGCTGGGGCGCGTGACGTGCCCGTTGCTGGTGGTCCAGGGGGAGGCGGACGGACGGATGCCTCGGGCGGCGGTGTCCGCGGCGGTGGCCCGGGTGGGAGGTGAGTTCGAGGTCATCGACGACGCGGGCGCCACCTTCCAGCGCAACCTCCCCCAGGTGGGTCACGCCCTGTCCCACTGGCTCCAACGCCTCTCCGGCGGTTGACCGATGGTCCGCAACCCAGCGGACTTCTTCACATTTCTTCAGCCTCCCGCACTTGCACGCCGGGAGAGTGGACGTACAGACTGTCCGTGCAGACCCAATCGTTTCCCCGTTCGTTCGTAGGGTCTTCCGGAAGCGTGCCTCGTTCCTCAAGGAGTATCCCGATGCGGATGGTGCGATGGAGTTTGGGCGGAGCCGCGCTGGCCCTGGCCGTGACGGTGGCGCCCGCGTGCAAGTCCGCGGAGCGCGAAGCCGAGCGCCCGGCGCCGCCCCCTGCCTCGCTGGCGGACCTGGCGGACGCGGTGGACGTGGTGCCCCACGCCATCGTCGTCGACTTCAAGGACGGCACGACCAAGGCGCAGTTCGACGCCTGGGAGACCGAGTGGGGCGTGGACCTGGAGCTCAACTCGGTGGAGAGCGCCGACGAGGCCCTCACGCTGGCGGTGGGCGTGGACGACGTGGCGGGCGTGCTGGAGAAGATCCGCCAGCACCCGAGCGTCGAGGCCGCCGAGCCGCTGATGGAGGTCCGCGCGAGCTTCACGCCGAATGACCCCGAGTACGCGCGGCAGTGGAACCTGGCGATGATCGACATGCCCAAGGCCTGGGAGCGCAGCCGGGGCAAGGGCGTCGTCGTCGCCGTGCTGGACACGGGCATCGCGTACGAGGACCACGAGGACTTCAAGCAGGTGCCCGACCTGAAGGGCGTGAAGTTCGTGTCTGGTTACGACTTCGTCAACGACGACGAGCACGCGAACGATGACCACGGCCACGGCACGCACGTGGCGGGCACCATCGCGCAGGCGACCAACAACGGCGAGGGCGTGGCGGGTGTGGCCTTCGAGGCGACGCTGATGCCGGTGAAGGTGCTCAACCACTTTGGTGGTGGCACCACGGCGGACATCGCGGACGCCATCCGCTTCGCGGCGGACAAGGGCGCGAACGTCATCAACATGTCGCTGGGCGGTGGCGGCTACTCGCAGGTGATGGCGCAGGCGGTGGAGTACGCGCGCAAGAAGGGCGTCACCGTGGTGGCCGCCGCGGGCAACGGTGGCCGCGCGCACGTGGAGTTCCCGGCGGCCTATCCGGGCGCCGTGGCGGTGTCGGCGGTGGGGCCGGATGGCGCGCTGGCGCCGTACTCGTCCTATGGCAAGGAACTGGACATCGCCGCGCCCGGTGGTGACAAGCGCCGTGGGGACGCGGGCGGCATCATCCAGAACACCATCGACCCGAGGGACGTGTCGCGCTCCGTCTACGCCTCGTACCAGGGCACCAGCATGGCCACGCCGCACGTGGCCGCGGTGGCCGCGATGCTGTACTCGGCGGGCGCGAAGGGGCCGGACGAGGTGGAGAAGGCGCTGTACGCGGGCGCGACGAAGGTGGCGGACCAGGCGTGGACCGAGCAGTACGGACACGGCCTGCTCAACGCGGAGGCGTCGCTGGCGTCGCTCGGCGGTGGGATGTCGCGTTGGCCGCCGCTGTACTGGGCGCTGGCGCTGCTGGCCTTCGTGCTGCTGACGCTGCGCGGCCGTGAGCGCCCGGGCTACCTCAACGCGCTCTTGCGGCCGGCCTTCATCGTGCCGCTGCTGCTCTCCACGGTGGGCGTGTACTTCGTGCGTGCCTGGTTCATGGGCACGGCGGGCGCCGCGGGTGACGTGGTGGAGATGGCCTCGCTGCCCATCCCGGATTGGGAGCGCATCATCTTCGGCCGGGGCCGCACGGTGAACCCGCTGTTCTACAGCGCGCTCATCCCCGTGCTGCTGTCGCTGCCGGCCATCGGCTGGAAGGGGATGCGCTCGGCGGTGGGGGGCCTCGCGTTGGGGTTCGCGGGCTTCCTGGCGTACTCGGCGTGGGCGGGCGCTCCGGCGCTGTCGTGGATGCCCTTCGCGTTCCTGGCGAAGCCGTGGCTGGGCTTCAACACGGTCGTCTGCCTCATCGTCGCCCGCGCCATGCTCAAGCGCGAGGACGTGCCGTGACGCTCACCGGGCGCGTGGCGTTCCGCGACATCGAGACGGGTGTCTGGGTGCTGGAGGCCGATGATGGCACCACGTATCAGCTCGCGGGTGGTGACCGGCACATCAAGAAGGACGGCCACCGCATCGAGGCCGAGGGCCGCGTGGACAAGGACATGCTCACCCTCGCGATGGTGGGCCCCGTCTTCCACGTGAGCTCGTATCGCTTCGTCTGACGTGGAGGGCCGGGCGCTGGCTCGGCCATTCCTCGTCGCGAAGATTTCCGCGAGCCCGTCAGGGCGGCGGGGCGAGGCGCGGAAGCCTGTCCGTGCGCGGTGCCTGGAGGCTCCTTCCTCCGGCGCCGCGCTCGCTCACGGTGACTTCGTGCCGCCTTCGGCCTTGTGCGCGCGCGCCTGACGCGTGCGCTCCTCGCTGTATGCCTCCAGCGGAGCCTTACCCCGGCGCACGGCCCCGCGGAGCTCCTTCAATGACTCCCGCTCCGCTTGGAGCCCCGCGGGCGCGTCCTTCCTGAGCGGTGCGAGCGGGTGGGCCACGTCATGGAGGTTGAGCGCGATGCCGCGCCGGTCCACCACGGCGAGCAGCACCAAGGACAGCGTCGCCGCCACCACCCACGGCAGCACCAGCTTCGCCAGCGACGGCACGGGCTTCGTCTCCCGCGCGCGCTCGTCGCTCACCGCCATGCCGGTGCCCCAGACCGGGACCCACCGCGACATGCCCAGCAGCGCGAGCACCCCCACCCACCCGAGGCTCGCCAGCATGAGCACGTCCTGGGGCTGGGTGTCTGTCTCGGGGGCCTCGGTGCCCATCGACTTGGCCACGAGGAACGCGGCCGAGGACACCATGTTGTTGGCCGCGTGCGCGGCGATGCCGGGCCACAGCGAGCCGGTGCGCAGGTAGAGCCAGCCGAACAGCAGGCCCAGCTCCACGCGCGCCACGAAGCCCACCGGGTCCAGGTGGAACGCGCTGAACACCACCGCGGAGATGACCAGGGCCGTCGTGGGCGAGCGCGGCGCCGGGGGCGTCAGGCCCCGCTGGAAGACGCCCCGGAAGAACAGCTCCTCGCAGATGGGCGCGGCGACCGTCACGCCCGCCAGGATGATGGCGAGCTCCACGGGCGTCTGCTGCTCGAAGAGCCGCGAGCCGTCGAACATCTCCTTCATCCACTCGGGCGCGAGCTTCTGCGCGGTGAACTGGATGGGCACCACCAGCGCGAAGAAGTTGGCGATGCCCAACAGGAAGCCGAAGAGCGTCGGCACCGGATGCAGCGGCGTCAGCCCCGTGAAGAGCGCGGGCTTCCATCCCCCCAGGCGCGGCAGCAGCCACCCGAGCGCCATGAAGATGAACACCTCGGTGAACCAGATGCCGAAGGCCGCGTTGAGCAGCTGGACGGAGCCGCCCACCAGGATGAAGAGCACCAGCGCCAGGGCCGCCCCGCCGAGCGCCAGCACCCGAGGGCTCCTGGGCTCCGGGGGAGGAGGCTCGGAGGGCCCAGCCGGCCCGAGAGGCGCGGCGTCGCTGGGAGCGGAATCTTCCAATTTGTCATCTCCTTGACGCGAAAAGCTGAACTGTCGCGGCAGCATGTCTCTATACTGTCCGCACCTTGACGTCCTACATCCTGGCTCGAACGGTGCAGCGGACGTGGTGGAAGCCCCCTCGAACTCTTGGCGTTGTCTGTGCCCTGGGCCTGGGGCTGGGAGCAACGACGTCGCACGCGTCGGCGTTCCTGGTGGAAGCGCGAACCGAGGCGCAGGCGTACCAGATTCGTGCGTGGCGTGGCAGCACGTCAGAAGACCCGGTGCTGCTGCCGCGGCGCCGAATCGTCCAGTACCTGGGGCTCAATGCCTTCGAGCTCGCCACGGGACAGGACCTGGGCTTCGAGTCCAACATGCGCATCTGGGCGGACTTCGGCCTGCCCAAGGGTGAGGCCGAGCGCGTCGATGGGCTGAAGTCCGAGGACGCGGAGCTGCTCCACGCGTACGTGCGCTACGCGAAGGGCGGCTTCGAGGGACGGCTGGGCCGGCAGCTCTACACGGACGTCTCGGACATCATCGCGTTCGATGGTCTGCGCGCGCGCTACGTGACGCGCATGGGCCTGGGCGCGGAGCTGTACGGTGGCCTGTGGGTGAAGGGCGCGAGCTTCCTGGGCTCGTCCGTGTATCAGCCGGATGGCACGCGGGAGAGCGACTCGCGGCGGTTGGACCAGGGCGTGGCGGGCGCGGACCCCACGCTGACTTCGATGGAGCCCGTCTTCGGTGCCAAGCTGCTGCTCGAGGACGTGAAGGGCTTCAACGCCACGGTGGGCTACCGCAAGGCGATGGTGGAGGGGAAGACGGACCTGGAGCGCGCCACGGTGGAGGCGCGCTACGGCCGCGGCCTGGGGCTCAACGCGCTGGCCGGCGTGGACTACGACGTGCTGCAGGGCAAGGTGGCCCAGGTGCGCACGCAGGTGCGCTGGGACGGCATGCGCGTCGCGACGACGCTGGAGGCGATGCGCCTGTCGCCCGTGCTGTCGGCGGACTCCATCTGGTACTACTTCGCGTGGGCGCCGCGCGACGAGGCGCGGGTTCGCGTGGACGTGTTCACCCCCGGCCCGCTGCGCTTCTACGTGCAGGCGCTGGGCAGCCGCTACAACGAGAACGTCAACCCGGCGATGGCCATCGCCTCGCAGGTGGACGCGGAGGGCGCACCGAAGTCCACCAGCGTCGGTGGGGCGGGGGGCGCGGCGTGGCGCTCGGGCGCGTTCCGCTCGGCGCTGGACGTGACGTACCGCACGGGCTTCGGCGGAGACCAACTCTGGGGCGACCTCACCGGGGGCTACACGTTCGACCGGGAGCGCTTCACGTTGGACGCGCGGGTGTCCTTCGCGCGCATCTTCGACAGCTTCAACGCGCGCCTGGGCGGCAACTTCTACGGCGCGCAGGTGTGGGCCAGCCGGGCGCTGACGCGCGCGACGCGGCTGTCGCTGGTGGTGGAGCAGAACTTCAATCCCTTCACCGACTCGGACACGAAGGGCTTCCTCCTCTTCGACCTGAAGGCGAGCTTGTAGATGCTTCACCGTCAGAACCGACATGCGCTGCTCGCCCTGGCCGCGCTCGCCATGCTGGTGGGCGCCGGCGTCGCCTGGGCCGCCACGGCCCGCGAGCGCAGCCTGGCCGTCTACCCCGCCCAGCACGTGCCGCTGCGCTTCGACCACGCCCAGCACCTGGAGGCGGGCGCCGAGTGCACCACGTGCCACGACTCGGCCCGCGCCAGCGCATCCTCCAAGGACCTGAACCTCCCGGGCCACGAGGAGTGCGAGACCTGCCACGACATCGAGGCGGGCCGGAAGGGCAAGCCCACGGACCCGCCGTCGTCGTGCAACACCTGCCACCCGGGCTTCGACGCCACCGTGCGCAAGGAGCCCGCGAAGCTTTCCATGCCCCCGGCCAACCTGCACTTCAGCCACCAGCAGCACGTGGACAAGAAGGTGGAGTGCTCGGTGTGCCACGGCGAGATGAAGGACGTGAAGCTCGGCACGCGCAACCAGCTGCCGAAGATGGCCACGTGCTTCAAGTGCCACGACGGCACCGTGGCCTCCAACACGTGCGCCACGTGTCACCCGACGGAGCCCTCGGGTCGGCTGAAGCTGACGTTCGACTCGGGCCTGCTCAAGCCCATGCAGGGCAACCCGCTGGGCCTGGACCACGGCCCGCGCTTCGAGTTCAACCACGGGGCCCGCGCGTCCACGGACCGGCTGGTCTGCATGCAGTGCCACAGCGAGAGCTACTGCCAGACGTGCCATGACGGCATGCAGAAGCCGCTGTCCATCCACCCCAACGACTTCATCACGCTGCACCCGGTGCAGGCCCGGACCAACTCGCCCCGGTGCGAGAGCTGCCACCGCGCCCAGTCCTTCTGCGCCGCCTGCCACGAGCGCGCGGGCGTGGGCATGGACGCGGCCCAGTCGCTGCGGCCGCGCAACCAGAAGGTGCACCCGGACTACTCCACGTGGGTGGAGCTGCCCGGACCGCGGCACCACGGCATCGCCGCGTCGCGGGACCTGACCAGCTGCATCTCCTGCCACCGCGAGGAGTCGTGCATGAGCTGCCACTCGGAGCTGTCGCCGCGGCGGCAGATCAACCCGCACCCGGCGGGCTTCGCGCAGTCGTGCAAGAAGCTGGCGTCGGCGAATGACCGCGCCTGCCTCAAGTGCCACTCGTCGGAGAGCCTGGCGCAGAAGGGGTGCCGCTGATGGGCACGCGCTCGAGTCGCTTCCTCGCGGGCGTGTTCGCGCTGGCGTCGCTGTCCGGGTGCCTGGAGCCCGGCGAGGCCATCTACCTGCCGCGCGACACGGTGCCGCCCCGGGTCGTCTCCACGGCGCCAGGAGGAGGGGAGACGCTGCCGAGGGGAGGCTCCCTGCGCGTCACCTTCTCCGAGGCCATGGACATCCGCAGCCTGCGTCCGGGCATCGCGGTGTTCTCCGGTCGGGATGAGCTCCCGCTCGTGCTCACCGCCCCGCCCGTGCCGGAGCTGGACGAGGACGTGGAGCGGGGCGACGTCCCGTACTCGGTGGAGGCCGCCTTCGCCGAGGGCGTCGTGCTGACGCCCAACACGCAGTACACGCTGGTGCTGCGCACCGTGCTCACGGACTACGAGGGCAACCCGCTCTCCAGCGAGATTCGCATCGTCTTCCGCAGCGCGCCGTGAGCCCTCGCGGGCCGCGCGTGGCTACATCTGGAAGAACTCGAAGCTCTGTCCCGCCTCCTTGCCGTCCTTCTTCCCCTCGATGCGGGCGGTGAGACGGTTGGCGGTGGGGCGCTGGTAGAAGATGCGCTGCGGGTAGTCGTGCTGCGGGTTTTCGAACAACACGCCGTTGCTGTTGCAACGCAGCATCTTGAAGTCCGAGGGCGGACGCCCCATGGGCTGGGCCACGAAGTAGAGCCCGTCCTTGCGCGCTTCGATGCGCATGTACTCGAAGAACACCGTCTTGCCCTGGACGATGGTGCGGCTCACCCCGAAGAGCGTTCCGCCCGCCGCGGGCGTCCAGTGCTCCTCCATCAGGTTTCCGGCCGTGTCCTGACGCCAACTGCCCGACAGCCAGGCCACGTCGTGGATGGAGGCCCCGCACTCGCGCGAGGCCGGCTCGCGGGTGTTCGGCGTGGAGCCACAGCCGAGAAGCGGGGAGGCACCGAGGACGAGGGCAAGCAGGGCAGGGCGAGCAGTCATCCACCCATCCTCCCATGCCCCGCTGACGGGCCGCACCGTCCTCGATGAGGCGGCGCGGCCCGGAAGTCCACACGTCAGCGCTGCAGGTACTCGCGGATGCTCTCGACGAGCTGCTTGCGCGCGTCCGCGTCCGTCGCCTGGGGACCGACCTTCAACTTCTTGTCCTCCTCGACGAGGAGCTTCTGGTCCTGCAGGTACGTCACCGCGTTCTCCAGCGTCACCTTGGCCAGGGACTCGGCGGCGGTGATGCGGCCGGCGTGGTACTCGGCGCGGCCCGTCTCCAGGGCCATCCGGAGGAAGGCCTTGCGGTCCTCGGCGACGCCCGTGGCCACGTCGTTGAGCGTCATCGCGGCCAGCAGGTACGCCTCCAGGTAGTCGCGCAGCAGGTCCGCCAGGAACTCCAGCTCCGGCTGGGCATGGGGCTCGGGCGCGACGCTCAGCGTGTCGCCCTCGTGCATGACGAGGCCCATGCGCACCAGCCGCTCCACCGTCTCCGCGAAGATGGTGTCGAAGGTGGTGTTCACCCGGTAGATGAACTCGAGCTTGAACAGGCGCGAGAGGAACAGCGCGCGCGCCTTCACGTCGTCGTACGAGGCGGACGTGCCCGCGGCCAGCATCGCGTTGGCCACGAGGCTGCGCGCGGCCACCAGGTTCATCAGCGTGTTCTTGTAGAAGGACATCTCCGCGCGGCGGTCGTCCTCCACCTGGTAGATGACGTCACCCTTGGCCTCCTGGGTGCGCACCATCTCGTCGCCGATGAACGTCCGCATCGCGTCCTGGATGGGGCCCATCGTCTCGGGGTTGCTGGGGGCGTTGCCCAGCTCGCGAGACTGCGGCGCGCCGTCCTCCTGGGCGATGCGGCGCAGGATGCTGATGCGGTCCGCCAGCTCCCGCTGCGTCAGGCCCCGGCGGCGGTGCGCGAGCAGCGACGTGCTCACCAGCGCGTGCGGCGTCACGGTGGACACCTTGCTGATGCCGTACATCACGCGGTTGCCGAGCGCGCGCACCAGGCCCTTCTTCTGCTCGTCCGTCACCGGCTGGTCGGGGTCGAGTCCGCGCTCCTTCATGAACTCCACGAGCGAAATCGGCTCGTCGAACCCCAGGTGGATGCGGCCGTAGCGCGCCGCGAGCACCTTGGGCGTGCTGAGCAGCGCCTTGAGGTCCTCGGGCTTCTTCTCCCCGCCCGCCAGCTCCTTCGAGTAGCTGCCCGACTCGACGACCTTCTCGTAGTCGATGGCCACGGGGACGAAGAGCAGGTCGTTGCGCGCGCCCTCGAGCACCGACTCCACCTGCCAGGTGAACATGCCCAGCTTGGGGGAGAGCAGCTTGCCCGTGCGCGAGCGGCCGCCCTCGGGGAAGAACTCCTGGTGGATGCCGTCGTGCACCAGCTTGCGCACGTAGGCCTTGAAGGACGCGGCGTAGACCTTGTCGCCCTTGAACGAGCGGCGCAGGAAGAACGCGCCGCAGCGGCGGAAGATGCTGCCCAGGGGCCAGAAGGACAGGTTGGCGCCCGCGGCCACCAGCGGCACCGCGTAGCCGCGGTTCCACAGCACCCAGCTCATCACCAGGTAGTCCATGTGGCTCTTGTGACTGGGGCACAGGACGATGGGCGCGCGGGTGGCGGACTTGAGCGCGCGGTGCAGGCCCGCCTCGTCCACGTGCATGCCGTCGTAGATGCGGTTGAACACCCAGTCGAGCAGGGGCGCCACGAAGGCCAGCGTCGTGGGGCTGGGCTTGGCGGCGATGGCCTCCAGGTTGCGGCGGGCCTCGCGCAGCACGCTCTCCTGCTTGCGGCCGGACTGCGCGGCCTGTTCGTCCACCACCTTGCGCAGCTGCCTGTCTCTCAGCGTCTCGTCGATGATGCGCACGGGCGGCTTCGCCGGCGGGCCGAACACCGCGCGCGTCTCCCGGGCCAGGTGCACGTGCAGCGTGCTGCGCACCTTGCGCGCGAGCACCTCCACCGAGTCCTGCGGGTTCTGCTCGGCGAAGGCGCGCAGGTCGATGGGCTCTCCCACGCGGAACTGCGCGCGCTTGTAGTTGCGGAAGAAGGCCAGCATCGAGTGCAGGAAGCCCGGCGCCTCGGGGCTGCCGAACACCACGTCCACCCAGTTGGGCTTGAGGCGCGCGCTGCGCTTCTCCCAGACGAACAGCTCGGGCACCAGGTACACGGGCCGGTCCGACGTGCGCGCCAGCTCCACCAGGGCGGGGAAGGGGTCCTCGTGGGTCTCCTTCCCGGACGCGTGCAGCAGCGCCGTGCGCCGCAGGAAGACCAGACCGCTGCCTCCCTGCTGGCGCGCGTACTCGAAGCGCTCCAGGAAGGCGCCGCCCTGCTTCGTCTGGCGCCACGGCTTGGTGAACCACGGGCGCAGGTTGGACACCGCCCGCACGGGCGGCAGGCTCCGGCGCACCATGGCCCAGGTGAGGTAGAGGAAGTTCACCCACGCCGTGGAGCGCATGACGTGCACCACGAACCCCTTGGCGTGCAGGTTGCGCAGCTCGTCCTCGGCCTCGGGTGGGAAGTGGACGCTCTCCAGATAACGAGTGCCCAGCGCCCGACCCATCGGGCCGAACTCCGCCTTCAGCAAGGACTCTCCCTGATTCGCAGACTGCGACAGCGCGGTTTCCAAGGCAGCCCCCGGGGCTACATGTTCTCGGGTGTCGGAATGCCCAACAAGGTCAGACCCGACGCGAGCGTAACCCGCGCCGCGTTCGCCAGGGCGAGTCGCGCGGAACGCAGCGCGTCATTCCCTTCGACGTTGATGCGCTTGTCGCGCTCCTGGTTGCCGAGCGTGTAGTAGCGGCTCAAGGCGGCGGCCACGTCGAGCAGCAGGCGGGCCACGAGGCTGGGCTCGTACTGCTCGGCCGCGTCGCGCACGACTTCGGGCAGGCGCATGATTTCGCGCACCAGGGCCTGCTCCTCGGGGAGCGTCAGCAGGCTGGCGTCGTAGGTGGCCGGAGCGCCGCCGCCCTTGCGCAGCACGTTGACCACACGCGCGTGGGCGTACTGGAGGTAGGGGCCCGTGTGGCCCTCGAAGCTGACGACCTCGTCCCAGTCGAAGGTGTAGTCGGTGGCGCGCTTGTGCTTGAGGTCGCCGAAGGCGATGGCGCCCAGGCCGATCTGCTCGGCGAGCTTGTCCGGGTCATCCGTCTGGAGCCGGCCGGCCTCCTGGTTCTCCTTCACCTTGGCGGCGGCGCGCTCCTTGGCCTCGTCGAGCACGTCGTTGAGCTGCACCACCTGGCCCTTGCGCGTGCTCATGCCGTGGATGCGGCCGAACGCCACGTGCACGCACTTGTCCGCCCACGGCTGGCCCATCTCCTTCAGCGTGCGGAACACCTGACGGAAGTGCAGCGCCTGGTCCTGGGCCACGACGTAGAGTGACTTCTCGAACTGGAAGCGCGTGTGGCGGTCCTCGGCGGCGGCCAGGTCTCGCGTCGCGTAGAGCGTGCTGCCGTCGTTCTTCTTGAGCAGGATGGGCGGCTCGTTCTCCGCGTAGGGCAGGTCGACGATGAGCGCGCCCTGCGACTCCTTCACGCCGGGCTTCTTGGCGATCTGCTCGATGACCGCGTCCATCTTGCCCTGGTAGCGGCTCTCGCCCTCGATGTGCTCGAACGCGATGCCCATCCGCGCGTAGATCTGCTTGAAGCCGCGGATGCTCGTCTCGCGGAACTGGTTCCAGAGCTTGAGGGCCTCGGCGTCACCGGCCTCCATGCGGCGGAAGAACTCGCGGGCCTTCTCGTCGAACGCGGGCTCCGTCTCGGCGCGCTTGTTGGCGCGCACGTAGACCTCCACCAGGTGGCCCATGTCGTCGATGCGCGCCGGGTCGCCGTACTCCTGGAAGCCCACCGCGACGAGGCCGAACTGCTTGCCCCAGTCACCCAGGTAGTTGATGCCCTCCACCCGCCAGCCGAGCGCCCGGTAGATGTTGGCGATGCAGTGGCCCAGGAACGTGGTGCGGATGTGGTGGAAGCCGATGGGCTTGGCGATGTTCGGCGACGAGTAGTCGATGACCACCGTCTTGCCGCGCCCCGCGTCCGTGTCTCCGCCGTAGTGGACGCCCGCCTTGCGAGCCGCGTCGAGGACCTCGCTCGTGAAGGGCACCGCGTTGAAGCGGGCATTCACGTACGGGCCCACGGCCTTGATCTCCAGGCCCGGCACGGTGACCTTCTCGGCCAGCTCCTTGGCGATGACCGGGGGCGCCTTCTTCTGGGCCTTGGCGAGAGGGAAGGTGGCGAAGCTCAGGTCGCCGTGCGCCGCTTCCGCGGGCTTGACCTGGGCTTCGATGTCGGCGGCCTGCACGCCGAGGGCGCTGGCGAGGCCCTCGGCGAATGCGGCGCGGTAGCGGGAATAGACGGAAGTGCTCATGAACGCGCGGATACTAGCCAAGCCGAGGTGGCGTGCGGCCACCTCTTGTTCGTTCCGCGGTCCATTCCGTCCCCCTCAGGGGACGGCGGGAGCCCGGCGGCTGGGCCGCACCACCGCCGACACCGTGTCCAGCAGCTTGGGGAGCTGGAGCGGCTTCTCGAAGAAGCCGTCGATTCGCTCCAGACCCTGGCCGGACGTGAGGGACGCCACCTCGCTGGCACCCGAGATGATGTACACGACGATGTCCGCGAGCGACTCGGTGCCCCGGATGAAGCGGAGCACCGACTGGCCGTCCTCCTCGCTCAGCCGCAGGTCGAGCAGCACCATGGCCGGGCGGATGTGCGAGAGGATGGAGCGCGCCTCGGAGGCTCCCGAGGTGGCCATCACCCGGTAGCCCTCCTGCTCCAACACCTGCTGCAGCACCTCGCGGCAGTCCGCGTCGTCCTCGACCAGGAGGATTCCGCCCGCCTTGGGCGCCGCCTGGTTCGGGTCCGGGGAGCTCACCGCGCCGGCGAACATCGGCAGCACCAACTGGAACGTGCTCCCTTCTCCGAGCACGCTGGAGGCCTCCACGCGGCCCCCGTGGAGGGCGACGATCTTCCCCACCAGCGGCAGGCCCAGCCCCGCCCCTGGAGGACGCGGCACTCCGGGCTGCGCCCGATAGAAGGCATCGAAGATGTGCTCCAGCGCCTCGGCCGACATGCCGGGGCCGCTGTCCTTCACCGTGAGTGCGGCGAGCCCCTCCTCGGCGGAGACGGTGACCTCGACGGTGTCGTCCTGCTCACTGTGGTGGATGCCGTTCTCGACGAGGTTGTGGATGGCCTCGGCGATGCGCTCGCGATCTCCCCGGACGAAGACCTCCGCGCACGGGGGGATGTGCACCTGCACCTTGCCGTGCTCAGCGACGACGGCCAGGGAGCGGACCACCTCCTCGGCCACGGCCTTGAGGCCGAAGGGGCGCTGGTTGAGCTGCATCTTCCCGGACTGGAGCCGGGACATGAGCAGCAGGTCGTTCACCATGCGCAGCATGCGGTCGGAGTTCCGATCGCAGATCTGCACGGCGCGGCGCTGGGAGTCCGTGAGAGGGCCCAGCTTCTCTCGCCCCAGCATCGCCAGGTACGACTTGATGGTGGTGAGCGGGTTCTTGAGGTCGTGCGAGACGTTGCCGAGCAGCTCCTCGCGGTTCTGCTCCAGGCTCTTCAAGCCCGCGATGGCCGTCTGCAAATCTTTGTTGCGGCGGGCGCTGTCGTCGCGGAGCCGGGCCACCTCGTACGCGGCGCCGAGCTGCGCGGCCAGCGACTGGAGCACGGTGTCGGAGACGGCGCGGCGGGCGCCCAGGACGACGAGCACGCCGGTGACGCCGTGAGGGCTCTCAAGCGGCACCGCGAGCGTGTCCGCTTCGCGCAGGAGCTTCTTCTCGGAGAAGGCGCGTCCCACCACGCCCTCGCCCGGGACGGCGGCGACCACGCGGCTGTCATAGCGGCCGCGGACGTGCTCGACGTGGAGCTGCTCGCGCGAGGCGAAGAAGCGGGCCACGTAACAGACCTTGGGTTTGAGCAGCGCGTGGAGCGTCTGGAGGTGGGAGCGCAGGGCCTCGGTGGGGCCCGCGTTGTCGGTGAGGTGGCGCGCCATCTCCAGGAGGGCGCGCGCGACGGCGTCGGCGTCAGCCGGGGGAGCCGGCTTCGCTGCTCGACGGGTGGTGGACTTCTTCGAGGTGGTGGGGCGCAGCGGCACGACCTCTGCCAGGGCCCCTTTCTTCTTCGAGCGCACGGGTGAATCCTGCTCCAGGTTCCGAGCGCCTGGGAACGGCCCAGGTGTGCAGGGCCTTCCGGAGGACAGTGGCCGTGTCGGCTGCCCGACACGACCGGGCTCGGGCACTCAGGCCCGGCGCTGGATGCGGCCGTCCTTGTCGACGACGAAGGGCTCCACCAGGAGCGACTCCACGCGGGCGCGCTGCTCGCCCACGCTGAAGCCCGAGTCCGCCAGGGCGGAGAGCGCCGAGGTCTGCACCCGACGCGCCGTCTCGTCGGCGGTCAGGAGCTTGAGCATGGGCTCCCTGGCCGGCTCGTACTTGAAGGAGGCGAGCGCCTTGAGCGCGGCGATCTTCACGTCGTCCGACATGTCCTCGAGGAAGGGGACGACCACCGGAGGGATGCGCGCGTCCTGGCGACCCGTGACGTGGTGGAGCAGGACGACCTTCTTCTCCGGGTTCTTCGTGTAGGTCGCGGACAGGTGCTGCAGCGCCTTCACACAGGCCTCGGTCACCTCGTCCTCGGTGACCAGCTCCCCCAGCAGTCGGAGCGCCCACGACGTGGCGGGCTCCGTCTTGCTGAGGAACTCGACGATGGGAGGGACGGCGTCCTTGCCGAAGGACTTCACCAGCTCGAAGGTGTGCTCCTTCTCGTCGGCGTCCGTGGTGAGCGGGTCCACCGTGATGGTGAAGCGGGCCAGGAGCACGGAGACGGCCTCGGGAAACTTCATCTCCCCCAGCTGCTGGATGGCCTTCTGGCGGGTCGCCGGGTCGCCGTACTTCTGGGTGACCTTGGGCTTGAGCTTGAGGGCTTTCTCGGGGCCCGAGCCGCCCGTGAAGATGTCTAAGAGGCCCATGTGCGCGTGTGCTCCGTTTGCGGCGACGTGTGAACCGACTGTGGGAGGGGCCGTCTATGCCTTGGCGGCGCCCAGGACAAGAGACAAGAGCTTCAGAGGGTCAGCTCGCGACGGACATCGTCCCGGTAGGCCTTGGCCAGGGTCTCCGCCGCGGCGCGGGTCTCCGGGGTGTCGGTGTCCGGCACCTTGACCTGGAGGCGGAGGTAGAGGTCACCTGGTGAACCCCCCTTGAGGGAGGGCACCCCACGTCCCTTCAGGCGCATCTGCCTGCCGGACTGGGAGCCGGAGGGGACCTTGACGGTGAGCTCGCCCTGGAAGGTGGGGACGCGCACCTCGGCGCCCAGCATGGCCTCCGGCACCGTCACGGGCACGTCCATGTGGAGGTCGTCACCTTCCCGACGCACCAGGGGATGCTCCATCACCTCGGTCTCGATGTAGAGGTCGCCCGGAGGCCCACCCCTGGCGCCGGGGGCGCCCTGGCCCGCGAGCCGGACCTTGGAGCCCGTCTGGACGCCCGCGGGAATCTTCACCGTCAGGCGGACGCGCTCGTCCGGGGTGGAGCGGTCGGGGGAGGCGCGGCTGACGGACAGGGGCCGCTCGGTGCCGGTGACGGCCTCGGCCAGCGTCAGGCGGACCTGGGCGTTGAGGTCCTCGCCGCGCTCGGGACCCATGGGGCCTCGCCCCCGGGCCCGACCGAAGGCGTCATTGAAGCCGCCCCCTCCGCCGCGCCGCCCTCCGAAGAGGTCGTTGAACAGGTCCCCCAGGTCGAAGTCCTCGCCGCCGTAGGGGATGCCGCCCACGCCCCCCCGGGACGCCTGGGCCCGGTACTGCCGGTAGGCCTCCGCCTTCTTCTCGTCGAAGCCGATCTTCTCCGCGTCCTCGCCGAACTCGTCGTAGAGCTTGCGCTTCTTCGGGTCCGACAACACTTCGAAGGCCGAGTTGATCTGCTTGAACTTCTCCTCTGCGGACTTGTTGCCGGGGTTGACGTCGGGGTGGTGCTGGCGCGCGAGCTTCCGGAACGCCTTCTTGATGGCCTCCTCGGAGGCCGTCCGTTCCACGCCGAGGATCTGGTAGTAGTCGTCCGCCATTTGTTCCCGCCGAGCTGTACGTGATTGAAAGTAACCAGTCGGTGGGAGTGCGCCAGCAAGGACTGTTCGGCTGGCCTGGGATGTATAAAGTCCGGCGGAAGGTGAGGGAGTCCATGTCAGCGCCGCGCCGAGCGGGAGCAGGTACCTTCTGGCTGGCGGGCTGGCTCCTCCTGCTGGCCGCCCCCGTCGTACGCGCCCAGGCTCCCGTGGGGGACGCGCAGGGCAGGGTGATGGACCGGGTGGTCGCCATCATCGAGGGGCGGGTCCTCACCCAGAGCGAGCTGGAGTTCGAGGCCCGGGTGGCGCTCGTCCAGCAAGGCGGCCTCCAGGCGCTCGAGGAACCCCTGGACGAGGAGCTCCTCCGGGGGGCGCTGGAGCTGGCGATCAGCCAGCGGGTCCAGGTGCTCAACGCGGACCGGCTCCAGGCGTTCCCGGCCGAGCCCACCGAAGTGGAGGCCCGGCTGGAGGCGTTCCGGCTGCGCGTCGGGGGCTCCCAGGCCCTGGAGCGCTTCCTGACCCGGGCGGACGTGGACGTGGAGGGGCTCAAGGCGGTGCTGACGCGGGGGCTGAGGGCGGAGCGTGTCCTGGACAGCCGCATCCGCCTGAGGGCCCAGGTGGGTGAGACGGAGATCCGTCGTTTCTACGAGCAGCACCCCGGGGACTTTCCGGCCGACTACGAGACGGTGCGGGAGTCCATCCGGGAGAAGCTCTTCCGCGAGCGCTATGCGGCGCTGGCCGTGGAGGAGCTGGCGCAGGTGCGGGCCTCGGCCCAGGTGCGCCGGGTGGCGCCCTTCACACGGGAGGCAAAGCGATGAGGCGGATGCGGGAGGACGCCGAGCCACGCGAGCCGCATGGCTTCTCCATCCGTCAGATGACGGAAGGGGACCTGGCGGCGGTGATGGCGCTGGAGCAGGCGGCGTTCAAGAACCCCTGGTCCCCGGAGCTGCTCAAGCGGGAGCTCCAGCACGAGTGGTCCACCATCCTCCTGGTGGAGGAGCCCCGGCAGTTCGTGCCGCCGCTGCTCCTGGGCCTGGCCATCTTCTGGATCGTCCACGACGAGGTCCACGTGCTCAACGTCGCCACCGCCCCTCAGCATCGGCGGCGGGGCGTGGCGCGGGCCGTCATGGAGGAGGTGCTCGAGCGGGGCAAGGCGCGCCGCTGCTGCCTCGCCACCCTGGAGGTCCGCAAGAGCAACGAGCCGGCGATCCAGCTCTACCGCGCCTTCGGCTTCCGTCCGGTGGGCATCCGGCCGAACTACTACGCCGACGAGGGCGAGGACGCGGTGGTGATGGTCCTCGACTTCTGAGCGCACGCGGAGTAGAGGACCGACCCGTCGTAAGCTGGGTTGACGAGTCTCAAGGAAAGACCTCATGGGCGCTGACCTGTTCCAGGTCCGCGTCATGCCGTGCTTGACACGGAGGGGTCGCTCCCTATACTCGCGGCCTTTTTCAGTAGTCCTGTAGGTAGATATGCGCCGCCTCGCGTCTCGGGGCGGCTGTGAACCCGAAGAACGAGGTATCAGTGCCGACCATTAGCCAGCTGGTCCGCAAGGGCCGCGAGAAGCTGAACATCAAGGGCAAGAGCCCCGCGCTCAAGGAGTGCCCCCAGAAGCGCGGCGTCTGCACCCGCGTGTACACGACGACTCCGAAGAAGCCGAACTCGGCCCTCCGCAAGGTGGCCCGCGTGCGTCTGACCAACGGAATCGAAGTGACGTCCTACATCCCCGGCGTGGGCCACAACCTCCAGGAGCACTCGGTGGTGATGATCCGCGGCGGTCGTGTGAAGGACCTCCCGGGCGTGCGCTACCACATCGTCCGTGGAACGCTCGACTCCGTGGGCGTGGCGGGCCGCAAGCAGAGCCGCTCCAAGTACGGCGCGAAGCGCCCGAGCTGAAGCGCGACCACCTTCGTTTCACTGTCTGGACGTTGAGCCCCGCACCCTGGGGAGCGTCCTCATGAAGTTTTCTCGAGCGGTACTTCAAGCCCGTTGTCGTGCTCCCAAGGGGGCCAGGGCGTAAGGGAAGAGAGAAGAGATGCCTCGCCGTCGCGTAGTCGCCAAGCGCAAGATTCTTCCGGATCCGAAGTTCCAGGACCGGCTCGTCACCAAGTTCGTCAACGACCTGATGCGGAAGGGCAAGAAGTCCATCGCGGAAGGCGTCTGCTACGGAGCCTTCGCCCTCATCGAAGAGCGCGCGAAGGAGGACCCCCTCAAGACGTTCAAGAAGGCCCTCGACAACGTCAAGCCGGTGCTGGAGGTCAAGAGCCGCCGCGTCGGTGGCGCCACCTACCAGGTGCCCGTCGAGGTCCGTCAGGACCGTCGCGTCGCCCTCGGCATGCGTTGGATCATCACGTACTCCAAGGCCCGTGGCGAGAAGACCATGCAGGAGAAGCTGGCCGGCGAGATCATGGACGCCGCCAACAACCGCGGCAACGCGGTGAAGAAGCGTGAAGACACGCACAAGATGGCGGAGGCCAACAAGGCCTTCGCGCACTACCGCTGGTAGGTCTTTCGGCCTCGCGGTGTCCCGCCCGGATGCAGAGGTTGCATCCGGGCGGTTTCTTTAGGTGAAGCAGGTTCTCTGAAATCGTCCGGGTGGGAACGTGAGACGGGCTTCACAAAGCCCTCCCGCCCTCATGGAGAGGTACCGACGCAATGGCTCGCGAGCATCCCCTGGAGCGCTACCGCAACATCGGCATCATGGCGCACATCGATGCCGGCAAGACGACCACCACCGAGCGGATCCTCTTCTACACCGGCGCCATCCATCGGATGGGCGAGGTGCACGAGGGAAACACCACCACGGACTGGATGGTCCAGGAGCGTGAGCGCGGCATCACCATCACCTCCGCCGCCATCACCGCCTTCTGGCAGCGCAACGAGCATCGCTACCGCGTCAACCTCATCGACACCCCCGGGCACGTGGACTTCACCATCGAGGTGGAGCGCTCCCTGCGCGTGCTCGACGGCGCCGTCGCCGTGTTCGACGCGGTCAACGGCGTGGAGCCGCAGTCGGAGACGGTCTGGCGCCAGGCGGACCGCTACAAGGTCCCCCGTATCTGCTTCATCAACAAGATGGACCGCATCGGCGCGGACTTCGAGATGTCCGTCGGCACCATCCGCGAGAAGCTCGGCGCCAGGGCGGTGCGCATGCAGCTGCCGCTGGGGGCCGAGGACAAGCACCGCGGCGTCATCGACCTCCTGACGATGAAGGCCCTGGTCTTCGTCGACTCGGAGCAGGGGAGCCGCTACGACATCGAGGCGATTCCCGAGGAGTACCGCGAGCAGGCCGAGGCCGCGCGCGCGGAGCTGCTCGAGGCCGCCGCGGAGCAGGACGACGCGCTGACGGAGAAGTTCCTGGAGGGCCAGGAGCTCACCGAGCAGGAGGTCCGCGCGGCCATCCGCAAGGGCTGCGTGGGGCTGAAGCTGTTCCCGGTGTTCTGCGGGTCGGCGTTCCGCCACAAGGGCGTGCAGCCGCTGTTGGACGCGGTCATCGACTACCTGCCGAGCCCGCTGGACATCCCGCCGGTGCACGGCAAGACGCCCAAGGGCGAGGACGCGGTGCGCGAGACGCGGGACGACGCGCCCTTCAGCGCCCTGGCGTTCAAGATCATGAACGACCCGGCGTTCCAGTCGCAGACGCTGACGTTCCTGCGCGTCTACTCCGGGAAGCTGGAGGCGGGCACGGCGGTGTGGAACTCGGTGAAGGGCAAGCGCGAGCGCGTCAGCCGCCTGGTCCAGATGCGCGCGGACAAGAAGGACGAGCTGACCGAGTGCTACGCGGGTGACATCTGCGCGGTGGTGGGCCTGAAGCTGGCGGCGACGGGCGACACGCTCTGCGACGACAAGCAGCCCATCATCCTCGAGCGGATGGAGTTCCCCGAGCCGGTCATCGACATCGCCATCGAGCCGAAGTCCACGGCGGACCAGGACAAGATCATCCAGTCCCTGCAGCGCCTGGCGATGGAGGACCCGTCCTTCCGCGTGCGGACGAACGAGGAGACGGGGCAGACGCTGATCGCCGGCATGGGCGAGTTGCACCTGGAGATCATCGTCGACCGCCTCCTGAGGGAGTTCAAGGTCGACGCGAACATTGGCAAGCCGCAGGTGGCCTACCGCGAGACCATCACCACGCCGATGCAGGCCGAGGGCAAGTTCATCCGCCAGACGGGCGGCCGGGGGCAGTACGGCCACATCTGGCTGAGGGTGATGCCGAACGAGCCCGGCAAGGGCTTCGCCTTCGAGAACAAGATCGTCGGCGGCGTGGTGCCCAAGGAGTTCGTGGACGCGGTGCGCGACGGCGTCCAGGAGGCCCTGCAGAACGGCCCCGTGGCGGGCTACCCCATGGTGGACGTGAAGGTGGAGGCCTACGACGGCTCCGTGCACGACGTGGACTCGAGTGAGATGGCGTTCAAGATCGCCGGCTCGCTGGCCTTCAAGGACGCGGTGCGCGCGGCCAGCCCCGTGCTGCTCGAGCCCATCATGAACTGCGAAATCGTCACGCCCGAGCCCTTCATGGGCGACGTGATTGGCGACCTGAACGGCCGGCGAGGCAAGGTGCTGGGCATGACGCCCCGCCCAGGCAACCTGCAGGCCATCCAGGCACAGGTGCCCCTGGCCGCCATGTTCGGCTACTCGACCGACCTGCGCAGCCGCAGCCAGGGAAGGGCGACCTACACCATGCAGTTCAGTCACTACGCGCCGGCGCCCAAGACGGCGCTGAACCGCTACTGACGGCCCGGCAGTCGACCCTGCGGGCGATTTCAGTTGACGTTGTGGCGGGTTTGGAGCAGGACGCAGCACCTTCGCAGTGAGTTTTTGCGGGATTCGATACGCGCCGGGTGATTGACCGGCTCAGCCGCGGTGAGGAGTGTCATGGCCAAGGAGAAGTTCGAGCGTAACAAGCCCCACGTGAACATCGGCACGATCGGACACGTGGACCACGGCAAGACGTCGCTGACGGCGGCCATCACGAAGGTGCTGGCGAAGACGGGCGGCGCCACGTTCCTGGCGTACGACCAGATCGACAAGGCGCCGGAAGAGCGCGAGCGCGGCATCACGATCTCGACGGCGCACGTCGAGTATCAGACGAAGAACCGTCACTACGCGCACGTCGACTGTCCGGGCCACGCCGACTACGTGAAGAACATGATCACGGGCGCGGCGCAGATGGACGGCGCCATCCTGGTGGTGTCGGCGGCGGACGGCCCGATGCCCCAGACGCGTGAGCACATCCTGCTAGCGCGCCAGGTCGGTGTCCCGTACATCGTGGTCTTCCTGAACAAGGTGGACCTGCTGGACGACCCGGAGCTGCGCGAGCTGGTGGAGATGGAGGTCCGGGACCTGCTGAAGAAGTACGAGTTCCCCGGCGACAGCATCCCCATCATCCCGGGCTCCGCCGTGAAGGCGCTCGAGGGTGACGCGAGCGACATCGGCGAGCCGGCCATCCTGAAGCTGATGGAGGCGGTGGACAGCTACATCCCGACGCCGCAGCGCGCGACGGACAAGCCCTTCCTGATGCCGGTGGAGGACGTGTTCTCCATCGCCGGCCGTGGAACGGTGGCGACGGGCCGCGTGGAGCGCGGTCGGGTCAAGGTCGGCGAGGAGGTCGAGGTCGTCGGCCTTCGCCCGACGCAGAAGACGGTCGTGACGGGCGTGGAGATGTTCCGCAAGCTGCTGGACGAGGGCATGGCGGGCGACAACATCGGCGCGCTGGTTCGCGGCCTGAAGCGTGAGGACATGGAGCGTGGGCAGGTGATTGCCAAGCCTGGCAGCATCACGCCGCACACCAAGTTCAAGGCGCAGATTTACGTGCTGTCGAAGGAAGAGGGTGGTCGTCACACGCCGTTCTTCAAGGGCTACCGTCCCCAGTTCTACTTCCGCACCACGGACGTGACGGGAACGGTGAAGCTGCCGGAGAACGTGGAGATGGTGATGCCGGGCGACAACATCGCGATCGAGGTGGAGCTCATCACCCCTGTCGCGATGGAGAAGGAGCTGCGCTTCGCTGTTCGCGAGGGTGGCCGCACGGTGGGCGCCGGCGTCGTGGCGGAAGTGATCGAGTAGCAGACCTCCTACCGGCTCCCCGGGACGTCCTTCCGGGGAATTTCCAGGGAGCCGGAGGAAATCCAGTTGCATACACCGGGGCGGGATGGTAATCACCGCGCCCCTTCGTTCTGAAGAAACGGCTCTGTGACAACCAGGGGACGTCGGTCGTAGCGCCTTCCGGGGCGTTGGCACAAAGTTCGTTCTAAGAGGTTCTTGCGAATGGCGACACAGAAGATCCGCATCCGGCTGAAGGCATACGACTCGAAGCTCCTGGACCAGAGCGCGGGTGAGATCGTCGAGACGGCTAAGCGCACTGGCGCGAAGGTGGCCGGTCCGATCCCCCTTCCTACGCGCATCAACAAGTTCACCGTGCTGCGTTCTCCGCACGTGGACAAGAAGAGCCGCGAGCAGTTCGAGATCCGCACCCACAAGCGCCTGCTCGATATTCTCGAGCCTACGCAGCAGACGCTGGATGCGCTCATGAAGCTGGATCTGTCGGCCGGCGTTGACGTCGAGATCAAGTCCTAGGAAGCGGGTGGGCGTCTGAGTGGTTTCACTCCGACCCCCGCGAGGAAAGTGCCATGGCGAAGTTTGACGTTGTCGACCTGGATTTGAAGAAGGTGTCGGAGATCGAGCTCTCCGACGACATCTTCGGCGCTGAGCCGAACACGCACCTCTTTTACGAGGTCGCGAAGATGCAGCAGATCAACCGGCGCCGCGGCACGGTGGGTGTGAAGAACACCTCGCTGGTCAGCGGCGGCGGCAAGAAGCCCTGGAAGCAGAAGGGCACTGGCCGCGCCCGCCAGGGTTCCATCCGCGCTTCCCACTGGGTGGGCGGCGGCAAGGCGATGGCTCCCAAGGCTCGCGACTACTTCTACCGCCCGCCCCGCAAGGTGCGCCGCGGTGCGCTCAAGTCCGCGCTGTCCCTGCGCGCCAAGGAGAAGACGCTCATCATCCTGAGCGGGTTCTCCCTGGACGCCCCCAAGAGCAAGCAGGCCTTTGAGGTGCTGACCAAGCGCCTGAAGCTGCAGAACGCCCTGGTGGTGGACGAGAAGGGCAACACCAACCTGCACCGCAGCGTGCGGAACCTGGCCAAGTTCGACGTGCTTCCTCCCGAGGGTGTCAACCTCGAGATGGTGCTGAAGCACTCGCACCTGGTCCTGACCTCCGCGGCCGCGAAGACCCTCGAGGGGGCGCTGTCATGAACCTGAACGATGTCATCAAGGGCCCGCTCATCACCGAGAAGCTGGACAAGGCCCGCGAGAAGTTCCGTCAGTACTCGTTCATCGTCGACCGTAAGGCCACCAAGCACGACGTGGCTCGCGCGGTGACGACGCTGTTCAAGGTCACCGTCGAGGGCGTTCGCACCAACATCGTCCGCGGCAAGATCAAGCGCGTGGGTCGGAGCATCGGCAAGCGGCCCAACTTCAAGAAGGCGGTCGTCACCCTCAAGGAAGGCGACTCGATCGAACTCTTCGAGGGAGGGGCGGCCTGACGCTACGGCGTTGAGGTCAGCCTGAGGAACACACCATGGGCATCAAGAAGTACAAGCCGACAAGCGCCGCCCGCCGTCTGATGACGGTGTCCGATTTCGCGGACATCACCAAGGACGCGCCCGAGAAGAAGCTGACCGAGCCGCTGAAGCGCTCGGGTGGCCGCAACGTCCACGGACACATCACCCGTCGTCACCAGGGTGGTGGTCACAAGCGCCGCTACCGCGTCATCGACTTCAAGCGTCGTGACAAGGATGGCGTGCCGGCCAAGGTCACCGCGGTGGAGTACGACCCGAACCGCACCGCCAACATCGCCCTGCTGACGTACGCGGACGGTGAGAAGCGCTACATCCTGGCCCCCGTGGGCCTGAATGTGGGCGACACCCTGTTCGCCGGCGAGAACGCGGACATCCGTCCGGGCAACTCCCTGCCGCTGCAGAACATCCCGGTGGGTACGGTCATCCACAACGTGGAGCTGAAGCCGGGCCGTGGCGCCCAGGTCATCCGCTCCGCCGGCACGTCCGGCCAGCTGATGGCGAAGGAGGGCCGCTACGCGCAGGTGCGCATGCCTTCCGGGACCGTCCGCATGGTCCTCATCGAGTGCCGCGCCACCGTGGGCCAGGTGGGTAACATCGAGCACGAGATCATCCGCATCGGCAAGGCGGGTAAGAGCCGGTGGCTGGGCATCCGCCCGACGGTTCGTGGTCTCGCGATGAACCCCGTGGACCACCCGCACGGTGGTGGTGAGGGTAAGTCCGGTCAGGGTAACCCGCACCCGGTGTCGCCGTGGGGCAAGAAGACCAAGGGTCTCACCACGCGTACCAACAAGCGTACTGACAAGTTCATCGTGAGCGGCCGCCGCCAGGGCGCGCGCAGCCAGTAAGAGGATTCGCAAGCCATGGCTCGTTCGATCAAGAAGGGTCCGTTCGTCGACGACTTCCTCGTCAAGAAGATCGAGGACATGATCAAGACGAACAAGAAGACTGTCGTGAAGACGTGGTCCCGCCGCTCCACCATCCTTCCGGAGTTCGTGGGTCACACCTTCGCGGTGCACAACGGGAAGAAGTTCATCCCGGTGTTCGTCACGGAGAACATGGTGGGCCACAAGCTCGGCGAGTTCTCCCCGACGCGTACGTTCGGTGGTCACTCGGCGGAGAAGAAGGTCGCCAAGGCCCCGGGCAAGTAGCCTGGCGCATTGCCTGAGAGCCTGAGGAGATGACCATGGAGTCGACTGCACATCTGCGTTTCCTGCGCATGAGCCCCCGCAAGCTGTCTACCGTTGCGGCGCTCATCCGGGGCAAGCCCGTCGAGGCGGCCCTCAACATCCTGAAGTTCACCCCGCGCGCCGCGGCCCTGCCGGTGGAGAAGCTCATCAAGAGCGCCGTGGCCAACGCGACCGACAAGTCCAAGGGACAGGTCGACGTGGACACGCTCTACGTCAAGACCATCTCGGTGGACCAGGGTCCTACCCAGCGCCGGTTCATGCCGCGCGCCATGGGCCGGGCCACCCCCATCAAGAAGAAGACCGCCCACGTCCACGTGGTGCTGGCCGAGGCCAAGAAGTAGGACCCGTCGGGCCCTGCCCGGACGTTCAAGGAGATTCACGTTGGGACAGAAAGTTCATCCGATCGGGTTCCGGCTTGGCGTCATCAAGACCTGGGACTCCAAGTGGTTCGAGCACAAGAACTACGCGCAGTGGCTCCATGAAGACATCCGCATCCGCGAGTTCGTGAAGAAGTCGCTGAACCACGCGGGCGTGTCCAAGGTGGAGATCGAGCGCGCCGCAAACAAGGTGAAGGTCAACGTCCACACCGCGCGCCCGGGTATCGTCATCGGCAAGCGCGGCGCGGGCATCGAGACGGTGAAGAAGGACCTCCAGCAGTTCACGAAGAACGAGGTCTTCCTCAACATCGTCGAGGTCCGCAAGGCGGAGACCGACGCGCAGTTGGTGGCGGAGAACATCGCCACGCAGCTCGAGCGCCGCATCGCCTTCCGCCGCGCCATGAAGAAGGCGCTGCAGACGGCCATGAAGTTCGGGGCGAAGGGCATCCGCGTGGCCTGCTCGGGCCGCCTGGGTGGCGCCGAGATGGCTCGCTACGAGTGGTACCGCGAGGGCCGCGTGCCCCTGCACACCCTCCGCGCGGACATCGACTACGGCTTCGCTGAGGCCAAGACGACCTACGGCAAGATCGGCTGCAAGGTCTGGGTCTGCAAGGGCGAGGTTCTCCCGGGCAAGGGTGGCCAGGCCCCCATGCCCTCCAACCGGTAATTGCCCTCCCGCGCCGGGTGTCTCCGCGAGGAGGCACCCGGGGCAGGGTAGGGAAGGACAGCGACGATGCTTCAGCCTGCACGTACGAAGTACCGCAAGATGCACAAGGGCCGCATGCCGGGCGCCGCTCACCGTGGCAGCGACCTGACCTACGGCGAGTTCGGCCTGATGAGCCTTCAGCCGGGCTGGATCACCTCCCGGCAGATCGAGGCGGCTCGTATCGCGATGACCCGCCACGTGAAGCGCGGCGGCAAGATCTGGATCCGAATCTTCCCGGACAAGCCCATCACCAAGAAGCCCGCCGAGACTCGAATGGGTACCGGTAAGGGTGGCGTGGAGTACTACGTCGCGGTGGTGAAGCCCGGCCGCATCCTCTATGAGATGGAGGGTATGACGACCGAGGTGGCCACCGGGGCGCTGAAGCTGGCGCAGGCGAAGCTGCCCGTGCTCACGAAGATCGTGAAGCGCGCGGACCTGAGCCTCTAGGCACCGCGGCGGGAGCTGTCCTCTGGATGGCTCCCGCGCGCATGTGGAGATTGCAATGGCGACTGCGAAGGAACTGAGGGAGCTGTCGGCGGACGACCTGCAGCGGCGGGCGACGGAACTGCGCGAGACGCTGTTCCAGGACCAGCTCAAGCGGCGGACCGGCTCGCTGGACAACCCGGCGGAGCGGACCGGACACCGGCGTGACCTGGCCCGTATCCTGGCCGTGCTGACCGAGAAGAAGAAGGCGGCGAAGGCGTAACGCCTCCACCCGCGAATCCTCCAAGCGCGCTCGCTCGAGTCGGGTGCGCAAGGCCATCCGGGACGTGCGAGCGCCCGGGTGCATGAGAGACAGTGAGAGAGAAGATGGCTGAGACGACCGAAGCGCCCAAGGCAGAGACCTCCACCCGCGGCCGTCCCAAGACGCGCGTGGGAATCGTCACCTCCAACAAGATGCAGAAGACGGTGGTGGTCACCGTCCAGCGCCGGGCTCCCCACCCGAAGTACGGGAAGATCATGAGCCTGCGCGAGAAGTACAAGGCCCACGTGGAGGACCACGACTACCCGAAGAAGGTCACCATCAACGAGGGTGACCGGGTCCGGATCGCCGAGACCAAGCCCGCTTCGAAGGACAAGCGTTGGCGCGTGGTCGAGGTGCTGGAGAAGAGCAAGAACGTCTAGCACGCACCTCCACATGCGCGGCCGTGAGGCTGCGCGGTGGAGACACCGGCGATAGGAGATTCCCAGATGATTCAGATGACGAGCGTGCTCGACGTGGCGGACAACTCGGGCGCGAAGAAGGTGTTCTGCATCAAGGTGCTCGGCGGTTCGAAGCGCAAGTACGCGTCCATCGGCGACGTCATCGTCGTGTCGATCCGCGAGGCGCTGCCCAACTCGAAGGTGAAGAAGGGTGACGTGGCCAAGGCCGTCATCGTTCGCACCAAGCGCGAGGTGGGTCGTCCCGACGGCAGCTTCATCAAGTTCGACGGCAACTCCGCGGTCCTCATCAACAAGGACATGGAGCCCATTGGTACGCGTATCTTCGGGCCGGTGGCCCGTGAGCTCCGCGCCCGTAAGTTCATGAAGATCATCTCGCTGGCGCCCGAAGTCCTCTAAGAGGACCCCCAGGCCGGACGGCGAGCAGCCAGAGAGACGAGGAAGCCATGCAGAAGATGAAGGTGGGAGACACGGTCCAGGTCATGGCCGGGGCCGAGGCCTCCGAGAAGACCCCTGCGACGAAGCGCGGCAAGGTGCTGAAGATCGACCAGGAGGCCGGCCGGGTGACTGTGGAGGGCCTGCGCCTGGTCAAGCGTCACCTGAAGAAGACGCCGCAGAACCCGGAGGGTGGGATTGTCGAGAAGCCCGGCACCATCGCCCTGGCGAACGTCCAGGTCGTTTGCGTCAAGTGCGACAAGCCGACCCGCGTGGGCATCAAGGCGGACGGTGAGAAGCGCCAGCGGTTCTGCAAGAACTGCGACGCGCTGATTGACTAGGAGTCCCTGTTGGGGCATGTATGCGCGCCCTTCTGTCCGCCCTGGTAGGCGGGTAGGGGGGCGTGCAGGCAACGAGGGCCTGGGTAGTCCACGGGGCCCTCGCGGTGTTTTCAGTTTCCAAGTGAAGGACTGATCGGAAGCGCTGGGTCACGACGGCGCCCGAAGCAGAGGATACGACGATGGCTGACGAGAAGAAGCCGGACCAGAAGGAAAAGAAGGCGAAGCGGGGCAAGAAGGAAGAGGCCAAGAAGGTTGGCTTCGCGGCGAACATCGAGGAAGGCCTCGAGAGCAAGCCGGCCCGCATGAAGGAGCGCTTCCGCAAGGAAGGGGTGCCCGCCCTGATGAAGGAGCTGGGCCTCAAGAACCCGATGGAGGTTCCGCGTCTCCAGAAGATCGTCGTCAACATGGGTCTGGGCGAGGCGCTCGCCAACAACAAGATCCTGGAGTCCGCGGTGGACCAGCTCGCGGCGATCACGGGCCAGAAGCCCATCGTGACGCGCGCCCGCAAGAGCATCGCGAACTTCAAGCTGCGCCAGGGCCAGGCCATCGGTGCCGCCGTCACCCTGCGTGGCGCCCGCATGTACGAGTTCATGGACCGCCTCATCACCGTGGCGCTGCCTCGCGTGCGTGACTTCAAGGGCGTGTCCCCGAAGGCTTTCGACGGGAAGGGCAACTACACGCTCGGCGTCCGCGAGCAGATCATCTTCCCCGAAATCAACTACGACCAGATCGAGAAGGTGAAGGGGCTCAACATCAGCTTCGTCACCACTGCCCGGAACGACGAGCAGGGGCTGGCGCTGATGCGTCACTTCGGCATGCCCTTCCGCCAGTAAGCCCTCGAGCCAAGGACCTCAAAGACAATGGCCAAGCTCTCCAAGATTGCCCAGGCGAAGCGCAAGCCGAAGTTCGCCGTGCGCCAGTACAACCGCTGCCCGCTCTGCGGCCGCCCGCGCGCGTTCCTGCGCAAGTTCAAGATGTGCCGCATCTGCCTGCGCAACCGTGCGCTGCGCGGTGAGATCACCGGCGTGACCAAGTCGTCCTGGTGAGCCGGTAGAGCAGGGTGCCAAGGGAGCCTGGAAGGGCTCGTTGGCACCCTGGACGCGCTTCGTGAGGAGCGTGTCCGCAAGCAGTTTCAACCCAAGCAGTTGCGCTCGGCGCGAACCCCCGGGATGGGCCCGGCAGGCGCGACGAACGCGAACACGAAGCGCCCGGACAGGGTGCTCGTTTGGAAAAGGTAGCCCATGCCGGTCAATGATCCTGTTGGCGACATGCTGACCCGCCTGCGCAATGCGTCGCGCGCGCGTCACGACAAGGTCGTCATTCCCCACTCGAAGCTCAAGCTCGAGGTCATCAAGGTCCTCAAGGACGAGGGCTACATCGGGGAGTTCGTCGTCCACACCCAGGACGGCTCGCCCCAGAGCGAGATCACCGTTCAGCTCAAGTACGGGCCGGACCGCGCTCCCGCCATCACCGGCATCCGCCGCGTGTCCAAGCCGGGTCTGCGCCGCTACGTCGGCGTGAACGACATCCCGCAGGTGTTGGGAGGCATGGGTATCTCCATCCTCTCCACGTCGCGCGGCATCCTGGTGGACTCCGAGGCCCGCAAGCAGAAGGCGGGCGGCGAGCTGCTCTGCACCGTCTACTAGCCAGCGGCCTGGTGGCCGCGCCTCGCGAGAGTGCGCGCCCCGGGCATACAGGACCGAGGCAACCATGAGTCGGATTGGAAAACTGGCGATCAAGCTCGGCGACAAGACGAAGGCCGTCGTCGCCGGCCAGCAGGTGAATTTCGAGGGCCCCAAGGGCAAGCTGTCCGTGAAGCTGCCCGGCAAGGTCAAGGTGGAGATCAAGGACGGCCAGGTCAGCGTGCTGCGCGCGGATGACTCGCGCGAGGCGCGCAGCCTGCACGGCCTGACGCGCACCATCCTCGCGAACGCCGCGAAGGGCGTGTCCACGGGCTTCGAGAAGAAGCTGGACATCCGCGGCGTCGGTTTCCGCGCCGAGGTGAAGGGCAAGGCCATCCACTTCGCGCTGGGCTACTCCCACCCCGTCGTCTACGAGCTCCCCGAGGGCGTGACGGCGGAAGTGGACAAGACGGCCCGCACCGAGGACAGCCTCCCCACCGTGGGGCTGACGCTGCGTTCGGCGGACAAGGAAGTGCTCGGCGCGACGGCGGTGAACATCCGCTCGCTGCGCCCGCCCGAGCCGTACAAGGGCAAGGGCATCAAGTACTCCGAGGAGCGCATCCGCCGTAAGGAGGGCAAGACCGGAACGACGTAATCGTTCCGTCTGTCCTGAGTGTTCCCAATCCCGCCGGACCCTTGGGGTCTGGCGGCATCATCCGGCGGCGGAAGACCGCATCGCCGCCGGAAGGACAAGGAAGCAGCCATGCCGACGAAGATCGACTCCCGTATCAAGAGGAAGAACCGCATCCGCAAGAAGCTCTCGGGTACCACCGAGCGGCCGCGGCTTACCGTCTACAAGAGCCTCAAGCACATCTACGCGCAGGTGGTGGACGACACCACGGGCAAGACCCTCGCGTACGCCTCGTCGCTGTCCAAGGAGCTGAAGGGCCAGGACGAAGGCGACAAGAAGGCGGACGCGAAGCGGGTGGGTGCCCTCATCGCGCAGCGGTGCAAGGCTGCCAACGTCGAGGCGGTGGTGTTCGACCGCAACGGCTTCCCTTATCACGGGCGTATCGCCGCCGTGGCTGACGCCGCGCGCGAGGCCGGGCTGAAGTTCTAGCTTTCGAAAGGATTTCCAAGTGGCAACTCCGATCAATCCGAACGATCTGGACCTCACCGACCGCGTGGTGAACATCAACCGCGTCGCCAAGGTGGTGAAGGGTGGCCGGCGGTTCTCGTTCGCCGCCCTCGTGGTGGTGGGTGATGGCGCCGGGCACGTGGGCGTCGGCCTGGGCAAGGCCAACGAGGTCCCCGAGGCCATCCGCAAGGGTGGCGAGAACGCGAAGAAGAACCTGTTCCGCGTTCCGCTGATGGGTCACACGATTCCGCACGAGGTGCTCGGGCACTTCGGCGCCGGCTGGGTGCTGCTGAAGCCGGCCAGCGAAGGTACGGGCGTCATCGCGGGTGGCGCGGTGCGCGCGGTGCTGGAGGCGGCGGGCATCCGCAACATCCTGACGAAGAGCCAGGGTTCGCGGAATCCGCACAACGTGCTGAAGGCCACGGTCGCGGGCCTGAAGCTGCTGCGCAGCGCGGCGCAGGTGTCGCGCCTCCGTGGCAAGGACGTCGAGTCGGCGAAGCTCGCCGGGGAACAGAGGGGCTAGTCATGGCGCTCAAGGTGAAGCTGACGAAGAGCTACGCGGGCGCTTCCGAGGACATGCTGGCCACCATCCGTGGCCTGGGTCTGAAGAAGTTCGGTGATGAGCGCCTGCTGAAGGACACGCCCGCCATCCGCGGGATGGTGTTCAAGGTGAAGCACCTGGTCTCCTCGGAGACGGTGTCCGCCGAGGCGCCGGCGCCCAAGCGCCGCAAGCCGCGCAAGATCGCCCTGCGGGACCGCGCGCGCGCTTACCAGGCCAAGGCCTGAGCACGAGAGGACCTAAGACAATGAGCACTCTGCACGGTTTGAAGCGCCCCTCGCGCTCGTGGCACCGCAAGAAGCGCGTGGGCCGCGGTCAGGGTTCCGGCCTGGGCAAGACGGCCGGTCGCGGTGGTAAGGGCCAGAAGGCCCGCACCGGTAACATGCGGTTCGAAGGCTTCGAGGGTGGCCAGAGCCCCCTGCAGCGCCGCCTGCCGAAGTTCGGCTTCAACTCCCCCAATCGCACGGTGTACGCGGTGGTGAACCTGTCGGATGTGGACACCCACTTCGACGCGGGCGCCACGGTGGATGAGGCCTCGCTGAAGAAGGTGGGCCTGGTGAAGGGCCGCTACGACGGCGTGAAGCTGCTGGGTCGGGGCGCGCTGACGAAGAAGGTCACCATCCGGGTGCACAAGGCCTCCGAGACCGCCAAGTCGGCGGTGGAGAAGGCTGGTGGCGCGGTGGACGTCCTTCCGCTGATGGCCCACAAGCCCGAGGCGGCCGCCAAGGCCCACGCTGGCAAGGGCGTCAAGGCCCCTCGGCAGCCGAAGGCCTGAGCATGTCCGACGCGCATCACTTGTCGGTGGTGCGCGTCATTTCGCTTGTGTAGGCTTCTGCGCCCCTTTCCCATCCGTGGAACAGGGGCGTTTTGTCGTCCTGGCAGAACCCTCACGAAGAGGATGGCTACCCCGTGGCTCTCAATGCCTTCGCCAACGTCTTCCGCATCGCGGAGCTGCGCAGCCGGCTCGCGTACACGCTAGCCCTGCTGGCCGTCTACCGCATCGGCATCTTCATCAACACACCCGGCGTGGACCGGGCCGCGATGAACGCCTTCATGGACGCCCAGAAGCAATCGGGCGGGCTGGTCTCGCTGTTCAACCTCTTCTCCGGCGGCGCGCTGGAGCAGATGTCCATCTTCGGATTGGGCATCATGCCCTACGTCAGCGCCTCCATCATCATGCAGCTCCTGGCGGTGGTCATCCCCAGCCTCGAGCGCCTGCAGAAGGAGGGGGCGGCGGGCCGGCAGAAGATCAACCAGTACACGCGCTACGGCACCATCGTCCTCTCCGTCATCCAGGGCATCGGTATCTCCCGCTGGCTGGCGTCCTTGGGGCGCTCGGACGCGGGGCAGAGCGGCTTCAACCAGGTGGTCGTGCCGGACGACAGCGTCTGGTTCACCTTCATGACGGTGGTCAGCCTGACGGCGGGCACGGCCTTCATCATGTGGCTGGGTGAGCGCATCACCGAGCGCGGCATCGGCAACGGCATCTCGCTCATCATCTTCGCGGGCATCGTGGCGGGTGTGCTCCCCGGCGCCAGCACGCTGCTGGACCTGACGCGGCAGGAGGTCATCGCGGTGGCCGAGGTCCTGGCGCTGCTGGTGTTCATGCTCCTCATCATCGCGGTGGTGGTCTACGTGGAGCGCGGCATGCGCCGCATCCCCATCCAGTACGCCAAGCGCATGGCGGGACGGCGGATGTTCGCGGGCCAGGCCACGTACTTCCCGATGAAGGTCAACACGGCCGGCGTCATCCCGCCCATCTTCGCGGGCGCGGTGCTGTCGTTTCCCGCGACGCTGGGCACGTGGTTCCCGTTCCTCCAGGATGTGCAGCGCGCCATCGAAGGCAACCTGTGGATCTACAACGGGCTCTTCGTGCTGATGGTCATCTTCTTCGCCTACTTCTACACGGCGTTGACCTTCCGTCCGGATGACGTGGCGGACAACATCAAGAAGCAGGGCGGCTACATCCCGGGCATCCGCCCGGGCCGGCAGACGGCGGAGTTCATCGAGCGGGTGCTGAACCGGCTCACGTTCGGCGGCGCCATCTACCTGGCGGTCATCTGCGTGATTCCGTCGGTCATCAGCGGTCTGCTCAACGTGCGCTTCACGTTCGGCGGCACGGCGCTGCTGATCGTCGTGGGCGTGGCCCTGGACACGGTGCAGCAGATCGAGGGTCACCTCATCAGCCGCAACTACGAGGGCTTCGCGGGTCCGCGCGGTCCCCGCATCCGCGGCCGGGTGCGCGTGGCGGCCTGAGTCACGGCGACAACGTCACGGGCGCCTCTCCTCGTCGTGGGGAGGGGCGCCTCGTCGTTCCGGGGCGCAGTCATTTTCGAGGTATTCGGTGGTGCACATGGGGGGCGCGTGAAAGTTTCGTGGCCGACGACTTCCGTGCCTTCCTTGGGAGCTGAGAGGAGCACATGAACCTGATCCTGTTGGGACCGCCGAACGCGGGGAAGGGTACGCAGGCGAAGAAGCTCTTCGCCGACTTCCACATCCCGCAGATCTCCACCGGTGACATCCTCCGCAAGGCTGTGGCGGAGGGGACGGAGCTGGGGAAGGTCGCGGGGCCGCTGATGGCGGCGGGCCAGTACGTGCCGGACGAGGTCGTGATTGGAATCGTCGAGGAGCGCCTGAAGGAGGCGGATGTCGCTCAGGGCTTTGTCCTGGACGGCTTCCCTCGCACGCCAGGCCAGGCGGACGCGCTAGACAGGATGCTGGAGCGGCTGGGCAGGAAGCTCGACGCGGTGGTCTCGCTCGAGGTTCCGCACGAGACGCTGGTGAAGCGCGGCTCGGGCCGGCGCGTGTGTCCGAAGGACGGCAGCGTCTACCACGTGGAGACGAGCCCCTCGAAGCGCACGGGCTTCTGCGACAAGTGCGGCGAGGGCCTGGTGCAGCGGCCGGACGATATGCCGGAGGTCATCGAGAAGCGCCTGCAGAAGTACGACGCGGAGACGCGTCCCCTGAAGGCCTTCTACGAGAAGAAGGGCGTGCTCAAGAGCGTGGACGGCGTGGGCTCCCCGGAGGGCATCTACGAGGAGATCAAGGCCGCCGCGGGTCGGAACAAGGCTTGAGGGCCGGACGGGCTGGCGAGCGGAGCTCGAGGGCTTGCGGTGCCTCGAGTCGCTGGCCACCCGTGTCCCGTGCAGGTGAGGACGGCGCGGGAATCCGATGAGCCAGGTGGAGATCAAATCCCGGGAGGAGATCGCGCTCATGCGCGAGGCCGGCCGCATCGTGGCCGACATCCTGGACGCGCTCGAGCAGGCCGTGGCGCCGGGCATCACCACCTGGGAGCTGGATGCGCTCGCGGAGAAGATGACCGCGGAGCGGGGCGCCAGGCCAGCCTTCAAGGGCTACCTCGGCTTCCCGTGTGTGCTCTGCGCCTCCATCAATGACGAGGTGGTACACGGCATCCCCAGCCGGAAGCGGAAGCTGGTCGAAGGCGACCTGATGAAGCTCGACTTCGGGGTGTCGTACCGAGGGTGGTTCGGGGACTCGGCGCGGACGGTGCCGGTGGGGAAGGTGACCGCGCAGGCGCAGTCTCTGGTGGACACCACCCGGGAATCGCTCCAGAAGGCCATCCAGGCGATGAAGCCGGGTAACAGGCTGGGGGACATCGGCCATGCGGTCCAGCGGCACGTGGAGGGGCGGGGGTTCTCCGTGGTCCGGGATTTCACGGGGCATGGGATCGGCCGCAAGCTCCACGAGCACCCACACGTGCCCAATTACGGGCAGGCGGGGGCGGGGATGAAGCTGCGGGCGGGCATGGTGCTCGCGGTGGAGCCGATGGTGAACGAGGGGACCTCGGACATCGAGATCCTGGACGACGACTGGACGGCGGTGACGGCGGACCGGAAGTTGTCCGCCCATTTCGAGCACACCATCCTCATCACGGATGGGGGGCCCGAGGTGCTCACCCGAGGGCGGTGATGCGGCCGGGACTGCGGGTGAAATAGGTCCTTGTTACGGTGGGTTGGTAGGAATCCGAGTTTTGCTGCGCGGGACGCTTGCCACTTGCGGACCAAAGTGCTACTTCGCCGCGCTTCCAAGAGGTTCGTGGTCCGGGAAGAGGTTTGACGCTTGCCGAAGGATGATTCCATCGAAGTCGAGGGGACGGTGATGGAGCCCCTCCCCAACGCGATGTTCCGTGTGGAGCTGGACAACGGCCACAGGGTGCTCGCGCACATCTCGGGCAAGATGAGGATGCACTTCATCCGAATCCTTCCCGGTGACAAGGTGAAGGTCGAGCTGTCTCCGTACGACCTGACGCGTGGACGGATCACGTACCGGGCGAAGTAACGAAAAGGGCGGCCCGCCGAGGTAAAGGTGGGTGGCCCGCTGGCTTTTCTCTGTTCGAAGGAAGGAAGTTCGCTCCATGAAGGTTCGGGCGTCCGTCAAGAAGATCTGCGACAAGTGCAAGGTTGTCCGCCGCAAGGGTATCGTGCGCGTGATTTGCGCCTCCAACCCCCGGCACAAGCAGCGCCAGGGCCGATAGCCGCAAGGCTGTTGGCTTCAGACCAACTCCACTCCAGAAGGAAGACCGAAGATGGCTCGTATCGCCGGCATCGACCTGCCGCCCAACAAGCGCGCCGTGATCTCGCTCCAGTACATCTACGGGATCGGCAACAAGTCCGCGCAAGACATCATCGAGGCGGCGGGCATCGACCCCACCACCCGGACCAAGGACCTCACCGAGGACCAGGCTCGAAAGATCCGCGAGATCATCGAGGCCAGCTACAAGGTCGAGGGTGATCTCCGGCGTGAAGTGACGATGAACATCAAGCGCCTGATGGACCTGGGCTGCTACCGTGGCCTGCGTCACCGCAAGGGTCTGCCCGTCCGCGGCCAGCGCACCCACACCAACGCGCGCACCCGCAAGGGTCCGAAGCGTGGCATCGTCCGGGCGAAGCCGGCGGCTCCGGCTCGGTAAACCGCAGCGCCGGCCCATGAGGCGCCGGCGTCGATCACCTTTCAGGAGCAGCAATTCACATGGCTGACGAGACCAATACTTCGGCTGCGGCGCCTACGGGTGCCGAGGGCGAGGCCCCTGCCGCGAAGAAGACCAAGCGCAAGGGCAAGAAGAGCATCCTCAACGGCGTGGTCCACATCCAGTCCACGTTCAACAACACCATCATCACGATCACGGACGTGTCCGGGAACGTGATCTCCTGGTCCTCGGCCGGGGCGCGTGGCTTCAAGGGAAGCCGCAAGTCCACCCCGTTCGCCGCCCAGGTGGCCGCTGGCGACGCCGCCGCGAAGGCGATGGAGCACGGTCTGAAGAACGTGTCCGTGTTCGTGAAGGGCCCGGGCGCGGGTCGTGAGTCGGCGCTGCGCGCGCTGGCCGCCGCTGGCCTGAAGATCAACCTCATCCGCGACGTGACGCCCATCCCGCACAACGGGTGCCGTCAGCCCAAGCGTCGTCGCGTCTAAACCCTTCGTCCGGGTCGCCCCGCGTGCTCGCGCGCGCCGGGGCGGCTCCAGATCATCTCCAAGGACAAGACCATGGCCCGTTATACCGCGAGCGCTTGCCGTATCTGCCGGCGCGAAAACCTCAAGATGTACCTGAAGGGCGACCGCTGCTACACGGACAAGTGTGCCATCGAGCGCCGCCCGTATCCCCCCGGCCAGCACGGCCAGGGCCGCGTGAAGTTCTCTGGTTACGGCGTGCAGCTGCGCGAGAAGCAGAAGGTCAAGCGCATGTACGGCCTGCTGGAGAACCAGTTCCGCGGCTACTACCACCGCGCGTCCGCCGCCAAGGGCAAGACGGGTGAGAACCTCCTGCAGCAGCTGGAGCTCCGCCTGGACAACGTGGTGTTCCGCATGGGCTTCGCGGACACGCGCAACGAGGCGCGCCAGCTGGTGCGTCACGGTCACTTCCAGGTGAACGGCCGCAAGGTCAACATCCCCTCGTTCTCCATCAAGCCGGGCACGGCCGTCGAGGTGGTGGAGAAGAGCCGCAAGGTGCTCCGCATCTCGGAGGCGCTGGAGACGGTCGACCGTCGTGGCGTTCCGCAGTGGATCGACCTGGACAAGAAGTCGTTCAAGGGCACGGTTCGCACGGTCCCCAACCGCGAGGACCTGACCATGCCCATCCAGGAGCAGCTCATCGTCGAGCTGTACTCGAAGTAATCCTCCACGCCAGGTGCAGTCTGGCACCTGGAAGTGGAACCCAGCGCCCTGGCCGACGAGGCCGGGGCGTCGTGCTTTATCGCAGTCCCCTACGTGGCCATCCTCCCGCCGTGCTGGTGGGTAAGTCGGTGGTGGCGCACGTCTCGAGGAGTCGTACACCATGGCTGATACGTTCGTTGCGAAGAACTGGCGTGACCTCATCAAGCCGCGCCGGATGGAAGTGGACCAGGACAGCCTGACGCCCACCTACGGCAAGTTCGTCGCGGAGCCGCTCGAGCGCGGTTTCGGCACGACGCTGGGCAACTCGCTGCGCCGGGTGCTCCTGTCGTCGCTGCAGGGCGCGGCGATCACCTCCGTGAAGATCGAGGGTGTGGACCACGAGTTCACCACCATCGCCGAAGTGTCCGAGGACGTCACGGACGTTGTGCTGAACCTGAAGGAAGTCCTCCTTCGGATGCACACGAACGAGACGAAGACGCTGCGCATCGAGGCGGAGGGCCCCAAGGAGGTCAAGGCGGGTGACATCATCGCCGACGCCGACGTGGAGATCCTCAACCCCGGTCACCACATCTGCACCATCTCCGAGGGTGGCAAGCTCCGCATGGAGCTGACGTGCCGCCGCGGCCGTGGCTACGTGCCGGCCAACTCGAACAAGGTGGCGGGTGCGCCCATCGGCACCATCCCCATCGACTCGCTGTTCTCGCCCACGCGCAAGGTGAACTACCAGGTCACCAACGCCCGCGTCGGTCAGGTCACCGACTTCGACAAGCTGTCGCTCGAGGTCTGGACGGACGGCTCGGTGTCTCCGCAGGACGCGGTGGCGTACGCGGCGAAGATCATCAAGGAGCAGCTGACCGTGTTCGTGAACTTCGACGAGACCGAGGAGCCGGTCATCGCCGAGGCGCCGAAGGAAGAGGCGAAGCTCAACGAGAACCTGTTCCGCTCGGTGGATGAGCTGGAGCTGTCGGTGCGCTCCGCCAACTGCCTGCAGCAGGCGAACATCAAGACCATCGGCGACCTGGTGCAGCGCACCGAGGCCGAGATGCTCAAGACGAAGAACTTCGGCCGCAAGTCGCTCAAGGAGATCAAGGAGATCCTGGCGGAGATGGGCCTGTCGCTCGGCATGAAGCTGGAGAACTGGCCGCCGAAGCAGGCGCCGGCTCCCGCGGCTCCCAAGGCGTAAGTCTTTCGCGGTATGTGGTACTTTCCCCGCGCGCCCGCGACATGGCGGTAGGCGGCGCGCGGAGGGAAGGAGCCCGGTGAAGTCCTCCGGGCTCGACGAGCAGTGGTGGACCCCGTGTCGGGTCCACCCTTCCCACCCGGTACCTGATACGGCCGGAGTGGCGGGCTCCCACGGGAGCCCGGAGCACGACGATGCGTCATAGGGTAGGACAGAGGAAGCTGCACCGCAGCACGAGCCACCGTCTCGCGATGCTGAACAACATGGTCACCTCGCTGCTCGAGCACCAGGCCATCCGCACCACGCTGCCCAAGGCCAAGGAGGCCCGGAAGCTGGCGGAGCGCATCATCACGCTGGGTAAGCGTGGTGGGCTCTCCAACGTGCGCCTGGCGGCCCGGACCGTGAAGGACCGTGACGTGCTGAAGAAGGTCTTCAGCGAGTACAAGGATCGCTACGCCAAGCGTCCCGGCGGCTACACCCGCATCATTCGTCTCGGCTTCCGCCGGGGTGACGCTGCGGAGATGGCCCTGCTGGAGCTGGTGGACCGGCCCGAGAAGAAGGCCGCTCCCGCCGCCGAGGCTCCTGCGTCCACCGAGGAAACCAAGGCCGAGTAACGGCTTGCCAACCGCGCCCCTTCGCGAGGAGGGGCCGGAGGCTACGCGAGGGCGCTCTTCCCGCTGGGGAGGGCGCCCTTCGCTATTGCGGAGCCCCTGGGGGACCGTGGGGCTACTTCTTGGGGCCCAGCAGGCGCTTCCACTCGTTGCGCAGGTCCTCGGTGAGGTTCGCGCTGTCGTCGTGGCTGCGCATCTCCAGCGTCTCGAAGCGCAGGTCCGCGGGGGCCGCGCCGCTGGTGCCCATGAGCTGCTTGGGCGTGATCGTCATGAACTCCCCCGCGCCCACGGACGCCACCGCCGCGCGGTACTGGCCGTTGACGATGAGGGTGACGTCCTTCCACGCCTCCTTGCTCTCGTTCCAGATGGTGATGGAGGGCCGGTCCAGCTTGTCGCTGAGCACCAGGCGCGCGTCCATGTCACCCGTCTGCATGGAGCTGCCAGGGCAGGCGATGGCGAAGCTGGCCGCCGTCATCACCAGCCACCCGGCGACGATGGAGGCCTTGTACTTGAAGAACCGGTCGCGCTGACTGAAGTCGGCCGCGAACTCCTTGAGGACGGAGAGCGCGTTGAGGGCCTGGTTGGAGGCCTCGCCCGCGAGCCGCTTGCCCAGCGGCCCATCCTGCTTCGACTTCTCCAGCGGCGCGGTGCGCGCGGCGGACATCACACGCATGCCCGGGCTCGTCGGCGTGCGCGGCATGCCCGGATTCGTCGGAGTGCGCGGCTGAGTGCCCGTGGGGGCTGCCGTGCTCGGAGACTTGCGACCTTCGCTCATCGGAGCTCGAAGTGTAGAGGGCCGGGCCCGTTGGTGGCTACTGGCCCTTGAGGCTTTGCAACGCGCGCGATGCCATCGCGTTCTCCGGCTGCGCTTCCAGCACCTTGGAGAGCCAACGCTCGGCCTCCGCGGCCGCTGCCTTGCGCGCCTGCGGGCGCGTGGACTTCAGCGTCTGCTCGGTGAAGAGCAGCCCCAAGCGCAGCGTGAACTCGACGTTCTCCGGGTCCTTTTCGACCACGTACCGCAGCTCGCGCTCGGCGGCGGGGTAGTCCGCCTCGAGCTGGTACACGAGGGCGAGCTTGCCTCGCGCGGGGAGGGAGTCGGGCGTGAGGGACACCGCGACGGTGAACGCCTCGCGCGCGGCGGGCAAATCCCGCCGCTCCAGGTGCAGATCGCCCAGGCGGAACCACGCCGCGTCCAGGAGGGGGTGCAGCGCGACGGCCCTCTCGAAGGAGCCGCGCGCCGCGTCGGGGCGCTGGCGGGCCGCGTAGAGCTCGCCCAGGTACAGGTGGTTCTTCCCGTCACGCGGAGCGCGCTCGATGGCCTGCTTGAACTCGTCCACCGCGCGGCCCGCGTCGTCCAGGCGCTGATAGGCCAGGCCCAGCAGCGAGTGGAGCACGGCCAGGTCCGGGTAGTCGTGCAGCACCTCCTCGAAGGCGAGGATGGCGTGCTGCGGGGCATCCAAGTCGTTCAGGTAGCGAAGGCCCTCCTCGAGTTTGGCCTCGGCCGCCTTGGGGGTGCCTCCGAAGGGGTCGCTGATCTGCTCCATCAGCGCGCGCGCCGTCGCGACGTCCGCGGCCGAGGGGCGGCCTCGCACCACGACGCCCAGCGCCTCCACCGCGCCTGGGGAGTCCCCGGTGCGGTGCAGCGCCTTGGCCAGGGGCAGCCGCCACGCGGTGCGCTCGGGCGCGAGCAGGGCGGCGCGGCGCAGCGGCTCCACGGCGGCGGGGTACTGCTCGGACTCGAGCCGGGCGACGCCCAGCCGGTAGTGGTACTCAGCCGTGTCCGGGGCGAGGGTGATGGCGCGCTCGAAGGCGGCCACGGCCGGGGCGCCGGCGTCCCTGGCGCGGGAGAACAGGGCGAGCCCCAGCATGTACTGGTCCACGGCGCGCTCACCCTTGGCGATGCGCCCCTGCAGCTCTTGAATCCACGCGTCCGCGCGGCCCGCCTTCACGTGGGCCTCCGTCAACGTGCGCGCGACGTCCACGTCCTCGGGGGACCGGGCATGCAGGTCCGCCAGAATCCCGAGGGCCTTCTGGGGCTGGTTCTCCTCCAGGTAGGCCCGCGCGCGCGAGCGCTCGTCGGTGGGCACCGCGGCGCCCGTCTTCGTGGTGGAGGTGTGGCCGCAGCCAGCGGCGAGGAGTCCCAGACCCAGCACGGCGGCGCGAGCCCAGGGGCGGAAGCGGAAGGCGGGAGTCATCGTCACGGAGCGAATCTCAGGAGGTAGGGGTGGCGTGGGCGGAGCCGACGCCCTCGTGGCCGGCGGAGGCGATGGCGTCCTCGTGGTCGCCGCCCTTGCCGCCCATCTCGAGGTTGTCCGCGATGATGGCCTCGCGCACGGCCCGGGCGAGACCCTCGCGGTCATTCTCCGCGAAGACGGTGGTGTCGATGGGCTTGCCCACCCTCACGCGGATGACGCCGGGGGTGATGTTCCAGCTGTCCTTGGGCATGAGGTTTCCGGAGCCCTCGATGGTGACCGGGCAGATGGGGACGCGCGCCTTGAGCGCGAGCGCGAAGGGGCCCTTCTTGAAGGGCAGCACGCGGCCGTCCGAGGAGCGGGTGCCCTCCGGGTAGAGGAAGATGCTGGTGCCGCCGCGAATCTTGGCCGCCGCCGCCGCCAGCGAGCTGATGGCCTTGGCGCGGTTGGTGCGGTTGATGAAGACGTGGCCTCCCAGCGCCAGGTACCAGCCGATGAGCGGCACCCACTTGAGCTGGTCCTTGGCCACGAAGCGGAAGGGCACCGGCACCGCCATGAAGTGGGCCGGGATGTCGATGGTGGACTGGTGGTTGCCCACGTAGATGGTGGGGCGCTTGGGGTCCACGTGCTCCTGACCGGAGACCTCCAGCTTCGCGCCACCGGCCCACAGGAGCACCGGGGACCACAGCTCGCGGACCACCCACAGCGCGCTCGAGGAGCGCAGCGTGACGAGCATCGCGACGAGGGTCAGGGGAAAGCAGACGAGCGTCCAGACTCCAGCGGTCAACATGCAGAAAAGCTTGCGCATCCCTCGGCCCCCTCCTCGGGGCCGGCTCGACGCCCAGGCAAAGGCCTGGACCCGAGGGCAGTCCCGCCGCGAGATGTCCTGTCCCGAACGTCCAGACGGGCGGCCGCACCCTGGGTGGTGGCGGCTCCCGAGACGTGGCGGGACGGTGAGGGCGGGGGCATGCACTTCTTCTACCACGAGCCTTCCGTACCTTGTTGCTGGTGTGCTCCGCTCGCCGGGGTTACAAGCAGGGGTGGCTTGGCCAGGAAAAAGTTCATCGCCATCGCGGGCAACATCGGCGCCGGGAAGACGGAGCTCACGTCCTTCTTGTGCCGGAAGTACGGGCTGACACCGTCCTTCGAGCCCAATGACCAGAACCCCTATCTCGCGGACTTCTACAAGGACATGAAGACGTGGGCGTTCCGCTCACAGCTCTTCTTCCTCACGCACAAGTTCCGCCTCCACCGGGAGTTGGAGCGCACGACCGGTACCGTGTTGCAGGACCGCACCCTCTACGAGGACGCGGAGATCTTCGCGAAGAACCTCCACCGCCAGCGGCTCATCGACAAGCGGGACTGGAAGACGTACTGCGAGCTGTACGAGACCCTCTCCGAGTCGCTGCGGCCTCCCGACTTGATGATCTACCTGCGCTGCCCGGTCCCCACGCTCAAAGCGCGCATCCGCCTGCGCGGCAGGTCCATGGAGAAGGACATCCCCACCCGCTACCTCCAGCGCCTCAATGCCCTGTATGAGGAATGGTTCGGTGCCTACCGGTTGTCTCCAGTGCTGGTGCTGGCCACCGACAAGCTCGACTACCTGACCAATCTGGTGGACCGCGTGGACCTCTTTCAGCAAATCGAGAAGCACCTGTGATGGAGGTCTACCTCCTGGCGACCGAGCAGGAAGGGCCCGTGCCGTTGGATGCCCTGCGGGCCTCGTTCGCGACGGATGAGGTGGAGTTCACCCCGGACGAGGATGCCCAGGGGTTCGTGCTCCGGGCGGACAGCTCGGAGGTGCGGGTGCGGCTGACGGTGGGCCCCGAGGGCCTGCCGAAGTTCAACAAGGCCGCTTACAGCGGCAGTCCGGAGGCCTTCGCGCGGTTGGGCAAGGCGCGCGCGTACTACCACCTGTCGCTGGAGCCGGGTGGGGCGCAGCCCACGTTGCCGGTGTTCGAGGCCCTGTGGGCGGTGCGCACGCTGTTGGAGCATGTGCCCGGCGTCCTGGTGGACCTGGCGGCCTACAAGCTCCACGAGCCCGAGGACGTGGTGGAGATCACCGAGCTGGACTTCGACATCCGGGACCACGTCCACCTGCACGCGGTGGAGGTGACGGAGGGCGACACCCCGCTGTGGGTGCACTCTCACGGGATGGAGAAGTTCGGCGCTCGCGATCTGGAGATCTTCCACCTGGCGGAGCAGGACCTGCTGCCGGCGGAGAGCTTCCTGCACGAGCTGTGTACGGACCTGGCCTTCGGGCAGGGGCCGGCGCTGCGCTCGCAGGTGGGGACCAGCGAGGGCCAGGCCTTCATGGTGGTGCCTTCCGAAGAGGCCCGGGCGAACCTGCTCGGCGTGCCGCTGGAGACCTTCGAGGGGCACGAGGGGCTGTTCCTCACGGTGGTGTCGCCCCTGGGGCGACACAACACGTCGCAGCTGCTCGCGCCCTACCGGGAGCGCTTCTCGCAGGAGCCCGAGGAGCAGACGGAGTCCATGCGCCGCGAGGCCCAGGCGCTGCTGCCCGCGTTCCTGGCGCGCTTCCAGCGCCGGGGGTTGATGGAGCCGCTCACCTTCCTCGTCCGGGCGCCGTTCGACACCCACCCGGATGGG
This sequence comes from Myxococcus guangdongensis, assembly GCF_024198255.1. Classification (NCBI taxonomy): domain Bacteria; kingdom Pseudomonadati; phylum Myxococcota; class Myxococcia; order Myxococcales; family Myxococcaceae; genus Myxococcus; species Myxococcus guangdongensis. The sequence continues at coordinate 316,919 of NZ_JAJVKW010000004.1, forward strand.
AACAAGGTGGTGGAGAACCTGTGGCTGGAGCTGATGGCCCGGGATGACGGCAGCCTCGTGGGCAAGCTGGTGGATGGCGCGGTGCACACCACGGAGTGGCGCAAGGGCGCCCACGTGGAGGTCGAGGAGACCCAGGTCAACGCGCTGGCGCTCAGCCGCGAGGGCCGGGCCCTGGACGAGGCCGAGATTCGGGCCCTGCTCAACGCCGAACGGCCGATGTAGTGCGACGCGGCGCCGCTTGCCCGCGTCATCCAGGACGCTAGGCTCGCGCGCCGCATGCCCGCACTCCTGCTGCTCACCGGCCCGTCCGCGGGGCGCCATTACGAGGTGCTCTCGGACATGGCCATCGGCCGCAGCCCGTCCTGCGAAATCCCCCTGCGGGATGACCAGGTCTCGCGCAAGCATGCCCAGCTCACCGTGCAGGAGGGGCAGGTCCGGCTGACGGACCTGGACTCGCGCAACGGGACGCTCGTCAACGGCGCTCGCATCAGCGGACAGGTGGTGCTGCAGCCAGGGGACCGCGTCCGGGTGGGCTCGACGATGGCCGTGTTCGAGCCGGCCCCCGTGACGCTGGTGGAGGGTGGGCCGACGTCGCCGGGGCATGTGCCCATCGAGGAGGTGCTGCCTCACGTCGGCGCGGCGGCGGCGCTGTACTCCGCAGGCACCGCGCTCCTGGGGGCCACCAGCGAGGCCATGGTGCTGCGCAGGCTGGCGGACGAGACGGCGCGGGCGCTCAGCGCGGACCGGGCCGCGGCGCTCCTGGGCAGCAATACGGGGCTGCTCACCGCGGCGGTGTCGGGCGCGGACGCGGTGGCCGTGCCCCGCTCGCTCGCGCAAGTGGCGTTGGACCGCAAGGAGTTGGTGCAGGCGGAGACGGAGATGTGCGCGCCGCTGGTGGCCTCGGGCGGCAAGCCGTTCGGCGTGCTCTATGCGACGCGGGCGGACTCGTCGTTCACGGGGGGAGAGGGACAGCTCCTCGCCGCTCTGGGGCGGTTGGGGGGCGAGGCGTATACGGCGGTGCGCTCGCGGGTGGAGGCGGAGGCGCCGGTGCCCGTGCTGCTCGGGACGTCCAGGCCGCTGCGTGCGCTCGCGGATGCGGCGCGCCGGGCCGCCAACAGCGCCGCGCCAGTGGTGCTGCATGGCGAGCCGGGCACGGGCAAGACGCTGCTGGCTCGCGTCATCCATGCCCGCTCTCCGCGCGCGCTGGAGCCCCTGGTGACGGTGGACTGTCGGCTGCCACAGGATGCCGTGGAGGAGGCGCTCTTCGGTCGGGCCAGCGCGCCGGGGCAGCCTCCGGTGGCGTCCGCGCTGCTGCGCGCGGACCGGGGCTCGCTGCTGCTCCAGCATGTCGAGGCGCTGCCGCGTGCCACGGCGGAGCGACTGGTGCGGTTGCTGGCCCGGAGGACGGCTCCCGCACGGCAGGGTGGTGAGGAGCCCGTGGACGTGCGGCTGCTCGTCACGTCGTTGGCTCCGGTGGCGGTGCTGGGCTCCAAGGGCGAGGTGGACGCGGCCCTGGCCCGGACGCTGATGGGCTTCGAGCTGGAGGTGCCGGCGCTGCGGGAGCGACGGGCGGATGTGATGGCGCTGCTCGAGGGATTCCTGGCGCGCGCGTCGCGTCGGGTGCGCCGGGAGCCTCCGACGCTGGGACCCGATGCGCGGCGGCTGCTGACGGACTATCCATGGCCTCACAACGTTCGCGAGCTGGAGCTCGTGGGGGAGCGGCTGGGGTTGCTGTACGCGGGAGCTCGCGTGGGGGCGCTGCACCTGCCTCCCGAGGTGCAGCAGGGCGCGGCGGCGAGTGATGCGCAGACGCTCCAGGCGCGTGTCGGGAGGCTCGAGCGCGACGCCATCGCGGAGGCGCTCCGTGAGGCGGGCGGCAAGAAGGTGCGCGCCGCGGCGCTGCTGGGCATCAGCCGGCCCACGCTGGACAAGAAGATTGAAGAGTACGGCCTGGCGGTGGAGCGCGGGCGGCGAGGCGAGGACGGGCGCTGACGGCAGGCACCGCTTTCCGTCTCCGAGCTGTCACCCCTCGATGCCGAAGGGCCTCTTCGCGATGAGCGGGCAGCGAGGCGAGGACGGGCGCTGACAAACAGGCACCGCTTTCCGTCTCCGAGCTGTCACTCCTCGATGCCGAAGGGCCTCTTCGCGATGAGCGGGCAGCGAAGCGAGGACGGGCGCTGACGGCAGGCACCGCTTTCCGTCTCCGAGCTGTCACTCCTCGATGAGAAGGGTCTCTTCGCGAAGCTGGGCAGCGAGGCGAGGACGTAGCCCGTTTTTCCTCGATGCGGTGGCCCCCTCAACGGCCCGAGCGCCGCGATGGGGTCGAGCGTCCGCGGCGCACCTGCCTGCGTCTCGAACTCGAAGGTGCCTCGGCCGCGCCGAGGGAACGGACGCACGACGCTCGCGGCGTCCGTCCGCTCACTTCCTGCGGCTGAGCAGCACGCCCCCGAGGATGAGCGCCGCGCCCAGGGCCTGGAGCCACGTGGGCCGCTCGCCGCGCACGCCCCACGCCGTGAGCGCCGCGACCACCGGCACGCCCGTGTTGTAGAGCGACGCGCGGGCGCTGCCGACCTGCTGCACGGTGCGGCCCCAGATGAAGTAGCTGAGCACCAGCGGTATCAGCGCCGAGTACACCACTCCGGCCCATGCCCCGAAGCCGATGCTCCCCACGTCCAGCGCGAGCACCTCCGGCACTCCCGCGAGCACCACGCCCGGCGCCCCCGTCAGCATGGTGATGGCGGTGATGCGCAGCGCCGACACCTCGTTGCCCACCGAGCGGATGCCCACCGTGTAGAGCGCCCAGCACGCGCACGCCCCCAGGATGAGCCCGTCGCCCAGGCGCGTGCTGGTGCCCAGTGATGGGCCTCGCGCGGCGACCACCAGCAACATGCCCACCACCGCCAGCGACATGCCCATCACCAGCGGACGGCCCGGACGCTCCACGCCCAGCGCCGCGCCCAACGCGGCCACCAGCACCGGCGTCACGGCCGTCAACAGCCCACTGTTCGCCGCCGTCGTGTTCGCCAGGCCCAGGATGAAGCACAGCTGGTACAGCGTGTTCCCCACCAGCCCCAGCGCCGCGAGCTTGAGGAACACTGGCCGACTCACCGGCTTCCAGCCCTCCACCACCAGCAGCAGCGCGGCCATGGCCACCGAGGCGATGGCGAAGCGCACCGCCATGAAGGCCAGCGGCGGAATCGTGCCCAGCGCTTCCTTCACCACCGTGTAGTTGGTGCCCCAGACAACGACGACGCACAGGATGGCCAGGTCGTTCGCGGAGAAGGCGCGAGACGGCGCGGCGGGAGCGCTGGCGACAGTCGTGGACACGGCGCGCGAGGGAATAAGGCCCGACACTCCCGCGCGCAAGCCGACGTTTCAGCGCGCGCCTCGCTTGTGCCCCAACGACAGCCATGGCTTAACCGCGCGTCATGGACCTACGCTTTTCGGACGAGGTGCGTCGCGCCCTCGACTCGCGCCAGCCCGTCGTCGCGCTCGAGACGAGTGTGGTGGCTCAGGGGCTTCCCTATCCGGACAACCTCGCCGCCGCCCGGGCGTGCGAGGAGGCCATCCGCCGCGCCGGCGCCGTGCCCGCCGCCACCGCCGTGGTCGACGGTCAGGTGTACATCGGCCTCGAGGACGCGCAGCTGCGTCGGCTCGCGGAGGGCAAGGAGAAGCTGCTGAAGCTCGGCTCTCGTGACCTGGCCATCGCCGTGGCCACGCGCGCCACCGGCGGCACCACCGTCAGCGCCACGTGCGAGCTGGCCGCCGCGGCGGGCATCCGCGTCTTCTCCACGGGTGGCATCGGCGGTGTCCACCGGGGCGCCTCCGAGCACTGGGACATCTCGCAGGACATCGCCGCGCTGGCGCGCTTCCCCGTGGCCGTGGTGTGCGCGGGCGCGAAGTCCGTGCTCGATTTGCCCAAGACGATGGAGCTCCTGGAGACCGCGGGCGTGCCCGTCATCGGCGTGGGCACGCGCGAGCTGCCGTCCTTCCACAGCCGCGAGTCCGGCATCCAGCTGGAGCACAGCGTGGGGGATGTGGCGACGGCCGCGCGCATCGCTCGCGCGCGCTTCGAGACGCTGGGGCAGGGCGGGGTGCTCTACACCGTGCCGCCGCCAGAGGAGACGGCGCTGCCCAAGCACGAGGTGGAGCTGCACATCGCCTCCACGCTCGCGGAGGCGGAGCGTCAGGGCATCCGTGGCAAGGACGTGACGCCGTTCCTGCTGCGCGAGCTGGGCAATCGCACGGGGGGCAAGACGCTCAAGGCCAACCTCGCGCTGCTCGCCAACAACGCCCGCTTCGCCGGACAGCTCGCCGTGGCCTACGCGCGCGGGGACTGAGCCCGCGCGCCAGGGGGCCGCGTCGTCTACTCCTGGAACCAGCGCATCATCGTCTCGAGCTCGCGGCGGTCCACCTCGTCGAAGGTGGACTTGCTCGCGGAGTCGATGTCCAGCACGGCGATGAGCTCGCGGTTCTTCCCGTACACGGGCACCACAATCTCCGACGCGGAGCGCGCATCACAGGCGATGTGTCCGGGGAAGGCGTGCACGTCCTCCACCACCTGCGTCTCGCCCTTCTCCGCGGCCGTGCCGCACACGCCCTTGCCGAACTTGATCTCCAGGCACCCCAGCGTGCCCTGGTAGGGGCCCACGCGGAGCAGCTTGCCCGGCGTCACCACCCGATAGAAGCCCGTCCACAGGTGGCCGAAGGCGTGGTGGATGAGGCAGCTCATCGTCGCCATGCCCGCGATGGGGTCATCCATGCCGGCGAGCGCGGCCTTCACGTGCTGCTGAAGCTCCTCGTACGCCTGCGCCTTGGGAACCGCGCGCAGGTTCAGCGTGATTTCCGCCATGATGGGCTCCTCGAGCCAAGGGCTTGCGCACCCACGAGTCAGACCCGGGTGCGGTCAACGTCCCGCTTCATAACCTGAATCCCTTGTCGTGCAGGAGGCTCCATGGAAACGCTCCTTCTTGATTCCAATACCTGGCTGCTCGTCCTCACCGGCGCTGGCGTCTCCGCCGAGAGCGGAGTGCCCACCTTCCGAGGAATGAACGGGTTGTGGGAGGACCAGCCCGTGACGGAGGTCGCCTCACCGCAGGGCTTCGCCAAGGACCCGCTGCGCGTGTGGCGCTTCTACTCGCAGCGCCGGGCCGGAGCGGCCGACGTCGCGCCGAACCCGGGCCACGACGCCCTGGTCGCCTGGGAGCGCCACCTGGGAGACCGCTTCCTCCTGGCCACGCAGAACGTGGATGGCCTGCACCGACGCGCCGGCAGCCAACGCGTCGTGGAGATGCACGGCAACCTCTTCACCAGCCGCTGCAGCAATCCCGACTGCACGCGCGCGCCCTTCCCGGACACCACCGTGTACGCCTCCGGCACCGTGCCCGGCTGCAAGGACTGTGGCGCACTGCTCCGACCCCACATCGTCTGGTTCGGGGAGCACCTGGACCCCGATGACCTCACGCGCATCGAGTCCTTCGCGGTGAAGGCGATGCGCTCGGGCGGGCGCCTCGTCTTCCTCGCGGCCGGCACGTCCGGCGCTGTCTATCCGGCGGCGGGCATGGTGGACAACGTGCGGGCCGCGGGCGGCGAGACGTGGCTCATCAACCTGGATGCGTCGGAGAACGCCTCCAGCTTCGAGCACTTCGTCCAGGGCAAGAGCGGTGAGGTGCTGCCGAAGCTGGGCCGGCTCGTCTGAGGACCCCGTCGTGAGGCGTGACTCCCCGTGACGTGACGGGGAGCCCGCGACGCTTCACTCGAAGACGTTGATCTCCTGCCCGGGGTTGGCTGGCCGGGTGGGGCGCGGCTTGGGCGGCGTGGCGGCGCGGATGGGCTCCAGCGACACGTCCACCGTCTGGCTGTCTCCGGCGACGCGGCTGAAGTTGAGCGAGCGCTCCTCCGGCTTGTGGTTCGCCAGCCGGAAGGTGAGCTGGTGCGACTTGTCGCGCGGGAGCATCAACTCGATGGGCGTGGTGCCGATCTGCTCCTCGCCCTCGAAGATGGCGGCGCCATCCGGCGACGAGTTGAACTTCACCCGGATGGACTGGGCCGCGGCCTGGGGCGGCGGCGTGTTGGTCGTCGTCGTGGGGCTCGTGGGACGATCCCTGGGGACCTCGACGACCTGCGTGGCGGGCGTCTTGGAGCCACCCTGGCCTCCGATGACCACCGCGGCGGCGATGCCGAGCAGGAGCAACGGCACCACGACGAGGGCCGCCTTCTTGCCCGTGGACATGCCCTCCGGGGCGAAGGCCTCCTCGTCGGGAGGTGGGGCCTGGACCGGCGCGGGGCGCGGCGGGCCCTGGCGGACGCGACTTGGGGATGAGCCGCTGCCTCCGGGCACCCCCGCCTGACTGCGGGCGATGACGACGTTGGACGGCGTGGAGCCTCGGCCCGGTGCTCCGCCGGCGCGCGAACGCACGCCACTGCCGCTGCCCGGGGAGGGCCGTCCGGCGCGGCTGCTGGCCCGGCTGCCGCTGCCGCGCTCGTTGACTCCGGAGGCGGAGCCGCCGCTGGGCATCGCGTCGAACTGCTCGGGTGTCGCGTCCGCGACCGAGTCCATCATCGCGTCGATGAACTCCTGAGCGTTCTGGTAGCGGTCGTCCTTCTCGGGCGCGAGCGCCTTCCTGAAGAACGCGTCCAGCGCGGGAGGAACGGGGGCGCCCTGGCGCTTGGTGTTGACGGCGGGCACCTGCTGCGTGAGCGACGCGGTGAGCGCCTTGCGCACGGTGTTCGCGCCGAACGGCGAGCTGCCCGTGAGGCAGAAGTAGAGCACGCCCGCCATCGAGTACAGGTCCGAGCGCTGGTCCACGGACTCACCGCCGGCCTGCTCCGGCGGCATGTACTGGGGCGTGCCCAGCACCTGGCCCGTGGAGGTGAGCTGCTCCTCCTCCTCGGCCTCGAGCGCCTTGACCAGACCGAAGTCCAGCACCTTGACGAAGTCCCGTCCGGCCAGGTCCTGCACCATGATGTTGTGGGGCTTCAAATCGCGATGGACGCAGCCCTCGGCGTGCGCGTGCGCGAGGCCCTGGGTGGCCTGCTCCAGGAGGCTCGTCGCGCGGCGCAGGGACATGGGCCCCTCGCGCTTGACGACCTCCTTGAGGCTTTCGCCCTGGAGCAGCTCCATCACGTAGTAGCAGGTGCCGTCGGGGGCGCGGCCGAAGTCGAAGATGGTGATGACGTTCGGGTGACGCAGGCGGCTGGCGATCTCCGCCTCTCGGCGGAAGCGCTCGAAGAACTGGGGCGCCGCGGCGAGCGACGGGTTGAGCGTCTTGACGGCGACGGGGCGCTGCACCGACGTCTGCGTGGCGCGGAACACCATGCCCATGCCGCCCTGGCCGAGCACGCTCTCAATCTTGTAGCGGCCATCGAGCACCTGGCCGATGAGCTGGAGGCTCTGGCCTGCGCAGAGGTGGTCGACGCCGTCGGTGCTTCCGCAATGGGGACAGGGGGCAGCCATGTGGGGCCGGAGTATAGGCAGGCCCCGGGCAGGTCCGGAAAGGGGGCGTTGGGCCGCAGGGCCTCCGGGCAGGCATCTGCGCCATTTCCCGAGGGGCCGGAGGCTGTTACATCCCCGGCCGCCATGAGCCTCGTCATCGCCCAGGACCTCAGCCTCTCCTATGGGAAGAAGGTCCTCTTCGACAGCGACAACTTCACCCTCGGCCCCAAGGACCGTGTAGGCCTCGTGGGGGCCAACGGGACTGGGAAGAGCACCCTGATGAAGATTCTGGCCGGGGTGCTCCAGCCGGATTCGGGGTCCTTGACGTATCGGCGCCGCGCGCGGTGGGGGTATCTGCCCCAGGAGATCGCCGGCCTGCCGGAGGGCACCGTGGTGGAGGCGGTGATGAGCACCGTCCCCGGGCGCGACTCGCTGGAGGTGCGCCTGAAGGACACCGAGGAGGCGCTCTCGGCGGCCACGGACGAGGAGGAGCAGCTCGAGCTGGCCCAGTCCCTGGCCGACCTGCACGCGGAGCTGGACGACTTCGAGAACCGCTTCGGGAAGCACCACGCCGAGCGCATCCTGAAGGGCCTGGGCTTCCGGGACATGGACCTGGCCAAGCCCACCTCCGCGCTGTCGGGCGGCTGGCGGATGCGCGCGGCGCTGGCGGGCCTGCTCCTCCAGGACCCGGACCTGTTGCTGCTCGACGAGCCCACCAACCACCTGGACGTGCCCACGCTGGCGTGGTTCGACGGCTTCCTGCGCCGCTCGAACAAGGCGCTGGTGCTCATCTCCCACGACCGCGACTTCCTCAACCGGCAGATCGACCGGGTGGTGTCGCTGGAGCTGGAGGGCGTGCGCGAGTATGCGGGCAACTACGACGACTACAAGCGCCTGCGCGCGGAGGAGAAGGAGCTCCTGAAGGCGCGCGCCGAGAAGGTCGAGGCGCGGCGCGCGGAGCTGCAGGGCTTCATCGATCGCTTCGGCGCCAAGGCCACCAAGGCGAAGCAGGCGCAGAGCCGCGCGAAGATGTTGGAGAAGCTGGAGAAGGTGCACGTCCTGGAGGAGCGCTCGACGATGCGCTTCCGCTTCCCGGAGGTGGACCGGAGCGGCCGGGACGTGGTGACGCTGGAGCACATCACCAAGAAGTACGGCGCGCAGACGGTGTACGACGGCCTCACGGGGCGGGTGGAGCGCGGGCAGCGCATCGCCGTGGTGGGCGCCAACGGCGCGGGCAAGACGACGCTCCTGAAGATGGTGGCGGGGGAGCTGGCGCCGGACACGGGCACGGTGACGCTCGGGCACAACGTGGTGGTGGGCTATTACGCGCAGCACCACGCGGACAAGCTCGACCGGTCGAACACCATCATCGAGGAGGTGCGGCCCCTGGCGGCGGACAAGCCGGAGAGCTACGTGCGCGGCGTGCTGGGCGCGTTCCTCTTCAGTGGGGACGACGTCGACAAGCCCATCGGCGTGCTCAGCGGTGGTGAGCGCGCGCGCGTGGCGCTGGCCAAGCTGCTCCTGGTCCCCTCCAACTTCCTCTTGATGGACGAGCCCACCAACCACCTGGACCTGGACTCGTCCGAGATGCTGATTGAAGCGCTCAAGGGCTACGGCGGCACGCTGCTGTTCGTCAGCCACAACCGCAGCTTCATCAACGGGCTGTCGTCGCACGTCTGGGAGGTGGCGGAGGGCAAGCTGACCCCGCACCCGGGCAACCTGGATGACTACCTGTACCACCAGGAGCAGCAGCGACTGGAGGCGGAGGCGGCGGCGGGCGGCGTGTCACGCGGAGGTGACAAGGCTGCCTCGGGTCCCGTGTCGGAGAAGGACCGCAAGCGGCTGGAGGCCGAGGCGCGCCAGCGACGCAGCGTGGTGGAGGGGCCGCTCAAGAAGGAGATCGCCAAGCTGGAGGAGCAGATCGCCAAGGTGGAGGCGGAGCAGAAGGAGCGCGAGGCGCAGCTCGCGGACCCCGTGCTCTACAACGACTTCGCGCGCGCCAAGCCGCTGATGGATGCGCACCGCGCGGGCAAGGAGTCGCTGGAGGACCTCTACGCGCGCTGGGAGACGGCGCAGGAGAAGCTGGCGGAGGCGACGGCGTCGTTGGGCTGAGCCGTCGTCGAATAAAGAGTCCGCGCGCTTCAGGAACGCGCGGGCCGCGTCGCCCATCGAGGACAGCGCGGTCGTAAGCCTCAGCCCGCCTTGCGCTTCCTCTCGCGTTTGCTGGCGCGCGGGGCGGGGGAGGGCGGCTTGGGGGGCTCGCGCAGCTCCTCCGGCACGGGAATCGACTGGGAGATGCGCGTGGCCGGAGGCGGCGTGCCCGTTCCTTCTGGCAACCCCTCCACGGGCTTCTCCACCGGCAGTGCGGGCATGCGGATGATGAACGTCGTGCCTTCGCCCGCCTTGCTCTGCACGGAGATGCTGCCTCCGTGGTTCTTCACGATGCGCTGACAGATGGCGAGCCCCAGCCCCGTGCCCTTCTGCTTCGTCGTGAAGAACGGCACGAAGATGTGTGGCTGCTGGTCCGGAGGAATGCCCGGGCCGTTGTCTGAGACGCGCACCTCCAGCAGCTCGCCGCCCGCGTTGCGGAATTCACCGAAGCGCTCCGGCCGCTCCGTGCGCACCGTGATTCGCCCCTCGCGCGTGTCCAGCGCCTGCACCGCGTTCTGCACCAGGTTGATGAGCACCTGCTTGAGCTGCTCCGCGTCTCCGTCCACTCGCGGGAGCTGCAAATCCAACTCCACCGCCAGCGCGACGCTCGACGGCACGTCGTTCTGGATGAGGCGCATGGTGCGCGTGACCACCTCGTTCAAGTCCGTGGGTCCGAAGCTCTGCTTCATCGGCCGCGCGTAGTCGAGGAACGCCGTCACCACGCCGTTGAGCCGGTTGACCTCCTCGACGATGACCTCCAGGAACTCGCCGTCCTCGCCCGGCAGCCGCCGAGGGTCCAGGCACTGCGCCGCGCCCTTGATGGCACCCAGCGGATTGCGAATCTCATGCGCCAGACCCGCAGCCATCTCACCCAGCGCCGCCAGGCGGTCCCGCTCCCGAATCTTCTCGTAGAGCTTGGAGTTCTCCAGCACCGTCGCCAGCTTCTCCGCGACCTCCAGGATGAGGGCGATCTCGTCGGACGCGTACGCCTCCGGCACCCGCTCGTCCCACAGGTTCAGGAAGCCGATGACCCGGTCATTGCCCACCAGCGGCACGCTGATGCCCGCGCGCATCTGCACCAGCGCCGCGCGCGTGTCGTTCAACCGCTTGAGCTCGTCGCGGTACCGGCGCCCCTCCACCGACTGGAGCCGCATCGTCGCGCCCCGGCGCTCCACGTTCTCCAGCAGCACCGCCTTCTGACCGCTCGCCACCGCGAACAGCAGGCCGCGCGCCGCCGCCGTGTCCAGGAACGTCGCTGGCAACGGACCGCGTGAGTCGAGCAGCCGGTAACCGGGCCGGTCCTCCGCGAGCAGGTACACCGACGAGTGCGTCACGCGCCCCGTCTCGTGCAGCGTGTCCAGCACCAGCGTGGCCAGCTCGGAGATGTCGATGACGTTCGCCATCCGCGCGCGCAAGGTCCCCAGCGCGTCCAGCAGCGCGAAGCGCTCGCGGAAGAAGATGCGCACCACCATCTCCTCCACCTTCGTTCGCAGCGGGTCCAACAGGATGAGGATGACGAACGCCGCCACCACCGTGTTGAACAGGAACAGGCCCGTGTCCTCGTCCACCCACGCCGTCAGCACCGTGAAGACGGCCGCGAGAATCACCGCCAGCACCGTCTGCGAGGCGATCTTCCCGAGCAGCTCGTGCAGGTCCATCAGCCGCAGCCGCAGCAGCGTCTGCGCGAGGAAGAACAGGTACAGCGTCGTGAAGACCGGCCCCAGCGTCGGCAACGGCACCGAGCGGCCGATGAAGTCCAGCGCGGAGAACAGGATGCCCGCCGCCGCGCCGATGGCCAGGTACATCAGCCTCAGCTGCTCGATGCGCGAGTCGTTGCTGCGCACCCGGTGGAGCAGCAACGACACCGAGGCGAGCAGGGAGCCGTGCACCCAGACGCCCATGGCCACCCGGGCCCACAGCTTGTCGGCCAGGGGGGTGACCGCCACGGCCAGGCCCAGGAAGACCGACAGGAGGGCGAGCCGGCGGCCGACGAGGTGTGTTCCCTTGCTGACATCCAAGAACTCGAGGAAGAACCCCACGGCGGCGCCCGGGATGAGCGAGGCGACCAGGACGGTGATGCCCAGGGTGATGCGGTGCGCCCAGGGGTACGTCACCTCGGGGAAGAGGCTGTGGAAGAAGAACGAGAGGTAGTACCCGGCCACCGTCAGGGCGAAGACGGAGTACAGGGTGAGCACCTTGGGCCTGGCCGGCCGCAGCAACATGGACACGCCAAGGGCGAGGCCGATGATGGATGCCAGCAGCGCGCTCTGAGTCCGGATGTCCATGGGCGGGCGGACAGTCTAACCTGTGACAGCCTCCGGAAATTTTCCATGCACCCCCGGTTGTCCTGGGGCGAGCCCGCGCCCAACTCCCAGGCTCCCCAGCCCCGCGTATGAAGCCCTTCCTGCCCAAGCTCGCCGTCATCGCCTCCGCGCTCATGCTGTCCGCGCAGGCTCCCTCGTCCCAGGCTCCCTCCGGGACGGAGGCCTCCGAGGCCCCCACGACCCACACCGAGAACGCGCCCCCGGAGGCGCAGCTCTCGCCGCCGCCGGACGCGGAGAAGGCGCCGCTGCCGCCGGGCTTCGTGGAGGTGTTCAACCCGGCCTTCCCCAACGCCGCGCCGCCCGCACCCGTCGTCCACCGGGGCCGCCGCTACGCGCTGGAGGACCTGTCGCCGTACTTCGGCGAGGGCAAGAAGAAGGAGGCCCGCGCGGCCTTCGACAAGGGGCACTTCGCCCGCGCCCGCGAGCTCTTGAAGGACGAGGGTGACAGCGCGCCGGTGCGCTACCTGCGCGCCCTGGCCGCGCTGCGCTCGGGGGACGAGGAGACCGCCGCGAAGGAGCTGGCCGCCCTGGCGCCGGACTACCCCGCGCTGAGGGACCGCTGCCTGACGCACTCGGGCGTGGCGCTGGAGGGGCTGCGCCGCTACGACGAGGCCGCCGTGCAGCTGGCCCAGGTGCCGCCCGAGTCCCGGCTCTACGTGGACGCGCGGCTGGCGCTGTCGCGGGTGCTGCGCAAGAAGAAGGACGCGGATGGGGCCATGGCGGCGCTGGAGCCGCTCACCTCGCGCGCGGCGCCCAGCTGGGGGCGCAACGTGGGCGCCGAGGCGCTGATGGCCATCGCGGACATCGCCGCGGAGAAGAAGGACAAGGCCGCCGAGCGCGCGGCGCTGTGGCGTCTGTGGGGCGCGCATCCGTTGTCGCCGCTGGCGGTCCAGGCGGACAAGCGGCTCAAGGGTCAGACGGCGCCGCTGGAGGCCCGGGTGGCTCGCGGCGAGGCGCTGGTGGAGCTGCACCGCAACAAGCAGGGCCTGGCGCAGCTGGAGCCGATGCTCACGCAGCTGAAGCTCCCGGACGCGCTCGCGTGTCGGGCGCACTTCTCCTACGGCAAGGGGCTGCGCAAGGAGCGTGAGCACACGCGCGCCATCCAGATGCTGTCGCCCGTCGTGGAGAAGTGCACGGACCGCGACCTCCTGGCGCGAGCGCTGTACGTGCTCGGCTCGTCGCGCTCCATCGTCGACTCGTCGCGCGGCACGGAGACGTACGAGCGGCTGGCGCGCGAGTTCCCGGACCACAGCTTCGCGGACGACGCGCTCTTCTACGCGGCGGACCTGTACGTGAAGACGGGTCGTCCCAAGGAGGCGATGGCGCGGCTGGACGAGCTGGCGCGGCTGTATCCCCAGGGGGACTTCCTGGGCGAGGCGCTCTTCAAGGCCTACTGGATCGCGCGCACGAGCAAGGTGGAGGACGCGGGCCTGTCGTTCCTGGACCGCATCGAGCAGCGCTTCGCGCAGGCGGACGAGAGCTACGACGTGGAGCGCGCGCGGTACTGGCGGGCTCGGACATTCCAGGACCAGGGCAACATCCAGGGCGCGGCGGAGCTGTTCGAGAAGATCTCCGTCGAGCACCCGGCGACGTACTACGGGCTGATGGCGCGCTCGCAGCTGTCCTCCGTGGACCCGCAGCGACTGGAGCGCATCTCCCCGGAGATCTTCGCGGTACCGGAGGCCGCGAGCCCCTGGCCGCTGTTCGCGGGGCCGGTGGGGGAGGACCCGCACTTCCGCGCGGGCGTGGAGCTGTTGCGCCTGGGCTTCCCGGAGGCGGTGTCGTCGGAGCTGCTCGCGGTGAGCCGGACGAACCAGCCCGCGGAGGCCATCCGACTGTTGGTGCTCGTGCTGCACGAGGCGGGCGACGAGCGCGCCGCGCACGCGGTGGCTCGGCTGGCGCTGCGCAAGGATTTGAGTGGCCGCATCACCCGCGAGACGCGCGTGGTGTGGGAGGTGGCGTATCCCAACGCGTTCCGCGACCTCATCGAGAAGCACACGGCGGTGTCGGGCGTGGAGGCGGACCTGCTCCAGGCGTTGATGCGCGAGGAGAGCGCGTTGGACCCGAAGGCGCTGTCATGGGCCGGCGCACTGGGCCTCACGCAGCTCATGCCGTCCACCGCGAAGGGTGTGGCGCGGGAGCTGAAGCTCAAGCGCTTCACGGTGGACCAACTGCTCCAGCCGGACCTCAACATCCGCTTCGGCGCGCATTACCTGGGGGGGCTGCTCAAGAAGTTCGGTGGCCACACGCCGTACGCGGTGGGCAGCTACAACGCGGGGCCGGGCGCGGTGAACCGCTGGCGCGCGGACAAGCCGGACCTCCCGCTGGATGCGTGGGTGGAGGAGATCCCCATCTCCGAGACGCGCGGCTACATCAAGCGCGTGCTGCGCTCGTACAACACCTACCAGTTGCTCTATGGCCGGGCGCCCAAGCTGCCCGTCATCAAGACCGCCAACCGGGAGTGATGAAGCAACGGCGCGCTCACGACGGACCTTCGTGAGCGCGCGGCTGGCTCGAGGCTGACGCTCGGACGCGTCGCTTCAGGGCGCGCGTCACGCGCCCGCTCGACGCGCGAGCAGGGCCATGGCGATGAGCGCGAACAGTACGGACGTCGAGGCGGGGCCTGGAGAGGCCGAGCAGCCACCGGAGGGCGGAGGCTTGGGAGGCGTGGGCGGAGCAGGGGGCGCCTGCACTTCGATGCGCACCCGTCCTTCGCTGGTCTCGAACCCGTCCGACACCGTGTACGTGAACGACTCCTCACCCGTGAAGGACGCACTGGCGCGATAGGTCAGCGTCGGCGCTTCACCGGTGAGCGTGCCCGACGCGGGCGCCTGGGTGATGGCGTACGTCAACGCATCGCCGTCCAGATCCTCCGCATCCAGCACGATGTCGATGGCCTCGCCTTGCTGGACGACGAAGGTCTGCTCCCGGGTGACGGGGCTCCGGTTCCGCCGGGTGACATCGACCGTCACCGTCGCCGTCGCGTTGAGCGCCCCATCGCTGATGGAGAACTCGAACGAGTCCTCCGCTGGCTCCGCCTCGTCCGCGCGATAGACGAGGCGAGGCGGCGTACCCGAGAGCGCTCCCTTCGTGGGCGGCCGCGTCACGCTGTACATCAGCGCATCGCCGTCGACATCGCTTCCCTCCAAGGTCACCTCGATGCTCCCTCCCGCGGTCACCGTGAAGCGGCCGGTCCGGGCGACAGGTGCGTCGTTAATCGGCGTCACCGTGAGCGACGCGGCGACGGGCACCGAGGCCTGCTTGCCATCGAACACGACGAACTCGAAGGCATCCATGCCATGGAAGTCAGCGTGTGGGGTGTACGTGAGCGTCGGCGGTGTGCCCGTCAGCGTGCCGTGCGCGGGCTGCGCCGAAACTTCGAACGTCAGCGTGTCCCCATCACCATCCGAGCCCGAGAGCACGAGGTCCGCTGCCGTGTCCTCCTGGAGTGATCGCGTGAGCGCGTGCGCGACGGGGACGTCCTCCTTCGAGGTCACCGTCAGCGCGACGGTGGCCACATCCGAGGGCGCGCCGTGGTCCCTCGCGATGAACCGGAACTGGTCCGTCCCATGGAAGTTCTCGTCCGGCGTGTAGACGAGCTGGGGTGGTGCGCCCGTCAGCGTGCCGTGCGCGGGAGGCTCGGTGATGAAGAAGTCGAGCGCATCGTCTTCCGTGTCCGAGGCCGTGAGCGTTATGGAGAGCGGCGTGTCCTCCTCGAGCACGAGCTGTCGCGACTCGGCCACTGGCCCCAGGTTGTAGGAGATCTCCCGAGCGTGGACCCGCAGCGTCTCGTGCGACGTGCTCGCGAAACGCGAGGAGACCAGCATGAAGTGACCGGCCCCCACCGAGGCGATGCTCGTCCCTCGCGAGACGATGCTCTCCTGGCCTGGTACCACCTCCATCAAGTCTCCCGAGGTTTCACCCGAGGGCAGCACGCGTCGAGCCCAGACTCGCTGGGGGGGCTGCCCCGATTCTCCGGGCAGCTTGCTCGACATGATCACGAGGAAGGCCTCTCCGTCGAAAGCCACGTCCGGCAGGATTGGGAAGTCGAGCCCGGTCGCCAGCACGAGCGGCTCGGTGTCGAGGACCGCTCCCTCCTTGCTCACGCGCATGCCCATGATTGACGTCGGCTCCCTCCACACCAGGAGGTGGTTCTGCCCATCGAACGCCAGGGCGGGCCGGTCCGTGGGCCTCCCGAGCGGCGCTCCCAGGGGGAATCGCCCTGGTGGATGGATGACTCCCAGCGGACTGACGCGAACTCCTTCGAGCTGCGTGCCGCCAGTCACCGGGAGAGAGAGGTCCCAGACCACCAGGAAGTCCGTTCCGTCGAATGCCACGGAGGGCGTCGCGAAGATGTTCCACACGCCCGGCGTCAGGATGAGTGGCGTCGTGTCCAGGACCTCTCCATTCGCGCTCACCCGCGCCGCGAGCAGCTGGTAGCCGCTCCACCACGCCACCAGGCAGGTGCCCCCTCCGCACGCGACCTGCTGATTCATGTTGTATTCGTACTCGTTCTGGATGCGGAGCTCGGCTCCGGGCGCACCGTGGCCGGGCGGCGGAATCCTCCGGCTGTAGAGCTTCGGCTTCTCGGGCGTGGCGCGCTCGTCCTGCCAGAGCACCAGGTAATGCGTCCCATCGAACGCGACCGTGGGGAAGCGCTGCGCTCCCACGGCATCGCTGATGACGAAACCTCCTGGAGTCAACTCCGTGCCGGCCGCGCTCAGGAAGGTTCCGTGAATGTCCTCGAGCCGGGGCGTCCGGTCGCGGCTCGACCAGACGACCAGGTACCCATCGCCATCGGTGGCGATGGCGGGATGGGTCTGCGTATTCGTCGAGCTGCTGAGCCGCTGCTCGGCTTTCAGGACCGTCCCCGAGAGGCTCATCACCGAGGCCCACGTGTCCTGCTCATCGCTCGCGTTGGAGGCATCGTGCCAGGCGACGAGCAGGGCGCTTCGGGTGAGTGCGAGTCCCGTGCCTTCACGCACTCCATCCACGGTGTTCCGCCGGAGGATGATGCTGGCCGGGTCGAGCACGGCTCCCGCGCGGCTGACTCGCGTGGCGCGCAGGCCTCCCGAGTTGTAGTACGCGCCTCCCGCGAAGTCGGTCCAGGCCACCACGTGGTTCGCGCCGTCGAACGCCACGCCCACGGGCCAGCGGTCACCCGCGCCGGAGAAGAGCGTGACGGGCGTGGCCAGCGCCCCCGATACGCTCACCCGTGCCCCCTTGATGTCGACGGCGGCGCGGGTGGTGTCGTGTGCCTCGCTCCATATGACGAAGTACTCCTCCCCGTCGAAGTCGATGGCGGGATGCCTCAGGTCACGACCCGCGGGTCGCTCCAGGAAGAGACGCTCGATGAGCGCGCCGTTCGCGTCCAGCCGCGCGCCCCAGAGCTTGTTGTCGGAGAGAAAGACCCCCGTGGAGACGACGAGATACTCCGAGCCGCTCCACGCCACCCTCGCGTCACCGCCGTAGTAGAGCTCGTGGCCGGCGGGGGTCGCCGCGAGGCCTTCCAGGCTCACCCGGGTCGCGCGCAGCTGGGGCGTTTCGAAGGAGGCGATTTCCCGCTCGCCCCAGATCAGGAGGAAGTCCGTCCCGTTGAAGATGAGCTCCACTGCGCTGAACTCCCGATGCGCGGCGAAGGGTGCGGGGATGAGGACCTGCGGTGTGGCATCGACCACCGTCCCATCTGGACGGACCCGAACGCTGAAGAGGGCCGTGCCTCTCGTCGGCGCATAACCCGCCCAGACAACGCGATGGTGCGTGCCGTCGAAGACCACGGCAGGTGGGTGATTGGCCCCGACGCCCGGCAGCGGAATTCCGAGCGGGTCCAGCACCTCTCCAGTCGGACTCACGCGCGTCGCGCGGAGCTGGCGGTAGCTGCGTTCGTCACGCTCATCGCTCCACACGACCAGGAAGTTCGTCCCGTCCGACGAAGCTTTGGGCGTGGACTGGGCTTTGCGCGCGGGCCCCAACTGTCGTGCGCCCACGTGCCGCTCCGGCGAGAGGAAGGGTGGAGTGACCTGGGCCGGAGCGACGTCCAGCCAGTGCGACGGGGCCAGGAAGTGCTCGAGCGGGTCCGAGGACAGCCTGGACCGGGAGGCGCCCGTCGAGGCCCTAGGCACTCCTGCTGGCGCCTCGACGTACGAGCCCGTCGATGTGGCGCCCCATGCGGGGCTCAGTTTCTCGAACACCCCAAGACCAAGACACACCATGAGCGCGGCGATGGCTCGCGCTCGCATTCGCATTTGTCGTCCTGACATTTCTGACCTCGCGGGGAGCAGAGGCCGGGGGGGCGTCCGGGACACTCAAACCCGCGCGAGTCCCAACGCTCATCACGGAATCATCATGACTTCCGCATGCGTGAGGCACCGTCACATCCGCCTTCGACATGAGGGCCGCGCGAACGAGCGTGTCCGCGTGGCTCTCGTCGTTCCGCGCTGGACGCGCCAGGTGTCGCTTCGCCAGGAATGGGCGCGGAGCGGACCTCCGTCGTGGATGGCCGAAGCCGAGGCATCACGAGACCTGCTGGAAGTCCTGGCGGGGCGTGGCACGTGGGCCCGACCGAAGCAGCTCGGGCCCACGCGTGACGCTCGACTTCAGCCTCGGTGCTTCGTGACGCGCGCCTGTGCGTAGCCGCGGTGGCGCCGCGCGAGCAGGGCGAGGACGCCGAGCACCAGCACGAGCGACGGTGCGCCGCCGGATGACGAGCATCCCCCCGACTTGCCGGGAGACGGAGCCGCCGGCCTGGCGAGAGACCGGATGAACACGCGGCCGGTCGCTGAGTCCAGACCATCGCTGGCGACGTAGGTGAAGGACACCTCTCCGGTGAACGAGTCACTCGCCTGGAAACGCAGGTGGGGCGGCTCACCGGACAGCGTGCCCGACGCGGGCTGCTCGGTGATGACATAGGTCAGGGCATCACCGTCCGGGTTCTCGACGTCGAGCTCGATGTCGATGCTCTCCCCAGGGGTGACGGCGAGGCGTTGATCCTGGGTGAAGGGCGGGACGTTCTGGAACCGGACATCGATGGTGACGGTGCCCGTGGCCACACGCTTCCCGTCGCTCACGGTGAAGACGATCGACTCGTCCTCCCGGGCATTGGGGAAGGGGGTGTAGACGAGGTTCGGCGCGGTGCCAGTGAGCGTTCCATTCCGCGGCTGTGCCACGGAGTAGGTGAGCGCATCTCCATCCACGTCGTGGGCCTTCAGGAGGATCTCGACGGAGGACCACCGGTCCACGATGTAGGAAGAGTCCTCCGCGACCGGGGCGTCATCGATGGGGCGCACGGTGATGGTCACCCGGACCCGCGCGGACTCGAGGGTGCCGTCGCTCGCGAGGTATTCGAAGGTGTCGGTGCCGTTGAAGTCCGCGTGCGGCGTGTACTGGAGGTCTGGCGGTGTCCCCATCAGCGTGCCGTGCAGCGGAGGCGGGCCGACCCGATACGTCACCGCGTCGCCGTTCTCATCCGTGGCCATCAGCCGGAACGAGAGGGTCGTGTCTTCGTCCAGCTCGAGGTCGAGTGGCACCGCCTGGGGCGCCACGGGTGCGCGGATGACCGTCACCCGGACGGTGGCGGTGCTCGACATGCCCTCTGTATCGGTCGCGGTGAACTGGAAGCTGTCCTCGCCGCGGAAGCCGGGCGTGGGCGTGTAGGTGACGTCCGGCGGCGTTCCCCTCACCGCGCCGTGCGTCGGCCCCGCGGAGATGCTCAACGTGAACGCGTCGTTCTCCACGTCGCGCGCGGTGAGCGAAAGGTCGAGCGACCTGTCCTCCACCATCTGGTGCGAGCGGTCCGTCACCTGGGGCGCGGTGTTGTAGCGGGCCTTGCGCGTGAACAGCCGATGGGTGCCATGCGGCGGCCCCTCGAACCGTGAGTACGCGACGAGGAACTGCCCGGGCTTCATCGAGGTGCCCGCCGCGAAGGTGTCGCTCCACGGCGCGGCGGCCAGGACCTGGGGCGTGCCCGGGGTGCTGTCGAACGCCATCGTCCGCGTGCCGTGAATCGTGTTGAGCGTCGAGCCCTCGGGAGGACGCGAGGCCCAGAGCACGAGCGACGAGATGCCGTCGGAGACGACCGTCGGACGCTGCTCGAGCGAGGACTCCACCGGAGACATCTCCCAGGGCGTGGTCTCCAGCACGGTGCCACCGACGCTCACGCGGGTGGCCCGGACCTGCGAGCCCTCCATCCATGCGACGACGTGGTTCGTCCCGTCGAACGCGGCGGACGGGGAGCGCATCCCCGATGCCGCCTCGCTGATGGGGAAGCTGTTGGTGCCGGGCTGGCCGCTGGTCGTCGCCACCAGCCTGCCTTCGACGCGTCGGGTGTTCGTTCCCGTGTTGAAGCCCGAGCTGTACACCACGAGGAAGTGCGCTCCACTGGTGGAGACCGACAGGTCCTTCTCCAGGGGGCCTCGCCCGACGAGCTCCGCTGACGCACCCCGGGGGAGCACGTCGTCGTTCGGGTTCACGTAGTTGCTGGTGATTGCATCCGACGATGGGTTGGAGGACGGGTCATACCACGCCACGAGACACGTCTTCGTGACGCACGCGAGTTTCGGCCGGGCCGAGGTGGTCGCGAACGCGTTGATGCGGAACTCGGGTTTGACGGGAGCGCCGAACGCGGGAATTCGTCGCGCCATGACGTAGGTGGTGGTGGTTGAAACCGTCTCCGTCCAGGTCACCAGGAAGTGCGTGCCATCGAACGCGACGGCGGGGTGCTGTTGGTCCTGCGCGGACTGGGTGATGGCGAAGCCGCCCGGCGTCACCTCGATGCCCGCGTCATCCACGAAGGTGCCGAAGATGTCCGAGCCCTGCGGGAGCGCATTCGGCTCGGTCCAGACCACCAGGTGGTGCTCGCCACCCGAGGCCATCGCGGGTGAGAGCTGTGTGTTGGAGGCTGACGAGACGAGGAGCGGGTCCGGCAGGGGCGCCCCCGTGCTGTCCATCCGCGAGGCGTAGAGGGCGTCGTCGAGGTCCCCGAGCCTGCTGTGCCAGGTGACGAGGATGTCCGTGCCGGAGGCCGCCATCGCCTCCTGGAAGAGGGCGACGTTTCCCGGGTTCCTCCGGACAAGGTAGCTTTCGGCGTCGAGCACCACTCCGGAGGGAGAGAGCCGCCTGGCGTAGATGCTGGTGACGCGTGCGCCGTTGAGCACCTCATCGTCCTGCCACGTCACCACGTAGTTCGTGCCGTTGAAGGCGACCTGAGGGAAGGACTGGTAGGTGGGGGCGTCGTGGATGAAGAAGGGCGCACCGAGGACGCCCTGCGTGGGGCTGACGCGCGCGCCCAGGACCTTGTCTTCGCCGCTGGATTCCGGGGCTGGCTCGGTCCAGACGACCAGGTGATTCGTGCCATCGAACGCGACCTGTGGGCTGCCGGGTCGCTCGACGTCGGGCGCGTTGATGCGGAACGCGCTCCCCTGGGCTTCTCCACGGGCATTCACCCGGATGCCCCAGATTCCCTGGGACCAATAGAGGAGGAGCCCGCCCTGGGGTGTCCAGGTCATCCGCGCGATGCTTCCTACCCCCACGTCCACTCCCGTGGGGTCGAGCACCGTTCCATCGAGCTCCACCCGCGAGGCGAGGATGCGTTCCCGCCCCTCGGCCGTCCGTTCGTTCCAGACCAGCAGATAGCCATCACCCGTGAAGGCCAGTCTGGTCAGCGTGGAGGTCCCGGCCCTGGGGCGGATCAACTCCTTCCCGGCCCACACGACCTGTCCATCCGCGCCGACCCGCGTGCCGAGGAGCGGGTCGACTGTGTTGCCGTCGAGCGACGCGTCCTGCCAGGCCACGAGGAAGCCCGTGCTGTCCGCGGCGATGGAGATCCCCTGCTGATAGTGCGGCACATGGGCGCCCGTGCTCAAGCGGATGCCCGCGGCGTCCAGCACCTCACCGGAGGCGCTCAGTCGGGTCGCGTAGACCTGTGTCCCATGGCCCTCCTCCCCATGGATGCCGTGACGAAAGTCCACCCAGGCCGCGAGGTAGTTCGAGGTGCCCCAGGCCAGGGCGGACTCATACTGGGTGAGGTGCGCCGGGCCCGACCGGGTGGCCCCCACGGGCCGCTCCGTGGAGAGCACGGGGCCCGACTGGGGCGTGGCACCCCACGCACGTCCTTGTACGCCCGACACCCCGAGAAAAAGAACGAACGCCGCGATGGCTCGCGTTCGCAGCTGTGACGACCACATGGTTGACCTCGAAGGGAGCCGAGGCCGGGGGGGTGTCTCCGTCGTGAACGGAAGTCAGACGTCCGCGCACCACTTTAATTCGGGGGGGTGCTGCTCCCGCATCAAGAAAAAGCAATGGGCCGCGCGAACGTGTCCGCGCGGCCCCGAGTCGTCAGCCTTGGATGAAGGCGAGCAGGTCCTCGTTGATGATGCCCTTGTTGACCGCGCACATGCCGTGGCTGAAGCCCGGGTAGACCTTGAGCTTCGCGCCCTTCACCAAGGTGGCGGTGAGCCGGCCCGCGCCGTCGATGGGGACGATCTGGTCGTCATCGCCATGCATGACCAGCGTGGGCACGTCGAACTTCGCCAGGTCCGCGCGGAAGTCCGTCTCCGAGAAGGCCTTGATGGTGTCGTACTCGGCCTTGATGGAGCCCATCAGTCCCTGCATGACGAACGTGTCACGAAGTCCCTCGGAGACCTTCGCGCCCGGGCGGTTGAAGCCGAAGAAGGCCAGGCTCAGCTCGCGGAAGAACGACGCCCTGTCATTGCGTACGCCCGCGCGGATGTCGTCGAACACCTTCATGGGGAGTCCATTGGGGTGCCAGTCCGTCTTGAGCATGATGGGCGGCACCGCGCCGATGAGCACCGCCTTCGCCACGCGCGAGGTGCCGTGACGGCCGATGTACCGGGCCACCTCGCCACCGCCTGTCGAGTGGCCCACGTGCACGGCCTTGTTCAACCCCAGCGCCGAGGTCAGGTCCGCGAGGTCGTCCGCGAAGTGGTCCATGTCATGGCCGCTCCACGGTTGTGAGGAGCGACCGTTGCCTCGCCGGTCATGCGCGATGGTGCGGTAGCCGCGGTCCGACAGGAACATCATCTGGTCCTCGAACGCGTCGGCCGACAGCGGCCAGCCGTGCGAGAAGACGATGGGCTGGCCATCCCGGGGGCCCCAGTCCTTGAAGTAGATCCGCGTGCCGTCGCGGGTGGTGAGGTAGCTGCCCGTGATCTTCCCGGCCCCTGTGGACGCTTGTGTCGCCATGGCGTGTCCTCGCGTTTCGGATGGGTGCAACCGTCGCGAAGATGGGGCCCGGCTCCAGGGGACGCCACGGAGCCCGGGCGCGCGGCCGGCCGGCGATTCGAGTGGCTGAGGCAGGGGGCTGCCTGGGCTGGCCAGCAGGGGAGCGCCTGGGAGCGGACATCCGATGACACGGAAGGATGCAGGCCGCGGCGTCGGTGCTACCCTGCGCCGCGATGAAGAAAGTCCTCGCGGCTCTGGCAGTGGTCATCGTGTTGGCGGTGGTGGCGGGTGTGGGCGCCTTCGTGGTGATGGAGGGGGCGGTCAACAAGGCCGTCGCCGCTCCGGGTGCACCCGTGGTGGAGTTCACCGTGCCCAAGGGCACCTCGGGCAGGGGCCTGGGCGGCCTGCTCGTCACGCAGGGGTTGCTCGCGGACACCAAGGTCTGGCGCTACCACCTGTTCCGTCGGGGTGGGTTCTCGCCCAAGGCGGGCCGCCATCCGGTGAGCCCGTCCATGACGGTGGCGGAGCTGGCGAAGGCGCTGGAGGGCAACCCGCTCCCGGACGACATCCCGTTCGTGGTGGTGGAGGGCTGGCGGCTGCGCGACACGGACGCGGCGCTCGTCGCGGCGAACCTCATCAAGCCGGGCGAGTACATCGCGGCGGCCAGCAACCCCAGCCGCTTCAAGGCGCCGTTCCCGCTGCCCGTCACCACGCTGGAGGGTTACCTCTACCCGGAGACGTACGGCATCATCCCCGGGGACGTGGACGTGGAGGACCTCATCCAGCGGCAGCTGGACGCGTTCGCCGCGCGCTTCTTCACGCCGAACAAGGACGCCATCGCCAAGAGCGGCCGTTCGCTGCACGAGGTGGTGGTGATGGCCTCCATGCTGGAGCGCGAGGAGCCGGTGCCGGCGCAGCGTCCGCTGGTGGCGGGCATCCTCTGGAAGCGCGTGGACAAGGGCTTCCCGCTCGGCGTGGACGCGACGTCGCGTTACGTGCTGGCGCAGTGGAATGACCGCAAGGAGTTCCTCAAGCGGCTGAGAGATCCCGAGGACCCGTACAACACGCGGCACCGCAAGGGCCTGCCGCCGGGGCCCATCGGCGCGCCCACGGTGGAGTCGCTCCAGGCCGCGATGGCGCCGAAGCCGAGCGAGTTCTGGTACTACCTGCACGACGCGCAGAAGAACCTGCACCCCTCGCGCAACGCGGACGAGCACGAGGCGCTGCGCAAGAAGTACAACGTGTACTGAGCCTGGAAGGCGCCCCCTTGCTCGTCAGGCGGGGGAGCGATGCCTCGGCTCCATCTGTCCTCGGGTGGCCAATCGCTGGCGCACCTGTTGCTCAGCCACCTCCCTCGTTGAACACGAGGGAGAGGTGTCGTGCGGCGCAAGACAGTCGGGGCGGTGGGGTGGGGGGTGGGTGTGGCGCTCGTGCTCCTGGGTGGGTGTGGGCCTTCCCAACATGGGGCACGGAGTTCCACGCCGGTGGTGGCCTCCCCGGACTCGAGCCCGGAGTCGAGTGACGAGGAGCTGGTCACCCGGACGGTGACGTTCGTCGCGGGCGCGGACACGCACGTGGTGGCGACGTCCCCGACGACGCGCTTCGGCGACTCGCCCACGCTGGAGGTGGGCCGCGCTCCCGAGTCCGAGGCGTACCTGCGCTTCTTCATCGCGCCCTTCACCGGGACGGTGACGACGGCGCGGCTGCGGGTGTTCGCGGTGGAGGGCTCGGCCGATGGCCCCACGGTGTTCGACCCGCCCGGCGTGCGTCCGTGGAACGAGCTGACGACGTGGGACAGCCGCCCGGACTGGGGCGGGTACTGGGGCGTGGTCAGCGCGGGCGCGGTGCAGAGCGGCACCTGGATGGAGTTGGACATCAGCGACATGTCCATCTCGCAGGGCAGCGACGTGGACGTGTTCCTGCGCGGGGACAGCACGGACGGCATGACGCTCGCGTCGAGCGAGCATCCCGACCCGGCTTTGCGTCCCCGACTGGTGCTCACCGTCGAATCCGCGTCGGACCATCCGCCGCCGCGCCCGGTACCGCTCACGGTGTCCGGTGCGCCGGTGTCCTTCGTCCCGAGCGCGGACACGTTCGTCTCCGAGGACGCGCCGGGCTCCTCGGAGGGGGGCGCGGAGCGGGCGCTGCGCGTGGGCTCGAGTCCGCGGCGTGAGGCACACCTGCGCTTCTCCGTGACGGGGCTGACGGAGACGGTGCAGCGCGCGGTGTTGCGCCTGCGGGTGGGCGCGGACGGCGCGGAAGGTGGCCCGTCTGTCTTCGGTACCCAGGGCCCGTGGAGCGAGTCGGGCCTGACGTGGAGCACGCGTCCGGCGCGGGTGGGCGGCACGTTGGACCGGGCGCCGTTCCTCGCGCCCTATGGCTTCGTCGAGTACGACGTCACGAACCAGGTGCGCGGCAACGGGGACGTCACCTTCGGGCTGTATGGCAACTCGGGGGACGAGGTGTCGTTCCACTCGCGCGAGGCCGCGGACCTGGAGCCCCGGCTGCTCGTGTGGGCCGGCGCGTCGCGCAGCGAGCCGGGCGACGACTGCCTGACGCGACAGGAGGTCATCGCGACCACCGTCCACCCGCTGAATGACACGTTTGCGACGCCGGAGACGCCGTCGACGAAGTACCACCGCGAGGCCTCGCTGCGCGTGGATGGGTCGCCGCGCGCGGAGGGCTTCCTGGACTTCGACGTGCAGCTCGGCGCGCAGCCCGTGCGCCGGGTGCTGCTGCGCCTGTATGCGTTGGATGCGTCGGCGAATGGCCCGCAGGTGTTCCCGGCGCAGCCGTTCGACGAGGCGACGACGGACTGGGCCCATCGTCCTGTCGTGAGGGGCGGCGCCCTGGCGGACCTGGGCGCGGTGACGCGCGACTCGTGGGTGGAGGTGGACGTGACGGACGTGGTGACGACGTCGGGGCGTCATGCCTTCGCGTTGGTGCCGGACTCGGCGGATGGGCTGCGCTTCGCGTCGTCCGAGGCCCGTGAACTCGGCATCCTCGACGCCGCGCCCCAGCTCGTCGTCGTCACCGACACGGCGCCGCGCTGCTCGTATCGGGGCACGAAGCCCTCGGGGACGACGGCGTGGGTGAAGCAGTCCACGGCGGTGGAGGCGGAGCGCTCGCAGCACACCGCGCCCGCGCCGGGTGGAGGCTTCGTCGTCCTCAGTCACCAGGAGCAGACGCGAGATGCGCCTGCTTCAGCCGAGCGGACGGACGTCCTCACGCTGCACCGCGAGGACGGGAGCGTGGTGTGGACGCGCGCCTTCTCGCAGGCGCAGGTCCACTTCTCGAAGGTGGCGGTGACGGCGCAGGGGCACGTGCTCGCCGCGGGTTCCTATGCCGGGACACCGGACCTCGGGACGGGCGCATTGCCCCAGGGCACCGGCATGTTCGTGCTGGAACTGACGGCGTCGGGCGCGGTGGAGTGGACGCGGGGCTTCACCGCGTGGTTCCAGCGAGCCGACGAGCGGCTCGACAACCCGATGCAGGTGCTCGACCTGGCCACGGACGCGCAGGGCGGCGCGGTGCTGGTGGGCACGTTCTGGGGCTACACGGACTTCGGCGCGGGGCCTGTCTACTCCGGCAAGCCGTTCCCCTATGACGACACGTATCCGAACTCGTACGTGCTGAAGCTGGACGGGCAGGGGGGCTACCAGTGGGCGAGGCTGCTCCTGGCGGACACCCTGCGTGGCACGCTGGCGACGAGCGTGGCGGTGGATGCCGGCGGCAACGTCACCGTGGGCGGCTGGGCGGGGAGGGCGACGGACTTCGGCGATGGGCCTCTCGCGCAGAGCGGTCCCTTCGTGGCGCGGTGGGACGCGAGCGGTGCGTATCGCTGGGCGCGGCTCATCCCGGTCTATTTCAGCAGCCTGAAGGCGTTGGCCGTCTTGCCCGACGGTGGCGTGGCGTTCATCGGGGACTTCGGTGGACGCTTCGACTTCGCGGGCCAGTCGTACGCGAGCCGCGAGCCCGACGAGTACGACGGTGGGCTGCGGGACACGATGCTCGGTCGGCTGAGCGCCACGGGGGCGGACGTGGTGCTGCGCACGTTCCGTCAGCTGACGTTTCGAGACCTCATCGTCGACGCCGAGGGGCACCTGGTGACGACGCAGGCGGGCGGCGGAGGTCTGCTGGGCCTGGGGGACGTCGGCCCGTTGGAGTCGGAGGCGCCGTACCGGCCCACGGTGGCCAGCTTCACTGCCTCGCTGGAGACGCGTTGGGTCCGGGTGTTCGACCTGCTCCAGTCGAACCTCCTCACGCCGCTGCCGGGCGGTATCCTCTTCACCGGGGACCTGGTCAACACGTTCGAGGTGGATGGCGTCTGGTACACGCCGACGTCACGCCGCTCGGATGTGTTGCACCTGATGCTGCGTCTTTAGGGTTTGGGATGGCACCCAGACGTGCTGTTCACCACCGCTCGGTCCAGTGACCGGGCGGTCGCATTTTTCCGGCAATGACATCCACTCCAGGTCATTCAATGGCTCGCACGCGTTGGCGCAGCTGTTGCTTTCCCAATGCAATGGCAGCACGCGAGGGAGAGGTCACGTGAACCGGTGGACAGTGGGTGCAATGGGTTGGAGTCTGGGAGTGGCACTTTTCTTCCTGAATGGGTGCGGAAGTGCCCAACCAGGAACAGGGGTTGACCCGGAGACGGGGAGCAGCGCGCAGGAGCTCGTCACGCAGACCGTGGCGATTGTCGCGGCGGCGGATACGTATGTGTCGGCGGCCTCGCCGGCGACGAGCTTCGGCTCGCAGCCGACGATGGAGGTGGACCGGTCCCCTGAGTCGGAGGCGTATCTGCGCTTCTTCGTCGCTCCGGTGGACGGCACCATCACCACCGCCCGGTTGCGTGTGTATGCCTTGGATGGCTCGGCGGATGGGCCCACGGCGCACGACCCTCGCATCGGGGGACGGGCCTGGAACGAGCTGACGACCTGGAACACACGGCCGACGCGGGATGGATTCTCCGCGTTGAGCAGCGCGGGGGCCGTGGCCAGCGGTACGTGGATCGAACTGGACATCACCGACCTGCACATCTCCACGAGCGCCTTCACGGACGTCCATCTGGTGGCCGACAGCACGGACGGCGTGACGATTGCGTCGAGCGAGCACCCGAACACGTCCCTGCGTCCCCAACTGGTCCTCACCGTCCAGTCCGCCAAGGACCACCCCCCGCACCCCGCGCTGCCCATCACGGTGTCGAGCCCTCCGGTGGTCTTCCCCGCGAGCGACGACACCTATGTCTCCGCCGACGCGCCCACGTCCACCGAGGGTGGTTTCGACACGGACCTGTGGGTGAGGCAGTCGCCCGAGCGCGAGGTGCACCTGCGCTTCGACGTGCTGGGCCTGACGGAGTCGGTGCAGCGCGCGGTGCTGCGGATGCACGTGGGCCTGGATGGGACGATGGGTGGACCGGCGGTCTACGCGACGCAGGGGCCCTGGAGCGAGATGAGCGTCTCCTGGAACACCCGGCCCACGAAGGTGGGCGCGGAGGTCGACCGGCTGCCCTACCTCTCGCCCTCCGGGTACGTGGACTACGACGTCACGGACCTGGTGCGTGGCAACGGCAACTTCACCTTCGGCGTGTATGCGACGTCGGGTGACGCG
The DNA here is from genome assembly GCF_024198255.1 of Myxococcus guangdongensis. Taxonomy (NCBI): domain Bacteria; kingdom Pseudomonadati; phylum Myxococcota; class Myxococcia; order Myxococcales; family Myxococcaceae; genus Myxococcus; species Myxococcus guangdongensis. Next base: position 345,620 of record NZ_JAJVKW010000004.1, read on the forward strand.
GTGACCTTCTTCTCGGGGGAGCACTGGGAAGGCATTGGCCCGGAGCTGCTCGTGTGGACGGGGGCCTCCAGGGCCGCGCCGACCGATGCGTGCATGACGCGCCGGGAGGTCGTCTCGAAGGTGACGGAGCTCCGGCACGACACCTATGTGAGCGCGGACCGCCCGACGACGACGTTCCACCGGGAGGCGTCGGTGCGCGTGGATGGCTCGCCGGGGATGAACGGCTTCCTGGAGTTCGACGTCCAGCTCGACGCCGCGCCGGTGCGTCGCGTGCTGCTCCAGCTCTACGCGCTGGAGGCGACGGACAACGGGCCGCTGCTCTACCAGGCGCAGCCGTTCGACCCGGCGACCGCGACCTGGCAGAACCCGCCCGCGATGACGGCGTTGGTGGGCGACGCGGGCGCGGTGAAGAAGGACCAGTGGGTGGAGTACGACGTGACGAGCGTGGTGACGACCTCGGGGCGGTACGCCTTCGGACTGCTCGCGGACTCCTCCAATGCGTCGAGCTTCGCGTCGAGGGAGGCCAGCGCGAAGGGCCTGCTGGACGCGGCGCCCCGGCTGGTCGTCGTCACGCAGAGCGAGCCGTTCTGCTCGTACCGGGGCACGCAGCCCTCGGGGACGACGGCGTGGGTGAAGCAGACGAACAATGCCTCGGCGGAGCGCGCGCGGGACACGGCGCCCGCGCCGGACGGTGGCTTCGCCGTCGTGGGCACCCAGGCCCAGACGCGGGACGGTGAGTCCTGGGCCGAGCAGACGGATGTCGTGACGCTGCACCGGGCGGATGGCTCCGTGGCGTGGCGACTGACGTTCACCCAGCCCGACGTGGAGCTGCGCAAGGTGACGGTGACCACGCTGGGCAACGTGCTCGTCGCGGGGGAATACCGAGGCGCTCCGGACCTGGGCAAGGGCGCGCTGCCTCGGGGCACGGGCATGTTCGTGATGAAGCTGACGCCGTCGGGCGCGGTGGACTGGACGCGCGGCTACACGGCGTATTTCCGCCGGGACGACGAGCTCCTCGACAACCCCATGTTCGTGCACGACCTGGCGACGGACGCACACGGCAGCGCGGTGTTGACGGGTGGCTTCTGGGGCAAGACGGACTTCGGTGGCGGTGAGGTCGACGCCGGCAAGCCCTTCCCCTACGACGACGAGTACCCGAACTCCTTCGTCCTCAAGCTCCAGTGGGACGGCGCCTACCAGTGGGCGCGCGTGCTGAAGACGAACGCGATGCGGGGCACGCAGGCGGTGAGCGTCGCGGTGGACGCGCAGGAGACCATCACCGTGGGCGGCTGGGCGGGGCCGGGCACCGACTTCGGCTCGGGCGCGCTCGCGCAGGGTGGGGTGTTCGTGGCGCGCTGGAGCGTGACGGGAGCCCCCCTGTGGCAGTGGCTGTTGCCGACGTCCTACGACACGGTGTTCGCGGACGTGCGCCAGGTGGCGGTGCTGCCGGATGGGGGTGTGGCCTTCACGGGTGACTTCGATGGCCGCTTCACCTTCGCGGGAACCCCGTACGCCAGCGCCGAGCCGGACGATTCCTACGATGGACCGCGCGAACCGTTCCTGGGCCGGCTCACCGCCACGGGCGCGGAGCTGACGCTGCGGCAGTTCCCGCTGAGCACGACGAACGCCTATGGTCTGGGCTCGCTGGTCGCGGATGCCAACGGGAACCTGTTCACGGTCCAGGCGGGGAACGGGGGCCTGTTGGGCCTGGGCACCGTGGGGCCGCCGGAGACGGTGGCGCCGGAGCGACCCACCGTGGCCAGCTTCTCGCCGACGCTCCAGACGCGCTGGGTGAGGGTGTTCGAGCCGCTCCAGCTCCCTCGGCTGACGGCGGTGACGGGCGGTGTGGTGCTGACGGGAGAGCTGGGACAGTCCATCGAGCTGGAGGGCACCTGGTACACGCCGACCTCGCGCCGGCTGGACCTGCTGCACGTCAAGCTGAGGCCATGAGCGACGGGTGACCGCCGGGGGTGTGACCGTCCGTGCTTGTGCGTGCGGGCGGTCACCTGCCCTGGGGGCGACGAGGCGAGCCACCTGTCCATTGGCGCGCGTTCGTCATGTTCGTGGGGGATGGTCTCTTCCTGCTTCCCGGGAACGGGATTCGCGATATGGACGGAGGGGTACATGACTCCTTTCCCCAAGAAGCTCCAAGATCGTGCAGAGGCCCTCGAGGCCGCGGATGAGCAGCTCACCACGTTGGACGAGGACGGCCTCCTGGCCGCGCCCGTCGATATCTTCTCGATGCTACGGGATGGCATCGACCTCCACGAATCCCTGAAGGACACCTCCCGGACCTTCGCCTCGGGCGAATGCGTGGTGGTGACGGGGAACGTGGATGTGGAGACGCTGGTGTTGAAGGGGCCGGGCGGGATGCTCGTCCTCGGTGACCTGAGGGTCGGCACGGCGGAGCTCCACGCCAACGTGCTCGTGCTGGGGAACTGTGACATCTCCGAGCGCGTCGTCGGACACGACGAGCCGAACACGCTCACCGTGCTGGGTGAGGTTCAGGGCGGCCGGGCGGAGATGCAGAAGCAGTTCATCATGCAGTTCCTCGGCGGCGGCAAGCTGACGGCGCTGGTCGACAGCGAGGGTGGCGCGGCGGAGCTGCTCGAGCTGCTGAGCGGCGCGGGCAGTGAGCTGGAGGTCGACGAGGTCGACCCGTAAGTCGTGCAGGGAGCCCGCCGGGACGTACTCCACGTCCCGGTGGTCCCGCATGGAGGCTCGGGCGCGTGGCGTGGTGTCAGGCCGCCACGCCGAGCAGCTCGCGCAGCTGGCGCAGCATCTCGATTTCGCTCGGGTGGATGTGCCCGTCGCTGGCGATGAGGTCATGCGCCGCGTCGATGACGGCCTTCGGGTGGGCCTTGAGGATGCCCAGGTTGGGCGCGGGCAGCGGCGTGCCGTTCTGCAGGCACTTCGCCAGCTGCTCCAGGTCCGGCAGGGGAACGCTCATCCCCCGGGCGGTGGCCATGATGTGGTCGATCTCCTCGCGGCTGACCCCGTCGTCTCCGCTGGCGACCTGGAGCAGCAGCTTGAGGACTTCAATCTGGAAGCGGGCGTCGGGGCTTGAGGCGGTGGACATCCTTGGTACATCCTCCGAGGTGGGCTCGCGAGCGGGCGCGACACATGTATCGCTCCTACAAGTGCACGGGCTGCGCGGAGAAAGCTTCTCATGAAAGTGGTGGAGACGGAGCGGCTGGTCCTGCGTCGCGTGACGCATGAGGACGCCGCTTTCATCCTGGGGATGTTGAACGAGCCCTCGTGGCTGCGTTTCATTGGAGACCGTGGCGTGCGCACCCTCGAGGCCGCCCACGACTACATCAAGACGGTGCCCCTGACGCAGTACGCCCAGCTCGGCTACGGGCTGTACCTGGTGGAGGGCCGGAAGGACGGCGCGTCCATGGGGCTGTGTGGCCTGCTCAAGCGCGACGCGCTGGAGCACCCCGACATCGGCTTCGCGTTCATGCCGGCCTACTGGAACCAGGGCTACGCGCGAGAGGCCGCCGAGGCGGTGCTGCGCCACGCGCGGGAGGACCACGCGATTTCGCGCATCGCCGCCATTGTCTCCAAGGACAACGTCAGCTCCATCAAGCTGCTGGAGCGGCTGGGCCTGCGCTTCGAGCGGTACATGCGACTGCCCGGCGCCAGCGAGGACATCAGCCTCTATCTGACGGCGCCATGAGTCGAGCGGGGAATCCAGGAAGAAGCCCGCGCGTGAGCGGGACGTCACCTGGCTGACACCCCCGCTGGATTGGCGTGCGGGCCGCGCGTCTCCTAGACTCGCGAGCGTGGGCCCCCCGTCGAACAGCGTAGACGGCGGGAAGAACGCGCTGCTGCGCGCACTCCCCTCCATCGAGCAGCTCCTGCGACGGCCGTCGCTGGAACCGCTGCTGTCCGGTGTTCCCCGCGCCAGGGCCGTGTCCGCGCTGCGTCTGGCGGTGGACCGCGTGCGCGCGCGGCTGCTCCAGGGCGACGCGCGCCCCTTCGACGACGCGGACGTGGGCGACGCGCTGAGCACGTTGTCCACGCCGGGGCTGCGCGCGGTGCTCAACGCCACGGGCGTGGTGCTGCACACCAACCTGGGGCGCGCGCCGCTCGCGCCGGAGGCGGTGGCGCGGGTGGCCGAGGTGGCGCGGGGCTACTCGAATCTCGAGTACGACCTGGACGAAGGCGAGCGGGGCAGCCGCTACGCGCCGGTGGTGGGGCTCTTGCGTCAGCTCACCGGCGCGGAGGACGCGCTCGTCGTCAACAACTGCGCGGGCGCGGTGCTGCTCGTGCTGGCCGCGCTGGCGTCCGGCCGCGAGTGTGTCGTGTCGCGCGGGGAGCTGGTGGAGATTGGCGGAGGCTTCCGGGTGCCGGACGTCATGCGGCAGTCCGGCGCGCGGCTCGTGGAGGTGGGCACCACCAACCGCACGCGGCTGTCCGACTACGCGGCCGCGGTGGGCCACGACACGGGCCTCCTGGTGAAGGTGCACCGCTCCAACTTCGCGGTGGTGGGCTTCACCGAGGAGGCGAGCGTGGGAGCGCTCGCGACGCTGGGCCGCGAGCGCGGGGTGCCCGTGTTCCAGGACCTGGGGTCGGGGGCGCTGGTCCCCATGGTGGGGGAGGGGATGGGGCAGGAGCCCACGGTGGCGCAGGTGGTCGCCGAGGGCGCGGATGTGGTGGCGTTCTCGGGGGACAAGCTGTTGGGGGGACCGCAGTCGGGCGTGGTGGTGGGGCGCTCGGCGTTGCTCGCGCGCATCAAGGCGCATCCGCTCACCCGGGCGTTGAGGGTGGACAAGCTGACGGTGGCCGCGTTGGAGGCCACGCTGGAGTTGTATCGGGACGGCAAGCCAGGGGCCGTGCCCACGTACAGACTGCTCGCCCAGTCGTCCCAGGAACTGCGCGCCCGTGCGCTGCGGCTGAAGGACCTGTTGGCCGAGCAAGGTGTGAGTGCCCGAGTGGACGGGGTGGTGGGACAGGTGGGCGGGGGCGCCATGCCGCTGGCCCGGTTGCCTTCCTTTGCGTGCATCCTCAACGTGGGTGCACCGGAATCTTTCCTCGAGCGCCTGCGCGCCGGCGGAATGCCGGTTATTGGCAGGATCGCGGATGGCGAGGCGGTCCTCGACGTCCGCTGTCTCGCGGAGGAGGAGCTCAGGTCGGTCGCCGAAGGGGTGGCGACCGCAAGTCCCGGGAAACCACCATGATCAACAGCGCCGTCCTCGTACTCAACCGGTATTACCAACCGGTGCATGTCACGTCGGTGAAGCGTGCCTTCAGCCTGTTGTATCAGGGCGTCGCCAAGGCCATCGACGCGCAGTACCGGCTCTACGAGTTCGATGATTGGGCGGCGCTGAGCGCCACCAATGACTGCATCACCACCATCAACCGGACCATCCGCGTCCCCCGGGTGCTGGTGCTCAGCGCGTATGACCACCTGCCCCGAGGGCGGGTGCGCTTCTCCCGGCTCAACATCTACGCGCGCGACGCGGACACCTGTCAGTACTGCGGGAAGAACCTGCCGCGCAGCGAGCTGAACCTGGACCACGTCATGCCCCGTACGCAGGGGGGCAAGACGACGTGGGAGAACGTCGTGTGCTCGTGTGTGCCCTGCAATCTGAAGAAGGGCGGGCGCACGCCGGATCAGGCGGACATGCGGCTCTTGAAGAAGCCGGTGCGCCCGCGCTGGACGCCGTTGTTCCGGGGCGCCACGCGCAAGGTGACGTATCAGGAGTGGTTGCCGTTCCTGCACCTGGCGGACGCCTCGTATTGGAACGTGGAGCTCCTGGACGAGTAGGGCGCCCGAGCGCTTGTTCACTGGCCTGCCTGGCGAACCCTGTAAAATGGGGTGTCGCGGGGTGAGCCATGCTCGGGTTGATCCACGAAGTGGCCACGGATTGGCGGGGAGTCGACTCGGGCGGTAGGACGGGCTTTGATGCCCCTGCCCATGTCCAAGTCCCCGCGAGCGCCCCAGGCCGATGCCCGTGCCCTGGGGACCCCGACCGCCGAGCCGGTGGCCCCCGGGCCTCCAGGGGTTGGCGGCGCTCGACAGCGGCCCCGGCGCATCATCGCGGTGGGCGGCGGCAAGGGTGGCATCGGCAAGTCGATGGTGTCCGCCAACCTGGGCGTGGCGTTGGCCCAGGCGGGGCTGAACGTGCTCCTGGTGGACGCGGACCTGGGCGGGGCGAACCTGCACACGTGCCTGGGGGTGGGGCAGCCGGAGGCGACGCTGTCCGACTTCCTGCGGCGCAACAAGGCGCGGCTCGAGGACGTCATCGTCCCCACGGGCGTGCCCCGGCTGTCGCTCATCGCGGGCGCGCAGGACGCGCTGGACGCGGCGAACCTCAAGTACGCGCAGAAGCAGAAGCTGCTCAAGACGCTGATGGGCGCGTCGGCGGACTACCTCATCCTGGACCTGGGCGCGGGAACCAGTTTCAACACCATCGACTTCTTCATCCTGGCGGACCACGGGTTGCTGGTGGTGTTGCCGGAGCCGACGTCGGTGGAGAACGCGTACCGCTTCGCGAAGGCGGCGTTCTTCCGGCGGCTGCAGCAGATGGAGGCGGAGTACGGCATCCAGGACCTGGTGGACAGCGCGCTCACCACCCGGGAGGGCTCGCTGAGAACGCTGCATGACGTGCTGGCGCAGGTGCGCAACAAGGACCCAGCGGGTGCGGAGCGACTGGAGCGGGAGCTGGCCGAGTTCCGCATCCGGCTGGTGGTGAATCAGGCGCGCACGGACGCGGACCTGAACGTGGGTGCGGCGGTGGCCTCGGCGTGGAAGAAGTTCTTCGGCATCGCGATGGATGACCTGGGCGCCATCCGGTATGACGATGAGGCATGGCGCGCGGTGCGAAAGCGGCGCCCCGTGCTCATCGAACGTCCCGACGCCCCGGCCGCCCTGGCCATCCAACGAATCGCCTCACGACTGCTCGCCCTCGACGCGACCCCCGACCCCTCGTCTTCACCATGAAGCCCTTCGCGCAGCAGACCTATTACGAGCTCCTGGAGGTCCCGGTCACAGCGCCCATGGAGGAGATTCGCGCCGCGTACTCCCGACTCATGGAGCTGTATGCGCCGGACTCCATCGCCGTGTACGCGCTGGTGGAGCCGGACCAGGTGGATGCGCTCCGCGCCCGGATGACCGAGGCGATGGAAATCCTCACGGATGTGGACCTGCGCGGTGAGTATGACCGTGACCTGGGTCTGCCCGCGCCCTGGGGCACGGTGAAGGCGCCCGAGGCAGGCGTGGTGGCTCGCGCGGCCGAGGCGCTGGCGAGCGCGGTGGAAGAGGGGAAGAAGCGTGAGCCCGAGGAGGAGGCTCCGGCCCTGAGTGGGCCCGAGGCGTTCCGGGCGAGCTTCGTCAGCGGATACTCGTTGTCGTATGTGACGAGCTCCCTGCAGTCCGTGCCGCTCGTCGGCGGGCTGGTGGATGTGCCCGCCTCGCTGAGCGTGGGCGCGGAGGCGCAGGCCTCGTCGTCGGCGACGGAGGCTGTGTCGTCCGGCTCGAAGGCCGTGAGCACGGTGGAGCAGGGGGCCGCGCAGAGCGTGCCTCGGCAGGAGCACGTGTCCGCTGCGGAGCAGGCTCGGGTTGCCGCGGTCCCGGTCCCGCCCGAGGTCTCGCCGTCGGTGGAGTCCGCGCCTGTTGCGGCGCCTCCGGTCGCGGTCGCTCCGTCTGCGCCTGTCGTCTCGGCTCCGGCTGTGGCCGCGGCGCCCGTGGAGCCGGCTCCTGTCGCCGCTCCCGTGGTCTCGGCGCCGGTCGTCGTCGCGCCGCCGGTGGTGGCGACTCCCGTTGCCTCGGCGCCGCCCATGGAGCAGGTCCCCGTCGCCGCTCCCGTGGCCGCGGCACCTCCCGTGGAGTTGAACCCCGTCGCCGCTCCCGTGGCCTCGGCACCTCCCGTGGATCCATCCCCGGCCACGCCGGCTTCCGTCGCCCCGGTGATCTCCGCTCCGCTCCCCGTGGCCGCGAGCCCGGACGTCCCTGCGTCCGTGCCGACCCAGCCCTCGGAGCCCGTCACGTCCATCGTCGTGGCCCAAGCGCCCTCCCGGACCCCGGAGCCCGCTTCGACCCCCGTGACGCGTCCCGTCGGGCCGGCGGCGCCCCCGCCCGTGTCCTCCTCGCAGAACCGCGTCTCGGCGGGGCGGCAGCTGAGCGAGGCGCAGGTGCTCGCCCAGGACTCGGCCATCGCCACGGCGGAGGCGGCGCTGGCCCAGGTCGCGGCCCGGACTCGCGAGCCCCGTCCCCGTCTGCCGGACATCCCCGCCGACGCCGAGTTCAACGGCGAGCTGCTGCGCAGGGTCCGCGAGACCCGGGGCTACACGCTCCAGCAGGTCGCCGACCGCACCCGCATCTCGTCGCGTCACCTGGAGAACGTGGAGGCGGACCGCTACACGGCGCTGCCCGCCCAGGTCTACCTCCGCGGCATCCTCATGAACCTCGCCCGGGAGCTCGGGCTGGATCCGCTCCGGGTGTCCAGGAGCTACCTGGGCTTGGCTTCTGAGAAGTCAGGCAAGAAGTAACGCCGCCCTGGCGGGGGGGCCGACTTTTGCTGGTACCACAAGGAAAGTTGACTCCCCTCCGAGCGGTGCCTATGTAGGAAAGACGATGACGGACGAGGAAAAGATCAAGGCGATGCGGCTCGCCCGTGCGATTGCCTCGGATATCTCGCTCTACAACGAGCAGAAGATCATCAAGGGTATCGAGCAGGACAACCTCTTCGAGGTCCTCAAGGAGGAGCTGGAGGAGGGCCGAGAGCTCTACAAGAGCCGCGTCAGCCAGGAAGTCTTCACCACGGCGAACTTCTTCGAGCGCGCCATCAACGACATCGTCCTGCGCTCCAAGGCGCACGTGAAGTCGAAGATCTGGTAGTCCGCTCCCTGTGGCAGCGCCCGACACCCGAGAGCATCGCGCCCCGCCGGAAGCCCGCGGAGAGCGCATCGACCAGTATCTCGCGGGCGTCTTCACCGACCTGACCCGCTCCCGCATCCGGGGACTCATCGACGACGGGCACGTGCTCGTCGCCGGCAAGCCCGTGAAGGCGGCGATGCGTCTGCGCGGTGGTGACACGCTCACCCTCCATGTCCCGCCTCCCGTAGCCGCCGTCCCCAAGGCCGAGGAGCTGCCCCTGTCCCTGCTCCACGAGGACAAGGACCTGGTGGTCGTGGACAAGGCCGCGGGCATGGTGGTGCACCCCGGCGCGGGCCACGCCTCCGGCACCCTGGTCAACGCGCTCCTGCACCGCGTGAAGGACCTGGCCGGCGTCGGCGGCGAGCTGCGCCCGGGCATCGTCCACCGGCTCGACAAGGACACCACCGGCTGCCTCGTGGTGGCGAAGAACGAGCAGGCCCTCGTCGCGCTCCAGAAGTCCTTCAAGGGGCGCGAGGTCTCCAAGACGTACCTCGCCCTCGTGCACGGCGCGCCCCCGGCGGAAGGGCGCATCGAGACGCTCTACGGCCGTCACCCCGTGCACCGCCAGCGCTTCACCGGCAAGGTGCGCGAGGGCAAGCCCGCAATCACCTTGTTCCGCACGCTCGCGTCCTTTGACGGCGCGGCCCTGGTGGAGGTGGACCTGCTCACCGGCCGCACGCACCAGATTCGCGTGCACCTGGCCGAGTCGGGCCACCCACTGCTGGGAGACACCCTCTACGGCGCCGGCCGCAAGCCCAAGGGCGAGGCCGGTTCCGCGCAGGAGCGGCTGGGCCGGCAGGCCCTGCACGCGTGGAAGCTGGCCTTCGCGCACCCGCGCACGGGCAAGGCGCTGTCGCTGGAGGCCCCGATTCCGGAGGACTTCTCCGCGGCGCTCGCGCTGCTCCGAGGCCCCGAAGCGCCCCCGGTGGCGGAGGCGAAGAAGGCCCCCGCCCGCAAGAAGGCGGCGACGAAGAAGCGCGCGGCTACAGCCCGGAAACGCTGAGCGACTGCTGTCGCTTGCTCAGCACCTTCACCGGCTGGATGGCCATGACGCGCATGAAGACCTCGAGCAGCTCGGGGTCGAACTTGTTGCGCATCTCCGTCCACATCAGCATCAGCGCGACTTCCGGTCCGTAGGCATCCCGGTACGGACGCTTGGACGTGAGCGCGTCATACGCGTCGCAGATGGCGATGATCTTCGCGTACGCCCCCAGGTTCGTCTTGGGGATGATCATCTGGATGTTGCCGCGTGAGTCGCGCACCGCGGTGCCGAAGTCCGTCTTGTGCTCGAACGTCGTCACCACGCGCAGCAGCGTGGAGCGGCTGAAGCCCTTCTCCATGAGGATGTTGCGCACGGAGATGAGCGGCGCGCGCTGCACCGCCACGCGCTCCTCGGGCGTCAGCGCGCCGCGCTTGGTGGCCAGCTCCTCCGGCAGCGTCGTCATGCCCGCGTCGTGGAACAGCGCGATGTAGCCCAAGTCGCGCAGCTGCGGCTTCGTCAGCCCCAGCTCCGCGCCGAAGACGATGCTCATCAGGCACACGTTGACCTGGTGGTACACGAGGTACTCGTCCTCGCGCCGCATCGTCGTCATGCCCAGGAAGTGTGTGCGCTGGTCGTAGCTGATGTCCACGAAGTCCTGCACCAGCCGCAGCGCCTTGGAGGCGTTGATGGGCTTGCCCGCGCGCACCGACTCCAGGTACTTGGAGAGGAAGAACACCGAGCGGGCGTAGACGGTCATCGCGTACTTCTTGCGATCGACCTTCTGGTCGCCCGGGTTGTTCATGTCCTTGTCCAACTTCTCCTTGAGCTTGGAGAACTTGGCCACGCGCATGTTGAGCAGCTTGCGGCCGGACAGCCCGTCCTCTTCGGCCTGGGTCGTCTGCTCCTTGCTGAAGATCCAGATGAAGTTCTTCAGCTCCGGCACCGTCACCGGCTTGGTGAGGGTGAAGCCGCCCACGTCCTTGCCGCGCATCTCCGCCAGGAGGTAGCGCTGGTTCTCGATGGAGTTGAGGTCCACCTTCACCAGCATGCCGTTCAGGTAGAACGAGTCCTTGACGCCCGCGAGCTCCAGTCGGCCTTCCTTGCCGATGATTTGATTGATGATGTCCTGGAGCTGGTGCAGCGGCTTCTGGAAGACGGCGTTCTCGGGGTCATACATCTTCACCGAGCGCACGAGCATGTAGAGGCCGGCCACCATGGCGCGCGAGAGCGACTGGAGCTTCTCGTTGTGCTCGCGCCCGAACTCGCTGGTGCTCTCGTCCTGGCTCTGCGTGATCTTGAGATTCTCGGCCATGGCTCAGTTCTCCTCCGGCAGTGCCGAGTCCCCGAACAGCGTCTTGCGTGTCTGGTACATCGCCTTGCGACCCGCGGTGAGCAGCTCCACCGGCTGGTTGCGGTCCTCGACGACGGCTTGCAGCATCTTGTAGCTCTGGATGGAGCACGCGCCCGCCAGCCCCGCCACGGCCAGCATCTTGTCCTCCAGCACCCGCCGCTTGTTGAGCAGGGAGGGCTTCACCGCGAGCAGCTGCTGCATGTGCGAGAGCGCGCCCGGCGTGCCCGTGGCGCCCACCGCCGTGTAGAAGGCCGTGCGCTCATCGGGCGTCTTCTTGTCGAAGGTCGGCTCGCGGATGAGGCGCATCAAATCCGAGAACGCCTTGTCGCGGTCGAACTCCGGCAGCATCCGGGCCGCGAGCATGCGCACCTGCGACACGGGGTCCGCCAGCGCCTCGGCCACCAGCCGGCGCGCCTCGCCGGTGCGGCCACGGCCGATGATGCCGAGCACCTCCAGCTTCACCACCAGGTTGGGGCTCTTGAGCACCTGGCCGAACATCTTGATGCGCTCGGGGTGGTTGCTCTTCTCCAGGATGTAGACCATGTCGCGCACCGTCTGGGGACGGTCCGACGTGAGCCGCGCCACGAAGGGCTCCGGCGTCTCCCGCGCGACGACGGCCAGCGCGTCGCACAGCAGCGCGCGGTTCTCGGGAATCTCCAGCGTCTCCAGCACGGTGAGCAGCGGGATGACGGAGTCGCGCCCCAGCGCCTGCAGGTAGCGCGTCACGTCCTGCGGCTGCTTGGGCCGCGCGCCCTTGAGCGACTCGCCCAGGCGCATCAGCCGCTGCTCCTCGCCCATCCTGTGCAGGAACGACTCCAGCAGCTTCTCCAGCGACTGTCCGCTGTCCTTCTGCGACAGCGCGCGCAGCTTGAGGACGATTTGGTTGATGGTGCCGAAGTCGTCCTGGAGCAGGAGCATGTCCAGCAGCTGCACGAAGATCTCCTCGAGCAGCGTGCCGTCCTCCACGCCTCCTTCGACGACCTGGAACACGGCGCTCACCAGCTTGGGGAACAGCCGCGAGCCTTCCTCCTCCATCACCTCGCGCTGCAGCCGGGCCTTCAGCTCGTCCGACGCGTGGCGACCGCCGACGACCAGGCCGCGAATCTGCTCCACGCCGTCCATCTTCGCGTCCAGGTCCTCCGCGGACACGCGCGCGAAGCGCAGGTAGTCATCCGAGTTCGTCTGCAGGCGCGAGTAGAGGTAGCCCACCACCTTGTCCACCTCGACCTGCACCTCCTCCTCGCTGGCGTTCTCCATGGAGAAGCCTTCCACCACCACGTACTCCACATGCTCCATGCCCGCGCGCCACAGCTGCGCCAGCACGTCGTCCGCGCCGCGCTCGGGCTCGGACAGGGAGATGAGCGTGAAGGTGGTCAGCTCCTCCACCGTGAGGCCGGGGCGGAAGATGAGCTGACGGATGCCGTCGCGGTAGAACTTGTAGGGGAGCGGCGTGTCCTCGGAGAAGAGCGAGTCGTTGTGGAGCGTGAGGTTCTGCTGCTCCACCTTCAACGACAGCGGTCCGTTCTTCTCCGTGTATTGGGAGATGGCCTCCAAGGCCTTCGAGAGGAACTCGGGGAAGCGAGCCTCGTTGTGGCGGTACATGCCGATCTGCTTGATGCCCTTGAGGAGATGGAACGCGAACGTGCGCGCCATCTCCACCTTCTCTCGGACCTCCGGAGACTGCTCGGCGTCCGTGCTCGCGTCCTGGGTCTTTTGGGGCTGGGCCATGCGTCTGCAACTCTCCGCTCGGGCGGTATCACCAGCCTACTCCGAAATCCTCAGAAGCCCCAGCCGGCGGCGGTAGGAACTACGAGGACTTGGAGAGAGATGGGTCTACCCCGACACGGTCGTACAGGGATTCCCCAGTAAGAGCCGGGAGCTGGGCTCCGTCGCGCCGCTGGGAGGCGGGGGTGTCAGACGCGCTCCCTAGGATTCCTTCCGAGCGGCCAGAGAACTGGCCCTCCCTTCGGAAGGAATTCACATGCATCGTCTCTTGAAGCGCGGAGCCTCGGCTTGCTGTGTCGCGACGTTGCTGTCGGCGCCCGCGGTCCTCGCGGGTTTCACGACGGAGTCAGCCAATTGTTACAAGAACGCGGATGGCTCCGGGAGGTGCTACGGCAGCCTCCTCGGCTTCCGCAATCACGCCGGCGCCAACACCCAGGCGTACTTCTCCCGGTCCAGCAACGCCACGCCGTTCTTCTACGCCGCGCTCACCACGGGCGCGACGACGGCGTACTTCAGCTGCACGCCCGACGCGATGACGGGGGCCCACTGGAGCAAGGCCATGAACCACGAGGGCTACTTCTCCATCTTCTGGTCGGCCGCGGGTGACTGCTATTCGTTGTTCCTGATCAACGGCAGCCAGTACTCGAACTTCTGAGCCATCTCATGAACGCCCAGGTGTTGCATGGCTGGCTTCCGAGCCTGACCACGGCGGTGGGGTGCGCATTGGGGTGCTGGCTCGCGGTGATCCAGGCGCAGCAGTCCCAGGAGCAGCGCATCGAGCAACTCACGGATGAGGTGGGTTCGCTGCGCCAGGCACTCGATGCGCGTGCCCACGCGGCGGGAGCAGGCTCGGGGGTGCGCGCTTCCTCCACGAGGGGCTCGGGGCAGGGGCGCCTCTCCGGTGAAGAGCTGGAGGCCATGGCCCTGCGGGTGGCCACGTTGCTGAAGGCATCAGGAGGGCCCGTCGTGGGGGCCCGTGAGCCCGAGCCGTCCGCGCCCTCCGTGCCGGAGCTCTCCTCGGAGCAGCGCGAGTCGGCAACGCGGGTGGGCACGATGGTGGACCGGGTGGTCTCCAACGGACGCATGACGGCGGAGGACGTGCTCGAGATTCGACGTGAGCTCGCCCACCTTCGAGGCCGCCCCGAGGCCGATGAGCTCCGCAAGCGGCTCATCGTCGCCATCAACCAGGACCGGCTCATCCCCGCGCCGGACGCCGATGGTCTTCCGTAGCTCTCGCTTCACTTCGCTTCGAGCAGTCGAACGTCACACGGCTCAGGAGTCACAAACATGAAGCAGCTCTCTTCTTCGAGGTCCCTTGTTCGCAAGGGCTTGTTCCCTGGCGTTGCGCTCGCGGCCCTGGCGCTCGCTCCCGTCGCGTGGGGAGGACTCCAGTCGCGGACCGTCTTCTGCCAGAAGAACACGGATGGCTCGGGGCATTGTTTCGGCAACCTGGTCGGCTTCCGCCAGGACGCGGTGACGACCTCCTCCGCGTCCTTCCGGGATGACATGGTCGGCGGTCGCCTCTTCCAGGCCTATTCCACCCCGGCGGGGGCCACCACCTACACCATCTACAGCTGCGTGCCCGACGCCGTCGTGGGCGAACTCTGGGAGCAGGCCCTGAGCACCCGGGGCTTCTTCCGGGTGGAGTGGGACGCGACGGGCACCTGCAAGTACCTCAGGCTCGTGAACGGCTCGCAGAACACGAACTTCTGAGGAGGGGAGGGACGGCGCTCCGAGCACGGGAGCGCCGTCGCCTCACGGTGCTACTTGCCGGGCGGCGGCGACACCGCGGCGCTGGGGCCACGCAGGGCCGAGCGCAGCAGGAACAGCGTCAGGCCGCCGAAGAAGAGCAGGCCCCACAGGTTGGACCAGAGCGGATGCGCCAGCTCGCTCTCGCCCACCGCGTTGAGGAAGCCGCCGAAGGCGCCCTCGTGGCCGAAGACGGCCGGCAGGTTGATGGCGCGGGAGCCGGCGCCATCCGTGGCGATTTCGAGGAAGGCGATGAGCACGCCCGCGATGGAGCCACCGGCGATGTAGCCGGAGGAGAGCAGGGTGCCCGGCGAGAAGTCGGACTCACCGCCGCGCACGCGGTCCACGAAGTAGCGCACCATGCCGCCCACGAAGAGCGGCGCGCTGCTGCTGATGGGCAGGTACACGCCCACCGCGAAGGGCAGCGAGGACACGCCGCACAGCTCCAGCATCAGCGCGATGAACACGCCCAGCAGCACCAAATCCCAGGGCAGCCGCTGCGTGAGGATGCCGTCGATGATGAGCGCGAACAGCTGCGCCTTGGGCGCGGCGTAGCGGGTGAGGGCCTGGCCCTCGTAGGTGGTGATGCGGCCGCCGATGCCCGGGTCCACCACGTACTGGATGGTGCCGGCGCCATCGACCAGGTACTTGCCCGCGGGCACCGGCGTGTCCGCGCCGCGCACGTAGCCTTCCTTGAAGGTGCGCTGGGGGCCCTCGGTGACGGCGCCCAGGTCGGACACCTTCACCTGCGAGCCGCCCGTGGGGCTCAGCATCACGCCGCCCACGTCCTGCGCGGGCACCTGCCGCCAGCTGCGCAGCTCCAACGCGCCGTTCGTGTTCGCCAGCTCGTAGCCCTGCGCCCAGGCCGCCTTGCGCAGCGCCGCCTCGTCCAGGTTGCGCGAGGCCAGGGAGTCCGCGGACACGCTCCAGGGGAACACGTACTGGGTCCGCGTCTCCTCGGTCAGCTCGGTGACCTGCACGTTCGGGTGCGGCTCCGGGATGGTGACGGTGGCGCCCTTGTTGAGCGTCACCAACACCACGCCGATGAACATGGCGCTCGTCAGCACGCCCACGAAGAGCGCCGTCTGCTGCCGGCGGGGCGTACCGCCCACCAGGAAGGCCGTCTTCAGGTCCTGCGCGGTGGTGCCGCCGTTGGACGCGGCGATGCCGACGATGGCCGCGGTGGTCAGCGCCATGAAGCGGTCATTGGAGTCCGTCCAGCCCAGCACCAGGTACACCAGGCACGTGACGAGCAGCGTGGCCACCACCATGCCGGAGATGGGATTGGAGGAGCTGCCGATTTCACCCGTGATTCGCGCGCTCACCGTCACGAAGAAGAAGCCGAAGACGATGATGAGCAGGGCGGAGATGAAGTTGACGTGCAGCGGGGGCGCCAGCCAGATGGTCAGCACCAGCATCAGGCTGCCCACCAGCACCACGGTGATGGGGAGGTCCTGCTCGGTGCGCAAGAGCTGCGGGGCGCCGCCGTGGGCGCGCGAGGCCTTGAGGGACTCCACGCCGCGCTTGAACGCGCCGATGATGGTGGGCAGCGAGCGGATGAGGCTGATGAGGCCGCCCGTCGCCACCGCGCCCGCGCCGATGTAGAGCACGTACGCGTTGCGAATCTGGTCCGGCGACATGTCCCGGATGAGCTGCCCGTTGTGCACCAGCAGGGGCTGGTCCAACCCGCCGCCGAAGAAGGAGATGGCGGGGATGAGGATGAGGTAGCTCAGCACGCCGCCGGCGAAGGTGATGGCCGCCACCCGGGGGCCGATGATGTAGCCCACGCCGAGCAGCTCCGGGCTCACCTCCGTGGAGAGCGTGGCGCTCTTGAGGCCCTTGAGCGGGGTGCTCAGCACCTCCCGGAAGAGCTTCATGCCGGAGTAGGCGAACTTGTAGATGCCGCCCACCAGGAAGCCGATGATGACCGTGCGGGCGTTGGTGCCGCCCTGCTCACCGACGATGAGCACGTCCGCGCTGGCCGTGCCTTCCGGGTAGGGCAGCTTGCCGTGCTCCTGGACGATGAGGCCCTGGCGCAGCGGAATCATCATCAGCACGCCGAGCACGCCGCCCAGCGCCGCCGTGAGGAACGCGTGCGTGAGGCTGATGTCGTAGCCCAGGAGGAGCAGCGCTGGGAGCGCCGCCGCCACGCCGAAGGCCAGCGACTCACCCGCCGAGCCCGTCGTCTGGACGATGGTGTTCTCCAGGATGTTCGACTTGCCCAGCGCCCGGAAGATGGCGATGGAGAGCACCGCCACCGGAATCGACGCGGACACCGTGAGGCCCACCTTGATGGCCAGGTACACGGAGGAGGCGGCGAACACGATGCCCAGCACCGAGCCGAGCACCAACGCGCGGATCGTCATCTCCGTGGGCGACTGGTCGGGTGGGATGTACGGGGAGTGTTGGTGGGGCGCGTGCGATTGCGCGAGCGGAACACGCTCGTCGACGACCGGCGGGGTACCGTGGGCCAAGCGAAAGGCTCCTTACGAGGGAATCGGGCCCCTTCTAGCAGGGCCCCGCCCGGCGCGCGAAGCAATGCCCCTCAAATGGCAAGCGCCCCCACCCCGGGAGGGATGGAGGCGCTCGGGGCCCCCCCTCGGTGGGGAGGCCGACCTGCCGCGTCAGGCAGGGGCTACTGCTGCATGGAGGCGGCGTCCGGGTCCACCTCGGCCATCAGCGCGGCCAGCTCCGCCTTGAGCTTGTCCTTGGCGCGAATCTCGAGCTGACGGGCGCGCTCCCGCGAGAAGCCGAAGTGCTCGCCCAGCTCCTTGAGCGTCATGGGGCGCTCGTTCATGACCCGCTGCTCGATGATGAAGCGCTCGCGCGGGTCCAGGCGCATCAGCGCGGTGCGGACGCGGGCGTTGATGAGGCCCGCCTCCTCCTTGTCGGCGAACTCGTCGTCCTGGGGGGCCGCGGCGCTGACCACGAAGTCCACGTGGCTGTTGCCGCCGTCCTCGCCCATGGGTGCGTCGAGGGAGAGGTCGCGGCCGCCCATGCGCTGCTCCATCTCGCGCACCTCGCCGGGCTTCACGTGCAGCCGGCGGGCAATCTCCTCCACGTTGACCACGGCCTCGCCGTTGCCGAACTTCTCCAGCTCGCGGCGCGTGCGCGCCAGGCTGAAGAACAGCTTCCGCTGCGCCTGCGTGGTGCCGAGCTTCACCAGCGACCAGCTCTTGAGGATGTAGTTCTGGATGTACGCGCGAATCCACCACACCGCGTAGGAGATGAGGCGGATGCCCTTGTCCGGGTCGAACTTCTGCACGGCCTTCATCAGGCCGATGTTCCCCTCCTGGATGAGGTCCGACATCTTGATGCCGTAGGAGCGGTACTCGTAGGCAACCTTCACCACGAAGCGCAGGTTGCTCGTGACGAGCCGGTGGCCGGCGGCCAGATCACCCTGGATGAAGCTGCGCGCGAGCGCTTGCTCCTCCTCCACGGTGAGCAGGTTGTAGTGGTTGATCTCCGAGAGGTACATCGCCAGGGAGCCGGAGTTGGACGACTGCTCGGTGGACGCCTGCATGGATGGTTTCTCCCGACGTGGGGCCTCGTGGAGGCCGCTAGGTTTTTTCGGACCGCTTGACGACTGAACGAGGGCTGTCATGAGCAACCCGGATGCCAGCGCCACCCACACCCCCTTCCCCTGTGTCTGCGGGGGGTTGGCGGAACTGTCGCTCATGTACAAAGAAGGAGGGCTGTAACCGTTACGGCCGACCTGGGAACTTGCTCGGACTTCCCGGCTGTAGAATGTGCCCGTCTGTGCACGTCACGCCTCCCAGGGAGGAGCACCCGGGTCCCGCATCCAGGACCGAGGTGCCGGGCGAGCGTGGAGGCCCCTTGCCCGCCTGGCAGGTGAACTCCTGACGAGAGGGCCGCGCACGGCGCCTTTCGCCTTCCCGTGGATGAACGGCTAACGACTCCAGCGACCTCTGTCCGGCGCGATTTTCCGCGCCCGAGGGGACGCCCGGACAGCCTCCCGCCACGCGAGCCCCTGCGGCTCGGGAGGGCGGGGGAGGATTAAGAAGCGCGGGCGCGAGGCGCGTCCGCGCGGGCCCGGAGCTGGGCCTCCATGCGGACGAAGTCGGAGACGGCGCTCTTCAAGGCGCGCAGCAGCGTGTCCGCCTCTCCCTGACGCAGCGGGCGCCCGCCGAAGCGGGCCTCCAGGTAGCGCCGGGTGATGGGCGCGAGCGCGGGCGCCAGCGCGTGCCCGTCCGAGGACATCCGCGCGTGCAGCTCCTCCAGCGTCTCGTCGTCACCCCGCACGATGCCGGCCGAGGCGAGCACCGCCTCCACCGCGTCCACGAAGCGCGTGGCCTCGAGTGGACGAGGCCGTCCCGACAACCGCTCCGCGAGCCGCCACCCGGCGTAGACGAGCATGCCCACCACCAGCGCCGCGCCCCAGGCCCGGGCGGGAGGCAGCTGACTGCGCTCGTTCTTCTCGGAGCCCTGGGGCGGACGCACCAGCGCGCGCGCCACGTCCACCTGGTCCCGGAACGAGTAGTCGACGACGGAGTTGCGCCACCGCGACTCGATGGCCTCGTACAATCCCAGCAGCCGCTGCAGCCACTTCGAGCCCTGGCCCGGACGGTTGGCCGGCGGCGTCGCGTCCACCGTGACGAAGCCCCGCTCGGGCACCAGCACGTGCGTCCATGCGTGGGCGTCACCGGCGCGCAGGATGTAGCCTTCGTTCACGCGCTCGCCGCCGAAGAAGCCCGTGGCCAGCCGGGCCCGGATGCCCTGGGTGCGCAGCATCAGCGTCAGCGCGGTGGCGAAGTGCTCGCAGTGCCCGGCCTTGCGCTCGAAGAGGAAGTCCGCCAGCGGGTCGTCCCGCTCACCGGCCTGCTCCAACGTGTACGAGAGCTCGCGCTGGAGCCACGCGGCCAGCTTCTGCGCGGCGGCCATCGGCTCGCGCTCGCCATTGAGCACCCGCGCCGCCGTCTGGGCCACGCGCGGGTCGATGTTCTCGGGCAACGCCAGCAGCGCGTCCTGCTCCACCGTGGGAAGCTTGCGGAACCGGTCTCCACTGCCACCCGGCGGCAGGCTGTACGCCTCATAGGAGTAGGAGAGCCCCGGCTCCAGGAAGCGCGCCTCGCCGCCGGACAGCTCCTGGAGGAAGGTGCGCCGGCCGCCGGTGCTCGTGTTCGCCACCGCGTTGCCCAGCCGCGACGGCGTCTCGAGCGCGATGAGCGTGCGGCCTCCGTAGGCGGGGAGCAACTCCACGCGCTGGTGCACCAGGTTGTCGCCGCCTGGACGCAGCGTCAGCAGCGGCTCGCGCTCCTTGCGCACGCCGCCCGCGTTCGTCCACTCCAGCCCGTCGAAGATGTCGTAGGTGCGGCCCACCCAGTACGCGCCGAGCGCGTCCACGCCCGGGTCCGGGTTCAGCGTCGCGCGCAGCACGACGCGCGGGTTGTCCTTGATGGTGCCCGTGCCGCCCAGGCGCACCGTGTTGGAGAAGCCCGTCGTCGCGGGGCCGATGCCCGGTGACGCGCGAGGCCCCGTCATGTTCCAGTTGAGCCGGGGGAAGAGGATGAAGAAGGCCACCGCGCCGGCCACCGCGAAGCTGACGCCCGTGCTCAGGGGGCGCAGCACCTGGCGCACCGGGATGGGCTCGCCCTCCGGCACCGCCGACTCCACCACGCCCAGCGCCAGCGAGACGCTGGACATCACGCTGAAGGCGACCAGGAACAGTCCGTAGACCAGCTCACCGGACAGCGCCGCGCCGCCCGCCACCATCAACAGGCCGGACAGGTGCACCTGTCCATCCGTGGCCGGGTCCGGCGCGGACAAGAGCCGGTGCGCGGAGATGAGGCCCGCGAAGGCACACGCGGCCACCACCAGGTTGAGCGAGCCCGCCGTGACGTTCACCGCCAGCACCGCCGCCACGCCCAACAGCAGGAGCGCGGTGAGCTTCGCGCGCCGGGCGAACAGCCGCTTGCCCAGCAGCGCCGCCACCAGCGAGAAGACATAGAGGCCCAGCGTCCACAGCGGCAGCTGGCCGGACACGGCCATCGACGCGAAGGCGCAGCCGGACGCCACGTCGCGCAACACCAGCCGCAGCTTCGAGCCGCGCGTCATGCCGCCGCCTCCTCGTCTCCAGGCCGCTCGAAGCCCAGCCACGCCAGGGCCCGCAGGATTCGCCGCTCCTGCGCCGCGCCCGTGCCCGCGCGCAGCCGCTCCTCGGCGGTGTGGAGGCCCACCTCATGGCCCTCCTCGAGCAGTCGGTGGGCCAGCGCCGCCACCTCCTCGCAGCGCCGCTCCAGCGCCTCACCCTCCAGGCCCGGCTCAATCGAGAGCATCCACGTACGGCGCTCCTCGCGCTCGCGCTCCACGCGCAGGAGCTTCCCCATCGACGCGCTCTTGAGCCAGTGGATGCGCCGCGCGTCCTCGCCCTCGGCCAGCTCGCGCAGGCCCGTCACGTCGCCGCTGCCGTCGTTGCGGCGCGGGTTGCCCGCGTCACCCACGGGGCCTCGCTCGGCGTCACCCGGGTCCATGCAGGCATAGCCCCGCTTGGGGTAGACGAGCAGCAGTCCCTCCAAGGGGAGCACGCGCGTCTTGGCGAACAGGCCCAGGGGCCACGTCGTCGTCACCTGCACGCCCGTCAGCCGCACGGGCCCACGTCGGGGGGCGACGAGGTCCGCGCGGACGATGTGCTCCACGCCGGAGGGCAGGTAGCCCACGCCGCCCACGCCCGTCAGCGGCGAGTCCGCCTCCGCGAGCACCAGCGCGAAGGCCTGTCCCTGCTTGCGCGACACCGCCCAGCGGAAGGCGAAGGGCTCACCGGCGAAGGCCGCGTCCGTGCCCACGCGGCGCACCGAGAGGTCCCGGATGCACCGCTCCGACAGCACGCCGGACACCACCACCATGCTGAGGAGCAGGCCGAGCAGCAGGTACAGCAGGTTGTTGCCCGTGTTGAGCGCGCCCAGGCCCACGCCGAACGTGACCACCAGGTACGTGCGGCCAATGCGCGTCACCCGGAGGGTGCGCGGCGGACGGAGCCTGGCGCGAAGTCGCGCCCAGCGCTGCTTCCACGGGGACTTCACCGCGGCGCCGGGACCTTTCGGACCAGCTCCTCCAAGAGGTGCGCCGCCTCGTCCCGCGCCGCCACGCCCTGCACGGCGCTGCGCAGCAGCACGCGGTGCGCCCAGCACGGCACCAGCACCGCCCGCACGTCCCCGGGCGTCACGAAGTCCCGGGCCTCCCACAGGGCCTGCGTGCGGGCCGCCGCGCCCAGCGCCAGCACCGCGCGCGTGGAGGCGCCTCGCTCGATGTCGCCGTGCTCACGCGTCGCCCGCGCCAGCCGCACCACGTACTCCGCCACGGACGCGTCCAGGCGCTGCTCCGCGGACAACGCGCGCAGGGCCGCCAGCTCCTCGGGGCTGGACACGCCCTTCACCGCGTCCAGCGGCGGCGCGCGGCCCCGCGTGGCGAGCAGTCGCGCCTCCACGTCGGCGGCGGGGTGCCCCAGCGACAGGCGCACCATGAAGCGGTCCAGCTGCGAGTCCGGCAGCGGATAGGTGCCGGAGAAGTCCACCGGGTTCTGCGTGGCCACCACCGTGAAGGGGGCGGGCAGGGCGTGCGTGCTCCCGTCGAGCGACACCTGGCCCTGCGCCATGGCCTCCAGCAGCGCGGACTGCGTGCGGGGCGGGGCGCGGTTGAGCTCGTCCGCGAGCACCAGCTGTCGGAAGAGGGGGCCGGGACGGAACTGGAAGGTGGCCGTCTGCGCGTGGAAGACCTGGGCGCCGAGGATGTCGGCGGGCATCAGGTCCGCGGTGAACTGCACGCGCGCGAAGCTCAGCCCGCAGGCGCGGGCCAGGGCCTCCGCGAGCGTCGTCTTGCCGACACCCGGCACGTCCTCCAGCAACAGGTGCCCACCGGAGACCAGGCACGTCGTCACCAGGCGCGCCTGGGCCTCCTTGCCCTCGACGGCGCGCCCGAGTTCGGCGGCGATTCTCTCCATGGCCGGGCGCGCGGAGGCGGGGGACGGTACGTCGGCGGCGAGGACGCGGGCGGGCTGGGTCATCCGCCGTCACTCTAGCCGACTCCCCCGGGGGCCGGCACCGCCAACTCCAGGGCGCCCGCTCAGGAAGCGCCCGTCTGCTCGGCCTCCCTCTAGAGGGAGAGCACATCCTCGGGCGTGTAGTACGGACGCGGCACCACCACCCCCGTCGTCACCCCGAAGTAGCGGAACATCCGCTCGTGGTGCGTCGCCAGCCCGCGCAGCTTCACCGAGTGGGCCAGGTTGCGCGTCAGCACCCCCACCGCGCTGTCCTTGAACTCCCGCAGGTGGGTGAAATCCACCACCACGTCCTGCCCCTGCAACGTGTCCAGCGACGTCTGCACCTCCTGCGCCGTCTTACCGTCCAGAACCCCTTCCAGACGCAGGGTGATGCGACCTGCGACGTCCTCACGGTGGATCTGCAAACCCGCCATTGCTGTGCTCTCCCAATCGATGCGTGTGCGCGCTGTGCCGAAGTCTCGGGCACGGCGGCAGGAGCACATACCGGGCCAATGTCGCACCCGGAAAACCCATGGAATATCCACGGGGTGCACTGCCGGGCGCGAACACTGCCGAAGGAGCGGCAGGAATTTCAGCCACCAGGATGCAACATCTACACGACTGTCAGCTGTCGGGCGTCGTGGCTGTCGCCTGGCGATCAACCCTGCCGGTCAATCGTCTTCTGCTGGTCTCGCAGGGTCAGCTCGCGCTCCTGCTGGGCCTTCAGCTTGCGGAACTCCTTCACCACCTTGGTGGGGTAGCCCGCCATGAACTTCGTGCGCGACTCCTTCTTGGCGAGGATGCGCCGGGCCAGCCCCGGCCCCGCGTTGTAGGCGACCAGCGCCTTCTCCACCGAGCCGAAGCGCTCGATGAGGTCCGCCAGGTAGGCGGTGCCCAGCGTCACGTTGGTCTCCGCGTCGAACAGGTTGGTGGAGCGGCCCAGCCGGAAGCCGGCCTTGTCCGCCAGCCACGTGCCCGTGTCCGGCATCACCTGCATCAGGCCCATGGCGCCCACGTGGGACACCGCGTAGTTGTTGAACGAGCTCTCGCAGCGGATGACCGCCACCACCAGCAGCGGGTCCACGTTGTTGCGCTGCGCCTCGCGGACGATGGCCACCGACAGCCGGCGCTGCTGGTGCACCGGCAGCCCCGACGCCTTCACCATCTCCGCCACGCCCAGGCGCTCGGCCTGCGCGAACATCGCCTCGTCCTCGTACTTCTCCAGCTTCGCCAGCGCCGCCTTCAGCTCCCGCTCCCGCTGCTCCAGCGAGGCGCGCAGGTACATCACCTCTGCGGGCTCTCCCTGGGGCCCCGTGGGCACCTGCACCGGAAACGCATACGCCCCCGCGCTCAACAGCATCGCCGCCGTCGTCACCGCCACCGTCCAGCCCCTCATCCCGCCCTCCCCGGCAACCCCATGCCCACTGGCCCACGGATGTCGCGCTCGTTCACCCGACTCCGACGAGGAGACACCCAAGCAGGCGCCGTGCCAGGTCCAAAGGTGCCCCTTGCACGCGTGTCTCTCCTTTAGATCTCTTGGAACACCGAGTTCCTGGTGGGTACGCGGGCTTCTCGGGCGTCGGAAAAAATGCCCGGAGAGGGAACTTTGCTTCCTGTGAAAAGGACCGGGTTGCCGGTGGGCAACCGCGTTCCTAGTTTGGGCCGCTCCGGGATGGGGATACGGGGGAGGTGCCAACGTGTACTGGACCATGGGGATGATCCTGCTCGTGCTGTGGGGCACGGGCCTGACGGTGGGCTCCACGGAGGGCTACTGGGTCCACCTGTTGCTGCTCTTCGCGCTGCTCACGTTCGTGGTGGGCGTGGTGGCGCGGGGCCGGAGGACGGCGGTGTCATGAGCGCGGTCCGAGGTCCCAGGGCCGACGGGGTGGAGCTGCCCCGGGACACCGCGGGCTTCACCCGCCGCGAGTGCCCCAGCTGCATGCGCGCGTTCAAGACGCGCCCCGGCCCGCATGACGCCCGTGCGCTCCTGCACAAGCTGCAGGCCTTCTTCACGCTGGAGAACGCGCACGAGGGCGAGGAGGGGCTGCCGGTGTGGCGCTGCCCCTACTGCGGCCACCGCGCGGAGGCGGACGGCTTCCTCACGCCCGCCCAGCAGACGCACCTGGAGTCGGTGGCGCGGGCATGGGCCAACCACGTCCGCTACGAGCAGCTGGCGCACGTCTCGCGCACGCTGTCGCTCAACCCCCGGCCCACCTTCGTCGCCGTGGAGCCCGAGTCGATGCCGGGCCCCATGGACCCGGAGCCGGACGAGCTGCTGCGCGTGATTCCCATGCTCTGCTGCGGCGAGGACGTGAAGCTCCTGTGGGAGTGGGATCAGCTCATCTTCTGCCCCCGCTGCGGCGCCCGGCACGGCGGGCTGAGCGGTCGGCAACAGATCCAGCTCGAGGTCATCCAGGAATAGCGCGGGTGGGGTGGACTCGGCCGCCGGCCGACGGCAGGCTCGCGCGCCATGAAGAGGTTCCCCTGGTGGGGGCTTGGGGCGTGTCTGCTGCTCGGCGCACGGCCCGCCTTGGCCCACGACGCAGACATCCTCTACACCCAGGTGCATCGCACGCCGGACGCCCGCGCGTCCGAGGTGCGCCAGGTCCTCACGATGACGGGAGCGACGCTCGGGCGGCTCGTCCCGGCGGGCGTGGACGCGGACTCGGATGGCGCCCTGTCGCAGGCGGAGCTGGACGCGCGCCCCGACGCCCTCTCGAGCGGCGTCTGGGACGCGCTGCCGCTCACCGCGGGCGGCGCCCCCTGCGCGCGCACGGCCCAGGCGGCGCGGGCCCGGCAGACCTTCATCGAGCTGACGGCGACCTTCCTCTGTCCCGAGGGACGGCTGCGCCAGCGCTACGGCGTGCTGTCGGTGCTGCCCTCGGGTTACCGGGTCATCCTGGGCAGCGTGGGGGAGGGTGGGGCTCCGGGCGCGCTCTTCGCGGAAGCCGGCCAGCCCTCGCTCGACATCCCCGACCCCGGGGATGTGTCCTCGTCCGCCATCGGAGGTTTCCTCGGGTGGGTGGGGCTGGGCATGCGCCACATCTTCGAGGGCGTGGACCACCTGGTGTTCCTGCTGGCGGTGCTGCTGGTGGGCGGCGGCTTCAAGCGGGTGCTGCTGCTGGTGACGTCGTTCACGGTGGCGCACTCGCTGACGCTCGGGGCCACGGCGCTCGGCTGGGTGGTGCTGGATGGCGAGCGGGCGCGCTGGGTGGAGGCCGCCATCGCGCTGTCCATCATCTATGTCGCGGTGGAGAACCTGCTGCTGCGCGAGCACCGGCACCGCGCGCTCGTCACGTTCCTCTTCGGACTGGTGCACGGCTTCGGCTTCGCGAGCGTGCTGGCGGGCTATGGCCTGGGAGACTCCGTGGCGAAGGGGCTGCTCGGCTTCAACCTGGGCGTGGAGCTGGGCCAGGCGCTCGTCGTCGCCGTGCTGCTGCCGCCCCTGCGGATGCTCCAGCGCAGGCCGCGCGCGCACCTGGGGACCGTCCGCGTGTTGTCCGTGGGCATCCTCGCGGCTGGTGGGTACTGGATGGTCCAGCGCGCACTCGGTTGAATCCCGCGGACCCCGTTCCTACGTTGGCCTCGAAGAGGGTAGGGATCGGGGGACGTAGATGGGTGCGAGGCATACCCGGCTGGCCGCGGCACTGGCGGCCGCGTGGGAGGCGGAGGTCGTCTCCGCACGGCGGATGACGATGCTCGCCGAGCGAATCATGGATGCGCGCATGCGCGCGAGGCTGATGGTGCTGGCCGCCTTCTGCCGGGCGCATGCCTCCAGGTTGCTCGCGCGACTGGCGGCGCTGGGGCGGGGGCCGCTGCCGGTTCCTCCCGAGGAGATCATCCTGGACCCGGACACGCAGCTGGAGCTGCGGCGCGAGGGGGCCTTCGCCCGCGCGTCCGCCGCCCGCTACGAGGCCACCGCGGAGCTGGCGCGCCAGCAGGCGGACCTGTCCTCGGCCTGGGTCTGCGAGCTCAACCGCACCGAGGAGCAGGACCGCTCCCGGGAGCTGCTCATCATGGCCGAGGGCGCCCTGGCCGGCGCCACCCTGTCGAGCCCCGCCGCGGCCGCCGCGCCCGCCGACTCCTGAATTCGAGCGCCGGGGGCGCGCTCTCCCGGTGACAGTCCGGGGGCCTTGGGCGTAGAAATCCGCCCATGGCGAAGGAGAGCTACGACGACCTCATCTTCCAGCTCGGAGACCTGTCCCGCGACAGGCTCCCGGGCAAGCCGAACTGCCCCCGCTCCATGGACCGCGTCTACAAGGCGGAGGAGGCGGTGGTGGCGCGCCGCGAGGAGCTGGCCGGCTTCGAGCAGGAGATGAACGACGAGGATGCCGCCTACCAGGCCTTCCTCGACCAACAGGAGCAGGAGAAGGCCGGCCACCAGGCCATCGTCCGCAAGTGGAAGAAGGCGGTGGATGCCATCGACGGCAAGGTGAAGGACCTGCGCAAGACGCTCGCCACCCGGCGCGCGGAGCTGCGCTACGCCGCCGACGCGCTCATCAAGATGGAGAAGAAGATCGAGGACATGGAGCTGACGCGGCAGGACATCGCCCGCATCGACACCGCGCGCACCAACCTCAAGAAGAACCGCCTCACCCAGATGCGGCTCGGCCGGGAGGTCGAGGACCTGGAAGAGCGGCTGTCCACCGCCCTCACGCCGGAGCCCGGCCAGCCCGGCGCCCCCGGCATCCTGGCCCACAAGCGCCTGCTGGAGATGGAGGACGAAGCGGAGGCGCGCAAGGAGGAGCACGAGGCGCGCATGGTGGAAATCGACCAGTCCATCGCCACCCTCGAGGAACAGGTGAAGGCCGCCGAGGATTATCTGGACCAGGCGCTGTTCCTGCTCGGGGAGGACGTGTACGCTCAACGCATCGCTGATCCACAGCTGGCCGCGTTCTACCCCCGGCTTGATCGCGCGCAGTGAGGGAACCTGGCTCCCGTAGTGCTTGACGTCAGGGGTATGTCTGCTACATTGCGCCGCTTCCTGGGGACCGCAGAGTAGTTCGCGGGCCAGATCATTGATTTTATTGGGTTTTTCCGCGCCTACGCGCGCTGGCAGTGTGAGGACGACGTGAAGGGTCTGATTGGCAAGAAGATCGGAATGACCCAGGTGTTCACCGACGAGGGCAACCTCGTTCCCGTGACGGTCATCGACGTGAGCACCTGCCAGGTGGTGGGCAAGCGCACTCCCGAGAAGGATCAGTACTCCGCGGTCACCCTGGGCTTTGGTGAGATCCGCGAGAAGATCCTGAACAAGTGCGAGCGGGGCTTCTTCAAGAAGAACAACGCCCCCTACCGCCGGCACCTGAAGGAGTTCCGCGTCACGGTGGAGGAGGCGACCTCCTTCAACGTGGGCGACGCCGTCAAGGCGGACCTGTTCTCCAAGGGCCAGCTCGTGGACGTCACGGGCGTGACCAAGGGCCGCGGCTTCTCCGGCGTCATGCGCCGCTGGAGCTTCAAGGGTTCGCAGACGAAGACGCACGGTACGCACGAGTACCAGCGTCACCCGGGCGCCATCGGTCAGCGTAAGACGCCGGGCCGCACCTACCCCAACAAGAAGATGCCGGGTCACTACGGCGTGGAGCAGGTCACCACGCAGAACCTGACCGTCGTCGACGTGGACCTGGAGAAGGGGCTCGTCCTGGTCAAGGGCGCCGTCCCGGGCCACAACAACGCCATCGTGTACGTCCGCCCGAGCATCAAGGTGGCCATGCGCGAGCAGCACAAGTCCGCGCGCCGCGCCTGATCCGCTGTCCGAGCGGCTTCGCCTGAAGCCCTCATGACGCCCCGCCTCCGGGCCCGCTTCGTCGGGCATCCGGGCGGGGCGTTTGCTTTTGGGGCCTGGGTTTCCCCGCGGTGGGTGGGCACAGGTGTGTCCCGCCGTGGGAAGCGCCGTGGGCCGCCTTCCGTGCTCCAGGGCCGCGCGAGCGCCCGGAAACGTTGAGAGGTGGTCGGCGCGGGGGCCTCGGGGTGAAAAGAATTCCGCCTCCAGGGCTCCGTGGCTTGTCGGGCGTGGAAGGCGTGTGCACATGGATGCGCCATGAAGGGGCCTGGCCGTCGGTGACGCAGGCGCCCTGGATGGGGGAGGCTTTGATCTTCCCGCACACGTCGGCCCAACCCCTTGGGCCGGGCAGGAACCATGAACGCACGCACGCTCCGCGTCTTCGCACCTCTGGTGGTCTGGTTGGCGGCCTCGGCGGCCGCCGCGCAGGATGACGAGGCCGTCCTCGACAACGTCGTCGTCCGCAACCGGCTGTACGAGCCGGGTGGCAAGCTCGAGCTGTCCTTGGGGGTGGGGCTGCCCCTGCAGACGCACCTGACCGCGCACTACTTCTTCAACGTCGGCGTCGCCTACAACCTCTTCAACACGCTGGCCGTGGAGGCGCGGGCGGGCTACGCGGCCAGCCGCCACACGGGCCTGGCGCGCTCCATCTCCGAGAGCTTCCTGGCGCGCGAGGACAAGCGCGTCACGGACGAGCTGGAGGACCTCTGGGAGATGAACCTCCACGGCGTGGCCGGCATCCGCTGGGCGCCCATCTACGGGAAGCTGAGCCTGGTGTCGGACCTGCCCGCGCACTTCCAGGCCTATGTGTGGGCTGGCGGCGGGCTGGGCAGCTTCCAGCGCAACTCCGTCATCCAGTGCTCGCAGGTCGTCAACCGCACGGCGGGCGTCTGCGACAACCGCACCTCACTGGATGACCGGGGCAGCGCGTCCGAGGACTACTGGGTGCGCGAGACGCGCGTGGCGCCCATGGTGTCCGCGGCGGTGGGCTTCCGCTTCTTCATCCTCGACAAGCACGGGCTGCGGCTGGAGGTGCGCGACTGGGTGTTCCGCGACAACTACCGCGTCAACCTGGTCCGCGAGGACTGGGAGGCGGGCCGCGTGACGGGTGAGTCCGCGTCCAGTCCGGGGCTCACGCACCTGGTGCAGTTCGACCTCGGCTACACCTTCTCCTTCTAGGGCACGTTCGAACCATGCGACCGATTTTGTCCCTCGCGCTCCTCGTCGCCGCGGTGGCCCAGGCGGCCCCGCGCTTCCCGACGTCCGCGGCCTACCTCGCCCAAGCCGAGGCGGCGCCGTCCGTGCCCGCTCCGGGCGCGGAGACCGCCGTCCCGCCGCCTCCCGCCGCGCCCGAGCCGAAGCTGGAGGTGCCCCGCGCGCCAGCCTCGCGCCCGGAGCCCACCGTGCCCACGCAGGCCGCCCAGAAGCCCTCGGTTCAGCCCGCGCTCGCGCCGGTGCAGGAGGAGCTGCCTGTCCAGGAGGACTCCGAGCCCGCGGTGGCCGAGCCCGTGCGCGAGCACGACGTGGACGCGCCGGTGACGCCGGACGACGCGCCGGTGCTGGCCTCGTCCGACGACGAGGCGCCGCGCACCACCGACGCGCAGCAGCAGCGCCTGGTGAACGGCGCGCCGCTCTACAACCCCAACGTGTCGCTGCACATCGTCCAGAAGAAGCGCTTCGCGGACGAGGGCAAGCACGAGCTGGCGCTGTACCCGGCGGTGGTGCAGGTCAACGGCAAGTACACCAACCACGCCGGCACCGCGCTGCACTACATCTACCACCTGCAGGAGAACTTCGGCCTCCAGGTGACGGGCCAGTACAACTGGCACACCAACGAGAGCGGCTTCAACCTGGAGCTCATCGACAAGGTGCGTGAGCAGGCGCAGGCGGCCTCGTCGCTCCTGTTGGTGTGGGGCGCGCAGGCGGGCGTGGAGGTGACGCCCCTGTACGGCAAGTTCGCGTTCCTGGACAACAAGCTGGCGCAGTTCAGCCTGGTGCTCAGCGGCGGCGCGGGCATCGGCTCCACGCGCCACCTCATCCGCCCCGCGGTGTCCAACGAGGTGGACGGCCAGCGCTACGACGTGCCGGCGCGCTTCGGCGACACGGGCACCAAGTTCCTGGGCTCGGTGGGCGGCGGCTTCCGGCTCCAGTTCGGTGAGTCCTACGCGTTGCGCCTGGAGGTCCGCGACCTCATCTACACGGCCCGCGTGGACAAGGTGGACGGCTGCAACCTGGCGGACTTCGAGGCGCTGGAGGCCGCGCGCTCCACCGGGCAGGACTTCGCCGCGCTGCAACTGAGCGGCAGCTGCAACTACCAGAAGTTCGACGGCGTCGACCCGAAGACGAAGAAGAACTACCGCGAGGACATCATCCTCGGACGCGACCTGGTGGCCGAGCCGTCCTCCGACGTGCTCAACAACATCAGCTTCTACGCAGGCTTCTCGTTCCTCTTCTGATTGCGCCATGAAGGCACGACTCGCCATGAACCGACTGCTTCCTCTCCTCGCCGTCCTGGCTCCGCTCGCGGCCAGCGCCCAGCAGGACTCGGGCGGCTACAACCGCGCGCTGGCCGCCTTCAACGCCGGCGACCTCGACACCGCCGCGCCGCTCTTCTTCCAGGCCTCCGAGGCTGGCGGCGACGCGCAGACGCAGGGCAAGGCGGAGTACTTCCTCGCCCAGTCGCTCGCGAAGAAGGGCCTGCCGGTGGCGGCCTTCATCTCCTACGCGGCCATCGTCAACGCCGGTCCCTCCCACCCCTCGTACCTCAAGGCGGTGGAGGGGCTGGTGGACATGCAGCAGCAGCTCGACGAGCAGAACCTCATCCCCAGCATCCTCAACCAGGCGTACTCGGACGAGGTGCGGGACCAGTGGGTGACGCTGCCCAAGGAGGTGCTCGCGCGCATCAACTACCTGGTGGGCACGGTGAGCCAGCGTCGCATGCGCTTCGAGGAGGCGCGCGCGCTGCTGGAGGCGGTGCCCAAGGACAGTCGTGTGTACGCCAAGGCGCGCTACCTGTTGGGCGTGGTGCTGGCGGACCCGCGCTTCCCGGGCCGTCCCGGTGAGGGCGAGGCGCTGGACAAGGAGGCGCTGTCCGCCTTCACCGTCGCGCTGTCCTCCAAGGAGCCGCAGGTGGAGCTCAAGGCGACGCAGCACCTGGCGCTCATCGGCCTGGGGCGGCTGCACTACCGCCGGGGCGAGTACGCGGAGGCGACGGCGGCGTACGAGCGGGTGCCGCGCTACACGCGCTACTGGGACCAGGCCCTCTTCGAGAACGGCTTCGCGCGCTTCCAGAACGAGGACTTCGGCGGGGCGCTCGGCAGCCTCCAGGCGCTGCATGCCCCGCAGTTCGCCGGGGCCTTCCAGCCCGAGTCGTGGATCCTGAAGTCCACCGTCTATTACTACTCGTGCCTCTACGACGAGGTGAAGACCACGCTGGCGGCCTTCGACGACCTGTATGGCCCCATGGCCAAGCAGCTGGAGCCCTTCACCGCCGAGGACGCCGACCTCATCCAGGCCTACAACCTGGTGGCCGCGGAGAACCGCCGGCTGCCGCGCCCGGTGTACCTGTGGCTGCGCAACAACGAGCGCATCCGCGAGGTGATGCGCGTGCTGGCCCGCGTGGACCAGGAGAAGCGGGAGCTCTCCTCCGGACCCTGGCGCGGCACGCCCCTGGCGACGCAGACGGTGGCGTCGCTGGAGGAGATTCGCGGCACGCTGCTCCAGGTGGGTGGGACGCTGGCGCGCAGCCGCATCCGTGAGGCGGCGGACAACCTGCGCACGTTCTCCGACCAGGCCGAAATCATCCGCGTGCAGACGGCGCTCGACGAGAAGGACCTGCTGCAGGCGGGCCTGGACCAGAAGACGCTCCTGACGCGCCAGTCGCTCTACCGGCCGAAGATGCCGGGCGCGGCGTGGAACTACTGGAAGTTCCAGGGCGAGTTCTGGATCGACGAGATTGGGTACTACCAGTACACCCTGAAGCGGGGCTGCCCGGCGAAGACGGCGGACGCCCAACAGCCGTGACACTCCGGGCACACGCTGCCCGGCTTTCGTTCCCAAGGGGACCTCCTCCGCACACATCGTGTGCCGGGGTGGTCCCCTTCGTGTTTCCTGCGTCGCAAGAGCCGTTCCACACCACTTCTCATTCAGGGTAGGCGCGTCTACTTTCGTTCGTCCCTCGTCGCCGGGTGAATGACTGCTCGGGGGGCGGGGCGGCGTCACAGGCGGGAGCTCGCATGAAGGTGGTGCTTCGTTTCGGTGCGCTGGCGGTGGGCGTGGCGCTCGCCACCAGCGGGGTGGGGGAGGCGGCGGAAGCGCCGGCACGCAAGGCGGCGAAGAAGCCCGCGGCTTCGGCGTCGAAGACTCCGGGCGCGGACAAGGGCAAGAAGGGCGCCCAGGCGAAGAAGGCCGAGGCGAAACCTCAGCCTCCGCCCGGCGTCGCGCCCGAGGACGTGCGGCGCGGCCCCGCGCGCGTGAAGCCCGCGACGGCCAAGTTCGCGGACATCCCGCGCATCGCGGACTCGCGAAAGTACGCGCTGGCGGACAAGAAGCGCGACGAGGCGATCGAGGCCTTCAAGCGCCTCATCCCCAAGCTCCAGGACGGCAACCAGCAGAAGGCGGAGATGCTCTACCGCCTCTCGGAGCTGTACTGGGAGAAGTCCAAGTACCTCTACCAGCTGGAGATGGACCGCTTCCTGGCGGAGGAGAAGAAGTACGACGCGGCCGTGGCGCGCGGCGAGCAGGTGGAGGCGCCCAAGCAGGACCATCGCGACAGCGAGCGCTACCGCACCGAGACGATGGGCATCTACGAGGACATCCTGCGCGGCTATCCGCAGTACCCGCAGCGCGACGAGGTCCTCTTCTCCATGGGCTACAACCTCTACGAGCTGGGCCGGCGCGAGGACGCCGTGGCCCGCTACGAGGAGCTCATCAAGGAGTTCCCGCGCTCGCAGTTCGTGCCGGACGCGTACATCCAGCTCGGCAACCACTACTTCGAGTCCAACAAGCTCATCCCCGCCAAGGCCAACTACGAGAAGGCCCGCGACTCCGGCGTCCCGAAGATCTACGCCTACGCCGTCTACAAGCTGTCCTGGTGTGACTACAACACCGGCGACTACGACGCGGGCCTGGCCAAGCTGCACGAGGTGGTGGACTACGCCGCCAAGCAGCCGGAGCTCGGAGATTTGCGCACCGAGGCGCTCAACGACCTGACGGTCTTCTACGTCCAGTTGGATCAGCCCAAGCAGGCCATCACGTACTTCCGCGAGAAGGCGCCGGCGAAGCGCCAGGGGCGGCTGCTCGCGAAGACGGCCGCGGGCCTGGTGGACGCGGGTCACTTCGACAGCGCCATCCTCCTGTACCGCACGCTCGTGGACGACGAGCCCATGGGCGCCAGCGCGCCGGAGTACCAGCAGGCCATCGTCCGCGCCTTCGAGGGCTTGAGGAACCGCCAGCAGGTCCGCAAGGAGATGAAGCGGATGGTGGACCTCTACAGCCCGGGCGGCGAGTGGTGGAAGTCCAACGAGGGCAAGGCCCCCGTGCTGCGCAACGCCTTCAACGTCACGGAAGAGGCGATGCGGGTGATGGTGACCGAGTACCACCAGGAGGCGCAGAAGACGCGCCAGGTGGAGACCTACCGGCTCGCGCGCGACATCTACAAGCAGTACGTGGACGCCTTCGCGTCGAACGCGAACCCGGAGTTCGTGGCGGACTCCGCCTTCAACCTGCGCTTCTTCTACGCGGAGATTCTCTGGGCGCTCGAGGAGTGGCAGGCCGCCGCGGCCGAGTACGACGCCGTGGTCGCCTTCCAGATTCCGGACCGTGACTCGGCGCGCGAGGTCTCCAATGAGAGCTACCGCAAGAGCGCCGCGTTCAACGCCATCCTCGCCTACGACAAGCTGGTGAAGATCGAGCGCGGGCAGCTGGCCAAGAGCGACCTCAAGGACGGCCAGAAGGTCGACGAGAAGAAGGACAAGGGCGACGTCGCGCGGCAGAAGATCGTCAAGCGCGACGCGAAGGAGAAGCAGGAGGAGGCGCTCACGAAGTTCGAGGAGCGGCTGGTCTCCGCGTGCGACGTCTACGTGAAGCTCTACCCGGGCACGCAGGATGAAATCGACCTGCGCTACCAGGCCGCCGTCATCCTCTACGACCGCAGCCACTTCGTGGACGCGGCGCGGCGCTTCGGCGAAATCATCGAGAAGTTCCCGGAGGAGCGCCGCTCGCGCGACGCCGCGGACCTGACGATGTACGTGCTGGAGAGCCGCCAGGAGTGGCTGGAGCTGTCCACGCTGTCGCGCAAGTTCCTCGAGAACAAGAAGCTGTCCAAGCCCGGCTCCGAGTTCGCCGCCCGCGTCGCCCGCGTCGTGGAGGGCAGTCACTACAAGTGGGTGGACGAGGTCGTCTACAAGCAGGAGAAGAACCCGAAGAAGGCCGCCGAGGAGTTCCTCAAGTACGTCAAGGAGTTCCCCAAGTCGGAGAACGCGGACCGCGCGCTCACCTACGCCATGTCCATCGCGCAGGAGGCGGGCGAGCTGGACCGCGGCATCGAGGCGGGCGAGCGTGTGCTGGCCGAGTACCCGCGCAGCCCCTTCGAGCTCAAGGCGCGCTACACGCTGGCGGGCCTCTACGAGAAGGTCGCCGACTACCGCAAGGCCGCGACGCTGGCCGAGTCCTTCGTCGCCAGCTACGACGCCGCGCTGAAGGCGAGCGACGCGGAGGGCAAGAAGGGCAAGGCCGCTCGCGAGAAGCCGGTGGCGAAGAAGGGCGACACGCCGGGCGCGGAGGAGGACTCGGACTCTCGCCGTTCGCAGAAGGCCGCCGAGCGCAAGGCGCTGGTCGACGAGGCGGGCGCGTGGGTGGCGGATGCCCAGTTCAACGCGGGCGTCTGGTGGGAGAGCGCCGGCGAGGCCCAGAAGGCCGTGACGGCCTACAACGCCTACGTCGCGCGCTTCCGCGACCGCAAGGACGTGCCGCAGGTGGCGTACTCCGCGGCGCTCGTCTGGGAGAAGGAGCGCAAGTGGAGCGAGGCGGCCCGCGCGTTCGGCGCCTTCGCGGAGGGTTATGGCCGCGACGCGCGCGCCACGCCCTCGCAGCTGTACCTGGCGCGCTACCACGAGCTGCTCGCGTGGCAGCAGCTCAAGAACGCCCGCGAGCAGGAGCGCGTGCAGACGGAGCTGGTGCGCGCCTGGGGGCGGCTGCCCGAGGCCACGCGCAAGGAGGACGCGACGCTCAACGCCTACGCCCACGCGCGCTTCCTGGCGCTGGAGCCGGCGTGGAAGCGCTACACGGACATCCGCTTCTCGCGCGTCACCACCATCCGTCGTGACTTGACGGCCAAGCAGCGGGAGATCCAGCGCGTGGAGAAGGAGTACCTCGCGGTGCTCTCCACGGGCTCGGGCGAGTGGGGCATCGCGGCGCTCACGCGCATCGGCCTCGCGTACGCGGACTTCGCGCGCAACATCATGGACTCGCCGGACCCCACGGGGCTCGACGAGGAGCAGCTGGGGATGTACCGCTCGGAGCTGGAGAACCTGGCGCTGCCGCTGGAGGACAAGGCCAACGAGGCGCTGGAGAAGGCGCTGGAGAAGGCCTACGAGCTGGGCATCTACAGCCCGTGGACGCTGGCCGCGCAGGACCAGGTCAACCGCTACCACCCGGGCACCTACGCCCAGGTGCGCAAGGTGGGCTACCGCACGCATGACTCGCTCGCGGCGGCGGAGCTCGCGCGAGAGCCCGGTGGCCCCTCGGGCGCGACGGCCACGCCCGCGGTGACGCCCGAGCCCGGCGCTCCCTCCATTCAGCTCCCGCCGGTGGATGGCGCGCCGAAGACGCCCCTGCCGGAGGACAGAACGCAGGCACCCACCGCCGCGGTCCAGGAGGTGCTGCCATGACCCGCGACGCGAAGAACGCCTTCACGCCTCACACCGGAATGATGCCGATGAAATGGTTCCGCTCGCTCGTCGTCGGCTCGCTGGCCTTCACGGCCGCGTGCGCGACGGGCCCCCAGACGAAGCCCACCGCCACCAGCGCGCTGCCGGAGAAGCCCACGCCCGCGGCGCCGTCGACTCCGGAGGCGGCCCCCGCGGCGCCCAAGGAGACGTCCACCATGGCCGAGCAGTTCGCGGCGGCCATCAAGTCCTACGAGGCCGGTGAGCTGGACGCCGCGCGCCAGGGCTTCGAGAAGGTGCTGGTGATGTCGCCGCAGACGCTCAACGCCCAGTTCAACCTGGGCGTCATCGCCGAGCGTCAGGGCCGCGTCGACGACGCGCGCACCGCCTACGAGAAGGTCCTGCTGCTGGACCCGGCGCACACGCCGTCCGTCGTCAACCTGGCGGGCGTGTACCGCGCGCAGGAGCGGGGCGATGACGCGATTGCCCTCTTCGAGAAGGCGCTGAAGACGCCGGGCCGCGCGCACGACGCGTCGCTGCTCAACGGGCTGTCCGCGACGTACCGGCACCTGGGCAAGCTGGACGAGTCGGAGGCCACCGCGCGCCGCGTGCTCGAGCGCAACAAGGACCACCCGGGCGCGTACAAGAACCTGGCCTACGTGGCCTACGCGCGGGAGAAGTACCGGCTGGCGGAGCTGCTCGTCGGCACCGCGCGCAAGCACGCGGAGAAGG
The DNA here is from genome assembly GCF_024198255.1 of Myxococcus guangdongensis. Lineage (NCBI taxonomy): Bacteria > Pseudomonadati > Myxococcota > Myxococcia > Myxococcales > Myxococcaceae > Myxococcus > Myxococcus guangdongensis. Next base: position 382,707 of record NZ_JAJVKW010000004.1, read on the forward strand.
ACCCGTCGCTCTACAACCTGCTGGGCATGGTCTACCTGAAGCTGGATGAGCGCTCGCGCGCGCTGTCGCAGTTCCAGAAGGCCGTGTCGCTCGACGACAAGTACGCGCCGGCCTACGTCAACCTGGGCGCGCTGGCGCTCAGCTACCGCGACTACGCGGGCGCGGAGAAGTCCTTCACCCGCGCCACGGAGCTGGAGCCCGACTCCGCCGAGGCGCGCCTGTCGCTGGCGTGGGCGCTGGATGGACAGAAGGGGAAGGACCCGAAGAAGGGCATCGCCGCGGGAGAGACCTTCGAGAAGGTGCTCGCCCATCGCGCGGAGCTGCCCGAGGCCGTGTGCGGCGCGGGCTGGGCCTATGCCGCGGACCGCACGGGCTGGGAGCGCGCCATCGGCTTCCTGGACCGCTGCAAGACGCTGGAGTCCACGACCGAACAGGACCGGCAGATGATCACCGCCAAGGTCACGGGCCTCACCAACATGCTCAAGGCCCCGCCGCCCGAGGCCGCGACGGCCGGCGCGGAGGGCGACAAGAAGGACGAGGCCACCGGCGGCGCGGGCTCCATGCTCAACAACCTGCCGCAGGACGCGAACGCTCCGGAGGGCGCGCCCACGGAAGGTGCACCCGCCGAGGGTGCGGAAGCCGCGCCGCCGCCCGAGGACGAGCAGGCGCCCACGGGCGCGGAGGGCTCGGGCACGCAGGCCCCCGCGGGCGCGACGCCTGGCGCCAACGCCGCGCAGCAGGGGACGGACGCACAGGCGCCCACGCCCGTGCCGGCGGCTCCGACGCAGCAGGACGCGAAGCCCGCGCCTGCTCCGTAGGACGGCAGTCCCTACAGGGACGGGAGGAAGTTTTTTCCAGCCTCCGGGCCCAGGTTTGGAAGGCGGCGAGCGAGGCCCATAGGATTCAGGGACTTGGGTGTGGATCGCCTCGTGCAATGAGTCGCGGGTACCCAGCTCGGAGCCCGCTGTCACACCCGAGGAAGCAAGAGGAGGTTGGGGATGAAGCGACTGGCAGCGACGGTGACGATGATGGGCCTGCTCGCGGCGCCGGCGGTGATGGCGCAGGAGCAGTCAAAAGACTCGGTGAAGATCATCCAGGAGGAGGACCGCACGGTCTTCCGGAAGAAGACGGTGATCGACTTCACGGATGTCGCGGTGGAGGGCGAGCTGACGAAGCCGGAAGGCTCATACGTGCTCCACCGCAAGAAGACGGACTTCCAGAGTCTCATCAAGGTCCGGGAGAACTTCGACCCGGAGCTTCAGAAGTCCGTCGACAACCTCTAGCGGCGGCGGTCAGGCGTTTTCGGGAGCGGAAGGGAAGAAGGAAGAACTTCATGGCGGCGGCGAAGAACAACGGCTTGACCCTTCGAATCACGGGGCCTGATGGCTCCACGGTGGAAACCGTGTCGGAGGCGGAGAGCGTTATCGTGGGGTCGGGCGCCCAGGCGGCGGTGAAGGTTCAGGATCCGCGGGTCTCCAATCTCCACGTGATGCTCAAGGTGGACAAGGATGGTTCGGTAACGGCCATCGACCTCGGCAGCGAGGGCGGCACGGAGGTGAGCGGCCAGAAGCTGGTCATCCCCACCGCGCTCAAACCCGGGGATGTGCTGCGCGTGGGAGGCACGCGGGTGGAGGTCCTCTTCGGAGGCGCCGACGAACCCGAGCGCCTTGCACCCGCGGGCGCGAAGGTGGCGGGACCGCGCTTCCAGGGCTCGTTCCAGGGCTCGGTGACGCAGCGGACACCCACGCCTCCGCCCGTGAACCGCACGGTGCCGGAGGTGGTGACACCTCCGTCGGCGGCGGGCGGCAACACACGCGGCGGCTTCGTCTTCACGAATCCGCGTCCTCCTCCCTCGGCGAACGTCGGCGGCCTGCGCACCGAGCGCGTGGCTCCGCCCGGCCTCAACCGCGTGGGACCTCCGCCCCCGCCGCCCATGGCGCGCGAGGAGCAGCGGCCCACGCCCCGGGTGGACACGCCTCCGGTCGCGGTGGCCCCGCGTCGCGCGGTGCTGCCTCACCTGCAGGAGCAGCTGCCGCCCGAGGCGATGCCCACGGCGCGGGAGAAGGTGCTCCAGGTGTCCATGCTGTGGGGCGACACCCTGTTGCAGGTGCAGCACTTCAAGGACGGCGTCCCCGTCACCATCGGCGAGGGGAAGAAGAACTTCTTCCACGTCTTCGCGCCGACGGTGGGCAAGCGCCACGAGCTGGTCATCAGCCGGGGTGACGTGCTGGAGGTGCACGCGCCGCAGGGCACGGGCGTCATCGTCACCGAGCGCGGCAACGTGAAGTCGAAGGACACGCTGCGCTCCGCGGGCCTGCTGACGGGCACGCCCGAGGACACGGAGCAGGTCTTCAAGCTGGGCCTGCATGACCGCGTGGAGGTGTCGTTCGGCACGGTGGCCTTCGTGGCCCGGTACGTGAAGCCGTCGCCGGCCATCGCGGCCACTTCGTTGGCGGAGGCGGACTACACGTTCTTCAAGATCGTCAGCATCTGCCTGCTCGCGGGAGCGGCGGTGGTGGCGGCCATGGCGCTCACGCCCCGCTCGGAGCAGGCGCCGGCCAACGACATCTTCGAGTCCCAGCAGCGCGTGGCGAAGTTCCTCATCACCCCGGAGAAGAAGCTCGAGCAGAAGAAGCTCCAGCTGTCCGGCGTGGAGGAGGGCGCGAAGGCGAAGGACGAGGAGGGCAAGTTCGGCAAGGAGGAGGCCAAGCAGGCCGAGGCCGCTCCGTCCAAGCCCGGCACGCCCGTGGTGGACAAGACGAAGAAGGAGAAGGACCGCCAGGTGGTGGGCAAGGTCGGTCTGCTCGGCGCGTTCAAGGGCCTGAAGGGTGGGGCCTCGGACGTGTTCGGCCCCGGCGGCTTCGGCACCGGCCTCAACAACGCGCTGGGCGGCCTCAAGGGCGGCGCGGCGATGGGTGACGCCCAGGGCGTGGGTGGCCTGGGCTCGCGTGGCTCCGGCACCGGCGGTGGCGGCACGGCCATGGGCATCGGCGGCCTGGGCACCAAGGGCGAGGGACGCGGCGCGGGAGGCTCGGGCGGCATCGACCTGGGCGGCCGTGGCAAGTCCATCACCAAGGTCATCCCCGGCAAGACGACGGTGGTGGGCGGCCTGGACAAGGATGTCATCGCCAAGGTCATCCGGCGCCACCAGAATGAGATCAAGTACTGCTACGAGTCGGAGCTGAACAAGGACCCGAGCCTCGCGGGCAAGGTGGCGGTGGCCTTCACCATCGACCCGGCGGGCATGGTGTCCGATGCGACGGTCTCCGAGTCGACGCTGGGCAACTCCCGCGCGGAGCAGTGCATGATCTCCCGCATCCGTCGCTGGAAGTTCCCGGAGCCCAAGGGCGGCGGCGTGGTGGCGGTGACGTACCCGTGGATGTTCTCGCCGGCGGGCTCCGAGGGCGAGGGGTAGTCGCGGGTGTAACGGCTCGGGACGGCGCTGACCGTCCCTCCAAGTGGCGTGGACGGAACGGTCCACGCCATTTTCATTCCCGCCCCTCATTGCCGGAACGAGGGGGGCGTCATTAACGTCCGTCGCCGCTTCCGGTTGGACCGGGAGGGCACCGCGTGGGGAGGACCCGTGAAGAAGTCCCAGCTCGTTGCCGCGCTCGCCTTGTTGTCGTCTCCGGCCCTCGCGGCCACGCCGCCGGAGGGAGTGGAGTTCCAGCCGCGCCGCGGCTTCTACACCGACACCAACGTCGGCGTGTTCTTCACCGTGGGCGGTGAGAACGCGTACTCGAACGCTCAGACGTACCTGCAGCTCGGCATCGGCTACGACCTGACGGAGCGAATCTCCCTGGGTGCCCACTTCGGCATGGGCTCGTCCGCGCAGAACTGCTTCGCGGGCTACCTTCCCGGCACGGAGACGTGCGCGCTGTCCGACAACTTCACCATGCAGTTCCTGGACATCTCGGCTGCGTACCACGTGCCGCTGATGAACCGGCTGTACCTGACGCCCAAGCTGGTTGCGGGCTACACGCGCATGGACCCGGCGCCGGTGGACCCCGACAAGGGAGACCCGGGCCGCGCCGTCAGCTCGCCCAACGCGGGCGTGGGCGTGGGCCTGGAGTACGCCACGGGCATGGACCACTTCTCCGTCGGCGCGGACCTGCTGGCGCGCTACGTCATCGGCCCCAACATCACGTCCTTCGCCATCTTCCCGAAGGTGAAGTACACGTTCTGAGCGCGGGCCGAGGGCCTCGCGGGAAGATACGTCGAGGCCGTCGTTGTCCCGGCATGTCCCCTGGAAGGTCCCTGCCTCCGCGCTGGCCGACGCGGGGGCTCGTGCTGTGGTCGATGTGCCTGGTGCTGGGCGTCCTGTGGGGACTGTCCTCGCGTAGGGCGACCTCCCGGCCCCCGGGGCCGCTCCCCGTGTCTCTCGCGGTGTCCCCGGGCTGTGAGGGCCTGGTGGTGGACCCGCGCCCCTCGCGTCATCCCGCGTCGTCGTGGCGTCCGTGTGGCGACGGCTGCCAGGAGCTGGCACCAGCTCCGGGCTCGGGGCACCGGTACTTCGCGCTCTTCGGCGCGGCTCGCGATGGGGCGCGGATGCTGGGCTACTCCCAGGTTCGCGACGCCTCGGTCGAGCTGCGCGTGGAGGACCTCACGCGGGGACAGGTCCTGTTCCTCGCCCGTGTGCGCGAGGGGACGAAGGGCTGTGACCTGCGGCTGCGGGACTTGAGCACGGACCGGGCGTTGTTCGAGGGCAACGCCATCGACGGACGCATGCATCCGCGAAGCCTCATCGGCGTGTCGTTCGAGGACGCGAGTGCTTCGGTCCGGGTGTGGTCCCGACCGGAGGGCGCGAGTCCCCTGGAGGCCGTCCTCGGGCCCGGAGGGATGGCGAGCACCACGACGCGTCGCCGGGTCTGGAGCGCGCGCTGGGAGGCCGACAGCGAGCCCGTGGAGGCGTGGAGCGCGCCGGACCGGAGCGTGGTGGCGGCGCACCTGACGGTGGGCGGCGACGCGCTGCTCTTCAGCGCGCTGGACGAGGGGCGCGCGTCGCTGTGGTCCTGGAGGGAAGGGGAGCCCGCGCGGCCGCTCGTGCTGCCCCCGGCGGGGAGTGGCGCGGCCTGCCCCCGGACGGATGGTGAGCACCTGGTCTGGTTCCAGGGCCAGGGCTACGACGCCGAGCGCCACGCCTTCACGCGCATGGACCTGATGACCTCACCGCTCGTCCACCACGCGGAGGACCTGCGTCCCAGGCGTCTGCGCTCCTCGCGACAGGACTTCCTCACGGACGTCTCCGCCGTCGTGGGGGGAGGCCACGCGCTGCACCTGGAGACACGGCGAGGGGAGTCGCGAGGGACGTTGGTCCTCACTCGCCTCGCGGATGGCGCCACGTGGCACCTCCCGCCCAGAGCTGGCTTCCACTGGGGCGCGCCGCTCTACGTGGACGCGGAGGAGCTCGCGGTGGTCGAGGACGCGCCGGAGCGGGCCTTCGCCACGGGCGCGCTGGGGCCCGGCGAGGCGTGGACGGTGGTGCGCCGCACGGTGTCCTCGCTGGGGCCGCCAGACGTCGAGCCGTGGACGCCGTTGGGCACGGATGCGTCGTGCAGCGCCGCGTCCGACTGAATGCCCTCGCGAACACGAAGGGCCCGCTCCCAGGAAGGAACGGGCCCTCGGTGCTACACCGGCCTGGGGCCGGCGTCGGGACTACTCCGCGTCGGCCGCGCGCTCCTCACGCTTGCGGTCGCGCTCGGCGCGGTAGCGCTCGCCCACGGCCAGCGCCTTCTTGCGCATGCGCACGGACTTGGGCGTCACCTCGACCAGCTCGTCGTCGGCGATCCACTCCAGGGCCTTCTCCAGCCCCATCTCGCGGGGCGGGACGAGGATGACGTTCTCGTCGCGGCCAGCGGCGCGGATGTTGGTGAGCTTCTTCTCGCGGCAGCAGTTGACGTTCAGCTCGGACGGGTGCGCGTGCTCGCCGATGATCATCCCCTCGTACACGGTGATGCCGGCGGGGACGAACAGGTAGCCGCGCTCCTGGATGCTGAACAGCGCGTAGGGCACGGTGTCGCCCAGGCGGTCCGAGACGATGGCGCCGTTCTGCCGCTTCGGGATGTAGCCGAACCACGGCTCGAAGCCGTCGAACTGGCTGCTCATGATGCCCTCACCACGCGTAATCGTGAGGAACTCCGAGCGGAACCCGATGAGGCCACGGGCCGGGATGCGGAACTGGAGGCGGGTGCGGCCCGAGCCCAGCGGGGCCATGTCCGCCATGCGGCCCTTGCGAGGCCCCATGCGCTCCGTCACCACGCCGACGCTGGTCTCCGGCACGTCGCAGAACACCAGCTCCATCGGCTCGTGCAGCACGCCATCGATGGTCTTGGTGATCGGCTCCGGGTTGGAGGCGGTCAGCTCGTAGCCCTCGCGGCGCATGTTCTCGATGATGACGGCCAGCGCGAGCTCGCCGCGGCCGACGACGCGGAACGCGTCCGGCGTCTCCGTGTCCTCCACGCGCACGGCCACGTTGCGGTAGGCCTCGCGGTACAGGCGCTCACGCAGGTTGCGCGAGGTGACGAACTTGCCTTCCTTGCCCGCCAGCGGCCCGTCGTTGACCTTGAAGATCATCATCATCGTGGGCTCATCCACGGTGATGCGCGGCAGCGCCACGGGCTTCTCCGGGTCGCCGAACGTGTCGCCGATTGACACGTCCTCGATGCCGGCGATGGAGACGATCTCTCCCGGACCCGCGTCCTGGATCTCCACGCGCTTCAGGCCGGAGAAGCCGAACAGCTTGACGATTTTGCCAGGCTCGACCTTGCCCCCCTCGCGCACGACGGAGATGGGCATGTTGGGCGTGAAGCGACCTGCCTGCACGCGGCCCACCGCGAGACGGCCGACATAGTCGTCGTAGTCGAGGTTCGCCACGAGCAGCTGCGGCGTCTTCTCGTCCGAGGCCGGCGGGGGCGGGATGTGCTTGATGATGGCGTCGTACAGCGGCTCCAGCGTCGTGCCGGGCACCTCCAGCGACGTCGACGCCTGACCCCTGCGGGCCACGGTGTACAGGACGGGCATCTCCAGCTGCTTATCGTCCGCGCCCAGGTCGATGTAGAGCGAGTAGACCTGATCGAGCACTTCGGGCGCGCGCGCGTCCTGACGGTCGATCTTGTTGATGACCAGCACCGTCTTCAGGCCCATCGCCAGAGCCTTGCTGAGCACGAAGCGCGTCTGGGGCAGGGGACCTTCGGCGGCGTCCACCAGCAGGATGACGCCATCGACGAGGCGCAGACCGCGCTCCACCTCACCACCGAAGTCGGCGTGACCCGGGGTGTCGATGATGTTGATCTGCATGCCCTTGTAGGAGACCGCGGTGTTCTTCGCGAGAATGGTGATGCCCTTCTCGCGCTCGAGGTCGTTGGAGTCCATCACCCGTTCGGCGACGTGCTCGTTGCTACGGAAGGTGCCCGCCTGCCGCAGCAGGTGATCGACGAGCGTGGTCTTGCCATGGTCAACGTGGGCGACGATGGCGACGTTACGGATGTTTTCGCGAGGAATCATACGAACCAAACTGAGGTGAATGGCGGGGGGGAAGCCGCGTTGTGGTCAGGTCTCCCGATCCCCACCGGAACCCGGAAGGCGGGGGCTTATATGCCGTGAGTGCGGCTCCTGCAATGAGTGCGGATGCCCACCGGGCGTTCAGTCAGGGGGTACATCCCGTCTGAACGCCTAAGCGCCGGGTATCCGGGGCCTCTTGTCACCCCGGTGTCACTCGCCAGGGCCTGTTGGCGAGGAATTCCGACCCTGGACGCTGCCCGGGGGGCTGGGGTGGGAGGGCCCGCCCAGCCGCTCCCGGAGGAAGCGCTCGACCCGGACCTCGACCAGCCCCGGAGCCTCCAGGGGGGCGGTGTGGGTGCCGTCGGGGATGAGGACCAGCTCGGCCTCGGGGATGCGGGAGGCCATCTTCCGGGACAGCCACCCGGGGGTGAACTTGTCCCGCCCGCCGGCCACCACGAGCGAGGGCACGTCCACATGCAGCAGGTGGTCCCACGCGCTGTGCTCGGCCAGCGAGTCCAGCGTGCGCACGAACACCACCGGGTCCATGCGGGCCAGGTGCTCGAAGTAGGGGGCCAGATCATTGCGGGCGATGCGCTCGCGGTTCATCTCCAGGGAGATGGCCAGCTGCACCGCCAGCTCCGTGCGCAGGGCCGCGTGGATGAGGCGCGCGGACTGCTCGGGGAAGCGCTCCACCACCCGGCGCAGGGCGGGGAAGAGCTTCTTGAGCACGTCGGAGTCGTGGAAGGTGTCGAGCGGGTTGCCGTAGCTGCCGCAGATGAGCACCAGCCCCGCGACGCGGCTCGCGTAGCGGCGGTGGAACTCCAGCGCCACCTGCACGCCCATGGAGTGCCCGAAGAGCACGGCCCTCTCCATCCCCGCCGCGTCCATCACCCGCTGTAAATCGTCGCAGGTGTAGAGCATGCCGATGCGCTCGCGGTCCTCGGGGATGCCCGAGCGGCCATGCCCGCGGTAGTGCCAGCGCAGCACGCGGTGGCGCCGCGACAGGTACGGGGCCAGGTACTTCCAGGCGAACCCGTCGCAGCCCAGGCCGTCGCACAGGACCACGCCCGGCTCTCCGTCGCCGGTGACCTGGTAGTACAGGTCCGCGCCGTCGGGGACGCGCAGGAAGTCCTGATGGAAGTAGACGGCCTCCGCGCTCACGCCTCCACCTCGGCCTCGTCGTCCTCGGGCAGGCCCCGGTCCAACCCGTAGCGGGCGATCTTCAGGATGAGGTTGGAGCGGCTGATGCCCAGCTCGCGCGCCAGCCGGCTCTTGTTGTTGCGCGTGCGCAAGAGGCCCTGGTGGATCATCTCCCGCTCCAGCGCCTCCACCGCCTCGTGCAGCCGGCCGTGGGCGCGCGGGGGGATGAAGGGGCCGCCGCCGGGCACCACCGCGTCGCGGATGCGGCTGGAGAGCAGCTCCGCGGGGAGCATCTCCAGGTCTCCGCCGAGCACGAGCAGCCGTTCGATCTCGTTCTCCAGCTCGCGGATGTTCCCCGGCCACGCGTAGGCGCCCAGGATGGCGAGCGCCTCCGAGGCCAGGCCGCGCGTGCGCTGGCCCTCGCGGTGGTGCTTGCGCAGGAAGTGGTCGATGAGGACGGGCAAATCGTCCCGGCGCTCGCGCAGCGGGGGCAGCTGCACGCGGATGACGTTGATGCGGTAGTAGAGGTCCTCGCGGAACTCGCCGCGCTTGACCAGCTCGCCCAGGTCCTTGTGCGTGGCGGCCACGACGCGGACGTTGACCTCCTTGTGGTGCGTGCCGCCCACGGGGAGGAAGGTGCCCTCCTGGAGCACGCGCAGCAGCTTCACCTGGAGGGCGGGGGACATGTCGCCCACCTCGTCGAGGAAGAACGTTCCGCCGTCGGCGACCTCGAACAGGCCCTTCTTGTCGCGCAGCGCGCCGGTGAAGGCGCCGCGCGTGTGGCCGAAGAGGGCGCTCTCCAGCAGGTTGTCGTTGAAGGCCGAGCAGTTCTGCACCACGAAGGGCTGGTCCTTGCGCGGGCCGTTGTGGTGGATGGCGCGGGCGACCAGCTCCTTGCCGGTGCCCGACTCGCCGTTGATGAGCACGGTGGAGTCGGAGTTGGCCACCTTCTCCATCAACCGGAAGACCTCCATCATCGGCCCCGAGCGGCCGATGATCTTCTCGAACCGGTAGCGCTCCTGCACCTCGGGGGACGGCAGGGGCAGCTGCTCCTCGCGCCGGGCCAGCTCCGACTCGTGGTTGGCGATCTCCAGCGCGGCGAACTCGAGCAGGTCGGACAGCTTCGCCAGCTCCGCGCCGTCGAGCACGGGGACGCGCTCATCGGCGCGGTCCAGGTCGGAGAAGGGCGGGGCGAACTGGAGCAGGCGCGAGCGCAGCACCTCCACCTCGCGCGCGTTGAGCAACTGGCGGGAGAAGCCCTCGACGAAGAGGCAGCCGGCGTACTCGTTGTCGACGTAGAGCGGGGCCCCCACGATGCTGAAGTTGAGGTGGCAGTCGTGGAAGAGCGAGCGGCGCATCTTCTTGTTCCCGCGGAACTTCTCGTGGAGCACGCGCACGGACTGGCTGCAGCGGCGCAGGCCCTCCCTGGAGAACAGGGCGATGCGACAGAACGGGTTGGGAGGCGGGGAGATGTCCCCCCGCTGCCACTCATGCACCACGCCGTGGCGATCCGCGAAGGAGAGCTCCATCTGCCACCACTTGCGGATGACATCTCTCAGCATGATGATGGTGTGCAGGCCCTGGTGCTTCTCGAAGTCCATCCCTACCTCCGTCCGGCCCCGCGCTCCGGGGAGGGACCGGGCCGTCGGAATCGCGTTTCCCCCCTCTCTTACCCCAGGACTCGGCTGTATCCTCACTTCTCTCTCCCGTGACTACCTCCACTCACACACGCGGCGGGGCGGGGCATGGGCATGACCACGACCACGGGCATGACCACGGCCATGGGCATCACCACCATGGGCACGGGCATGGGCACGGTCCCAAGCGTGGTGGGTTGGCGGAGGAGCGGCGCAAGGATCGTCGTCGGCTCATCTTCGCGCTGGTGCTGACGGCGACCATCGCGTTGGCGGAGGCGGTGGGGGGCTGGCTGACGCACTCGTTGGCCCTCATGTCGGACGCGGGTCACATGTTGACGGACGTGTCCGCGCTGGGCCTGAGCCTGGTGGCGCTCTGGTTCGCGGGCAAGCCGGCGGACGTGAAGAAGACGTACGGCTACTACCGGATGGAGATTCTGAGCGCGCTGCTCAACGGCGTGCTGCTGCTGGGCATCACCGGGTTCATTCTCTACGAGGCGTGGGAGCGCTTCCACTCGCCGCAAGCGGTGGACGTGAAGCCGATGGCGGTGGTGGCCACGGTGGGGTTGATCGCGAACCTGGGGGCGCTGGGGTTTTTGCATCGCACACACTCGATGAACGTCCGTGGCGCATTTCTTCACGTGCTGGGGGACACGTTGTCCTCGGTGGGCGTGTTGATTGGCGCGGGCATCATGGCGTTGACGGGGTGGTTCGTGGTGGACCCCATCATCTCCGCGGTCATCTCGGTGGTCATCGTGGTGGGGGCGGTGCGGCTGGTGCGCGACGCGGTGGACGTGCTGATGGAGGCGGTGCCCGCGCACGTGGACATGCCGCAGCTGCGCGAGTTGATGCTGCGTGTGCCCGGAGTGACGGCGGTGCACGACCTGCACGTGTGGACCATCTCCAGCGGCGTGTACGCGCTGTCCGCGCACCTGGTGGTGCTGGACCCGATGGTCTGCAACAACGACGAGATTCTGTCGGCGGTGAAGCACGACCTGTACGACAAGTTCGGCATCGACCACACCACCATCCAGATCGAGAGCGAGACCTACGCCCATCTGGGTGAGGTGCACTGAGGGCAGGTCCGGCGCTCATGAGCGCGAAGGCAACTGGATGCCATGACAGACCAGGTTGATGACGCGTGCGTCAGCCTCCTGTGTCTGGACGGTACGGGGGACGGGTCGATGCATCACACAGGTGGCGGCTGCCTGGCTTGCTGAGGCGTCCCTCGTGCGGTGTGAACTGGCTTCATTTCCGAATCCTCAGTTGAGATCGCCACCAAGGGAGAAATCAAGGAGCGATGCGTCCGCCGATCCGCAGAAACCGAGCATAGGTTCGGAGCAGCGCGTCCAGGTGGTCGGGCTTGTCCAAATCGAGCGGCGTGTCCGTGAGCTGCACGACCCATCCGCCCGATGCCGTGCGCCGCGCTCGTGAGAGCAGGTCTGCGTCGCGGGCGGGGTCAGGAAATCCGAGCGCTTTCGCGGCATCGGCGGACCAGTAGTTCACCCACGCGAGGAAGTAGGGAATCTCAGGGGCGGGGAACTTCTCGGGCATGTTGAGCATGGGCAGCCCACGGGGGGGCTGTGGGAGGCCATCCGCCGAGCGGCGAAGCTGCTGCGCGACCTCCGCGCCATAACCATACCTCGACGCCTGTCCCCAGAACGCGTGAGCTCCTTCCGCCACGGCTTCAAGCACGGTCGCCGCTGCCGCGAGCACATGATCGTCCAGTGGCATTTCCACGTGGACTTCGAACTGCGGCTGTCCGCCTGGGCTGAAGCGTCCCGAACGTTCCCTCCCAAAAACCGTCACGGGACGACGCTCGTCCCCGTTGCACACGATAGGGAATTCCCCGTCCTCGATACTGTCGATGAGCCATGCGTCGCGCTGTGGCAATGGGATGGGACGCCCGCTGTCAGAGAGACGCCACCTGAGCTGCAAGGAGGGGAGCGCCTTCTCCATTCGATGAAGGATGTCGACTGGGCGAGCGTCTTTGCCCACGAGGGCGGGTGCGTAGACGATGAGCGTGAGGGCATTTCGCCGAGTCATCGTTTGCACCCCGTGACGACGACATTCAGTGAGAAGTCCGCTTCGAGCAGCGCTTCTCGATGCTCCTGGGTGCTCACTCCGATGATGAAGTCATAGCCACACGCCACGGCTGTATCCCGCTCCTTGTTGATCTGCTTGAGCTCCTTCTGGAGCTCCATCCGCTGGACGAAGGAACTGTACTCATCGAATCGATGGGTCTTGATCTCCCACAGCGCGCGCGCCGGCTTGCAGCGCATCGAAGCGAATCCCGCCCACGCGCACGTCCATGCCGGGATAACGGTTGGGAGGAACCTTGTCGGCACACTCGTTATGCGGGCCATCTTTGGAGGCGCGCGGTACCGGGACGGGCTTGCAGTCCGGGCGGCGCTCTCGCTCCCATGGATCTGGAGTCACCGGCGGCTGCCAGTCCTGCCCCGAGGGCTCGGGCTTCGGCTTGCGTTGTGGTTCAGCTTCCCGGGAGGACGTCTTCGTCTCGCGTGAGGTCCCTGCTGCCTCGGGATAGGTGTGGCGGAGCGCATAGGCCTCCAGAGCCTCCTCGATGACAAACCCGACCACCACCACACCCAGCACGACGACCGCGCCCACGGCAATCTCTGGAGCGGCCAGGATGCAGAGCCCGACGCCCATGGCGGCGGCGGCAGTGGATGCGACCGCGCATCTCCCCGTGGTGTCGCGGTACTCGATGCGGTCGTGGTCAAGGGTCCGGTAGCACCGCTCCACCAGGACCGGCCAAGGCTGAGATGCCTCGTGGACGACGCACCGCCCGTCGTCAGCCCAGGGCAGCTTCGCCGCCCGCTCGAGGTTGGTGCGTCGTTGGCTCCGCGTCCCGGAGGTGTCGGGGGTGGGGGGCGACGCGGCGCATGCAGACAGGAAGAGTAGGAGCGCGATGCGGGCGCGGAAACGCATGGCCCCATCCTCGCCGCTAGGAGTGGCCTCGGCAATCAGCACGGAGGTGCCTGCGATTCGCACCCCTAAAGAGGCAGGGACCACCCCGGAGTGCCCCACCCCGAGTCAGCCCAGTGGCAGCCCTGCCTGTCGAGGCGGCCATGCATCAGAGTCGCCGCATGCTCAACGTAGGCGCCCTCGTGCTCGCCGCAGTGCTCACCGCCTCGCCCACGAACAAGGCCGACGTAGACCTGGATGGTGACGGCACGCACGAGCGCCTCACGTTCGATGTAACGAAGCCCGGCGCCTTCCGACTCTCCGCGGGCACGGCCGTCACCGAAGGCGAGCTGCCCGGAGTGCGCGGCGTCACCGTGTTGGACCTCGACAGCAGCGACACGCAACGCGAGGTGCTCGTCCACGGCGAAGCATGCTTCTGCCTCTTCCGCCATGACGGGACCGCGCTTCAGGATGTGCCGCTGCCTCCCGGAGCACCGAGTGCCTCCGGCAATGGCATCCTCCTGTGCGACGTCCCCATGTCCGACGGCTGGGCCCGCTGCGACAAATACCTCTACGACGCGAAGCAGCCGGGCTCCACCGAGGTTCCGCAGGAACTCTACGCCGTGGGCCGCGTCCCTCCCTCCTCCGGGTTGGGTGTCGCTCCAGCAGACGCCCGGGAGCAAGGACGTCGTCACCCTGGCCGGACCCGAGAAGACTCTCTCCATGCCTTCAAGCCAGACCCAGCGGAGCGTGACGGCGGCTGGTGCCTCGCGGGACTCGCGAGCAAATCCGAAGACGCGCTCGGCTGGATTCTCGCACGGGAGCTCCGGAAGAAGGTGAGCGTCGACGACGGCGCGATGCTCGGGGCCATCGCTCCGTGGCAGACGGGCTCTGCGCCGGTAGGCGTTGAGCCCGCAAGGGGCCGCCCGGTCACGAAACCCGGGCGGCCCCCACCCACTCAATGCGTCCGCATCAGCATGACCTGATCGAAGCGCTTCCAACCCATCTCCAGCAGATGGGGGTTCTGGCCATCGAAGAAGAAGGCCTTGCCCTGGAAGTTGATGACGTTGAAGGCATGCCCGCTGCCTGGCTTGCCCTTGAACCCCGCGATCACGATGCCGCGACTGCTCGGTCCCCAGCCCACCACCATCTTCTGGATGGCGCCCTTTCCCGTCAGGGACAGGAAGGCTCCGCCGAACTCCGCCTCCAGGACGGTGGAAGGGAGGGCCCGATGCGGCTCCGCGACCGTGGGCCTCCCCGCGAGGGTGTGCTCGACAGCGGCCGTCGTGCTCGTGCAGTTCGTCGTGCAGGGCTGCGCCTGGACCTTGTCGGCGCCCTTGAAGCGCAGGTACTGCCTGAAATCCTCCACAGTGACCTTGGGCGCCGGGACGAACGCGCTCGGGTTCAGGGACATGATCGACCCGATGATTCCGGTGATGGAACCCCACATGTATGCGCTGCTGTTGCCTCCGGACGTGATTCCCCAGGTCTTGCGCATGTGCTCGGTGCAGCCCGGACACCAGAAGATGATGGAGTCACCGACTCCCTGCCCGAAGCTCGACAGCTCGTCGTAGAACGCGTTCTCCATGGCGGAGATCTGCTTCGCGCCCTCCGTCGTGTTGGCGAGCTGGTCCGCCACCTGTCCGACGGTGAACCCGCGCGCGGCGAGCGAGTCGTAGTCGAACGACGAGCCCGCCCAGATGCCCGTCATGAGCTGGGCGGACATCTTCAGGACCACCCCGGAGGGCGTCTGGGGCCCCGTGGGCGCCTGGGTGAAGGACGCAACCGAGGACGGAACACGGGACGTCGAAGCCGGGGCCGCGGAGCCTCCGGAGGCGCCCATGCTGGGGAGGTAAAGGCTCGGGTCGTTGATGGCGCTGGGGCCTCCACCGCCGCCGGGCTGGCCGGGGAAGCCGCCTCCGCCGCCCTGGCATTCCTTCCCGATGCAGCCCGCGTCCAGACCGGAGGGATCCGACCTGTTCACCGGGTCGTTCATCGAGAACCCATAGGCGTTCGTGGTGGCCGCGGTGCGTGGGACGACGAGCGGATCCCTGCTCAGGAAGCGGCCGATGACCGGGTCATAGAGCCGCGCGCCCAGGTGGGACAGTCCCAGTCCTTCCAATGACTCACCGCCGTTCCACTGGTCGCTCGAGTAGAGCCGCGTGCCCGGATACCCCTCGACGCCGTTGGACCTCGACTCTCCGAAGGGCGAGTACTCCACGTCCTGGACGAACCGCCCCTGGCCGTCCACGGAGTAGCGCGCGCCGCGCAGCTCTCCGAACGGGAAGACCCACTCCTGCTTCATTCCACGACGGGAGGCGATGATGCCGCCCGGCCCGGGGATGTGGCGCGTGAGGATTTGAAGCGGCTTGCCGTTGATGACCTGCTCCTTGAGCTCCAGCAGGTCGCCGAACCCCCACGTGTGCCGCGCGTCCTTGTCGGGGGACACGAGGTTCATCTCCCGCAGGACGTTCAGGGCTCCGTAGCGGAAGGTGGCCGAGGCGCTGGGGTTGGAGTTGACGACGCTGCGCACGTTGCCCGAGGGGAAGAACTCGAGCGTCCGTTTCCCCACGCGCAGGGGCTGGCGGATGATGTTGCCGACGCTGTCATGGACGACGTTGCACGCGGTGCCGCCCAGGCCGCCGTTGCCGTAGCCGACGCGGCAGAGCCTGTCCCTGTCCCCGGTGGAGGCGTAGCTCATCGCCGCGTCAGCCGTGCTCAGCGCGTCGGTCTGCGCGAGCAGGTTGCCCAGGGCGTCGTAGCTGAAGCTCCAATCGGCCAGGGGCGTGGTGCCCAGGTATCGCTTGGAGGTCGCGAGCCGCCCCAGCGCATCGTAGGTGGTGTTCACCTTCACGTAGGTACTGGCGCCATCGACCACCTCCGAGCGTCCGCGCTCCCGGCCCAGCAGGTCGCGCGTGGTGATGTAGGTCGCCCGTGAACCCTGGCTGGTCGCGACCGTGGCGCCGAGCGGCAGCCTGCGGCCCGTGGTGGCGAACTCTCCGATGAACTCCGCGACACCGCCATGGACGGACCCGAGCACCCGGCCGGACGCGTCGATGTTCGTGGCCAGGTAGAGCTCCCTGCTGCCCTTGTCGTCCTGGAACTTGATGTACGTGGGGCGCTGGGCGGTGTCGTACGCGTACCAGACGGTCTCCTCGGCGTAGCCGGTGTCGGGCAGGTAGCGCGTGAGCGTGTCCAGCGCACCGTCCGCGCGCTGCACGGTCTTCTCGATGTAGGGCGTGCCGGTCTCGTCCGTGTAGACATACGCGTTCGGCCGGCCATGGGCGTCGTAGCTGTAGAAGACCTCACCGAGCTTGGACGTGGTGCGCGCCAGCCGGCCCAACACGTTCGTCGGGGTGACGAGCGACGTGGGGCTGGCGCCGACGTCGTAGAAGTAGTCGTGGGCGGTCTCCACGTCCTGCACGCCCTGGATGCGGTCCTCGGTGTGCGTGACGCGGCCGAGCGCATCGTATTGCGTCACCCGCGCGCGCGCGCCCGTGGGCGTGGCCACGGACTCGGTCCAGGAGACGTTCGTCAGCTCGCCCCAGGTGTCGTACTGCAGCGTCTTGACGGCGGTGTCGGCCTCCTGCCACGTGAGCTGCTGGCCGAACGAGTCATACGTCCACGACGTGCTCACGGGGCCGGTGAGACCCACCGGGTCCAGGTAGCGCGTCATGCCCGTCATGTGCCCCAGCTTGTCGAAGGTGAAGGTGGTGTGCTCCAGCGGCGTGCCGGCCTGCGTCGTCGTGCGAGACAGCAGCCGGCCCGCACCCGTCAGCGTGGCGGTGCGCACCACGTTCAGCTGCGGCGACGTGGTGGAGTAGGAGGCGGCGTCGCGGACGCTCACCTGCTCCTGGTGGTTCACGATGGTGCGCGAGTAGCAGAGCGGCAGGCGCTCGGTGGCCGCGTCCGGCGTGGTGGTGTAGGCCTGCGGGCCGATGCCCTGGATGGAGCACGATGGCGTGCCGTCCTGGTTGAAGTAGTGGCTGATGCCGTAGGCGGTGGCGGCGCCCTGGGAGGCCGGGTAGGGGTCCGCCTCGAACACCACGCGGCCCAGGCCGTCATACGTCCGGGCGCCGCTGATCATCACCTCAGTGCCGTAGTCACTGCCCAGCGCGGACTCGGTGCGGCGAGTCCGCGCCAGCTCGTCGAGGAAGGTGATTCGCACGTGGCCGGCGGTGCCGTCCTCTCCGCCCGGCTTGACGGGGTCGCTGAAGCCCTTCTCCACCACGCGGCGGCCCAGCGGGTCCACACCGGTGAAGCCCAGATAGGCCCGGGTGGACAACACGCCCAGCGGCTCGTTCGGAGGTTGGACCAGGGTGCGCACCAGTCGCCCGTAGCCGTCCACCTCGAACACCTCGCGCGTCTGGTTGGGCTCCGTCACGGCGGTGACTTCGGCCGTGAGCGGGTCGAGCTCGGACGTGGTGGAGAACGTCGGCAGGCCGGTCGCCTCCACGCGCATCTCCGTCACGCCCAGGCCGAACTCGTCGCGGAAGAGCTTCACGGTGCGCACGGCGCCGTCCTCGCGCACGCGCTGGACGGAGGCGAGGTTGCCGGCGGAGTCGTAGCCGGCGGTGTACTCGAGCACCGAGTCGAGCACCGTGCCCGAGGCGTTGCGCCGGTCCCTGCGGTGCGTGGTGACGTGACCCACGGAGACGCTGCCCGCCGGCAGCCCGTCATACGTCCAGGACTCGGAGGCATACGTCACGAAGGGCGTCTTGTCGCACGTCCAGACGCGCCGGCTCATGGGCGCCAGCAGCACCCGGGGAGCCATGCCCGTGCTGGTGGGCGTGGCGTAGAGCGTCTCCTGGCAGAGGTCGTCGTCCGCGCGATGGATGTCATTGGAGTGTTTGACATTGAGGACCCTGCCCAGGTCGTCCACGGTCGTCACCTCGGAGCGCGTGGCCACGTGGGCGGTGGACGGAGCCGGGGTGCCGCGCCAGGCGTCGGTGGTGCGCGTGTATTGGAAGCCCCGCGCGCGGCAGGTGTCGAAGGCGGTCGCGGAGCCGAGGACTTGAAGTGTCGAGGCATGGAAGTCGAGCGGGAAGGCCATCTCCATGCAGTCCAGGGGCGTCTGGGTGCCGCCAGCGGGGGCGGGCTCCTCGAAGAGCTTCGCGCCCCACTCGGTATGCGTCGCCTTCAGTCTGCGGGCATAGGTGGAGAGGTCCACGGCCAGCAGTGTCCAGGGGTCCAGGCTGGCGCTGGTGACGGTGGTGACGTCGCGCGCCCGGCCGGCCTGGAGATAGCGCGCGAAGCGCACGAGCTTGGACGTGTTGTCGAACGCGGGCAGCGGGTACGTGTCCGTGATGGTGCCCACGCCCTCGCTCTTGCCTTGGACGGTGACGGTGGACAGGGCCACCGAGCGCTGGTAGCCGGGCAGGCCGAAGCTGTGGAGCGCGGAGTCGTAGACGAGCTCCGCGCCGCCATGGGCATAGCGTGTCTCCGACAGCGTGCCTCCCAGGCCCCGACTGCCCACCGTGGACACGGAGGACACGACAATCTCCGGGAAGGGGACCTGGTGCTTCGTGGTGCCGTCCTCCTTGGCGGAGCGGTAGCCCACGGTGGTGAGCGCGCCGTAGCCGTTGTCCACCTGGATGATGCGCCCGGCCTCGGGCTTGCCGGGACGCGTGCCACCGGAGAGCTCGTAGACGTCCAGGGTGGCGCCGTTGAGTCGCACCACCTCCGGCTTGCCGTCGCCGTTGAGGTCATACAGACCGCCCACGGTGAGGGACGTCAGGCCATCGCAGCGCTCCGTCTGGAGGGAGAGGGCGAAGCTCGAGCCCGCCACGTCGATGTCGACCGCGGGAGCGAAGCCCGCGCCCGTGCCCACCGCCACCGTCCATGACAGGGTGGCGCTCGAGACGTAGTCCGGGATGCCGTCGCCCGTCACGTCTCGCAGCCCCGTGGTCATCCGGGAGGTGAAGGGCGTGGCGGGAGGTGCATCCGGATTCGGCTCGGTGCAGATGCGCTCCTGGGAGTTCTCCTGCACGGAGAGGTAGCCGGGAGCGGGCAGGGTGAGGGTGACGTTGGAGAAGCCGCTGCCGGTGCCCAGGGACACGGTGGCGTTCTCGACGCGGTCGAGCAGACCATCGCCGTTGACGTCCTCGAGGCCGCAGATGACTCGCTGCGAGTGCTGGTTCGTGGCCCACTGCGAGACGCCGCAGGCGCCCTGGGTGAGGGTGACGGCGGAGGAGAAGACAGGGGTGCCTTCGTCGATGAACAGACCTCGGTGGTTGTAGACGGCCCGCACCTCGTTCGAGGCGTCGTCGCGGGGCCGCACCTTGATGTGGAAGTCGCCGTAGACGACCTGTCCGCCGAAGCTGCCCGCGTAGGCCGGCCGTGGCACCACCGTCTCCACGGGGGAGGAGTTGAAGACGAGGTCCGGGAAGCCGTCACCGTTGACGTCCTTCACCTCCCACTCGGTGAAGGTGATCTCCGGGGTCGAGGCGGCCACGGTGCCCAGGACGACGGGGCCGCAGCTCGAGCCCGTGTGGGGAGACCACTGCAGCGTCTGGTCGTTCCACACGAAGCACTGGCGCGTCGTGCGTTCGCGACTGCTGTAGCGGCTGGACAGGGGCAGGTGTCCACTGGGCAGGGAGTGGCCCAGGCCGATGAGCAGGTCGCGCACCGCGGTGATGGAGTACGAGCGACGCAGCCACGTCACCCCCGAGGCGCCCGTGCCCGGCGTGTTGATGTAGATGACCCAGTGGCCCGGCATCTCCGCGGCGTCCACCATGTCGATGCGGCCGTCGCCGTTGACGTCCATGGCCTGGCGCCACACGCGGTCCTTGTTGATGGCGCCGACGTCGTTGGGGAAGCGCACCGCGGTGGCGGCGCGGGACTCGAAGGGGCCCGAGGAGAAGGTGGTGTCCTGGAGCTGGGCGTTGATGGTGCCCAGGGTGGTGGCGCCCGCAGCGTTGGGCCGGTTGTGGGCGACCCAGAGCTTGCCGTTCTTGTTGTAGACGAGGTCGGGCAGGCCATCGCCGGTGACGTCGGTGAGGCTCTGCCGGGTGGTGGAGCCGATCTCCGAGCCGGGCGGGGAGAAGGTGTCATCGCGGCCGGTGCTGGAGAGCCGCGTGGCGTCGGCGCCAGCGGGCATGGGGATGGAGGCCGTCTTCGCGTAGGTGAGCCGGCCGTTGGTGGTGGCGCTGCCGTAGGTGTACGAGGCGATGGGCAACGCGATGGACTGCTCGGGCGTGCCCTGGCGGCCCTGCATCGTCACGGCGTCCAGGCGGGGGTGTTGCGTGTCCGGGTCAATCCCATACGCGAAGGTATAGGTGCGCAGCTTCTCGGGGAGGCTGGCGCAGGTGGCTCGGCTGGAGACGTCCAGGGTGTTCAGGGTGCGAGCGCGCGTCAGCACGCGGTCTCCCAACAAGGACAGCGACATGACCGCGCCGGGCCAGCCGTGGTTCAGGGTGACTTCGTTCTTGAAGCAGTCGCCGGACGGGTGCTGGTTGTAGAGGAGCTGTCGCAGGTCGATGGTCAACCCGAGGCTCCCGCCGGGAACGGGCGTGCGGGAGATGCTGTAGTGGAGCTGGACGGCGGTGTTGCCCGGGCCGGTGATGGACGTGAGCAGCCAGAGGCCGGTCCCCTCCAGACCGCTCAACGCGGTGAAGGTCCAGGTGCGGCCATCGCCGTCGTGCATCACCCAGGTGTTTCCTTGTTCCTGGAGGAGCAGGTCGGGCGCGTTGTACCGGGGCAGCCAGTGCACCCCCTGCGGCGGCCCCGCGGAGACCTGTCGAGGGACCAGGTCCATCACCTGCCCCTGGAGGAAGAGGGTGACCTGCTCGCGGCCGGCGAGGACGGTGCTCGACACCTGTGGCTTGCGGTGGGCGAACGTCATGTCGCGGCGGATGTATGAGAGCGGGATGTCCCAGCCCAGGCCCACCGCGCCCACGCCCCGGGTGCCGGAGTTGATGGAGATGGGCACGGGGAGGCCGCCGCGTGAGGCGGGCAGCTCCAATGGAATGGAGGCGGAGTAGCCGCCGGAGGCGTTGACCGCGCCGGGCGAGGTGCCCGTGTCGGAGGTGCGGCCGCCGTAGTGGCCACCGGTGGGCGCCAACTGCGCCGCGCTCGGACGTGACCACAATCCCAAGAACAGACCCATGGCCAATCCCAGCCAAGGGCTCGAGGACTTCCTCATCATGTCTGTACCCCCTCAGGTACGGTGCTGCTCGTTCGCCGTGGACCGGCGACCCCTGAGGGATGAGTACAGCAGTCCCCGATTAAATTGAAGACCCCTGGTTCCCCGGGTCAATCCCAACCAAGGGCTTGGGGGAATGCGTCATGAATCCTGGTTCATGAGTCACTCACGCCAGTTGTCGAATCCACTGACGCACGAGCGCTTCGAGCGCCTTGCGCTGGCCCTTCACGGACTCGAGCGTGACGAGGCAGCGGTCCTTCGCGAGCCATCGGCAGAGCCCTTCGGGGTCGTCGAGCTCGACGCCATGTTTCGCGCTTGGCTTCACCTTCGCGCCGGTGTGGAAGACGAGCTGCACGCGGTCCTCGGAGCGCAGGTGCACCGCCGCGAAGAACTCGGTGGTGAGGAAGCTCGCGGTGTTCCACTTCACCGCCTCGCGGATGGAGGGGTCGACACCGAGGATGATCTTCCGGACCTGGTCGATGTCCTTGTGCAGAGGATGCGCTCGCTCCTCGAGCAGCGCGGTGACCTCCTGGGTGCCGTCTTGTGTGGACTTCGCTGCGCGCTTCGCGGCCATGCTCCTGTGTCTCCTCTCCGACGATTGCGTCCCGGTGCCGCGCCATCATCGCCTGACGGGGCCTGTCGAGGCATCGATGAAAGTGCGGCGGCATCGGTCAGATGACGTAAAGGACGACCGTATCGGTCAGGTGTCGTATCGGAGTGGCGGAGTGGAAAGGCAGGCGAAACTCGCTCATCGCAGCTCCGATAAGTCCTTTGTACGCAGCACCTACTTCCACGGAGAGACACCATGTTTCGAATTAGCGGACCGAAGACGGGCGCGGTGGTCATGGAGTCGTTGGACAGGACGATGAACGGGGTGGCGCTCGAGGCCACCGCGGCCAAGAGCGTGGGCAACAAGAACGCGCCGTCGGCGCCGGTGACGACGCCGCAGCAGGTGCTGGAGAAGGTGGGCAGCGTGTCCGGCACGGTGGGCAACGTCGCCAGTGTGGCGGACACGTTCGAGAGCGGCGCGAGGGCCGTGGGGCAACTGAAGAAGGGCGTGGAGCTCACGTCGATGCCCACCACGTTCGTCGGAAAGACGCTGGGCCGGTTCGTCCCCGGGCTGAACATCGCGACCGCGGTGGCCTCCGCCTCCAACGCGCATGGCGTGTTCACCAACCCTGCGTCCACGCCCGCGCAGAAGACGCATGCCGCCATCGACGCGTCCACGGCGATCGTCGCGGCGCTGCCCGTGCCCTTCGTCGCGCAGGGCGCCGCGGTGGTCAACACGGTCAACAGCCTGCTCACGCCCGCGTCGAAGTAGGCCGGGGCGAAAGCCTCTCTTCGTCACCCCCGACCTGAGGCAAGGTCCGTGGCGGGACGGGCTGAATGCCATGCATGCGGGAGCGCGCCGTCAGTCGGACCTGGTGTCCACCGTCACGCTCCGCGCGTCGAGCATCAACAACTCCGCGTTCGACACGCACGCCGCCAACGGGGTGACGGTGCATGCCAGCCACCTGCGCATCGCCTTCGAGATGATTGGCCGGAGGGTGGCGGAGATGAGCCTCACGCCCAGCCGCACGAACCCCTCCCAGTCGCTAGGACTTCTTCATCCCCGGCGGCTACGGCGTCTTCGACGGGGTCGCGAGGACCTGAGCCGGACGGTGACGCGGGCGTGCCTCATCAACGTTCCACGCCTCAACGCAGTATGGCGAGGCCGACGATGATTCAGAGCGCCGGTGGCACGACGTTCCTGCGCGCGAACGCGAGCGCCGGTGGGTCACGAGCTTGTCGCTCAGGTGAATCAGCGAGTGGATGACGCGCAGAGTCACGTCGGTGCAGGCAAGGTGGACGACCCGTGGGCTGCCCGAGCACGGCGCTGGACTCCCGGAGCGCGAAGTCTTCGGGCCTGCGGCGCCCGGGACGACTGCCTCGCTCTCGACATTCACGGGTCCTTTCCTTGACCGGGCTGCTGGCGATGAGCGCCTTTCATTCGCATGCAGCCCCCGGCAATAGACAGATGCATGCCTCTGGCAACCATTTGACCACCTTTCCCGCCTGGAGGCGTGAAGCGACCCGCCGGGGCCGATAGTTGCCTGGGGCAAGTATATTCATGCCATCGTGTTGCAAATTCCGCGAAGTCGTGCTTTACATGCCAAGCCTGTCCGTGCGGCCACCTGGGCAGGCAACACACACATCGTGAGAGGAGAGAGCCATGAATGCCGTGGGACTGCGTCGTTTTGCCTTGTGGGCGGGGTTGGTGATGCTGACCGCTTGCGGAGGGCCCCTTGCGGAGGAGGTCGACACGTCCGCGGGAGTTCCCCAAGAGGAACTTTCGATGGAGAACGAGGGGCAATCAGATGCTCCGCAGAGTTGCGCCTACCAGGGGGCAGAGTCCTGTAATCCGAATCGCCCCATCTGCGCGGCCTTCTGCTGCAATGGCGTGCGGCACCGCACCTATCAAGCCTGTGGCAACTGCACGACGTACGCGCTCAATGAGTGCAGCGATGAGGGCGGGGTCTGGCGCATTGAGTGGCATGCGCAGTAGTTGCCACTGCCCATAGGCGGCGTCTCGTCTCGCCGCTCATTGACCCAGCTGACAAGGGGCGCGCCTGCTCGCCAACAGGTGCGCACACCTCGGCAGCGGCGCTGCCATCCATCCCATCGTCAGATGTCCGGCTGCCAGCACGGCCCGAGGCCCTTGTGGGTCCTCTTGCGTCACGCGCCTCGGGGCCTGGCGTCGTCGGAGCCCTCAGCGCTTGCCGAAAGGATTCGACAGGGTCTGCCGGTTCATCTGGCAGTCGATCATCTCCTGCGTGAGTCCCGGATGGCGGAAGGGCGCCAGGCGCATCTGTGGCGAGGCCAGCCCGTCCGAATCCAGCTTGCCCTTCAGGTACTCGAGGCTGTCGCCGGAGCTGCTCTCGACGTTGCACGTCTGCCAATCGAGCTTGAAGGCGGGGTCCGGCCGATAGTGTCCGGAGGCAGAGTCCGCATGCACCACCTGGCCCTGCTGGGCTTGCAGCATCCCGGCGGCGTAGACGTCCCCGCCTGACGCCAGATAGCTGTGAGCCACGGCGTTGTTGGTGTTCGGATCCGTCCCCGTGTGGGTGATGGCCACGTTCCCGTCGCTGGCGCGATAGGCATACGCGTAATAGCCATCCCGCGCGAGGTCCTCCGGGCTGTCCAGGATGTCCACGCCAGGAATGTCGGTCGGGTCCGCGCGGTAGGACCACAGGCCGGTGGCGAGCGCGTTGATCCAATCCTTCCAATAACCCTGGTTGGAGTACGTCTTGGCGTCGGGCGGGGGCTGGAAGGGGACATGGGTCGCAGGGGGCGCGTCGTCCCAGGCGCAGAAGCCAGGGGCCTCGGGCTGGAACAGGGATGGAAGCGCGGGGACCTCGCACAGGTCCTGCTCCAGGTCCTGCGGTGAGGCCAGCGCTTCCGACCCTCGTCCGAGGCCCGGGAGCACCTGCGCGTTCGCCTTGGGGAGCAGGTTCCCCAAGGCGCTCTGGCCCGCCAGCAGCAGCGTCCCGTACTTCGCCAGCTTCCAGGCGAACGCGCCCCACCCACCCGAATTCTCCGCGGGCGCCTCGTCGACCGTGTCCTCCTCTCCAATGGGGTAGTTCGTGCCTTGCTCGTCGTTCAGTCGCGAGGCGAGCAGGTCCGCGATGTCGTCGTAGTACTCGAACGAGGCGTCCTCTCCCAGGGCCAGGAACTGCTCCTTCAGCGCGGGCATGTCCCGGCTGGGGATGCCCTTGTCGTCGAGGAGCAGCTCCACGTCCAGCCAGGCGTCCTCGGCGCTCTGCTCGATGTCGCCGCTGGTGATGCGCATCCTCTGGAGGACGGGGCGCGGAGCGCCATTGACGGCGGCCGTCTTGCGTTGGAGCGCCGAGACGCGAGGGCTCGTGTCCAGCATCCGCTGATAGCTCAACGCTCGCTGCACCGGGTGACTGTGATTGGCGCGTGCCTGGCTTCGGGCCAGGCTCCGCTCCGAGTCCGTGTGCCCCTCGCCCGTGTGGGACTTCGCCTGGACCGCGCCGACAGGCACCCCCTGTCGGGGCGCTTGCGTCATGACTCGCATGGGAGGACCTCGGGGATGGGCGTCGAGGATACGCCCAGGGGGCGTCCGCGAGACAGGCGCTGGCGGGTCCTCTCAGGTGAGAGGCTCCCCGGGACGCGCGGAGTCGGCCCGCGGGCTCTCGAGAATTCGCGCGAGGCAGGGGAGGGGAATTCGCCGGGAGTTTCGTTGAAGAGCCGAGGCCAAAGGGGGGCGGTGCTGAAGCGCGCCCCTCCTGGCCCCAGTCACTCATGCCCCGCACGGGGGGAGACCCGGACGATGAAACCTCGGAAGCACACCCGGAATTGGACGAGCACGACCCTCATGGGGGCGCTGCTCCTGCCCTCGGCGGTCCTGGCCAACGAGACCCATGTCTACGGCATCGCCGAGTTCGGCAGCGCGTCGAGCGGCCTGTGCGAGGCCAAGAGCCACAAGGTCCACACGAAGTCGGCGGCCGAGTTCGCCGGCTACTTCACCTCGCTGAAGAACAGCGGGAAGTGGTCGGACGTCCGCACCCTCAACAACGGGAGCGCGCGCGCCAACCTCTGGAGGGACGCCGCGCTGGTCTCCTCGCCC
Source organism: Myxococcus guangdongensis (assembly GCF_024198255.1). Taxonomy (NCBI): domain Bacteria; kingdom Pseudomonadati; phylum Myxococcota; class Myxococcia; order Myxococcales; family Myxococcaceae; genus Myxococcus; species Myxococcus guangdongensis. The sequence goes on from NZ_JAJVKW010000004.1 coordinate 408,682, forward strand.
AACGGTGAGGACGACCGGACCAACGCGGGCGTCGACGACGCCGACGTCGTCTTCGTGCACACGCACGGTGGCCACAACCTGTCCTACAACCAGAGCTGGCTGGTGATGGGCAGCAATGTGGACGGCTGCGCGGCCATCACCAACCACATGCGCCTGGGCAACACCAAGCTGAACATCGCCGTCGTCAAGGCGTGCCAGTCCGGTGACTTCGAGGTCTGGAAGGCGGGCGGCTACAACGGGCTCGCCCCCTCCAGCAGCAGCTTCACCGTGTGGAACGCGTTCCACGGCGACTCGTCGTGCGGCAACTTCGTGAAGCGCTACGTGAAGCGCTACGTGTCCCAGTCGCGCAGCACCGGCGTGGGCGAGAACTGGATCGACGAGTTCTACGACCACGACTACGGCAAGAACAACGACGACTGCCCGGTGTCCATCGTCTTCGGAGAGACCGAGGCCAAGCGCTTCAAGATGTTCGAGTCCGGAGGCTGGACGGACCGCCACAACACCGGCCCCAAGGTCCGCTCCTCCTACTACGGCGTCTACGAGTGCGACCCCGACAGCGGCATGAAGCTGCCCTCGGAATGACCTCCCTCCAAGCCCTTGCCCGGAAAGAACGCCACGCCATGAAGACCCCACTCCTCCGTCTGTTGACCGCACTCCCGCTCGCCGCCGCGCTCGGCTGCGACAGCGGCGCGCCCGTCGAGCCCGCGCAACTCGACACCCAGGTCGCGCCAGCGGCCCTCGGCTTCGTCTTCGACTCCTCGCGCATCGCCACGCCTCCCTCGGGGGCCCTGCCCACCACCTTGCTGACACAGAGCGCGTTCACGGACGCGTCGCTGCAAGGGTTGTTGGTGGGCTCGACCGAGGCCTTCTCCGACGTGGAGGTCTTCGGCTCCCGGCGGGATCGCGAGTCCCTCACCTGGCGGCTGGAGAGCGACCCCGCCGAGGGCCAGGTCCTGGTGCTCAACAATCTGGGCAGCGGACCGGCGACGCCGCAGGAGCCGGCGGTGCTGCAGCGCACGGCCCTGGCCCGCCTGCAGCGCTGGGGCATCCCCACGGCGGAGCTGGGCCCCGTGTTCCAGCGGAAGACCTTCGTGCAGCATCGTGAGGACGGCGTGGAGACCTCACCCATCCTCCACCGCCACAAGACCTTCGTCATGCGCGCCATCAACGGCATCCGCGTCGAGGGGCACCGCGCGGTGGTGACGCACGGCGTGGATGGCACCTTCCAGCGCGCGCTCATCACCTGGCCTCCGCTGGCCCGCACGGGGCATCTGCTCCGCACGCGCCTGTCCACCGCGGACATCGAGCAGCGCGCCCGGGAGGCCCTGCTGGAGGAAGGGGAGACCGCGGGGAACGTGCGCCTCTTCTGGAAGTATCTCCCCACCCAGCTGGCCACCGGCGAGTGGGCGCTGACGCTCGAAGTGGGCGCCGGCACGGCCGGTGTCACGGGCCCCAACGGCTCCGAGGAGCCGCGCATCATCGACGTCGACGTGAGCGCGATTCCGTAGTCGTGCTCCTTCACTCCGGCCCTGCCGTCCTCGTGGGACGGCGGAGCTGGAGGGTGGGATAGGCTGGCGACGTGAACGAGGCCGATGGAGAGTCCCGAAGCGCCAGCATCCGGGAGCAGTGGCTGCCACGCGTCTATGCCAACCCCGAGGACGACGGCGTGCGGCTGGTGATGGCGGACCAGCTTCTGGAGACGGGCGACCCCCTGGGCGAGTTCATCGTGCTCCAGTGCGCTGCCGCCCCGGACCCGGCGCGCATCGACGCGCTGCTCGCGCGGCATGGACGGCGCTGGGAGCTGCCGCTGGGGGACCTCATCGAGCGTGGGGCGACTCGCTTCGAGCGGGGCTTGCCCGTGGCGGTGCGGATGTCGAGGGATGCGGCGCGTCTGATTCCCGCCGAGCCGGGACCGGCCTGGTGCACGGTGCGGGAGCTGGACTGGGCGGTGGTGCCCTGGTCGGTGGTCCATGGACAATGGCTCGCGCATCCGCATCTTCGAGGTGTGACGCGGATGCGAGGGGTGGAGCCATTCTGGGCCCGGTTGATGGGGCAGCCGCCCTCCGTCCATCGGCTGGAGCTGTGTGGGCCCATCGGGCCTCAGACGCGCGGCAGGACCGCGCCGGCGGATGTGTTCGACATCTTGGCCCTCCTGCCGAACCTGTCGTGGCTGGAGTTGCGCGACGCGGACGCGGACGACGTGCGCCTGTGCGCGAGCTCCAAGCTGGCGACGAAGCCGGTGCGCTTCGATGCCATCCTTCGGGGGCACTGGGCGCTCACGGTGAACCCGGGCGGGCAGGTGCCCATGGAGGCGACGCTGGTGAGCGAGCGGGCTGTCGGGACGTTCGAGCGGGTCCTTCGTGCGGCGGAGGGATTCGGGCCACGGGGCCTGCGGGTGCGCTGTGAGCCCAAGCTCGATGCCACGCGTCTCCAGCGCCTCCGCCGGGCCGCGTCTGGGTTCTCCCGCGTCGAATGGGTGTGAGCGTGTCCGTGTCACGGTAGAGTGGTGATGTGGAAGACACCGTGTACGGTCACCTGGAGCGCGCCGCGGAGTTCCTGGCCCGGCACGACGAAGAGCAGGCGCACACCGCCCTGATGGCAGCCTGGCGGGTGTGTCGCTCACCAGCCCTGGTCAAGGTGTGTGAAGAGGTCGAAAGCCGCCTGGTCGTGAGCGGCCTCGCCGTGGATGACGGGCCAGCGCAAGGGGCGTGGGAGGACAGGGCCAGGCACATGGCGTGGCTCCTCGTGCCGAAGGCGGGGAGGGCCTCGACCTCCCAGCTGGTCTACCTCGACGAGCTCCTTCGGGCGTTCCCGAACCCGCAGTTCGGGCCCGTGCTGGTGCTGCTCGCCCAACAGCCCGAGTTCCAGACGCCGCTGAACCTGACGAAGCTGTGTCTGGCGCTCAAGCACGTGGGACCGCCCTTCGACGTCGCCCCGCTCGAAGCGCTGCAAGCCAGGCTGGGGCCGGACAACGACTCCGCGGGGCGGCTCGCCTTCATCATCCGGGTGGGACGTGAGTGGGTGCCACCGGTCCTGGATGCGCGCGCCGAAGCCGCGCTGCGGGACGTTCGCGACGCGCTCTGCGCGAGAGGAGAATATGAGCGGCGCCGCGCGAGCGTCCGGGAGCAATGGCTGCCCCAGGTCTACGCCCAGCTCGACGACGATGCCGCGCGGCTGGTGATGGCCGATGAGCTGGCCACCCTCGGAGACCCCTGGGGGGAGTTCATCGTGCTGCAATGCTCGCCCGCGCCGGATGAGGCCCGGGTCCACGCGCTGCTCCATGCGCATCGGTCGACCTGGGAAGCGCCCCTGGGCCCCCTCGTCGCACCGGCCAGGACACGTTTCGAGCGGGGGTTCCCGGTGGCTGTCCAATTGGGGGAGTGGGCAGCCCTTCACGACTCCTGGCCCGAGCCGAGCGCTGCGTGGAGCACGGTGCGGGAGATTGATTGGGGCGGAGGTTTCGACACGGAGTGGTTCATGCATGCGCACCTGCGCGGTGTCCGACGGATTCGTCGGATGGCGTTCGCGGCGGCGTACAACCTGGACCTCCACCCCGCCGTCAGCAGGCTGGAGTTGTGTGAGTCTGGAGGGAGCGGGGCCCACCTGGCCGCGGGGCCCGGTGTTGGCTGGGCGGCGACGTTCGAGAGGCTGGCGCTGCTGCCGAGCTTGTCGTGGCTGGAGCTCCGCGACGCGGGCCCGGTGGGCCTGCGCCACTGCGCCAGCTCGTCCCTGGCGAGGAAGCTGGAGCGCTTGGATGCCGACAGGCAGGCCGCATGGCGGCTGACGGTGCGGCCCGCGGAGCAGGTGCCCCTCGAGGCGACGCTGGTGAGCGAAGAGGCCGTCGGCCTGTTCGTGAAGGTCCTTCGCGCGGCGGAGGGGTTCGGGACGCGAGGGCTTCGGGTGCGCTGCGAGCGCAAGCTCAGGTCCTGGGAGATGCGGGACCTGAAGCAGGCCACGGAGGCCTACGCCCACGTCGAGTGGGCGTGAGTCCCAATCCGCCGTGTCCATGCCGTGCCGAAGGACAATTCAACGGTCCGGTGGCGGACGGCCTCTCATCGCTCGCTCGAGCCATGTCTGGCAATCCCCACGCCTACCCGCCAGTCCCCTCGTCTTGGGGGACCTGGAAGGGGAGGGGATACCAGAAGGGGCCCAGGTGCATTCCCAGTCCCAGGGTGGGCCCTTCTTCCCAGGCGCGGCGGAACCGCACGGATGACTCGGCCCGCCCTGTCTTGTCCTGTCGCCAGGTGCGCCGCACGTAGACGTGGTCGTGGATGACGGTGCGCAGCTCGCGCTCGGTGATTCGGTAACCGGGGCGCTGGGTCCAATAACAGTCCATCTTGCCGATGATGAGCGGGGGCACCAGCTCCGGGGTCACCATCGGCTTGCCAAAGCCAATCATCAGCGTGGCCGGGGGGATGTCCTCGCCATAGAGCGCGCGGATGGCCTCCCCCTGCGTCCGGGCGCCGCTGCGCGCCGCGGCCTCGAGCACTTCGTTCCAGGAGTCTCCCGGCTCGGCGACCAGGGAGCACCAGAGCGTGTGCTCACCCCGGGGCATCAGGGCGACCGCCCGCTCCGCATGGGGCCGTAGCGCTGGCATGCTCGCGTCCCCCAACAGCCGCACGCGCCACCCGTTCTTCACGTAGAGCGCGGCGGACTCCGGCTCCGTGACGATGAGCCCCGTCCAGTCAATCAGTCGCTCTCGGTAACGAAGGGTGAGCTCCTTGAAGTGGCTCGGAGTGAGGTAGGGCGTGAAGACGTGGCGCACGCCGTGGTGGAAGAGCACCCGTACGCACTCGTTCATCCGGTCGAGGGTCCAGCGCGCGTACGCCTCGGTGCGGAGATCGACGCCGGCCAGGGCGGCGCTGCGGCGGGTTCCCTCTACCATCCAGACGAGGGTCGCGGGCGCCACGGCGCGGACCTGCTCGACAGGGGCCGCGAGGAACGCTTCCAACGTGGGCACTTCAGGCGACATGGGAGGGCTCCACTCCGAGGTGGGACGGGGGCAGCCGCAGCGCGAGCGAGAGGGCCAGCACGGCCATCGCCGTGCTCAGCAGCGGCACGTCGAAGGAGATGGGGCGAGGGCCCATCTGGTCAGGGATGGAGACGAACTCCCCCGTCCCCGCGTCTTGTTGGCGCAGGAGGTACGCGCTCGCTCGTCGCAAGCACGAGGGGGGAATCCGGTCCGCGCACCGAGGAAGGCACAGGGCCGCCAGCGCGTAGGCGGTGCTCAGGCCATCCGGGATGGGGGCGGTCTGCCTTTGTCTCCACCCGCCGTCCTCCCCCTGGCTCTCCAGCAGGTGGCGCAGGGCCCGCTCGCGCACCGGGTCGGGGGCGAGGTCGGGCTCCGCCTTCTCGTGGCACTCCAGCGCCCACAGCACGCGGAAGATGCTGTACGTCTCGCATTGGCTCCAGCTCGTCTCGAAGCGGCCATCGCTCCGTTGTCGCTCGCGAAGGAACTGTCGGGCCCGATGCATCGCCGGGCGAAGGTCGGGGCGGCGGTGGAGCATCAGGCTCTGCACCAGGAGGATGTTGGCGGTCATCGTGGGTTCGGACTCCGCCTCGCGCTCGTAGGTGGGATAACCACCATCCTCCCGCTGCAAGGGCTGGAAGTAGTCGAGCGCGCGCTGGAGGACGGGCGCGAAGCGGACCGCATCCTCCTGGTGCAGGACCTGGGCGCAGTTGGCGGTGCTGTCCGTGTCCGTCTGCCGGACGCCCTCCGCGAAGGCCCATCCTCCGTTGGGGTGCTGCCGCCCGACGAGGAACCGTGACACCTCCTGCCGCACCTCGGGGAGCAAGCCTCCCGCCTGGAGGCTGAGTCCGAGGATGGCGTTGAGCCACACGTCGACATCGTGGAGGAACGGGATGCCGCCGTCCTCCTGCTCCAACTGCCGGAGGAAGCGCAGGCCGCGAGGGAAGGCGGGGTGGGTGGGGCCCAGGGCCATCATGGCCACCAGGGTGATGAGCGACTGCTGCTCCCAGCTCCCGTTGGTGGCTTGCCGCGACTCGAGGAGGGCCAGGTCGCCCTCCTCACGTGTGGACGTGCCGCCCGAGTGGCGGGCATGGATGCGTCGTAGGGCGGCACCATAGGACTCGCTGAACCGATGGACCGCCTGGTCCCCGAAATCCTCCGGAGTCACCCCGGAGTGCTCGAGGCTCGAGAGCCCCAGCTCCACCATCAGCATGAGCAGCAAGGCCTTCTTGCGACGCTTTGCGTACTCCAGCGTGCCCAACAGGCGCTGAAGGGGCTGAAGGGTGTCGTCAGTCTGTGTGCGCCCCAGGGCCGCCAGGGCGAGGAGCCTGCTGAACTCATCCGTGGTGGCTTCGTGTCGGAGCAGATGGTCGCGCAGGCGCTGCTGCCACGCCGGGTCGAGGTCCGCGAGCTTCAGCGCATGCAGGGTGAGCGCTGTCTCCAGGACGCGGCCTCGGGCCCGACCGATGAAACGGCCTTCCCCTTGGGATTGGAAGTGCAGGAGCAGGAAGCGGCCCCCCTGGGCCCGGCCCGCCTCGAGGTCGCTTCTGTCGGGAAGCGCGTGCCGTGGGGAGGAATCACCCGCGCTGCCCGGATGAGAGCCTGCTCTCATGGCGCCTCTCCATTCGAACCACGACAGGGTTCGACGGAGAGGATGCTGCGCGTGATGTCTTGGTGCAAGGCTTTCGGACAGCTGCCTGGCGCCGACGGGCCGGGTGTCTGGATGTTTCAGTCCCCGCAGCTCAATCCAGACATGCCCGCAGCCCGCGCGCGGCTCGCCCCGCAGCCCAGATGCCGGCGACTGGCCCAACCCCTGCCGCGCCCGTGGGCACGGCAGGGGCGAGGGCTCAGGTCGAATCCCTGCCGGTGATCAACACCGTGCGCCTGTCGACACTGACGCCATTGACGTTGTCGAGCGCGGTCACGGTGATCGTGTAGGTGCCTGGCGACGCGTAGACGTGCTGGGTGATGATCTCGTTGCCCGCCACGCTGGCGGTGGCGCCATCGCCGAAGTCGACGACGAGATACGCCACGCTGCCGTCGGGGTCATGCGCGCCGACGGTGATGTCGAGCGCGAAGTTGGTGATGTAGTGGTTGATGTAGATCCAGGGCGTCTGGTTGTTGAGGGTGTTCTCCGGACGCGTTTGCGTGGGGTCCTCCGTCGGCGCGGCCAATGCGGCGGATGTGGCGCCGAGCAGCAGGGTGGCGGATAGAACAGGGAACAGCATGCGTCGCATGACCATCTCCTTGGTGTGATGCCGCGAGCGTCCGCGGCGGCGCGGGGGACTGTTCTTGCTAATGACCTTCATCGTCAATGCCAGCCACTCAGGAATCCTGAGGAACATAGCGCAGACGCGTGCCTCCGATGCCGTGCTCGAAGAGCACTTGCTCGAGCGGGGAGGAGAGGTCTCCGCCCGTGGCGGTCCGCTTGAGTTGCTCCTTCTGTCGGTTCTCGACCTTCGTGGGAGGGGAGGATGGCTTGTTCTCGAAGAGCTTCTTCTCGGATTCCTCTGCCTGCCGTCCCGCCCGCGCGGTGCCACCGCCCGTCATCGGGTACAGACCGTTGTCCGGGAGCATGTCCGCGAAGCCGTGGGTTCCCCTGGCGATCTCCTGGAGGCTCAGCACGCTGTTGAAGATGACGGAGCGGTGCCGGGCGGGCTCCGCGACCATCCAGGTGACGAGCATCTCTCTGAGCAGGGCGTGGAAGCTGGCGAGCTCGTCCGGAGGATCCACGGTGGGGTTCTTCACCATCTCCAGCATCGCCTGGGCGAGCACCGGGTCCGCCACGTCTTCCATTTTCTGCAGTTGACTCAATCGATTGAGGAACTCGGGATAGCTGACCTTGTGCTGCGGTCCGGCGGTGCCGGGCGTTCGCAACCCCTGCTGGTTCGGGTTCTCGTCATAGGCAATCGGCGCATCGTGTCCGAGGACGATGAACTCTCCCTTGGGCAGGGGCTTGCTCTTGCCCTTCACGCCAATGGGGACCTTCCCCGAGCCGACCGCCAGGTGGAGCAACTTGCCTCCGGGTATTTCTTTCTCCGCGGCCTGGCGCAAGCCCTGGGCCGCCGAAGCCCACCAGAGCAGCCCGTCGCCACTGGGGGTCAGCTCGCCCGTCTCGACGGAGCGCGTCCGGCCGGTGGGCACTTCAGAGTCGGTGGAGTCGATGACGTCCACGTTCGTGGGGGCCTCTGGCGTGTCGGTTCCCGGCACGACGTTGCGGTAGAGCCGGTCTGCCGCGCCGCCCAACGCGAGCGATGCCCTGGCGCTCTCGTTCTCCTTCGGGGGGAGGTTCGGCTGGTCACGGAGCACGGGGCGGTGCTTGATGGCCTCGACTCGCGCCTTCAGCCGGAGGCCCGCCATGGCCTCCTCGCTGTCCGGAAGCGCGTCTTTCGCAATCCACGACGTGAGGTTCTTGGACAGGGTGTTGAGCTTGAGGAGATAGCTCTTGAGGACGCCCTTGCTCGAGGCGGACGGACCCTCGCCCAGCGCGGTGAATTGTGTTCGCAGGTCCTCTGGAACCAATTCGTCTCCCGCCTGGGGAACATGATGGTTGTAGCGAAGCAGTCCGGTCTCGCCGTCGTAGACGTTGTTCGTGGCGTCATCCCAGATTTGATGTTCCTCCAGCGTTGGAGGAATCAGCAGGAGGTCGGGCGCTGGGCCGCCATGGGTGGTGTCCTCCGGGACGACGCCCCCTCCCTGTTTTCGCCAGTCCATCCGCTGGATGGGCGCGGCGGAGGCCGGTGCTCCCGGGTTGAGCGAGGTGCCGACGCGCGACAACTCCCGCACGCGAGGGCTCTGGTCGAGCTCACCCTGGCGCGCTCGCAGCTGGCTGACGTGGGGGGAGTCCGCCGCGAGCCCTGGGCGCATCATTCCCGGGGCGCGTTCTCCCGTGCGCTCCTGGGCGGGTCGGGCCATCTGGGTCCGCATGCGGGGGCTCCTGTCCATTCCGCGTGGAGGCCAGGGATTGTGGAGGGACACCCGGTGGCGAAGGAAGGAGCGGGGACGTTCGTCCATCCCCAACGACTCGCTGGGGCGGTGGGGCCGCGGCCCACAGTCCCAACCGGGGGCCCTGATGCCTGGTCACCGCGTCGTCCTTCTCGGCCAGGGTGCCGTCCGCCTTGAGCGCCAGCACGGGAGTGACCCACCCGGTCTGTCCACCGGCTGGAAGTCGAGGTGGGTGCCACTTCGAGCAGACGCAGACGAACCTGTGTGAAGCGGTGACACGGAGCGCGACCTACCCTTGATCGAGGGCAGGGGTTAGCGTGACGGGCCATGCGTCACTCTCTCATCGTGTCGTTGTCGGTCGTGCTGTGGGCGACGGGCTGCGCCCATTCGGGGATGCCGTCGCTCCCCGCGAGTCATGGGCAGCTCTCCCTCGCGATGGCGCACAACCTGGACCCGGAGGGTAATCCGCGCGAGGCCTCGGAACTGCCCCCCGCGTCGTTGTTCAACCCGGAGGCGCAGGGAGGCGTCGCGCCGGAGAGGGCGCGTGAGGCGTTCGACGAGGCCGTGGCGCTGTTGAAGGGCGCGCCCACGGAAGCGCAGGTGCGGCAGGCCTCCGCGACGCTGTCGGCCGCTTGCGCCGTTGACCTGTTCGACGCCTGTGAGTTCCTGCTCGCGAACTTCCAGCCCGTGAAGCGGCTGGAGGGGCCGTCGATGCCGGACGTCCCGAAGGAAGCGTTCCTTCTCCGGAAGCCGCAGGTGGTGGTCCTCCGGGGGCGAGTGGACACGGACGGGCGCGCGCGGGAACTGCACGTCGTGGAGTCGGCGTTCCCGAAGTTCGGGGAGGACCTGGTGAAGGTCTTCGCCGCCACCCGGTATCAGCCGGCGATGCTCGCGGGGCACCCCATCGCGACCTCGCGCCTCTTCCGGATCCAGTTCCAGATGCCCCTCGAGAACCGGACGCCGGAGGCGGAGCTGGAGTGGGTCCGGATGCGCGTCGCCCGCTTCCCCGAGAGCGCCGACGCCTGGTCGCACCTGGCGAAGCTGCTGGGCTCACAGACTCCCGAGGCCCCGGGCTATGTCGAAGCGCTCGAGCGGGTGAGTGCGTTGGCCCCGACGTACTGGTGGGCCGCGAACGAGCTGGCGTGGCACTACGTCCAGACGGGGCGCCACGAAGAGGCGGCGCCGCGGGTGCGGGTGGCCCGGCAGATGGCCCCGCGCAATGCCTACGTCCTGGAGACCGCCGCCGCCGTCGCGTGGGGCAAGGGGCGGTGCGCGGAGGCGCTGGCGGACCAGCGGCAAGCCGTGGCGAGGCTCCAGGCGCAGTGGCCGCGCGAGGAGCGGGAGCGGTTCGAGCGGACCCTCGCGGACTATCAGCGGGACTGTCCGGGTGGGTCCCCGCCTGCGCCGAGTCCCGTCACGCCCTGAAGCGCCGCGTTGTCGTGCCTCATGGGCTCCTTCCTCCCGAGGATGACCGCGGTGGCGGGCCCCACCAGCAGACTGCCCATCCAGAAGAAGTACCCGAGGGTGGGATGGAGCAGCTCGAGTTGCCGATCCGGGCTGCCGCCCTCGTCCGCGGGGATGGGGTTCAGGTACCAGGACAAGGTGGAGAGTCCGACGAGCACCGTCACGACGCCCGCCCAGTAGGCCCCCCGGTACCTGCCCATCAACAGCAGCAGGAGCGTGAGCAGCAGCAGTGGGTTCGCAAACCAGCCCATCTGCATCACGAACACGCCCAGCCAGCCGGTGAGCAGGATCGCCATGCCCCACAGCGACTCTTCCTTCCCCGTCCCGGTGTTGTGCAGGACGAGCGCGGGCTGGGCGCAGCCCAGGACGAAGAGGAGCGCCGACAAGGCGGCGGCGCTCACCCGGGTCAATCGGAGCGGGGAGGCGTGGGCACCAGCGGGTCCAGGGGGAGTGGGTGTCATGGCGCCGCGGATTCTATCCTCGGACGGTTGGACGCGTGCCAGGGGGCCGCCAGCGACCTCAGTCGCGAATCCCAAGAATCGTCGGCGCGAATGTATTGATTTGCGCGGCGTTGTTCGCGCCCGCGTCACCCGTGACGTGTGGAGGGTGTTCTCCATCGTCGTAGGTGACGTCGGGATTGCTGAAGCGTCCGATGATGGGGACCCTGCGTTGGGGAGAGGTGGTGTTGTACGCCATGATGGTGCGCCAGTGGTCGGCGATGTAGCCGTAGCAGGACGCGCCGGTGCGCACGATGACGGCCTCCCGGTTGTGCTCACACCCGAAGAGGTGACCCACCTCGTGCGCGGGCGCGTGCTCATCCAGGAGCTTGGCGGCGGGAACCACCGCGATGGATTCGTCCCAATTCGTGACGCCAATGCCACCGCTGATGGGGTCTCCGATGTTCCCCGAGACGAAGAGGAGGACGTGCGGCCGGTAGCGCTCCCGGAGCGTCAGGTATGTGTTCCGGATGGTCCCGTAGTAGGTGTCCATGTCCGTTGGGATGGGCTCCTGCCGACGGCGCCTGCGCTCCTCCTGATTCTCGGGCTCCCCCAGCAACGCGTCCCGGTACATCGAGGTGGTGATGAACGGAGGCGGAGGCGAGAACCGCTCGATGGCCACCAGGCGCCCCCTCACGGTGATGCCGCTGTGAAGGAACGCTTCGTTCATCTCCTGGATGCAGTCGTGGATGTTCTGCAGGAGTTGGTCCTGGTCGATGCGATCGTCGGACTCCATGAACGCGCCGTCGCTCGTGAACACGGCCAGGATGTCGAAGACATTCTCGGCGTCGGCCCGCTCGTCCAGCGTCCACATCGTCCGGGTCTCCCACTCCTCCGTCACCCAGGGCTGCTCGAGGGGTGGTTGCTCATCCTCTACCTCGATGGGACGCAGGCGCTGCGCGCGTGTCCTTCCGAAACAGCAGCCCATCAGCGCACCTCCTCGGAGAGCGTCTCGAGTCCACCGCGCGCGTTGAGCACGAGGCGCAGTCGTGACGAGGCTTCCGCGTAGAGATTCTTGTAGCGCAGGGGCTCCGGGGTCTGCGTGTCGCGGAGCATCGTGCCGGCCCACGCATACCTCGGGTCGGTCTCGAAGTGACTCCCCAGCAGGAACATGAGCACGAGGTAGAGCGGCCGCACGCCCTTGCTGTGCTCGGCCACGAGCGCCTGCGCGAGCGTGAGCATGGACTTCATCTGGGAGCCCATCACCCGGCTCTTCTCGGGGTGGAGGGTCGCGAGCAGGCGCGACGCCTCTGCCTCGGAGATGCCCACCCGGTCGATGAGCGAGGTGGGGGCGAGCTTGCGCGCCCGGAGCAGGGCCTTGATGTAGAGGTTGCCGGTGTCTCCGGAGATGACGCCCAGGTAGGACAGCGCGCTCTCGAAGAGCACGGTCATCGACTTCTTGCTCAGCGCCGGTCCAACCCAGGGAAGCTGGGGGTCGATGTCGAAGCGGTGCCCGAACATGACCATCAGGTCGAGGTGGTTCAGGACATCCGCGGGCTTGGTGAAGCCCAGGCGCTGCGCGCGCTGGCTGGCCGACTCCGCGAAGGCGGCACCACCGGAGGCGCCCATCAACAGGTGGTCGACGGGGTGCACCGCCATCAGTCGGTGGAGCATCGCCTTCTGCTGCGGGCTCGACTTCTTGAGCGGCTTGCCGACCTCCGGCTGCTTCCTGATATCGAGCAGCGTGGACTTGGGTGTCTCGACGAACAACGCATCCAGGGACGCACTTCGACGACTCCCTGCATACTCAGACATGGTCAACTCGAGGGGGCGAGAGGGGCGGTGTGTCTCATCGCAAGGCACGTGCCACTCCCTGCGCCGGGGCAGGCGTCTGGAGGGAGATCACCTCCAGGCGTCCCGGCGTGACGCCCGTGCGTCCTGGTGGAACGCTGGGGACCTTCCCTTCTCGATGGAGTCTGGGACACCTTCGAGAAGTACCTCGCGAAGCAGGAGGAGCGCGGGCACACGAACATGCACCGCTCCGACTACAACCACTGGGTCCATGGCTGAAGCCAGGGCGCCTGGCGGCCCCAGGCGCCGTGCCGCCGCCGCACGGTCGTCAGCGAGCCTGGGGCGGGTGAGCGTCCCAGGCGACCTCGAGGCTCCTGACGGTGACGCAGAAATCCACGTGAGGACGGCCGGTTCAGGGCTCGGAGAAGCCGCCTTGGACCCACGCGTTGGCGGCGTCCCGGGTGAACTTGAAGTTCATCGGCACGCGATGCTTGGCGACCGTGGTGCCCGCGTCGTCGATGGCCGAGAGCAGGGCATGGGGGTCATACTCATCGGCCACCAGCTCCATGCGGACCTCGTACCAGCGGCCCTCCCAGGCGATGGAGAGCTTCCGGGTCATGGCCTGGTCGCGTTGACGCGCGGAGCGGTCGAGGACCTCCGAGGCCGTCTTGACGAAGGTCGCGAACGCGGGCGCATCGAAGGGCTTGGGGTTCTTCTTGTCGCGGCCCATGACCCACGGGCTGATGAGGACGGGCTCGGCGATGCCCTGCTTGCTGATCTCCACGGCCCAGCCGTCATCTTCTTCGTTCTTGATGACCCGGGCCGACCAACCATTCTTCCGCCAGAACGTAGGCTCCATCACCTCGGGCTCGGCGGGCGTGCGCTCTTCACTCATGGGCTTCTTCATACCCTCCGAGGGCCATTTGTCGGAGCGGAGAATGCGCTTTCCGCCATCACGGCAGCCGACCGCGCGCTCGATTTCCTCGTCGCTGAGCGCTCCCCGTCAGGCGGCCCGAGTTCTCCAGGTTCGCAGGACTCACGAGAAGGTCGTGGGAGACAGCCGTGAGCATGCGCCCTGGCGAGTTGGCGTTGGGGAGCGCCGCAAGGGCTTGCTGTATTTAAGTGTTGTTCTGTTGATATTTGTAATTCCTTTATTGCGCGTTTAGGATTGAATTTGGCCCGCAGGGTGTGCGGGTCATGCTTTGAAAGGAGAATTCCATGAAGATGTTTGCCAAGCTGGTGTCGGTCTCCGCGGCTGCCCTCCTGATGTCCGCCTGTGGCGGCACGATGGAAGACGCCACTCTCGATGAGAACCTCGGCCAGGACGAGCAGGAGGTCTCCTGTGGTTGGGGCGGCCCGCCCGCACACTGTCTGGTCCACTGCTGCTCGCACGCGGACTGGTCCGACATCGGCAATCCAGGTGCGGGCAACTGCACCGCCGCGGGCAACAGCTACTGCGCGAACCGCGGCGGCAACTGCGGCTCCTGTTGGGGTTACCTCTAAAGCCTGACAGCAGCCGCTGAACAGGGAGCCCATGGCCGGTCCTCGCGGCCGGCTGTGGGCTCCTCGGGTGCGGAGGCGCGAAGGCGGCTCGTCGAGTTCGCCGGGGGCATGAGTCAGAAGGGCCGTCTCGTCGGGAGGCCGAGGTCATACGGGCGGCAACTCACCGCGAACATCGTGGAGTGGACAGCCTCGAAGCGGCAGCAGAGGAGCCGAGGCCCTCCACTGCCACTCGTTCAACTCGTAGCGCATCGCGCGGTCATGCATCCCTACTGAGGGCTGCAACTGGCGTCGGCGCTTTCATCGGACGGGGGCTAGCAGTTGTCCCACTTCGCGCCCTCGTAGGCCAGACCCCGTTGCATGCAGTAATACTTCCCGTAGTTCCCGCAGTTGCCATACGCGATCTTCCAGAAGGGCCCCCGCCACGCCGCGTCGGTTGCGCAGAGGACGAAGCAGCAAGCCCTGAGCTCTCCCACGGTGCGGTCTTCGTTGGAGACAGTTTCGTCCTGTCCGAGATACTCCTCCGGAATGGGGGGGGCGGGGCTTTCACCCTCGAGCGGCTCGTTCGCGGTGCCACCACAGGCGAGGAGGAGGGTGGCCGCCAGGGACAGCAGCCCTGTGTTCTTGAATGGGGTCTACGTGGGGGGCTCGTGTGATTGAAGAGGACTAGCACTTCTTCCAGGCATAGGACTGATAGGAGAGTCCCTTCTGCCTGCACCTGTATTTCCCGAACTCAGGGCAGTTGTTGTATTGAACGGACGGATAGAGGCCATACCAGGTGCCTGAGCACTTGATGTTGCAGCAGACGGCGCTACTTCCGACCTCTGCTTGGGGGGGCATCCTCCTGGACCGTCTCGTCATCCTCGGTACCGAGGTTCTCGGGAGGGATGGCCACCGACGAGTCACTGTCCTGGGGCTGCGCCTCGTCCTGAGGAGCGCCACCACAACCCACGGCAAGCACTGCTCCAAGTGCAAGCAGGTACAAACCCCTGAGTCGGAAGTCTGCTCCGGAGCCCCAGATAAGTTGGGTCCCGCCGTCAGTGGTGGAATACCTCTCAGGTGGTATTCCCGCCCCCCGGGGGATGGGGGATGGGGGATGGGGGATGGGGGATGGGGGATGGGGGATGGGGGATGGGGGATGGGGGATGGGGGATGGGGGATGGTATGGGGCGCAGTCGCGCCTTCGTTCTCCACTCCAGGGGCAATCCGCGTTGTGTCGCGTGGCCATCGAAGCGAGCACCTGTCGGGCTGCCGACGCTGTGGTGGCCGCTTCTCGCCCTGGTGGGAGCGCGCAGAGGCCTCAGGTCGGGTGCGCGGACGCAGTTCCCGTCCAGGCTGAAGCCAGAGGGCATGAACCTCCATGCCCCTGTCGTGGCAGCCGCACCCACGAGACAAATCTTTCGGGGTGGTCCGTCGTGGGTTTCAGCGTGCCACCCGCGTGGCGAGCCACGCCATCGGCAGGTAGGCCACCACGATGTCGAGCACGATGAACCACGTCGGCGCGGGGATCATGAAGCTCGCCGCGATGCCGCCGGCCAGGAAGAGCGTGCCGATCGCGAACGCGAAGACCGCGCGATGACTCCCTGCGATGAGGAACGCGACCAGCGCTCCGGCGAACGTGCCGAGCGCGTGGGCCAGGAACGGAAACACGAAGTGCTTTGGCTCGAACGTGTGAATCGAAGCGGCGAGGCTCGCGGCGTTGGCGGCATCGACACCGGCGGGGGCGGGAATCACCCGCGGGCCGAGCATCACGAGCGCCATGTTGACGACCGAGCCCACAGCCATGCCGATGATGACCGCGAGAATGTTGCGAATGATGTTCATAGGGGATGCCACGCATTGTGACATGCCTCTGCGCGGCTGTCCCTCTCCCGTGGAGCCGACCTGACCGCGCTCTGCTCCGCGCGGCCCGTACTGCCGCGCGGAGGGGAGGGAGGCCGACACTTCGGCCCACGACAGGGCGCCGAGTGGTGCCTCAGCCCGAGGAGTGCCCGAGCCTACGGTGTCGTCGTGCAGGCCCACGGCGTCCAGGCGGAGTCGCCCGCCACGTTCTGGGAGCGGATGGCGAAGCACATGTATGTGCCAGCCGCGAGGCCGCCCCAGGTATACGAGGTGGTGTTGGCGCCGAGGTTCAGCGTGGTGACACCGTTGGTCAGCTGGAACCCGGTCTCGTTGCCAGAGGTGTCCGTCCAGTTCACCCGGATGCTGGAGCTGCTGAGGGCGGTGGCCGTCTGATTCGTCGGCATGGCGGGCACCGTGGGCGTGGTGGTGCATGCCCACGGCGTCCAGGCGGAGGCGCCCGCCGCGTTCACCGAGCGAATGGCAAAACACATGTAAGTGTTTTGAGACAGGCCCGACCAGGTGTACGTGGTGGTGTTGGCGCCGAGGCTCATGGTCGTGACTCCGTTGGTGAGCTGGAACCCGGTCTCATTGCCAGAGGTGTCCGTCCAGTTCACCCGGATGCTGGTGCCGCTGAGGGCGGTGGCCGTTTGATTCGTCGGCGCGGCCGGCCCCGCGGGCGTGGTGGTGCATGCCCACGGCGTCCAGGGGGAGGTGCCCGTGGCGCTGTAGGCGCGGATGGCGAAGCACATATAGGTGTTGGGCGACAGGCCCGCCCACGTGTACGTGGTGGTGTTGGCGCCCAGGCTCACGGTCGTGACTCCGTTGGTGAGCTGGAATCCGGTTTCATTGTTGGACTGGTCGGTCCAGTTGACACGGATGCTGGTGCCATTGAGCGCGGTCGCCGTCTGTCCGGTCGGCGCCGCCGGAACGGTGAAGAAGGCGCTCTTGTTCGTGGCGAGGGAGGTCCGGTCGTAGTCGTTCAGACCGATGGTCGGGTAGTCCCACCAGAAGCCCATCACGGAGGTCTCCATCCCCCAGCCCACGCTATCGGGGTGGGGAAGGCCGAAGCCGTGGCCGAGCTCGTGAGCGACCGCGCCGGTCTGCTTGCGCTGGCCGGACCACCAGTAGGCGCCCTCCGCCACGTGGCCCTGGAGGCTGTCGATGGCCCAGTCGCCGACGATGGCCTGGCCGCCGTTGCCGCCGGTATATCCACGGCCTCCAGCGAAGCCTCCGGCGCCCTTGAAGAAGATCATCGTGACGTAGCCGCTCTGATTCTGGGCTGGAGGGGTGGGGAAGCCGCGCGAGTGCAGCTCCGCCATGACGGCCCCCTCCATGTTGCCCGTGATGGTGATGACCCCGTCGTCGTAGATGTTCCCCGGTCCCCAGGAGATGCCGTACGACTCCTTGGCGCCGTTGGCCTGGATCACCTGCACCGGGTTCAGCACGAAGGTCGCCCCGTTGTTGTAGGTCCCATAGAAGCGCTGGATGTCTGCCATCGCGTTGTTGATGGCGGTAGCCTCTGATTGCACCTCGGCGCTGCTCACGCTCCAGTCGGTGGGCACGAACAACACCGGCACCACCGAGTAGTCCGGCCAGGGATACGGAAACGTCGGGCTGGCCGTCGCGACTCCTGACCCCAGCGCGGTGGAGACGAGGAGGGCCGCGCAGAGGATGCTGAGACATCTGTTCATGACGTGCTCCTGAAGCAGGCTTGCCCCGGTCAGGGATTCGGGCCGAGGAGGGGTGTGGCGCGGTGGAGTTTAAGCCGCGCATGTGTTGCCCGATAGAACGCCCGGGAGGCGGAGCGGACTTGTTGCGGTTCGCGCTTTACAGCCGCGATGCGATTGTCCGGTGAACCCATACTGCTCGGGATTCTGGGCTCGCCACGGCGCGTGTGATTGCTACTGGGTTGCCGCGCTGTCCCACCTGCCACCGCGCCTGACGGGCCTCCCCATTCACCCCGCGGGCCCTGACTCGGCAGTGCTGACCCGACAAGGCCTCCCGCCACGTCGCTCGCCGGACGGTGACGTCCGTTCTGCTCGGCGAGAGGACCGTCACCGCCAGCTCATCGCGGCTTGCGCGCCATCAGGAATACGTTCTGCGCGCTGTCTCCGACGTCGGGCGTCTCGATATCGACGAATCCCGCATCGGCGACAGCGGCCCGAAGCTCGTCGCGGCGGAGCACCGCCACCCGTGGCGCCTTGCCGAGCCAACGCATCACCGTGAGGAGGCCCCCGATCAGTGACCCCAGGGGGCCGCCGAGGCACGCAGTGGAGGTGACGAGCGTGCCTCCCGGCGCGGTCACGCGATACATCGCTTGCAGGAGCGCCGCTGGATCGTCGAGCAGGTGCAGGAGGTTGTAGGCGCATACGCAGTCGAACTGCGCGTCCGTGAACGCGTCCAGCGTGCCGGCAGGCTGCGCGTGGAAGACGACGTTCGCGGTGCCCGCAGCCGCGGCCTTGCGGTGGGCGATGGCGATCATGTTCCGCGAGATGTCGACCCCATGTGCCTCCGCCACGTGGGGAGCGAGCTCGAGGACGATGCTGCCGGTGCCACACCCCACGTCGAGCAGTCGGTCCGTCGGGCGGAGCCGATCCCTGTTCAGTGCGAGCTTGCGAGCGGTCGCGGCGGGGTTCGGGAGCGGTTTCTTCGCGTACTTCTCGGCGATTCTGTCCCAGAATCGAGCGTTCGGGTCCGTCGTCATGTCGGCCTCCTGGTCCGCTGCTGGATACACCGGAGGCGTTCGATCAGCCTGGTGCGTCGGCGGAACGCTGTGGTGCGTCCGTGCGCCGCCCGGCGTACCGCGCGATGCGGCGCTCGAACCCCTCGCGGATGACGCCGCGGACCGCCTGCACGCGCGCGTTGTCGCGCAGGTCCGGGTGGTACAGGAGCCAGATATCGGCGACGTGCCGGGCGTCTGCCTCTGGAAGCCGCACCAGCCCGGGCTCCGCGTCACCGACATAGGCGGGGAGGATCACGAGGCCGAGCCCCTCGATCGCCGCGCGCACCAGCAGATGCAAGGTGGAGAACGCGCCCCACATCGGCAGCCCCGGATAGCTGCCCTCGCGGATGAGGGGCTCGAGTTGACGGCGATCTTCGATGGTGAGCCACCGCGCCGCGCCCCCGCGTGGATCGAGCCGCTCCACATGCGCCGCGCCAACGAAGTTGACGCACACGATGGGGGCAAGCCGCCGCCCGGCCAGGTACTCCGGCGGCGTGGTGTCTCTGGGGAGCACCCGCACGGCGAGGTCGGCTTCGCCCTTGGCGAGGTTGAAGGGCCGGCTGTCGGTCGTGACCGCGATCTCCACGCTCGGGTGCTGCGCGCACCAGGGCCGCAGGTCCTCGAGGATCTGCCCTGCGACGTACTCGTCGCAGCACGTGAGATGGACCGTCCCCGACAGGCTCTCGTCATGTCCGGCAGCACCGCGCGTCAGCGCGCATACCTCGTCTTCGACGCGCACGGCGGCCGGCATCATTCGCTCGCCGGCATCGGTGAGCACGAACCCGTCGCGATGCCGGTCGAACAGCCGGGTCCTCAGCTCGAGCTCGAGCGCGTCGACCCGCCGGACGACCGTGCTGTGGCTCACGCCGAGTGCAGCGCCGGCGGCGCGCACCGATCCGAGCCGAGCCAGCGCGAGGAAGTAGCGGAGATCGTTCCAGTCCACGGGGGAAGACTATACCTGTGACGCACGGTGACGAGCCGCCGCGGAGCGAAGTGCCCCGAGCCTCCGTCAACTCCACCGCGCGAGGGGCTGAAGCACAGGACGGGGACAAAGCGCCTGGAATCCTTGAGGTTTCCCGCTCGATTCCAGGTGCCTCCAGGGGCGAGGAGTACGTGACGGAGCGCGAGCTCGCCCTCGAACTCAGCGCCCCCACGCCCGCATCGTCCGAGTCTCCGAACGTGACCTCGGCGGCGCTGAACCCGACGTGGGTCAGTCGAGGGGCAGGAAGTCCGGCCGGGACGCGCTCTTGGACATGGGCCCGGTGGGCCCGTCGTTGAGGATGCACTCGCCAGTGATGGGCTCGGACACTTCGCAGCCTGACTTTGGATTGCCCCAGCGCTCGGTGCGGTTCAGCCAGGACAGGCTCCCCTCGAAGGTGCCCGGCGTGCGCCAGTCGAAGGGCACCAGCGCGCTCCACGTGTCCCAAACGATTCCCCGGCCGGTGTCATCCGCCAGGAAGTCGCCGTTGGGCAGGTTCCGGTAGATGTGCCGCGCGGCATCCGCGTAGAGGCCATGCGAGCCCTGCGCGGAGAAGAGCTCCGGTCGCCAGCCCAACAGACCCAGGCCCTTGTCTCCATAGGTGAAGGTCTGCCCACCGGCGTGTTGGCTCAGATAGACCTGCGACGGGCGGCCGTCCACGAAGCGCACCGTGGCGTGCTCCCAATCACCCACGTGGTTGCCGAAGGTCGAGTAGCCGCCCACGCAACCCCAAGGCGAGTACCAGCCGATGCAGACACGCTTGCCATTGTTGTAAGGGTAGAACATCCAGTACACCACGTCCGTGGTGGACGTGGCCTGGCCATTCACGGTGCGGGTGATGACTTCCGCATAGACAGGCACCGGCGTCTGGTTCGGCCGCTGTCCATCCAGGAACTGCGGGTCCGTGCACGAGTCACAGCCCAGCGCCTGGTTCGTCACCTGATGACCGCCCTCCACGTGCACGTTGGCGAGGTGGAACTCGGTGGAGGAGGGGAAGTATGCCTCGTTCGGGTGGAGCCACACGCGAGGGGCGAAGGCCGCCGCCGTGGCCGCGCTCACGGGCAGCCCCTGGAGCTCCGGGTGCGCCGTCGCGCTCTTGTTGAGGGCCCAGTAGCGGCTGCCTCCCGTGTCCGAGTGACTGGGGCGCGCGACGAAGGTGGTGGCGGGCAGTCCCCGGTGATCCCGGGCGTTCGGCTGCCAGAGCCCCACGTCATTGTCCGCGCCGGAGCCGCTGTCATTCCACAGTGCGGTCGGGTCGGCGGCCACCACGTACTCGCTCTTGATGCAGCGGATGAGGTCCGTGGAGGGCTTGCCGTAGCCCAGCACGCCCACGGCGCCGAGGCAGGTGTAGCCAGCAGGCGCCACGGGCTCCCAGAACGAGCCGTCATGGGTGCCGCCGGAGCCCTTGTCGTTCCAGATCCAGACGTAGTCCACGGGCCGCGCGAGCAGGTCTCCCTCGCCTTGCACCACGAGCGCCGTCGAGGGGGCGGGACCGCCGCCGCCGTTGGGCATCGCGACGTCGCCCAGGGAGTAGTAGCCCGGAGCCTGGGAGAGGTTGGGGCGCCAGATGGAGACGTCGTTGTTCGAGCCCGTGCCGCTGTCGTCGTAGATCCACTGGAACGCCGACACGGGCTTGAGGAGGAGTCGCTGGCTGAAGCGCAGCGGCGCCTTGTCGGAGGAGAGGGTGAGGTCCGCACTCTGGCCCGGTGACGCGGTCGCCGCGACGAGCTTGTACGTGCCGGGGGCCAGGGAGACCGAGAGCCGCGCGCCCAGGTTGCCCGCGCTGTTGTCGTCCTCGGCGAGCACGTTGCCGCTCGCATCGAGGAGGTAGAGATAGGCGTCCACGGACGAGGTGAGCGAGAAGGTCACCGTCGCCGTGGGGCCCGCATGGTCGACGATGAAGGTGCGATTGCCGGGATGCGTGGGATTCCTGCCACCCGAGCCGAGCCAGCGCCCATGCACCGTGTTGCCCTGGAGTCCCGCGAGGGACGCCTCCGTGTCGCGGAGCGCCGTGTCTTCGACTGCCTCCAGCGAACCACCACAGCCCAGCGCGCTCACTCCCAGCGACGACAGCACGAGCCAGCGGCGTGAACCCAGACGTCCAGCGAGCATACGGGCCTCTTCATGGTCCTGCGTGGACGCGCAGGATACACTCAGCGCCTGTTGAAGGAGGCCACCACGATGTCGAGAAGGAGCCGCTGATCTTGTCATTCGGGCCCCGGGCCCGAGAGGGCATGTCAGACCGGTGATGTGCAATCTCCTCGGCGGGCGCGCGCGGCCCCGGGGGAAGGCGTACCCCTCTCAGCGCAGCAGCGCCACGACATGAAACCGTGGAGGCTTGGGACTTGGAACCCTCTGGACGCAGATTCGGAAGCGCCGTGGTCATCGGCGGCAGCATGGCGGGACTCCTGAGCGCGCGGGTGCTCGCGGACCACTTCGACAAGGTGACGCTGGTGGAGCGGGATGTCCGGGGGGACGGGCCCGCCGCGCGCAAGGGTGTTCCGCAAGGGCCGCACATCCACGTGCTGCTGGATGCGGGCCGGCGCATCCTCGACAAGTACTTCCCGGACCTGTTCGAGCACCTCCAGGTCGAGGGCGCCGAGCTCATCGACTCGAGTGGGGACCTCGCGTGGCACCACTTCGGGGTGTGGAAGCTGCGCCGCACCAGCGGCATCCCCGGGTTGCTGTGCACCCGGCCCCTGCTCGAGTGGAACGTCCTGCGCCGGGTGAAGGCGCGGCCCAACGTCGTGGTGCGCGAGGGCTGCTCCATCGAAGGGCTCATCCACGACGAGAAGGGCACGGGACGCATCACGGGCGTCCGGGTCAAGACACCCCAGGGCGAGGAGTCGTGGGAGGCGGACCTCGTCGTGGATGCCAGCGGCCGCGGCTCGCGGATGCCTCAGTGGTTGGAAGCCATCGGCTACGCGCGCCCGGAGGAAGAGCAGGTCATCGTGGACCTTTCCTACACGACGTGCCTGCACGAGCCGCCGCCCCACTTCCATAAGGAATGGAAGGCGCTCTTTCTCTATCCAAATCCTCCCAAGGTCTGGCGCGCGGGTTTCATCTCTCAGGTCGAGGGAGGCCGGTGGATCGTCACCCTCAATGGCTACTTCGGGGAGCACGCGCCGACCGAGTACGCGGGGTTCCTCGAGTACGCGCGCTCACTGACGCGTCCGGACCTGTACGACTCCCTGAAAGAGGCCACGCCGATAGGGCCCATCTCCCAGCACAAGGTGAAGGACTGCCGGTGGCGGCACTACGAGAAGCTGCCCCGCTTTCCCGAAGGGCTGGTCATCCTGGGAGACGCCGCGTGTGCCTTCAACCCCCTCTACGGGCAAGGCATGTCGGTGGCGGGGCTTGGCGCCGAGCTGCTGGACGCCTGCCTTCGCGAGCAGGCCGAACGAGGCGAGCTGTCGGGCCTGGCGCAGCGCTTCCGCGAGCGGCTGCCAGAAGTCATCCGGCTCCCGTGGCTGTTGGGGACGGGCATGGACCTGCTGTATCCGCAGGCCGTCGGGAAGCGGCCCTTCGGGCTGGGCTTGCTGCACTGGTACATCCTGCGGCTGATGGAGCGCACGTCGACTGACGCGCACGTCCATCGCCAGTTCTACCGGATCCTGCACTTGCACGCGGGGCTGGAGGCGGTTCTCCAGCCCTCCGTGGCCTTGCCCGTGTTGGGCCATGGCGTCATGTCGCTCTTCCGACCTCTCGAGCGGCTGGCGAATACCGAGACACGACCTCTCCCTGTCACGCTTCCGCGTCCAGGCCCTGTCCCGGTCGAGAAGTCCACGGGGTAGAGGGGTGGGGTGAGTCTCCAGTCTGGAGACACTCTGGAGACGCGAAGGAGCCTGAAGACACCGAGGTCAGGCCGCTCGCATCGAAGGCTTCGGCGACCTGGAACCAATCCGGCTTCTCAACCGGCTTCGACATTCCGGCCAGGGCCCTCCACAACTGCTGGCCCGGCAGTGCCTCCCGCCATGTCGCTCGCCGGACGGTGACGTCCGTTCTGCCCCGAGAGTGGTCTGGGACCGCCAGCTCATCGCGGCTTGCGCGCTATCAGGAATACGTTCTGCGTGCTGTCGCCGACGTCGGGCGTCTCGATGTCGACGAATCCCACATCGGCGACAGCAGCCCGAAGCTTGTCTCGGCGGAGCACCGTCACCCGTGGCGCCTTGCCAAGCCACCGCGAGGAAGCCCCCGAAGATCGGCCCCAGGGGCCGCCGAGGCACGCAGTGGAGGTGACGAGCGTGCCCCCCGGCACGGTCACGCGATACATCGCTCGCAGGAGCGCCGCGGGATCGTCAAGCAAATGCAGGAGGTTGTAGGCGCATACGCAGTCGAACTGCGCGTCTGTGAACGTGGCCAGCGTGCCGGAAGGCTGCGCGTGGAAGACGACGTTCGCGGTGCCCGCAGCCGCGGCCTTGCGGTGGGCGATGGCGATCATGTTCCGCGAGATGTCGACCCCATCCCTCGATCGCCGCGCGCACCAGCAGATGCAAGTGAGATGGACCGTCCCCGACAGGCTCTCGTCATGTCCGGCAGCACCGCGCGTCAGCGCGCATACCTCGTCTTCGACGCGCACGGCGGCCGGCATCATTCGCTCGCCAGCATCGGTGAGCACGAACCCGTTGCGATGCCGGTCGAACAGCCGGGTCCTCAGCTCGAACTCGAGCGCGTCGACCCGCCGAACGACCGTGCTGTGGCTCACGCCGAGTGCAGCGCCGGCGGCGCGCACCGACCCGAGCCGCGCCAGGGCGAGGAAGTAGCGGAGATCGTTCCAGTCCACGGGGGAAGACTAGACCTGTGACGCACGGTTACGGGCCGCCGCGGAGCGAAGTGCCCCGAGCCTCCGTCAACTCGACCGCGCGAGGGGCTGAGGAGTACGGGACTTGAACCCGTGGGCAGGGCGATAGCAAACCCCAGGCAGGACGCGCTGTTACCCGCTATCACCTTGATTTCCCTCGGGTTCGTCATCCCGCGCCGTTCCCCGGTGCTCCGCGTCAATCCACGCTGGAGGGGCACACTGAGGGCACATGCAGCCAACTGGGTCCAGCCGCTCACGGACGCGAGCGGCCGGAACTCCCCGATTCACAAAAATCCGTGGGAAACTGACGGCAGCATGTGCCCTGGTGATGTGGGGCTGGGGAGAAGCAGGAGGGGTCGTGGGTGGGCGGACCAGCAGGAGGGCGGCATGCGCTTCGAGGCGTTGCCGCTGCCCACGCAAGGTGAGGTGGAGCGACGGCTGCGGGTCGTCACTAGGGACTGAGTCTGCTGGAGAGAGGAGGCAAATCCCGCGCAAGGGCCGGAGGACGTGCAGCAGGACCACTAAGGGTGCTCGCCGCCGCAGCGGCTGCACTGGCTGGAAGTGGACTTCCGGTTCCCTCCCAGAAAACGGCCTTGGTGCTCCTTCTTCAAGGGCGTCTCCCAGCATGCCCAATACGCACCTGCATGCGCGAACGATAGGCAGCATCTGTAATGGCTGTGCCGCTACGCTGCCACCGTCGCCTCCCGGCACCAGTCGGCCTGCCCAGCAGGAGGGCCGCCTTGTCGCCTATGCTTGAAGCGGACAAAGCCCAAGCGCTGTCAGGGAGGAAATGCGTTTCTCGTCTACTTCTGTTCGCCTGCGTCTGGCAGGGGGACGCCGCGCACACCCAGAGTTATTGGATTTTCCATATGAGCACGACTTCAAAGAAGAAGCCTGCGACGAACAAACCCCACCCCTTCCTGGTGTTTCTCTTGGAAAGCGGGCGCCAGTGGCAGAACAAGTTTGCTGACACGGCTCGTCAAACCGGAAGCCGTCCTGGTCAGAAGGTGGAGGTGGAACTCTCGCTTGTAGAGTTCTACCAATCTGAAGTCTTCCGCTACGCGACGCGCCTTGCGGATCTTCCCGAGCAACTCCGCGTCATCGCCAACTTCATGGTTCACCGCCCTAAGGGCCGGGCATTGAAGAGGCTGAGGATTCGCAGGGCGGAATACGTCGCCTACCATTACAGAAACTTCGTTGTTCTACTTCAGACGGCAACGGACATCGCTATACGGCTGACAGGCGTGACTCTGGCTCTTGGGCTGCGTCCGCAAGAGATGAATGAGAAAACGGTCGTCGGGAATGAATGGACAAACCGCTTTCGCTTGAAGGCTCCGTTAGAACGGCTTCAGAAGGTGGCCTCACCTCTCAAGCGGATCCGTAATGAATGGATTCATGCCGGGGTCACTCCTCTCATTGAGCCCACCGATACGATCGCTCTCATCGAGAGTGCCCAGCATCTGAGCGGGGAGGAGATTTGGCTGGCCGAGTGGGAGATTGACGCGTATTTTGATAAGGCTTGCGATGATCTCGTCAAACAGATCGCAGAACACGCGACGGCTCTTCACGAAGCTGTTGACGTGCTACTGACCGCCCTCCAAACTCCCTATAAATACTGGTCCTCCCGTCTGGAGCATGACTGGCGGATCACTGCAGAGGGCACTTCAGCGAAAGAAAAAGCATAAGAAAGAGGGAGCCCTTTGAAGGCAAAGACTGGAGCGGAGCTGTTCCAGCAAATTGGATACGCGGTGCCCCTTCGAGTTCGTCGAGGACGCTCGCAGTTGGGTGGAGCGCTTCGTGAGCTGGTACAACACCGAGCGTCGGCACTCGGCCACCTGCTTCGTCATGCCTGCCGACAGGCACTTCGGCCGCGAGACGGCTCTGCTGGCTCGACGCCACCAAGTGTACCAGTGGGCCCCTGCCCGTCACCCCGTGCGCTGGATCTACGGCATACGCAACTGGACTCCGGCGCGCCCGTCAGTGTCGGTCCCTCTCCGAACCTCATCCTGGCAGTGCAGCAGATGAGGCGCAGGGGCTGCTCCTCTCTCTCTCGACAACTACCTTTGACGCTCACCGTCTAGGTCGAAATGGCTTGCGCGAAAGGTGTAGACATTCGGCCATCCCGCAATCGGGGCGGGGCTTCCTTTTGGGCAGCGAGGCGGCAGGTTCTCTGAAGAGGCTTGGGCGTCCATCTCTTCAATGGGGGCAAAATCGAGGAGCATTCTCCAGCATAGCAATTGCCAAAACTTGCAGTGCAAATCCACATCCAGCCCCAATCTCTCAGCCCGCCAATCAATTCAATGGAATTTGCTCTCGCCATTAGTCTTTTGGGGACGTCAATCCCGCTCACTGTTGCTCTTTTTAATGTTATCTACCAAACAAAAGCTCTAAAGGAAACGCAGCTCTACGAGGCTCTGAAGCGCTCGGGAGACAAGGATAGCCCATTGATCCGGGCGAGCGCATCTGCACTCATTGCAACAATCGGAAACTCTTCAGGTCCTCTGTTGTTTTCAAAGCCGCATCGGTCCACCGCAATCAATCATCTATCCACCAGCCTCCAGATAGAAGCAAATCCGACGGTCCTAGTTGCACTGCAGGACGGACTGCACAAGCTTGCAAAGAAATCCCCAGGCCTCGTCGCCAAAAGCATTGCAACGGCAAACGTCCGCATCCATCGTGCGCTCGCCCACGCAATCACAACAAGCCAGCAAGTCGCGCGGCCACAGTCCGCTGAGGAACCGCATCCGACAGAAGTTTCTTCCCTCGGCTATAATCAAGATACCATCGCATACTTACTCGAACTTTGGGGGAAGGAGGCTAAAAGGCGGCCACATCTCCCGCCGCATCATTATGAACCAGGTGCCCTGCCTCCCATCGCAACTCTCGTCAGCCAGTTAAGGTCGTCAACAGTCGCACTGTCACTCGCCCTCCACCATTCTCCAAGCTTCAAAAAGACAGAACACTCACTCTGCTATGTTTTCATGGCAAACGAGGAGTTGTCGGACATCGAAATCAAGAACACCATCATGCATGGGGCCTGCTTCGACAGTTCCATCCTGCTGCGCACAGAAATCACCTACACCGACATGGCAAACTCAAGGCTTCGAAGAATAGAAGCCCAGTCTTGCCAGTTTGATGGCAGCAACTTGTCCGGCTCAGATATGCGCGAAGCGATTTTTACCAAGTCTTCATTTGAAAAATCCAATCTCGCAAAATGCAATCTCGAAGATGCGAATTTCGAGCAGGTTAATCTTTTGGGATCTAACCTTTCCGGTGCAAACGTTCGCAATGCACGATTGTGGAGTTCGACTATTGGGAGTGCCGCCGATCTTACTGGTGTCAACTGGTGGCTTGCGAATTTTTATGGTCCAGCGCCAGCCCAAGAAGTCAACGAAGAACTCATTGCTTCGCTGGCACAGAAACATCCACCGCCGCCCGACCCGCAGAGCTGGCACCCTTCAGTCCGCGCAGTATTGAAGCCGAGCCTCAGTGCCAACTCCAGCCTCAGTGCCAACTCCAGCCTCAGTGCCAACTCCAGCCTCAGTGCCAACTCCAGCCTCAGTGCCAACTCCAGCCTCGGCACAGGTTTGAATGATTCCGCCAAGCGAAAGCGAAATAAGTCTAAGCAAAATAGATGACTGCCGAAACACATTCGGGCGGAACGAGACTGATGGGTCAAGAGCAAATCTGATCTAGGCTGTACCAATGGGGCTGTGCCCTGTGCGAACGATCAAATTCTATCGTGTAGCCGTCCGGCGAGCGACGTGGTGGGTGTCATTGTAGAGGTTGCAGTCGTGGCGGACCCTGGCTGGAACGTCGAAGCCACTGGAGACTCAGGAGAGGTTCCAGGTCGCCGAGATGTTCGAGGCACGCGGCCTGCCGCATCAAGAACGCGTAAGTGCTCGCCGTGTCCGAAAGGAGCGCGCGTTGCTTGTTGCGAGGTGAACAGGGACTGGGTCAACTCAGGCCATGCCCACCCGCCGCATCTTCCTGAAGGCCGCCGTTCCGGCGATGCTGTCCATCCTGTTGCCTGCCTTGCCCACTCAGGCGCGCGGTCCCTCCGTGGTGGAGGAGAAGGGCAAGATCGTGCTCGTGGAGGCCAACGGGAAGAGGCGCTCGCTGACCTCCTCGGGGCAGGACTCCCAGCCGAGCCTCTCTCCGGATGGCAGGGCCGTCGTCTTTGTCCGCAATGCCTCCGGCAAGAAGGTGGAGTCGGCTACGGGCGAAGTCGAGGCCAATGAGGTCTGGTGGGTGGACACCTCGGGCGGCAAGCCCAGGCGGCTCGTCGCCTCCACCGCGAGCGATGATCCGAAGGCGTCTCTCGGAGCGCTCGAGGCGCCTCAGTTCTCTCCGGATGGCAAGACGGTCTTCTTGCTGAGCGCGGCCTGGGTGACCTCGGGCGCCGTACACAAGGTGGACGTGGCCACGGGCAAGGAGCAGTTCGTCTCGCCAGGCAATACCCTGGAGGTCATCCCCCGCGGAGAGCACCATGGCAAGCTGATCGTCCAACTGCACAAGTACTTCCTGGGGGGCGGCAGCTACGACTGGTTTTGGCTGCTGGAGCCCGATGGGAAGCCAGTCGGCCCCATCGGCGACGACGTGAGCCGCTTCCGAGAGCTGTACTTCCCAGAGCCAGCCTCGCCCTGATGACCGCTCCCGTTCCACGCCGTTACGGCCAACGGCTGAATGGCGAAGAGCAGGGGACTCGGCCCCGTACTCCAACCGACGCTCCCCCAAGCTTCACCTTGCCACGGGCCCCACGGGCGGACGATTCTCCGCGTCCCATGAGCGTGCTCGACAAGGTGCTGTCATTGCGGCCGGGCAACACGGTGGCCCGGGTGGGCGCGAGCTCGCGCGTGCCGCTGCTCAACCCGCGTGAGCCGCTGCGCGCCCTCGACCGCCTCCCGGTCGCCCTGGCCTGTCTCCCCGTCCAGTCGAAGGCCGCGCTGCCGGGTCTGCTCCGCGCCGCGCGCTCGGAGGACGCGGTCCTCGGCCTCGCCTGTCCGCACCCCACCGCCGACCGTGGCGCCGCCGAGCGCTTCATCGCGGCCGTGCACGAGGCCGCCGCCGAGGCCGAGCACGCGCGCCCCCTGTTCCTCCAGGCCGGTCCCATCCGCGTCACCGGCTCCGACGAGGACTCCCTCGCCCCCCTGCGCGAGGGCCTCTTCCGCGTCGTCGACGCGGGCTTCACCCTGGTCTCCCTCGACCTGTCCCGCCTGGACTCCTACGCCGCCGTGGAGGCCGTGAACGGCCTCGTCGGCCCCGTGACGGAGCGGGAGCTCGCCCTCGAACTCAGCGCCCCCGTGCCCGCGTCCGGTGGGCTCATCGACGCCTACCGCACGCTCCTCGAGGGCCTGTCCCAGTGGAAGGTCCCCCTCCGCTTCGTCCGCGTCTCCGAACGTGACCTCGGCGGCGCTGAACCCGACGTGGGCACCCTGCGCTCCATCGTCGACCTGGCCACGGACTACAACGCCTCCGTCTGCGTCGGCGACGTGCGCGAGGGCTTCCCCCGCATGCTCCCCACCTACGTCGCCGCGGGCGCGAAGAAGGTCGACTGCGTGGGCCCCTTCGAGCGGCTCGCCCTGACCTCCTGGCCCTCCGAGGTCCGCGAGAGCCTCGAGTCCAAGTCTGCCGCGTCAGGTCTCCCCGCCGGAGACCTCCTGAGCGTCATCGAGGACAGCCTCCCACCCCTCGACCCCCAGGCCCGCGAGCGGCTCGAAGCCCTCTCCTTCGCCGAAGCCGCCGAGGTCCTCGCCGCCCTGGGCGCCGCGGGCACGGGCCACTCCGTGATGCGCTTCCTCGCGCAGAACCAGGGCGAGTAGCCCCGGCGCGGTGTAGAAGGCCCCCCATGCGAATCGTCTCAGGCTCCGCGAAGGGCAGGGCGCTGGCCGGCCCCAAGCCCACGTCGCAGCACATCCGCCCCACGGCGGACCGCGTGCGGGAGACCCTCTTCAACATCCTCGGCCAGTTCCTCGACGGCCAGCGCGTCCTCGATCTCTACGCCGGCACCGGCGCCCTGGGCCTGGAGGCCCTGTCCCGCGGCGCGGGCGCCCTGGTCCTCGTCGACCAGGACCGCGAGGCCCAGGCCCTGTGCAAGCAGAACACCCAGGCGCTCGGCTTCTCGGCCCAGGTGGAGCTGCTCTCCCAGCCCGTGGTGCGGGGGCTGGACACCCTGGGTCGTCGGGGAGACCGCTTCGAGCTCATCTTCGCGGACCCGCCCTACGCGGCGCGCGTGGTGGAGACGGTGCTGGAGGCCGTCACGGCGGCGGGGGTGCTCGCGCCCGGCGGGATGCTCGTCGTGGAACACGACAAGCGCGAGGAGGCCCCCGAGTCGCACGCCGGGCTCACCCGGGAGGACCAGCGCCGCTTCGGGGACACCGTGGTCAGCTTCTACCGGGCGCCGTGAGCATTGCTTGACCGGCCCTCGGCCCCGTCCGAGACTCCCCGTCTCATGCCTGTCGCCATCTACCCAGGTTCGTTCGATCCGCTCACCAACGGGCACCTGAGCCTCATCCAGCGCAGCCTGAAGATGTTCGACAAAGTCATCGTCGCCATCGCGGTGAACCCCAAGAAGACCCCCCTGTTCACCGAGGACGAGCGCCGCGACCTCATCCGCGACGCTGTCAAGGACGAGCGCGTGGAGGTGGACGCCTTCCACGGTCTGCTGGTCGACTACGTCAAGCGCCGCGGGGTGAACGTCATCGTCCGCGGGCTGCGCGCGGTGTCGGACTTCGAATACGAGTTCCAGCTCGCGAACATGAACCGCAAGCTGGCGCCCACCGTGGAGACCGTCTTCATGATGACGGGTGAGGACTACTTCTACATCTCCTCCCAGCTCGTGCGTGAAGTCGCCTCGTTCGGAGGGGACGTCACGGGGCTCGTCCCACCCAATGTTCACGCGGGGCTGCAGGCGAAATTCGCGCGGAAGACGTAGTGGCCTGACAGCACTTGTCGGGCCGGCCCTGGCGCGCTACGCATCCGGGCCATGAAACTCGCCCGCCGGCTCCAGGCCATCAAGCCCTCCCCGACGCTCGCTCTCAACTCCCGCGCCAAGGCGCTCGCGGCCCAAGGCGTGGACGTCGTGGTCCTGGCGGCGGGCGAGCCCGACTTCGACACGCCCGACTACGTCAAGCAGGCCGCGGTCGACGCGCTCAACGCGGGCTTCACCAAGTACACCGCCACCGCGGGCATCCCCGAGCTGCGCGAGGCCATCTGCAACAAGCTGGAGCGCGACAACGGGCTGCGCTTCACCCCCGAGCAGGTGCTCGTCACCTCCGGCGGCAAGCAGGCGCTCTACAACTTCTGCCAGGCGGTGCTCGACGAGGGTGACGAGGTCATCATCTTCGCCCCGTACTGGGTCAGCTACCCGGACATGGTGCGGCTGGCCGGCGCGACGCCCGTCATCGTCAACACGCGCGAGGAGGACGGCTTCGCGCCGGACCCGGACGCCATCCGCCGCGTGCTCACCCCGCGCACGCGCGCCATCATCATCAACAGCCCCGGCAACCCCACCGGCGCCGTGTACTCGCGCGCCGCGCTGGAGGGCATCGCCGACGCCGTGCGCGGCCACGACTGCCTCATCGTCACCGACGACATCTACGAGAAGCTCCTCTACACCGGCGAGCGGCTGGGCATCAGCGACGTGGCCCCGGACCTGGTGCCCCGGCTCGTCGTCGTCAACGGCATGAGCAAGGCGTACTCCATGACGGGCTGGCGCCTGGGCTACGCGGCGGGGCCCCGGCCCGTGCTGTCCGCGATGCAGCTGGTGCAGGACCAGTCCACGTCCAACGCCTCGTCCATCGGCCAGAAGGCGGCGCTGGCGGCGCTCAAGGGGCCGCCGGACACAATCACCACCATGGTGAAGGAGTACAAGGAGCGCCGGGACTCCTTCGTGGGCGGACTCAACGCGCTCGATGGCGTGCGCTGCCGGATGCCTGAGGGCGCCTTCTACGCGCTGGCGGACGTGCGTGGCCTCTACGGGCGGCCCTACAAGGGGAAGGCCGTGGCGGGCTCGGTGCAGCTCTCCGAAATCCTGCTGGACGACTTCCGTGTCGCCGCGGTGCCGGGAGATCCGTTCGGCGCCGAGGGCTACATCCGCATGAGCTTCGCGACCTCGCGCCAGGTGCTCGGCAAGGGGCTGGAGCGGCTGGGCGAGCTGGTCCAGGCGCTGCGCTGACGTCCCTCGACGGCTCCGGTGTCGCCCTTGAGCGCGACGCCGGAGCGAAGAGGACACCTCAGTCCGTGTAGGCGAAGGCGCGATGCTCCTCGCCATACGGGCGGTAGACGAGCACCGCGGCGCGGCCGGAGAGGTTTCCCACGGCCACCCAGATGTCCTTCGCGTTACGCAGGTCCAGGCCGAGCCGGGCGGGGGCCTTGCCGTACTTCTTCTCCATCGCCTCGAGCGGGAGCACCTCCACGTCGTAGAGCGTGATGAGGTCCGTGCGCTTCAGTCGCAGCTGCTTCACCCACGCGGCGACGAGCTCCTCGGGCGTGGCGTAGCGCTTGTCCTCGAGCTGGAACGGGTAGAACAGCTCGTTGGCGGTGCTGCGCACATCGCCGGTGAGCAGGAACTGGAAGAGCACGCGGGCGCTCGTCTGGATGTCGCGCCGCTTGAGCTCCTCCGGGGACGACGGCGGCGCGGGCTCCGAGGTGTCCAGCCCCGCCGGCAGGTTCATGGGCATGATCGGCGCAGGCGCCGCGGCCGTCGTGGGCGCCGCGGTGGGCTTCTGTGCGGGCGCTGGGGCGACGGGCTCGGCGCGCCTGGGCGGCGGAGGCTTCACCTCGGCGGCGGGCTTCTCCGGGGCGGCGGCGGGGGCCTCGGCGGGCTTGGGGACGGGGGCGGGGGGCGGCTCGGCCTTCACGGGGGCCGGGGCGGCGGGGGCCTGGGCGGCGGGCTCCTGGGGGGCGGGGGGCGCGGCGGCGGGCTCGGGCGTCTCCTGCGCCAGGGCGAGCGCGGGCGACGTGAGGGAGAGGATGAGGGCCAGGGACCAGCGACGCATGCGACCTCCGAGAAGGGGTGGAGCGTAGCAGAGCGGGGCGCCTTGGCGCGTGCCGGGTGTGGACCCGGCGCACCGGGCGTCCGGGCGGTCGGCAGGCCACGGCCACATAACATCCGTGCATGCCGGGGCAGAGGTTGGTATGGGGGCGCCCCGATGCCTAAGCGTACCGATATCCGCAAGGTTCTGGTGATTGGCTCGGGCCCGATTGTCATCGGGCAGGCCGTCGAGTTCGACTACTCCGGTACCCAAGCCATCAAGGCTCTCCGGGATGAAGGCGTGGAGGTGGTGCTGCTCAACAGCAACCCCGCCACGGTGATGACGGACCCCGAATTCGCCTTTCGCACCTATATCGAGCCCATCACCGTCGACGCGGCGGAGCGCATCCTCGCCGCCGAACGGCCGGACTCGCTCCTGCCCACCATGGGGGGCCAGACGGCCCTCAACCTGGCCAAGGCGCTCGCCGAGCAGGGCATCCTGGAGAAGTACGGGGTGCGGCTGATTGGTGCGTCGCTGGAGGCCATCAACAAGGCCGAGGACCGCCAGCTCTTCAAGGCGGCGATGCAGAAGATTGGCGTGGCGCTGCCCAAGAGCGGCTACGCGACGACGCTCGACCAGGCCATGTCGCTGGTGGAGGAGATCGGCTTCCCGTCCATCATCCGGCCCTCCTTCACGCTCGGCGGCACCGGCGGCGGCATCGCCTACAACCGCGAGGAGTTCGAGACCATCTGCCGCTCGGGCCTGAAGGCCTCGCCCACGTCCACCATCCTCGTCGAGGAGAGCGTGCTGGGGTGGAAGGAGTACGAGCTGGAGGTGGTCCGCGACACCGCGGACAACGTCATCATCGTCTGCTCCATCGAGAACCTGGACCCCATGGGGGTGCACACGGGTGACTCCATCACGGTGGCGCCCGCGCAGACGCTGACGGACCGCGAGTACCAGCGGATGCGTCAGGCGTCCCTGGCCATCATCCGGGAGATTGGCGTCGACACGGGTGGCAGCAACATCCAGTTCGGCATCCACCCGAAGGATGGCCGCATGGTGGTCATCGAGATGAACCCGCGCGTGTCCCGCTCCAGCGCGCTGGCGTCGAAGGCGACGGGGTATCCCATCGCGAAGATCGCCGCGAAGCTGGCCCTGGGCTACACGCTGGACGAGCTGCGCAACGACATCACCCGCGACACGCCGGCCTCGTTCGAGCCGACGCTGGACTACGTGGTGGTGAAGGTGCCGCGCTTCAACTTCGAGAAGTTCCCGCACGCGGACCGGACGTTGACCACGAGCATGCGCTCGGTGGGCGAGGTGATGGCCATCGGCCGGACCTTCCCCGAGGCGTACATGAAGGCGCTGCGCTCGATGGAGCTGGGGCGCGTGGGGCTGGAGCCGCCCGAGCTGCCGCAGGAGAAGGAGGAGCGCGAGAAGGTGCTGCGCGAGGCGCTGCGCATCCCGCGCCCCGAGCGGCCGTGGTTCGTGGCCCAGGCCTTCCGCGAGGGCCTGACGGTGGCGGACGTGCACCAGCTGTCCGCCATCGACCCGTGGTTCCTGCGCTACATCGAGATGTTGGTGCGCGAGGCGCAGTCCATCCAGGAGTACGGCCGGTTGGACCAGCTGCCGGACGAGGTGCTGCGGCAGGCGAAGGCGCACGGCTTCTCCGACAAGTACCTGGGCAAGCTGCTCGGCTACCCGGAGGAGGAGGTGCGGGCGCACCGGCACTCGCGCAGCATCCGTCCGGTGTTCAAGCGGGTGGACACGTGCGCGGCGGAGTTCGAGGCCTTCACGCCGTACCTGTATTCGACGTACGAGGAGGAGGACGAGGCGCCTCCGACGGACCGGCAGAAGGTGCTCATCCTGGGCAGCGGTCCCATCCGGATTGGGCAGGGCATCGAGTTCGACTACGCGTGCGTGCACGCGGCCTTCGCGCTGCGCGAGGCCGGGTACGAGACGGTGATGGTCAACTGCAACCCGGAGACGGTGTCGACAGACTACGACACGTCGGACCGGCTGTACTTCGAGCCGCTGACGATTGAGGACGTGCTCGAGGTGTCCCAGCGCGAGAAGCCGGTGGGGGCGATTGTCCAGTTCGGCGGGCAGACGCCGCTGCGCATCTCGGTGCCGCTGGAGAAGGCGGGCCTGCCGATTCTCGGGACGCCGCCGGACGCGATTGACCGGGCGGAGGACCGCGAGCGGTTCAGCGCGCTCATCGAGAAGCTGGGGCTGACGCAGCCGGAGAACGGGGTGGCGCGCAGCCACGCGGAGGCGTTCAAGGTGGCCGAGCGCATCGGCTATCCGGTGATGGTGCGTCCCTCGTACGTGCTGGGCGGGCGGGCGATGGAGACGGTGTACGACGCGTCCAGCCTGGAGCGGTACATGCGCGAGGCGGTGAGCGCGTCGCCGGAGCACCCGGTGCTCATCGACCGGTTCCTGAAGGACGCCATCGAGGTGGATCTGGACCTGGTGGCGGACCGGACGGGCGCGGTGATGATTGGCGGGGTGCTGGAGCACATCCAGGAGGCAGGGGTGCACTCGGGTGACGCGGCGGCGACGCTGCCGCCGCACTCGTTGTCGCCGGACCTGGTGGAGCGGATGAAGGACCAGGCGATTGCGCTAGCGCAGGAGCTGGGCGTGGTGGGGCTGATGAACGTGCAGTTCGCCATCCAGGGGAAGACCATCTACATCCTGGAAGTGAACCCGCGTGCGAGCCGCACGGTGCCGTTCATCTCGAAGGCCACGGGTGTGGCGATGGCGAAGATCGCCGCGCTGTGCATGGTGGGCAAGACGCTGGTGGAGCTGGGGGCGACGCAGGAGCCCCAGATGAACCACGTCGCGGTGAAGGAGAGCGTGTTCCCGTTCGCGCGCTTCGCGGGCGTGGACGTCATCCTGGGGCCCGAGATGAAGTCGACGGGCGAGGTGATGGGCCTGGCGCAGGACTACGCGTCGGCCTTTGCGAAGAGCCAGCTGGCGGCGGGGGTGAAGCTGCCGAAGAGCGGCAAGGTGTTCATCTCCGTGAAGGACGACGACAAGCCGGCGGTGGTGGACCTGGCGCGGCGCCTGCGGGCGATGGGGTTCACGCTCATCGTGACGGCGGGGACACACAAGTACCTGGCGACGAAGGGCATCGAGGCGCAGGTGGTGCAGAAGGTGAAGGAGGGCCGGCCGAACATCGTCGACAAGATCGTCGACGGGGAGATCGTGCTGGTCATCAACACCACCTTCGGCAAGCAGGAGATTTCCGACAGCTTCTCGATTCGCCGTGAGTCGTTGATGCACTCGGTGCCGTACTACACGACGGTGCAGGCGGCGCGCATGGCAGTGGGCGCGCTGGAGTCGCTCAAGCGCGCGGACCTGGAGGTCAAGCCGCTCCAGGAGTACCTGGGCGTCACGAGCACGGTGCCGGGCAAGGCGCGCCGGTAGGATTCAGAGCAGTCCGTCTTGAGGTCAATCGCGGCCCCGTTCCCTGTCTTGGGAGCGGGGCCGTGGTGTTTTCGGGGGCTGAGTCCCGGCGAAACGCAACTGCGTCCTGCCTGTCCATGCTGCGGGCAAGTCTGTCTGGGCGCTCCTCTTGTGAGTCCTTGCATCGGGCCCATGGCACGGAAGACGCAGTGACTGCCAGTGAACCGCCTTGCCGCAGGCGCCTCGGGTTGGTCGTGGTACGGCACGCCGAGCGTGGCTTGTGTCAATGCGTGCTCAAGTCTCGAAGAGAGGAGTGGGGGGCACATGAAGACACGTTTCGGACGGATCTCTGGCGTCAAGCTCCTGGCGATACTCGATGCGGAGGTCTTGCGCCTGGTCTCGAATCCCGATGATGAGAACAAGGAGAGATTCCACTACTGGATTCGGATGAGTGGCGTCTTGGCTGTCACAGATAACCGCAGGCGTCCGACCCGCGTCCCCATCCGGGTGCCGATGCAGAGTCAGGTCTTGGTCGCCGGAAATCCCGCCAGAAGTTCAGCGAGCGGGTCCATTTCCCCGTGTCCTATGGCTCTTCTCCCAAACCTGATTTGAACTATGAGCAGATCGCGCAACACCTCACGACGATCCTATCGACGACCACCTTGACGGATCGCGACATCGCCATCGATTTGCTCCGTCGCATGATGGACAAGCCCACCCTGTTGGACTTCCGGCAGGATCGCGCGCACGGAGCCTTCTTTGATGCGCTCGTGGTGTTGATGTTCGGCGTCGAGGCCTCGCGAAACCAGGCCACCTGGCGACGAGCGTGTTCCTGCTCGACCTCATCCGCAGCGAATGTACCTATGGGCGAAAGGGCACCAAGCGGTTCACGTTCGCCAAGGCCTTTCACAGTCGCTACTACTGGGACGACGGGCTGCTGACAGATGGGCGGTTCAAGGAGAGCTGGTACGGCGGAAAGTTTCCCATGGCTGTCCATGGTACGGGTTCCGGCAACATGCGGCGGCGCTATGAAATCGTGGGCGCTCCAGGGAGCTCGTCGAATCAGGAAGCCCTTGAGTACCTGACCCAGCGTCATGCTGTTCCCCAGCGGGAGATCGCCTTGCTGGTACATTGGTTGGAGGCTTCGGGCGCCGAAGACACGGCCGAGAGCGTTGAAGAGTGCATCCGGACCCGTCTTCACCAAGCCTTTGTCTCGGGGACGCTCCCTCAAGCGCTTCCGCAGAACCCACGTCCAGACACCGTCGAGCACGTGAAGCTCGACTCCCTCTCCGTGGATGGCGATCAGAAGGTGTTCGTTGTCCCGGGTCCCGCGGCTCGTCACTATCATCTGGATCCCACCTGCAAGACGGTGCCCGGAAAGTTCCGCACCCATCACTCGCTCCATTCTCGAGAGGGGGGCGGGATAGAATTCTCGATGAACACACTCCCTTCGCTGGTGCTCTGCTCCCGCGAGGACGCGGAAGAGGATGGCCTGACTGCCTGTCCGTGGTGCTTCGACGTCGAACGACGGGAGAACGGGGACGTCGAGGACCAGTCGGTGTCACTCTCCAGCAGCTCCAGTTCTGGTGGATGCCGCGACGGCTCGCAGTTCTGAGTGTATGCCCGTCCAGTGGGGCGCCATGAGCCGCGAGCGAGGCCGGAAGCCTCCGTGGCGCTCCGGTTTCGTGTTGTCACGGAGAGGACTGGGAGGTGGTGGTCTGTTGCTTCCGTCTCCGTCTGGGAAACGTGACCGCCGGCGCGGCGGGTGCTGTTCCCGGCTTCATTTCGACCCGGGCGATCTCGACCTTGAAACGTGTTCGCTGGAGCATCCGCGCGTGCTTGAGGAGCATGACCTTGCTGAAGATGGGGAGGATCTCCAACAGCGGCTCTGTCCGCTCGGTGCCAAGGGCATAGACGAACCGCAGGGAGTCGATGTCTTCGTGAGAGAAGGTTTGTGAAGGCCACTGCCGCGTGACTTCGGTGACGAACTTGTCCCGGTAGGGGGCGTGCTGCCGGAAGAGGTCCGCTGAGACGGTGGCCTGAGAGAAGAGGTGGCTGAGTGTGGCCGAGTCGTTCAGGCGCTTCACGCAGAACAGCTTCTTGCTCGGGCGATGGAAGAGGTCCGCGATCTCGATCTTGCTGTGACCAAGGCCAGGGCCAAAGGTGAAGAGCTCTTTGTCCATGTACAGGAAATCGGCATCCTGTTTGTACTGGATGTTGTAGTCACCTTCGATGTGTGTCAGTTTTTCTTTTTTGTTGAGGGTTTGATGCCAGGGCTTGAGCCCTGGTGTTTCACTCGGGAGGATGAGCGTGGCGAGCTCTTGCTGTATCTGGTCGAGATAGTCGTTGCTGATGCGGTACCATTTCCGATTGCAGAGCACAAACTTGATGCCATCGAGGTCCACTTCATAGGTGAGGTAGGCGTGAAGTGGCTCCGCCGCAGTCTGTCTCATTGCTCCCGAATCGACCTCGATACCCGTGATCCGGATCTTCTTGAGGTCGGCGAACTCGACCTCATCGTCACCGAGGTAGTCATAGAGTGCGGGTAGGGTGACCTCGTTGAATTCACGGTGGCTGCCGCGCCCCTGGAGCACATAGTGGGAGTTCGCCTCGTAGTCGATCTGATCCGGATAGGCGACGGAGAGCTTCGCGGTCGTTAGACGCTGGTTGAGGGCTTCGACCAGCTTTGAGTCCAGCTTGTCCAAGGTGCGTGCGCTCTTCTCAGGTTTGATGTGATCGATGAAGCTGAACTTTTTCTGGTAGGTGTCCTCGCGAAAGGTCTTGTGGATTGACAGGCATTTTTCGGGCAGCGCCTCGAAGTCGAGCTTGCTCGTGAGCAGGAGGCTATCCGAGCCACGAATCCGCGTCCCGAGCTTCTCGTCAGCGCAGGCTCCGGAGACGATGTGCAGGAGCTCTGCGTCGAACTCGAAGTCGAAATCCGCGAGCTTCGTTTCGAGGTTGGAGGCTTCTCGTTTCTGGAGCGTCTGAACGCCGATACGCTTGGAGTCGACGAGCTTGAGGCGCTCAGGGTCAACTCCATTGAGTGTGGTCAGCAAGCCGAACTGGGGCTCGATGACGTCCTTGTTGATGAGGTGATGCCCGTGCCCGATGGCAATTGCGAAGATCCTGAGGCCTTCCGGAGTCTCGACTTTGAGCAGGATGAGCGCGGAGTTGGCGGCGTTCGCGATATCGGCGACAGCACCCGGCTGGACGTGTGCGTGGATGAAGGGGAGCCACTTGGGTGGATTGGGCTGCGCCTTGAGGAGGTAGATGTCGTACTCGGCCCCCGGGAGCTTCTTGTTGGACCTGATTGATTTGGGGAGACGCGAAGGAGAGGACTTTCGCAGGCAGCTGTCGAAGTCTTGGATCTCCTTGGAGAAGAGTGTGATGTTGAGCTTCATGGAAATCCCCCAATGCCCCGAGCGTGGGGCGTTCGACTCACTTGTTGGGACCGGCGAAACTCAAGGCTGGCATTGGAGGCTTTCAGGGCTCCATACCCCCACAGTGGTATGGCGGGTTCCTCAGCAGGTCAGGCTGATGTCGTGTTCTCAGAGGAGGAGCCACCATCGGCGTTGCCGCTGCTCTGCCTCCTGGCTTCCTCCTCGTAGGCGACGAGCACCAGTGTCCGGAGCTTTTCGATGTCGCCAGACGCGTTGAAGTAGATGCGGCTCTTGCCGATTCCATCCGGCGCCGCCTCCACCTCGAACCCCGGAGCGAGCATCGCCGCTTGTTCCGCCGGCAGTCGGGTGACGAGCGACTTCTTCTTCCCGTTGGTGAACGCCCGGAGGAACCAGGACGTCACCTTGCCCAGGTTGATGCCGAAATAGCTGGTCGAGTCCTTGTAACTGATGGACTGCCTGAGTGCGGACTCAGCGCACTGCTTCTGGACGATTCGGAAGATCTCCAGCTCTAGTTCCGTGGTTTCGATCTGCGGCACTGCGGGCGCCTCGGCGACCTCCGCCGTTCGCTGCAGCGCCTCCGCGGGGCTTGGCGCGGCGGCATTCGGCGGGTTGGGCTGGGCGATCTCCTGCTGGATCGACTTCGTCATCATGTCCAGGAGCGTGGTCTGGATGGACTTCTTCACGATGGGGACGAAGCGCTCGACCACGTTGCGAGTGACGCGCCCGGAGACCAGCTCCACTTCCGCGAGCAGGAACCGGACGAAGCTCTCCGAGGGATTGCGCAGCAGCTCATTGATGAGCGCCGTGACCTTGCCGACGAAGATTATCTCCTCGGCGTGCCCTTGGATGGAGGTCGCGTCGAAGAACTCCTTCGTGAAGGGCCTGAGCAGGTCGACATCACGGTCGGAGAAGTTGAGGACGTTGAACTCCATGAACGGAGTCGCGTCCATCATGTTGGACGACTGGAGGTCGGTGAAGAACCGGTAGCGTGTGCCATTCGTCACGACGCCGATGCGCACGGACGGCGTGGCATTGAAATAGCGAGCCAGTTGTCCGTCGTGGTCCTCGGGCGTGGCATCCGCGGCCTTGCACTCGATGAAGAGCGCGGGCTGGCCCTTCAGGTGCAGCGCGTAGTCGACCTTCTCCATGACGCCGCCGCGCTTCTTGGCGAAGTCCGCGACGTACTCCGGCTGCGTCTCCGTCGGGTCGTAGATGTCGTAACCCAGTGCTTGGATGAACGGGAGGATGAGGGCCTGCTTCGTGGCTTCTTCCCCCTTGATGAACGCCTGCCGCTTACGAACCTGCTCGGACAGCAGTCGCAAATCTTCGCCAAGGCCCATGTCGTTCCCCCAATTCGAGCGCGGCGAACCGCCGCAGCCCTCACACGCTAACGCATGGCACGGGCGACTTGAATACCTCGCGGTATTGGTTGTTTGAGCAAGGTCGGCGCAGACCCTGTGTCATGCATTGACCCTACTACCGTGGTGGTATTGCATCAGGCATTGGGTTCGCTCGCGGTGTGTTCTGTCTCCGCAGTCGGACAGAAGCGCTTCCCGTCCCACGCTTGGGCGGCTACCCTTGACGCGCTGCTTCCGCCCCTGGTCCTACATCCTCCCCCGAGGAGCGTCACGCATGTCGTCGTCTCTGCCCCCCGCGTTCAACATCGCCTCCGTGGACGTGGAGGGCTTCCACCGGGACCTGAAGGCACTGCGCGCGGAGCTGGACGCCAATCTGGGCGAGGCGGACGCGAAGCACCTTCGCAAGATCGAACGCTGGGGCCGCATCGGCACGATTCTCGGCATTGCGACCTGCTGGATTGCTCCCAACCCGTTCAGCGCCGCCGCGCTCAGCGTGGGCCGCTCGACGCGCTGGCTCCTCATGCATCACGTGGGGCACCGTGGCTATGACCGCGTCCCCGGGCTCCCCGCATCCCGCACCGGCAAGGGCTTCGCCAAGGGTGCTCGTCGCTACCTCGACTGGCTCGACTGGATGCTCCCCGATGCCTGGGTGTTCGAGCACAACGTCCTGCACCACTCGTACACGGGTGAGGAGTCGGACCCCGACCTCCTCGAACGCAACGCGGAGGGCACGCTGCGCAACCCGGCGCGCCCCCTGTTCCTGCGCTACGTCCAGCTTACGCTCCTGGCCCTCACCTGGCGCGCCTCGTACTACGCTCCTGAGACGCTCAGCGCCCTGCGGCGCAAGGGTCGTCGTGATGGTGGCTCGCTCTCCGGCGCCGAGTGGAAGGAGCTGCTGCTCCGCTGCTACCTCCCGTACGCCGCCGTCCAGTTCGTCCTCTTCCCGGCCCTGTTCCTCATCATCGGACCCTGGGCGGCGTTCAGCGCGTTCTGCAACTCGCTGATGGCGGACGTGCTCACCAGCGTCCACACGTTCCTCGTCGTCGGCCCCAATCACACCGGCGAGGACCTGTATCGCTTCGACA
This sequence comes from Myxococcus guangdongensis, assembly GCF_024198255.1. Classification (NCBI taxonomy): domain Bacteria; kingdom Pseudomonadati; phylum Myxococcota; class Myxococcia; order Myxococcales; family Myxococcaceae; genus Myxococcus; species Myxococcus guangdongensis. The sequence goes on from NZ_JAJVKW010000004.1 coordinate 451,362, forward strand.
CGTCCCCCGCGAACAAGGGCGAGCGCTACGTCCAGCAGGTCATCGGCAGCGCGAACTACCGCACCGGCGGAGACCTCAACGACTTCGCCCACCTCTGGCTGAACTACCAGATCGAACACCACATCTGGCCCGACCTGCCGATGCTCAAGTACCGCGAGGTCCAGCCCAAGGTCCTCGCCCTCTGCCAGAAGTACGGCATCCCGTATGTGCAGGAGAGCGTCTGGACCCGCGTCCGGAAGATGGTGGACGTCGTCGTGGGCAAGCGCTCCATGCGCAAGCTCACCCAGCGCGAGGGCTCGGAGGCCGCTCCAGTCGCCACCGATGACCTTCAGGCCCACGTGGCCTGACGCGAGGCCTCAGCTCGGTGCTGCGCGGCGCTGGCGGGGCGGTACGGCCCGCGTCAGCGTCTTCTCCGCGGTGCCGCCGTTGTCCTCACGGCGCAGGACCTCCGCGTCCACGACCCGGGCCCCATCGGCGGAGACCGGCGGTCCGAGCGTCACCACCAGCACCCGGTAGGACTCCTCCAACCGCTTGTGCAGCTTGATGAAGTTCACCTGCGCGGTGCCGGGCATGTCCTCGGTGTATGTGAAGTACCAGCGCAGCTCGTCCAGGTGCGTGTAATACCGGTCCACCACCGCCTGCTCCTGCTCGGGCAGGTGGATGAGCTGCTCGAAGGCCCCCTCCGCGTACCGCGAGGCGATGGTCTCCAGCAGCGGCCCTCGGCTGCGCAGGCGCGAGAACAAAGCAAACATCTCGTCACGCCGGGCTTCCAACCGGCGCATGATGCCAGCCGCGTCCATCGCGATCAGGTTGCGGACGCGCGCGGCAATCTCATCGGCCTTCTTGCGACGAGCCATGGGCCGCAGCCTAACCTATGGGGGGGCACCGGACTCAATACACCCGCAGCAGCTTCGCCTGACAGACGAAGCGAGGGTTGCGCAGGTCGATGACCTCGACTTCTCCCGTGGTCTCGTCGAAGCGGCCCGCCAGCATGCCCAGGGCCAGCGCCCCGGCGACGTACAGGCTGTCCTTGCTCTCGAGCTTCTTCAATTTGATGGTGTACACGACGCGTCCCTCCACGGCCCAGCGCGTGTGGATCCCCTCGGCGCGGACGCCGCGCGCTCCCTCCGCGGGGGCCCCGAGCTTCGCCAGCGAGCCCGACACCGTGTTCAGCACATAGGTGTCGTACGAGGGGTTCCCGCTCGGCGTCACCACCTTCTTGTCCCGCAGCGTCCCATCCGCGTCCTGCCAGAGCTCCAGCGTGACGACGAGCTTGGAGCTGCTCCCGTCCGCGAGCTTCCGCAGCTCGTCGCCTGCCTGGTCGAGTCCTCGGAGGCGCTCCATGGACTCGTCTCCCGCGCGGTTCTGGAGCGCCAGGAGCTGCTCGGAGGATGTGGGGGCCAGAGGCGCCGAGCCTCCGGGATTGCCCGAGGCCCCGAAGTTCTTCGCCTGGGATGCCCACGACGTCGCGGCTTGATGCAGCAGCTTCGGCTTCGAGAACAACGGTGCGTCCTCGAGCCCCTTCTCGATCTCCTCACGCACCCGGCTGAAGTACGGGTCGATGAGTCCGTTCGCGACTCGGAGCGCGGCCTGCTGCCCCGTGACCATCTCGTTGACCCGACCTGACACCCGTCCGTGTTCCTCGGCGACGAGGGACTCCGCTGACGGCTTCGGGTCCCCGGGGCGCGAGGTCCGTCCACTCTGTCCGTCCTTGCCGGTCAGCAGCGGAGGTCCTCCAGGAATGAGTGACGGGGGCAGGGTGAACGACCCACTTGGTGCGCTGGCCACGGGAATCTCGTCATGGGTTGGCTCCGTGGCCCGCGGTACATCGCGAGGGAGGGGCTCCGTGAGGGCCACACCGTCCTCGGTCCGTGAGTCCTCCGGTGTCAGGGGATCGGTCCGCGGTTCCTCACGGTGGGGCGCGGAAGCCTCGCGAGTGGCTGTGTCCTCCTGCCGTCGCGGAGCCTCCGAGGGTGGGGGCGTTGCGACATCCTTCCTCGGATGTACCCGGGGGCTCGGCGGCACAGGTGGCTCTCGCCGAGGCTCCGGATCCTTCGGCTGTGGCGCAGGATTCGCGTCGCGCTTGGACGGCGTGAGGATCTCCACGAACAGCGGCGGAGGCTTCGCGGACGGTGGACGCGCGGGCGGAGCCCCATCCCAGAGGAGGGCGAAGAGCACCGCGTGGATGGCGAGTGAGACCAGCGCGGCCCACCCGAGGTGTCGAAACCGTCGCATGCGCCTCCTGCACTCCCAGGAACGAACCCACGGCGCACCGCCGCGAGAATCCAGCGCCGGCCCTCTGTCTTCGAGAGTCTACCTCTTCAGGCGTCCCGGGGCCTGCTCCGTACGGCCTTCTCGCCATGGGATTGCATGTGCCCCACGACTCGGGTGCTCCCACTCTGTGTGCTGCCGGACGCATGAACGCTCGGTCATCCCTGGCGACGAGGCGCCGTTTTCGGCGGCGGGGGACTCCAAATCGCCTGCTACGCTCGTCGCATGGTGCTCAAGATCGTCCAGGCGGGAGAGCCGGTGCTGCGTGCGCAGGCGCGAGACCTGACCCCCGAGGAGATTGGCAGTCCAGAGATTCAACGGCTCATCGTGTTGATGCGCGACACGATGCGCGACGCCCCCGGTGTGGGGCTGGCGGCACCCCAGGTCGGTGTGGGCCTTCGCCTGGTCGTCATCGAGGACCGCGCGGAGTACCAGGCAGGCGTGGCTCCCGCGGACCTCTCGGCACGGGAGCGGCAGCCGGTGCCCTTCCATGTGCTCATCAACCCGACGCTGACGGTCGAGGACGCGACCCCCGCCGAGTTCCACGAGGGCTGCCTCAGCGTGACAGGCTTCGCGGCGCTCGTGGCCCGAGCACGTGGTGTTCGCGTGGACGCGCTGGACGAGCAGGGCCGCCCCGTGACGATTCGCGCGACGGGCTGGTACGCCCGCATCCTCCAGCATGAACTGGACCACCTCGACGGCACGCTCTACGTCGACCGGATGGCCACTCGCAGCTTCACGACGGGGGAGAACCATCGTCGTCACTGGGCCGGGCGCTCCACCGCCGAGGTCCGCTCCGCGCTCCGAATCCCCTCGGACTCGGAGCAGTCCTCGACCTGAGGGCTCGCCGAGGAGCACAGCTCCGGCGCATCCGCATCGGTACAGCGAGAAGCCGAGCCCTCCGCACGTTGTCCCGGGGAGGGCGAGCGCCTACGGTTGCCCCCGTCAAACACTGACGGGGGAACACCGATGACTGTCGCGAACGAAGACCTCATCCGGCCCATCCTGATTGGCCGCTCGAGCTCTCACTTCACCCGCATCGCGCGCATCTTCGCGGCGGAGCTGGGCGTCGCCTACGACTTCCACATCCTGCGGGACATCATGTCCCCCAATCTCCAAGACTACGGCGGCAATCCCGCGCTCAAGATTCCCGTGCTGCGCACGGCCCGAGGCTCGTGGTTCGGTGCGCTCAATGTCTGCCGCGAGCTGCGGCGCCACTCCGCGAGCAAGGCCCGCGTGGTGTGGCCCGAGGACCTGACCGAGTCCCTGTCCGCCAACGCGCAGGAACTGGTCCTCCAGACCATGGCCACGGAGGTGACAATCGTCATGTCCAAGGTGGGGGGCGGGGCCGAGAGTGGGGCTCACCACGACAAGCTGCGCAAGAGCCTGCTCAACATGATGGCGTGGCTGGAGCAGAACGTGGACGCGGCGCTCTCCGAGCTTCCCTCGGAGCGGGGCGTGAGCTTCCTCGAGGTCTCCCTCTATTGCCTGGTGATGCACCTGTCGTTCCGCGAGGTGCTGGACACCACACCCTACGCGGCGCTCACCGCGTTCTGTCAGCGCTTCGGTGAGCGGGCCTCGTGCGTCGGGACGACGTTCCGCTTCGACACCTGAGCACTCGCGTCACACCCGGGGCCACCGTGCCCCGGGTTGCGGCGTGACACGAGTCGCGCGATAAGCGAGACGATGATCACCGAGGTCCAGGCAGGTCCCTATACCGTCCGAGGCATCTCCGTCGGCGGTGTCTACACCTCCCTCCAGGTGCCCGAGCTGGACGTGGTGCTCGACGTCGGCATCCCCATCCGCTCGTTCGCCGGGTGTGATCGCATCTTCCTCAGCCACGCACATCCGGACCACGCCAGTGCGCTCGGGGCTTTGCTCGGCATCCGCCGGTTGATGGGGAAGGGCGCTCCGCAGCTCTTCATCCCCGCCGAAATCGAGGCGCCCGTTCATGAGGCCCTCCAGGTCCTCTCCCGGCTCCATCACACGTCGATGGAGGTGACCACCGTCCCGATGCGGCATGGAGATGTCCAGCCTCTCGGGCAGGGGCTCCACGTGCGCGCCTTCCGCACGCATCACCCGGTGCCCTCCCTTGGCTATCAGTTCTTCCGCCGCGCGACGAAGCTCCGGCCCGAGTTCCTCGCGCTGCCGCCGCAGGAGATCGCCCAGCGTCGCAAGGCCGGTGAGGACCTCTTCACCCAGGTGGACCATCTGGAGCTCGCCTACGCGACCGACACGCTCTCGCGCATCCTGGAGACCGAGCCGACGTTGTTCGACTCGCGCGTGCTCGTCATCGAGTGCACCTTCGTCGACCCGAAGCGGTCCGTGCAGGATGCGAGGGATCGCGCGCACCTCCACCTCGATGAGCTCCTCGCCCAGGCCGACCGCTTCCGCAACGAGGCCCTCGTGCTGATGCACTTCAGCCAGGCGCTCGGACCGCAGGAGGTGCACGCCCTGGTTCGCGAGCGACTGCCTCCCTCGCTCGCGGAGCGCGTCCGCATCTTCGCGCCTGAGTCGGGTCGTTGGTTCGGCTGAGCACCGGCTTCCCGTCCAGCATCAGGGCCTCCGCGACTTGCCAGTCTCGTCGCGGCGAGGTCTCTCCACTCCCGTCACCGAATCGACTGCGCGCCTGCCTTCAGTCCGGCCGCAGCGACTCCAACTCAGTGAGCACCGCGCGCAGCTCGGGCGCCTCCAGGACCTTCTCCACCGACGCGAAGAACTCGGACAGGTCTCCCGCGCCCTGGTGTTCATAGACGCACGCCTGCAGCCCCATCTCCAGCCGGTCCACCTGCCGCACGAGTCGGGCTTCGAACGAGGTGCCTTGTTCGTACTCGTCCCAGAGTGACAGGTATTCCGCGCCGCGCGGCAGCTTCCCCACGAGCTGCTCCATGGCTCGTCGCTCCTTCGCGTGCTTGTCCTCGCGCGCCACGCCGTCGTGCGGCGTCAGGTCTCCCACGTACGCCTCACCCAGGTCATGGAGCAACGCGATGCGCACCGCGCGACCCGCGTCCGCCTCCGGGAAGTGGCTGTCCACGATGAACAGGCACAGCAGCGCCACGAAGAGCGAGTGCTCCGCCACGCTCTCGCAGCGCTCGGTCGGAATCCCCACCCGCAACCAGCCTTGACGGAAGAGCTGCTTCAGTTGGTTCAGCTCGAAGTACGTCTCGATGAGCGGGAGCGTCTTGCGTCCTCGCAACAGGGCCACGGGCGGCGAGCTCTTCGTCTTCATGGGGGCTTCTACAGTACACCGATGCGCGTCCGTACCCCGGGGTGAGGTGCGGCCCCGGGGCCCGGAGCCCTCCGCGTGCGTGTCTCAGGATGCCACGTGTGTCCACCCCGTCACCTCGGGTGAGGTGTGGTCCAGGAGTCCTCCTCGCGCGTGTCTTCGAGGGGCCCGTGTATTCACCGCGTCACGATGGGTGAGGTGGGGCCTCGGGCCGCGAATCCTCTGCGCGCGCGTCTTCGAGGGGCCCGTGTATTCACCGCGTCATGATGGGTGAGGTGGGGCCTCGGGCCGGGAATCTTTTGCGCGCTTGTCTTCGAGGGGGCACGTGTATTCACCGCGTCACCATGGGGAGGTGGGGCCTCGGGCCGGGAATCCTCTGCGTGCGAGTCGCAGGAGGCCACGTGCGTTCACCCCGTCACCTCGGGTAGAGGGGGAGGCGAGGGGAGCGTGTCCACGCATCTGGACATGGCTCCGATGAGGGGGAAGTACCCATGGTGTCGTCTCGTTGTTTTGTCGCCGCGCTGCTCGTGTGTCTCGTCGCCTGCAAGCAGGAGCCTCCCGCTCCCACGCCAGCACCCGTGGCCGCGCCCGTCGTCGCGGAGCCCGAAGACCCGCCGTTCCCCGAGACGCCCCTGCCGCTCGTCGCCGAAGCCGCACCGCCCGACGCCGAGCCCGTGAAGCCCCCCGAGCCTCCATTCACCGGTGACCTCCCGGCCCTCCGCAAGCGCGGCGTGCTGCGCATCCTCGTCGAGACCACCGACGAGAGCTCCCTGCCTCGCCAAGGCACGCCCCGCTCGCAGGACCGCGAGTTGCTGGAGCGCTTCGCCGAGAAGCACGGCCTGTCCGTCGAGCTCATCGCCGTGGAGCGCTTCGACCTGCTCATCCCCCTGCTGAAAGAGGGACGCGGAGACATCATCGCCGCCGACCTCACCGTCACCCCGGAGCGCTCCCGCGAGCTGTCCTTCACCCGCCCCATCGCCCTGGTGAACGAGGTGCTCGTCGGCAAGAAGGGCTCCACGGACCTGCCTCGCAAGCCCGAGGACCTCGCGGGCCGCGCCGTCCACGTGCGCGCCAGCTCCACCTTCGCCACGTCCCTCGCCGCGCTCGCGCAAGCCAAGGCTCCCGGACTCACCGTCCAGCCCGAGCCCGAGAGCCTCGACTCGGAGGAGCTCGTGTGGAAGGTCTCTCGCGGAGAGCTGCCCCTCACCGTGGTCGACAGCCACCTGCTGGCCGCCATCCAGACGTACAACCCCGACGTCGAGGCGCTCTTCCCCGTCGCGGAGAAGCGCGCGCTTGCCTGGGCCGTGCGCCTGGAGAACCCCATGCTGCGCACCGCGCTGGACGCCTTCCTCGTCGAGCGCGCCCTCACCGACCATCGCGACCAACGCTTCACCGGAGACCTCGACGGCATCCGCAAGCGCGGCGTGCTCCGCGTCCTCACGCGCAACAGCCCCGTCACGTACTTCCTCCACCGTGGCGAACAGGCGGGCTTCGACTACCGGATGGCGAAGCTCGCGGCCGACGCGCTCAAGGTGCGCCTGGAGGTCGTCGTCCCGGACACGTACGAGGAACTCCTCACGTGGCTGAAGGAGGGGCGGGGAGATGTCGTCGCCGCCTCGCTCACCGTCACGCCCGAGCGTCAGCGCGAGGTCGCCTTCAGTCGCCCGTACCTCTTCGTGGAGGAAGTCCTCGTCCAGCGGGTCGGCGCGCCGCGCCCCACGTCACTCGCGGACCTGAAGGGCCAGTCCATCCACGTGCGTCGCACCTCCAGTCACTTCGCCCACCTGAGCACCCTCTCGGCTGAACACGGATTCACCGTCGTCGAGGAACCCGAGGACCAGGACACCGAGACGCTCATCGACCGCGTGGCGCGCGGCGAGATTCCCTTCACCGTCACCGACAGCCACATCCTCGCCGCCGAGCGCGTCTATCGCGATGACGTGGAGGCCGCGCTGACGGTGCCCGGGCAGGGGACGCCCGCGGGCAAGGACGGACACCACGGCATCGCCTTCGCCGTGCGCCCGGGGAGCGTGAAGCTGCGCGCCTTCCTCGACGGCTTCGTGCAGAAGACCTACCGCGGCACCGAATACAACCTGGCCCGCCGCCGCTACTTCGAGGGACGACGCAGCGAGGCCCCGACCACCACCGAGGCCGCCTCGGCCGCGGGCACCATCTCCCCCTACGACCTGCTGGTGCGCTCGTACTCCTCGCGCTACGGCATGGACTGGCGATTGATGGTGGCGCAGATGTTCCAGGAGAGCCGCTTCGACCCCACGGCGCGAAGCTGGGTGGGCGCGCAGGGCCTCTTCCAGGTCATGCCCGCCACGGGCCGCGAGCTGGGCTTCCGCAAGCTCGAGGACCCCGACCAGGGCATCCACGCCGGCGTGAAGTACATGCACCAGCTCCTCGGCCGCATCGCTCCGGAGATTCCCTTCAAGCAGCGCCTGCGCTTCGCCCTGGCCTCCTACAACGCGGGCCTGGGCCACGTGCTGGACGCGCGGCGGCTCGCGCAGGAGCAGGGCCTGGACCCCAACCGCTGGTTCGGGAACGTGGAGAAGGCCATGCTCCTCCTGGAGAAGCCCAAGCACTACCGCCGCGCGCGACATGGCTACTGCCGAGGCTCGGAGCCCGTGAAGTACGTCTCCGAAATCCAGACGCGCTACGGCGCCTACGTGTCCGTCGTCCAGCACTGACGGACACGGGCGCTCGGGTCAGAGCCCCACGCCCACGTAGGCCGCGGCCCAGGGGCCACTGAGCGAGACCGAGAAGCTGTCGGGGCCCTTCGTGGGGCTCACCTGGAAGTTCTTCGCCTGCGACACGAACTGCGTGTAGCCGACCTGCATCCGCGTGTGGAACCAGCGGTTGAGCTGGTACTGCAGCGCCGCGCCCGCGCCTCCGCCGAAGAGCCACTTGCGCGAGCGCGCCTGGAAGTACCGGCCGTCGATGACCGGGTCTCCGCCTCCCGTCCCGGGGATGTTCGCGGAGATGCGTCCGGTGGCGAGCGACACCTCCGACGCGGCACCGAAGAGGCTCACGCCCAGGCTCAGCGAATCCGTGAGCGCCAGGCGCTTCTCCAGGCCCGGCCGCAGCGCCAGGACCTGGACGTCGTCACCCAGGAGGTACCAGTCCACGCCATTGGTCCACCACCAGTCCATCCGGCCGGAGCTGCGCACCATGTTGAAGTGGATACCGCCCGCCAGGCGCACCGCGTTGGCCCGGGGGCCTACCGTGCGCACCTCGTTCCTCAGCCCGGGGATGTCCGTCGTCGGATGTTGCATCCGCCCCCAGCCGCCGCCCACATCGACGGCGACCTGGGGGATGCGCCGCTCCTGCTCGGCCTCCGGTGGAGGAGGCGGCGTGTCGGCGAAGGCCGGGGACACCGGCCCCCACGCCATGAACAACCCGAGTGCGGACAGGGACGTGCGCATGCTTGACCTCTAGAGCCCCGCCACCTTCGCGGCGCTGCTCACCGTGTAGACCAGCGTCAACTCCTGCTGCGAGCGCGGTGGCGCCGTCAGCTCGAAGCGGGCGATGCCCTCCGCGCTCACCTTCGTGGGCGCGGGGCGGGTGGTGTCCTTCTGGAGCGTCACCTCCACCGACTCCACCTCCGAGACGGGGATGCGCTCCTCCAGCGCCACCGCCGCGGGCTGCGCGCTCATGTTGGAGAGGAACATCTTCACGTGGTGCGTCTTCTGCTTGCGCCCGGTGAGCCGGCTCGTCTCCTCCTGGACGTCCGTCAGTCGAGCGACGCGCAGCGAGTCCTCGCTGCCGAAGCCCAGGCGCACGCGCTCGCCCTTGCCCGTGAATCGCAGCTGCGAGCGCCCCACGTAGCCACTGGTCCGCACCAGGTCCACCGGCCCCGCCAGCAACACGGAAGGGCCCACGTTGTCGAACCTCGCCACGCGGTGCACCAGCGGCGACAGCTCCGGACACACCACCAGCTCGGACGCGGCGGGCGCGGTGAAGTGGAACAGCGGGATGCGGTGTGGCTCTCCATCCGCGGGGACGTTGGCGCGGTGGGGCGCGACGAGGGAGAGCGCCTCGCCGCCGTCATCCATGCCCGGAAGGCCCTCGTCACGTCGGGCACCGGCGCCCTCGCCCGTGTTCTGGATGACCTCCTCGCGCACCGCGACGTCCACCACCTGCTTCTCGCGCTCCGTCTTGTCGCGCAGGAAGAGCCAGTCCGTCTCCAGCCGGGGGGGCGCCGCGCCCAGCGTGGGACGCGCCGTGGACAGCGCCAGCTCCACGTCCTTCCACTCCTCCTCGGTGCGCTGCCACACCACGGCCTCACACTCCAGGCGCACCGTCGGGCCCTGGGCGCCCGGAGCCTGCTCCAGCGTCGCGCGGTACGCCGGGCGCCACGCCGCGCAGGGCACCAGGTAGGTGATGGACAACAGCGCCGTGCCGCCGGCGGGATGGCCCACCTCGAGCTCGGCTTGCACGTCCAGCTTCGCCTCGGGCTTCTGCGTGTTCGACAGGGCGCCGCGGGCCTGCGCGAGCTGCTGCTGCAGGCGCTGCTCCTCCACGGCCGCCAGACGTCGGGCCGAGTCCACGGCCTCCAGCGCCTGGCGCACGCTGTCGAGCTGTTGCTTCCACGTGTCGGGTTGCGCGACGCCGCCGCCGGACTGCTCGGAGATGGCGCGGTACACGTCGGCGTGGGCCGCGGTGAGCAGGGCGTGGCGCGTGTTCAGTCGCTCCCGGTCCGCGCGGGCCTGACGCTCCAGGCGCTCCAGGTCGGCGACACGTCGGCTCAGCTCCGTGGTGTGCTCGCGCAGCGCCTCGGGAGGCTGGGCGCGCGTCACGCGGCGCACGCGGGCCTGGGACACGGTGCCCCCGGCGAGCTTCGCCTGGAGCGAGCGGTCCACCGCCAGCGGCGACAGGCCGGCGATGACCAGCCGCTGCGCTCCGGGGACCAGGGGGACTTCTCCGCGCCGCTCGACGAGCGCGCGATCTTCCAGGACGGTGACCTTGACCACCGGCAGGGTGAGGGGCGTGCTCATCAGGTCCTCCGGTTTCCGCCGCCGAGCATCTTGCTGGCGGGAATCTTCACGGTCCACGTCGCCTTCAGGGTCTGCGCCTCACCGGGCTGGAGCACCACGCGCCAGGCGCGCTCGCCTTCCACGGGTGTCTCGCCCGGCAGCGGCGTGCGCTTCTGCCAGGGTGGGGCGGTCTCCGTCTCCTCCACCTTGATGTCCTTCTCGTAGCCGGTGGGCACGGCGGGCACGCGCTCGCAGACCTCCACGAGGATGCGGTTGGAGAGCCGGTTGGCCAGCTCCACCGACACGTGGTGCGTGAGCATCGTCGCGCCGCCGAAGATGCCGCCGGTGGCCTCGTCGAAGCGCGTGTTGCGCGCGACCTTGATGGACTCCTCCACGCCCAGGCCCAGGCGCTGGGTGGAGCCCGGGGGCATGGTGGGCAGGGGAGAGGTCATCAGGAACTCGTCGCCGAGCGTGACGTCCACGGGGCCGGCGAGCAGCGGGTAGGGCGTCCGGTTCTCCACGCGCACCGTGCGGAAGGCCCTGGGCTCCACGGAGGGGACGATGACGTACTCGGCGGACAGGCCCACGGGCACCGACAACACCGGCAACGTGTGCCAGGCCGAGTCCGAGGGGACGTCGACCCGTGACTCCAGGTCGAACTTCGCGTCGAAGTGCATCGCCGACTCGCGCGGCGACACGGACCAGGTCGGCAGGGGCAGTTGTCGGAGGCTCGCCACCTGCTGCTCGCTCACCGCGATGAACGAGAGGACGTTCACTTGAATCTGCACGGCCTGCAGGGCGATGAGCTCCCGCGTGACGTGGGTGGGGCGTGAGCGCAGGCGGCCTCGGCCCTCCAGGTCATCGGCGGCGCTCAACGTGAGCCGGTCGTAGTCCAGCAGGCTGTCGGACGGCTCCACGCGCGGGGCGGCGGCGGAGAGGCGATCCACGCTGGCGCCTCCGCCCCCCATGGCCCCGTCGAGGTCGGACATGTCCATCGACGCCATCGGCATGTCGTCGGCGTCGCCCGGCGCTTCGGCGAGGGCCTCTTCCTCCATCGGCACCTGGTTCCTGGAGAAGGAGCCCCGTGAGCGCGACAGCTCCCGCTGGGGCGCGGCGGAGGGGCGGGGGGGCGCGGCCTGCGAGGGGGCCGCGAGACGCTTGGCCTTCGGCGCCATGGAGGGCGCGGAGCGCACGGCAGTACCGGGCGCGCTGCGGAGCTTCTCCATTCCCGACCCGGTGCTCTCGTCGTCCGCGAGGTACGGCGCGGGCGCGGGCGGTGGAGGGGGCGGCTCCATCGGTGGAGGCCTCGGCTTGGCGAGCACCGGGGCGCGCCGGGCGTCGTACCCCGCGAACAGCTCATCGAGCCCCGGTGGAGGCTCACGCCAGCCCGAGCGCGGCGGTGGCGGCTGGCGACGGCCGATGCGCAGCGCCTTGAGCTCGGGGACCTCGGCCCTGCGGTCCAGGGCGGCGGTGGACACGGACAGCTTCACGCCGGTCCAGTCCTCGCCGGTGTTCTGGCTGACGGTGGCCCGCATGCGCAGCGAGCCTTCCTCCAGCGTGCGAGGCAGCCGCAAGTCGTAGGTGGGCACCCAGAGCGCGCCGGGCACCGCGTACTCCAGCGCGATGTGCGCGGGTGTCTCGCGAGGCCAGGGGTTGCCGGACAGCGTGAGCACCGCGGCGCGGTACACGCGGGCGCGCTCGCCCCGGACGGATGACGAGGCCTCGTGCAGGCGCTGGCGTCGCAGGCGGACGTCGTTCTCCGCGTCGCGCAGCTCCCGCTCCAGGTCGAGCTGCCGCGCGTTCAGCGTGGCCAGCTCCGTGTCCACGAAGGACGTGAGCGCCAGGAGCGAGTCGAGGGGCGCCTGGTGGGGCGTGTAGCGGGCCTTCTTCTGCGGCGGGAAGGTGGGCTTGAGCTTGCCCACGGCCTGCAGCTCGCGCCGGGTGACCTCCAGTCGCGCCGTCACGTCGGAGACGCGCGCGAGGGCCTCCTCCAGGGCGCGGTGCTCCAGGGGGACGTCGACCTCGGGAGGGAGCTGGACGTCGAAGGTGGGTCGGATGGCGCGGATGGTGAGGCCGGGCGGTCCCTGTCGCACCGCGGCCCGGAGCGTCCCGGTTCGCAGCGAGAGTGGAAGTCCGTTGAGCTGGATTTCGTTGGGGACGCGGTCCTCCACGAGTTGGAGGGTGGCGATGCGCGTGCAGAGCGCCCCCTCCGCGTGAACGGTGACCGCATCCAGGATGGATGGCACGACGAGCATGCGCCCCCTCGGCTCAGGTGTGGGGCGCCACGGTAGTCGAGATGGGCTCCGGAATCATGTCCCCCTGGGGACGTCGACGCCAGGGGCGGCCGAGGGGCCCGAGGGACGGGGTTCGGGGGCCCATCGGAGCACGCGTCCGCCGGGCAGCCGCAGGGCCCACAAGAGCCGCCGCGTCGTGTCGTGACGCCGGGCGATGAGCACCAGGCCCCGGCGTCGCACCAGCGCGCCCGAGGCGGTCATGCGCCAGCTCGCGTCGAAGTCGAGCAGGTCCCTGGACAGCATGCCCGGCAGTCGGCCCTCGTCGCTCAGGGCCTGGGCGAAGCGTCGTCCCTCCACGCGCGAGTCGGGCTCCACGGACATGGGGTTTGCCCGGGCCCATTGCTCGAAGCGCGGGGCGAAGTCGGGACCGAGCGCCGAGGCCAGCAGGGGCCACGCACGCTCGACGCCTCGGCGGCGCTTGCTCATCAGGGCCTTGGCGGCCGCGAGCACGCGGGCCTCGTCGAACCCTCGTGGAACCGGGGCACCGACACCGAGCGCGCGCACGAGCTCCGCCTGGGCCCGGGCCTGTCGCTCACGCGCGCTCATGCGAACGCCTCCGGAGGCGCGTCATTGGCGCCGCGCTCATGAGCGGGACTCCCGCGTGTCGCGGAGGAGGTCGCGCTCGTGGGGCGCGAGGGAGACCTCCGGCTCGAGCGTCTTCGGGGGAGCCTCGCGGCCATGTCGCTCCGTGCCGCGCAGGAGCGCCTGCTCCATCGCGGACAGCTCCGCGGTGAGCTCCGCCTCGGGAGGGAAGCGGTCGTCGCGCTCGAGCATCACGGGGACGGGCCCCAGTCGCGCGGCCAGTCGCTCCAGCAACGCGAGCGGCCCCGAGGGGAGCGGATGCGCATGCGTGTCGTGATACAGCCCGCCGCGCTGGACGCCGCCGGCGACGTGCACATAGGCCAGCCGCTCGCGAGGCACGGCCGCCAGCACCGCGTCCGCATCCGTGCCGTGATTCAGCACCTGGGCGTGGAGGTTGGCCACGTCCAACAGCAGCGAAGCGCCGGTCCGCTCCAGCACGCCGCGCAGCAGGTCCGCTTCCGTGAAGGCCGCGTCGGGCCACTCGAACAGCGAGGCCACGTTCTCCAGCGCGAGCGGCACCGGCAGCACGGCCTCGGCCATCCGGATGTTCTCGGTCAGCACCTCCAGCGCCTCCTCGGAGCGCTGCACGGGCAGCAGGTGCCCCGACTCGAGCCCTCCCGCGCGGACGAACGCGAGGTGCTCGCTGACGCACACCGCGCCCAGCCGCTCCGCCAGTCCCGCCAGCCACTCCAATCGCCTCGGGTCGGGTGGCTCCGCGGAGCCCAGGCCCAGTGAGACGGCGTGCAGCACCACGGGGACACCGCGCTCACGCAACCGCGAGAGTGGCTCGGGGATGGGGCCCTTCGGCGAGAGGTGCTCGGCGAGCACCTCCACGAAGCCGAGCTCGGGCCGTCGGTCGATGAAGAGCGCGAGCTCGCGTCGCCACCCGATGCCGACTCCCCGAAGGCCGAGCCTCGTCAATCGCCACCTCCACCGCAGCCGCCGCACCCACCACCGCCGCCGTCACCTCCGCTGCTGCAACTGCTGGAGCTGCTACAGCTGCTGGTGCTGCTCGAGCCGCCGAAGGAAGAACCCGAGGGGTCGATGTGCCGGCGCATCAGCTCGAAGTCGCTCATCGCCACCGCGCCCAGTCCGAAGAGGGCCACCGCCACTCCCAGGTCCTGGCTGTTCATCGCCTGGGACGTGTCCGCGCTCATGGTGGACATCTTCAGCGGCTGCTGATTCCAGCGCAGCGCCTGGAGCACCGCCGAGCCCCGACGGCTGGTCCACACGCGCCCCGTGAGCAAGAAGAGGCTGCCCGCCGTCATGAGGCAGAGGAAGACCAGGATGGACACGGGCTTCTCGCGCTCCAGGCCCACGTTGATCTTCGCGAGCCCCAGCAGGAGGACGCCGAGCATGGGCAGCATCGGCAACCACCGGGCCCGCGTGGCCTGGCCTTCGTCGACCAACCAGCCCCGCTGTTGCAGGGGGACCTTGAGCCGCTCGAGGGCGGGCTCGATGCTGGCGACCAGCTCCGCGCTGCTCTTCTTCGACTCATGGACCGCGGCGTAGACGAGCCGCTCGAGATGCGACGCGAACTCGTACCGCTTGCCCGTCGTCGTCAGGTGCGCGCCGTCCATCACCAGGGCCTTCTCGTGGAGCAGCTTCGCCAGGGCCGTGTGCACCACGGCCTTGGGGCCGGAGAGCATCGCGAGCTCGAACGGATCCAACTTCTGCGGCAGCGCATCCGGGCCGCCCCCGGGCGTGCGCAGCATCCATCGCAGGAAGAAACCGAGCGCCAGGGCGCTCATGCTCAACAGGACGTACAGCGCGAGGAAGTCCGGGCCCGGCAGGTTCAAGAAGTCCGTCATTGCGCCCTCCCACGGTGGGTTCGCCCCCTTGATGAAACGCCGTCGGGCGTACGTGACAGCCCGGTCCCGTGACGTCTCCGTGACGTCCGGGTGTCACCGGTGCGCCATGTGTCGGGACCTGTCGGCCAGCCTAACGTGGAAGCGTTCGCGCTGGGGAGGTGCGGCCCTCGCGACCCAGGGTCAGCTCGCGTCCTGTCGGGCCACGGGCTCGGGTGTCGACTTGGGCCGCTTCACCTCCTTGCCCGTGCAGTCATGTCCGACGACGGGCGGGAAGGTGCTGCTGGGGCGGTACTCCCAATGCCATGGCTCGGAGGGCACCGTGCGGCGGAAGCCGAAGCGACAGGCATTGGCCTCCAGCCATTGATGGCGCTTCGACATGCGCTTGCCGATGACCAGGTCCACCGCGAGCCCTCGCTGGTGGTTGGAGCGACCGGGCCTCGCCGCCTTGTTGCCCCGGCCCCGGCGGTACTGCTCGTACAGGACGCGCTGCTCGGGCAGGGAGCGGTAGCCGCTGGTGACCCGCAACACCACGTCGTGCTTCGCCGCGTCCAACGTCATGCGTTGGAGCGCCGTGGCCGCGTCGCGATGAAGGCGGTGGCCGCCATCGATGTGGACCAGCTTCGCGGCCTTCGCCTTGCGGCGAGGACGGGCCTCGGCCGCGAGCACGGCGGTCGTGAACAGGCACACGAGGAGAACGGCACTCCAGCGGAATAGCGCGAGCGACATGGCGGAATCCGGCCCGGGGGTTGGGGCCTGACTTTCGCGCGTCTATTCCCGCAGGCAAGCAGCCGGGGAGCCGAGCCCTCGACGGACGGTTTCGCTTCGTCAGAACAACGAGAGCTGCGCGGCGGCGGGCTTCGGCGTCGGTGCGGGCAACGTCTGGAGGCCGCGGGCGCGCGCCCAGTCCTCGCTCGGGCCGGACCAGTGGTGCAGGTCCATGCGCGCCTGTCCGCGCTCGTCGAACCCGATGCCCTCCGCCTCGAGCAGCTCCTTCTGTCCGTGGCCCGTCAGGCTGATGCCGCCGGTGCGGTTGATGATGCGCTGCCAGGGCACCGTGGCCGAGCGGGCGCCCAGCGCGCCCAACGCATGGCCGACCACCCTCGCGTCGCAGCCGTCACCGACGATGGTCGCGATGTCGCCGTAGGTGGCCACCTTGCCGGAGGGGACGGCCTGGACGGCGGTGTAGATGCGCTCGAAGTAGTCGCGCTCGTCGCGCGCGGGCTGCGTCATGGGGGCGTTGCTCCTGTCGAGGACACGGTAACGGTGTGGGGCCTTTAGCCGCTGCGCGAACCCAGGCCCGTGGCCTCGCCCGCCTTCAGGCGCTCGTGCAGCGTCCGGGCCTCCAGGTACCAGAACTGCACGTTGCCGAAGCTGAGGATGTCGCCGTCGCGCAGGGTCGCCTCGCGCAGGCCCAGGGTGCCCGCGTTGAGGAACGTGCCGTTGGTGGAGCCCAGGTCCTGCACGGTGCAGCGGTGCTGGGACCCGTTCCAGCGCAGCTCGGCGTGCAGCTTGGAGACGGACGCGTCGTCGATGACCAGGTCGCAGTCCATGCGCCGGCCGATGCGCAGGTGGTCCGTGGCGTGGAGGGGCGGGAGCGTGGCGACGCGCAGGTGTTCGAATTCGAACAGGAGGGTCATCATGCCCAGGCTGATGTCCTCGGGGGCGGCCATGCGGGTGGGCGCGAGCACGGCGGCCGAGGCCTCCGAGGGTGGACGCTGGATGAGGGCGAAGGGCCCCAGTTGGCGTTCGAAGTCCCTGGCGGGCAGTGACGCGGCGAGCGCGCGCAATTCCTGGACGGACAGCACGGAAGGCAGCCTAGCGGCTCACCCCGCGTGCGCCCAGCGTCCGCGAGGGTCCCTGTACGGCTTTCATTGACCTGCATGTCACGGGTTCCCTACATTGGGACATTCATGGAGGGGGCCGGGCTCCGGGAGGAGCGCCGGCCCTCGACTTTTTTGTGAACCTGGGAGTGGTGGAAGGAGCTGTGTCGATGGCTAGCGGGAGCGACAACATCCCGATGACCCCCTCCGGGCTGCGCAAGCTCAAGTCGGAGCTCAAGCACCTGCAGTCCGTCGAGCGAGGGAAGATCTCGCGGGAGATCGAGGTCGCCCGGGCCCACGGGGACCTGCGCGAGAACGCGGAGTACCACGCGGCGAAGGAGAAGCAGTCCCACATCGAGGGCCGCATCCTGACCCTCAATGACTGGATTGCGCGCGCGGAGGTCATCGACCCCAGCAAGCTGGGCGGTGACAAGGTCATCTTCGGGGCGACGGTGGATCTGCTGGATACGGAGACGGACAAGCCCGTCACCTACCGCATCGTCGGGGAGATGGAGGCGGACCTGAAGAAGCGCTGGCTCGCGGTGACGTCGCCGGTGGCCCAGGCGCTCATCGGCAAGCGCAAGGGTGACATCGCCACGGTGCGGAGTCCGGGTGGCACCCGCGAGCTGGAGATCCAGGAGATCCGCTTCGAGGATCCTCCGGACGACGCCCCGGCCGGCGAGGGCTGAGTCCGCCGTCCGACGGGAACAGCTGAGGACAGCCGACGGGGGAGCGGGCCTTGGCTCGCTTCCCCGGTCGCGTTTTCTGGGAGACGTCACCCCCGTTCCGTAGGATGGATGGACGTGACTCACGCGTGAACCATCCGCTCGCCAGTCTTGTAGGGCCCCTTCGCTACGCGTGTCAGCGCGACTTCGCCATGCTCGCGACGGTGAAGGGGCTGACGCCCGTCCTGGAGCGCGCGCTGGCCGGAGCCAGTGGCGTGAGCGCCGAGGCGCTGGGACACCTGCGCGCGGCGCTGCCGGATGTGGACCACCCCACGCCCCAGCGCCGCAAGGCCGCGCTGCGACGGGTCGTCGCGGGGCTGAAGCTCAGCGGCGTCGCGCTGCCGGCGGAGCTGAAGGGGCTCGCGAGCGGGGAGGGGACCTCGGACGCGGGGCAAGAGCCGCGTGGGACCGGGGGCGCTCGCGGCGAGGGGCAGCGTGTGTCGGAGTCCATGCCGCCGCTTCGCGAAGGCAGGTCGTCGCGAGAGGCGCCGGAGCCTCTCCGTCAGGCCTCCGGTGCGCGGGGTACCACGTTGAGCGAGTCGAACTCGCCGCGAGGGATGCCTGCGTCGGAGCCTCGTGGTGATGCGGCGAGTGCACGGCGTACCCCTGCGGGGGATGCGAACTCGCCGCGAGGGATGCCGCAGTCGGAGCCTCGTGGTGATGCGGCGAGTGCACGACGTACCTCTTCGGGGGATGCGAACTCGCCGCGAAAGATGCCGCAGTCGGAGCCTCGTGGTGATGCGGCGAGTGCACGACGTACCTCTTCGGGGGATGCGAACTCGCCGCGAAAGATGCCGCAGTCGGAGCCTCGTGGTGAGGCGTCAGGCGCGCGTCCCCCGGCGTCGGGCGAGTGGCCGCGCGGCGGAGCCGATACGGCACGCGCGCCTCGCTCCAATCCGAACGTGGGCCGGGCGCAGGAGGGACAGCTCGGCCCCGCGGTGGGTGGCGCACGCGTGCGGACCTCGGGCGATGGTGGGCCGGGCGCGCCGCCTCCGGGCTACGTCCAGATTCCACCGTGGAAGTCGAACGAGCCCTTGCCGACGTCGCCTCGGGCGAAGACCGCGGCGCCCCGCACCGGGACCGCGGAGATGGGGCCCGCTCCCCGCACTTCGTACGGAGCCCAGGCGGGCCTCGCGCGTCCTGGCACGCCCTCGGCGCCGCGCGCCGACGGACGTCCGGCCCGTCAGACGGCCATCGACACGGGCCCCGCGAGCACGTCTCCGGCCAAGGCGCGCAAGGAGAAGGAGCAGCGCAAGAAGAAGCGCGCCGTGGCCGCGGAAGCCTCCCGCTCCGAGGCGAAGCTGTTGTCCATCGCGCCGCGCTCGGGGCCGCTGTCCTCGCCGCTCAAGACGCTGGGCAAGCGGCTGGGGCCCCGGCTCATCTCCGCATTGGACAAGAAGGGCCTGCGGCGGATGGGCGACATCCTCTTCCTGCTGCCGCGTTGCTACGAGGACCGCAGGCGACTGCTCACCATCGCCGAACTGGAGCCGGGCGCGCGCGGCGTCACGGTGGGCATCGTCAAGGTCGCCGACTTCGTGCCCGGAAAGCAGGGGCGACGGATGTTCCGCGCGGTGGTGGGAGACCGCTCGGGCAGCATCGCCGCCACGTACTTCAACGCCGGCCCCTGGCTCAAGAGCCGCTTCACCGTGGGCAAGCGCATCGTCCTCTCCGGCGAGGTGCGGGCGACGATGAGCGGGCGCGAGATGGCGCACCCGGAGATCGAGCCCGCCGAGGACCTGGACTCCGCCGGCTCCGTGCACTTCAACCGCATCGTCCCGGTGTACCCGGGCTTCGAGCGCGGCGAGCAGCGCTCCTTCCGAGAGCTGGCCTCGCGCGTCGGTGAGCAGTACGCGCACGAGCTCGAGGACCCGCTGCCCCAGGAGCTGCGCCGTCGCCTGGAGCTGATGCCGCTGCCGGAGGCGCTGCGCTTCATCCACTTCCCGCCGGACTCGGCCGACCTGGAGGCGCTGGACGTGCACCAGAGCCCGGCCCACCGTCGGCTCGCGTTCGACGAGCTGTTCTTCCTCCAGCTCGGCATGGCGCTCAAGCGCCAGGGCGTCAAGGCGGAGCTGGGCATCGCGTTCGATGTGTCCCCCACGCGGATGGACACGGCGCGCGCGGCGCTGCCCTTCCAGCTCACGGGGGCCCAGTCTCGCGTGGTGGAGGAGCTCGCAAGGGACATGGCTCGCGAGGAGCCGATGAACCGGCTGGTGCAGGGCGACGTGGGCAGCGGCAAGACGGCGGTGGCCATGGTCGCCGCGATGGTGGCGCTGCAGGCCGGCTACCAGGTCGCGGTGATGGCCCCCACCGAAATCCTGGCGGAGCAGCACGAGCGCAACTTCCGCAAGGTGCTCGGCCCGCTCGGCTTCCAGGTGGGGCTGGTGAGCGCGTCCGGCACGGCGAAGGCCAAGCGTCAGGTGCGCGACGCCGTGGCTCGGGGCGACATCCACCTGGCCGTGGGCACGCACGCGCTCATCCAGCAGGACATGTCCTTCGACAAGCTGGGCCTGGTGGTCATCGACGAGCAGCACCGCTTCGGCGTGCTCCAGCGTCACTCGCTGATGAGCAAGGGCCCCAAGCCGGACGTGCTGGTGATGACGGCCACGCCCATCCCGCGCACGCTGGCCATGACGCTGTATGGGGACCTGGACCTCTCCATCATCGACCAGCTCCCGCCGGGCCGCACGCCCATCAACACGCGCGTGTTCAACGACAAGCAACGCGCGCGCGTCTACGAGTCCATCGCCTCGGAGCTCGCCAAGGGCCATCAGGCCTACGTCGTGTATCCGCTGGTGGAGGAGTCGGAGAAGCTGGACCTGGAGGACGCGACGCGCGGCGCGGAGAAGCTCCGGGCGGCGTTCCCCCAGGCGAAGGTGGGCCTGCTGCACGGGCGGATGAAGGCGGAGGAGAAGGACGCGGTGATGGAGGACTTCCGCGAGAAGCGGCTGCACGTCCTCGTGTGCACCACCGTGGTGGAGGTCGGCGTGGACGTGCCCAACGCGTCGGTGATGGTGGTGGAGGCTGCGGAGCGCTTCGGTCTGTCCCAGCTCCACCAGCTTCGTGGGCGCGTGGGACGTGGCGCCGCGGCCAGCTACTGCTACCTGGTGGCGAGCAGCGCGCGCTCGTGGGAGTCCACCGAGCGGCTGGCGGTGATGGAGGCCAGCAGCGACGGCTTCGTCATCGCGGAGAAGGACCTGGAGATCCGCGGGCCGGGCGAGTTCCTCGGCACGCGGCAGAGCGGCCTGCCGGAGCTGGCGGTGGCGAACCTCGTGCGGGACGGCGACTTGCTCTCCATGGCGCAGGCCGAGGCCCGGCGCATCCTCACCAGGGACCCGGACATGAAGTCCCCCGAGCACCAGGGGCTGGTGAAGGCGCTCGAGGAGCGGTGGGAAGGCCGGCTCGCGCTCGCGCGGGTGGGGTAGCGTGCGTCAGGGCCCCGCATCGGGACTCGCGGGCTTCGGGAGCGGCTCGTAGTCACGCTCCTCCCCCCACTTGCGCTCGCTCGTGGTCTTCCGTCCCGTCTCTCCACCCAGGACGCCCTCGCCCTCGCTGCAGGTGAGTCCGAGCCTGCGCGTGCAGGGGTCCACCGCGACGATGTTGCAGGACTTGAACGTGAAGATGCCGGGACTCTCGTCCGAGTTGCCCGCGAAGGTGTCCTGCGTGAAGCCCAGGTCGATGAGGGTGCATCCCTCCGGGTCCGAGCCTTGGGGCGTGGAGCACAGATACTCCGCGCTGTAGGCACCGCCCGAGGTAGAGCCCGACGTCCGATAGAGGTCGGCGTATCGGTCGGGGCAGAGCCACGCTGTCTCCGCGCACTCCGGGAGCTGGGCCTTCTCGCAGGCCGCGTCGTACCCCTCTCGCGTGAACACCCGGTCGCCGCCGCCGAACTTGTCCAGGTTGAAGTAGGTGTTCTTGCGCGTCTTCTCATCACCCCAGCGCACGGCGTGGCGCGCGGCGTCGAAGGCCGCGGGCTTCTTCTTCGCGCGGAACAGGCACAGGGACAGGTCCGACCACGCGGCGCCGTCCTGGGGTGACAGCTTCGTGAGCTTCTCGAACAGGGGACAGGCCTTGGCGAACTGCTTCGCGTCGTAGGCCTTCTGGGCCTGGGCGCGGAGGGCAGCGGCGTCCGGAGGCGCGGCCGTGAGCAGCAGGAGCAGGGGTGTCAGCATGGGAGTCTCCGCGCTAGAGGCGGGTGGCGGCCGTGACGTACACCGGGAGCCGGAAATTCATCGCCAATCGCTTGCCCTGCTCGGTGATGCCCCACACCTCGAGCTCCCAGGAGACCTCCTCGTCCGATTGTCGCCAGGTGGAGGAGCGCGCGTCGGTGACCAGGAACGTGAGCGGAATCTTCAAGGGACGGTCGGCGCGCAGCCCCTCGAAGTCGAGCTCCTGCCGGTGCTCGTGTTGGATGGTGCGGGTGGTGATGCGCCGCTGGCTCTTGCCCGTGCCCTTGGTGCGGGTCACCTGGTGCGTGCGTCGGAGGGTGACCGTGAGCGAATGCAGCGACGGGACGTCGTGCTCCGGCAACAGCTCCACCGTGTCCTGGCTTCCCAACGACAGGGGAACCTGTGGCAGTCGCAGGCTCACGCGCCCGAAGACGCGGCGTGCCTTCCAGCGGCGATAGAAGGCTCGCAGCAGGAAGCGCCAGGTCGTGTAGAGCCCGCAGGTCGTCAGGGCAAGCAGCATGAATCCACCGCCGAGCCGCTGCTGCTGGGGCGCATGGGGGCTCAGGACTTCGGGGGCGAGGTGCCAGAAGGCGCCGAGCAGCCCCACGATGACGAGCCCACCGAGGATGGGACGCGGGAGCGGGCCGGTCGCGAGCTGGGGCGCCACCGTCTGCTGGGTCCAGGGGTGGTCCCACAGCCAGGGCTCGGTGCGGTGCTCCCTCGCGAAGGCGCGCAGCCGCAGCGAGCGCCGCAGGCGGACCGCGCCCCAGACGCCACACACCAACGTCCCCGTGAGCAACGCGCGCCGAGGGCTGAGCGCCTCCGAGGGGGCCAGCTCGGATGTCGCCGTCCGGAGGCCGAGGAGCAGGTACCCGCCGACGAGCGCCAGCAGCAGCAGCACGATTCCCTGGACGAACGGAAGACGCGTGGGCGGAGGTTGGAGACCGCCTGGGGATTCGACTCTCCCGAAGATGAACGCCGGCTCGGCCATCGCGCGAGCGTAGGGTGGGGGCGTTGTCTTGGATAGCGCGCCGCCGGGGAAATTCCCGCGAGGGCCTGAGGGCCGCCGGACCCTCCCGCTGCTGCGAGCGCCAGGTGTGGTTAGGCTTCAGGAATGGGAGACCTGGACCGCGCCGAGTACCTGTCTCGACAGGGCATCCATGACCCCCGTGTGCTCGAGGGCATCGGGAGGCTGAGCCGGGCGGAGTTCGTGGCGGAGCACTCGCGCTCGGAGGCGGGCGTCGACGCGCCGCTGCCCATCGGCCACGGACAGACCATCAGCCAGCCCTATGTCGTGGCGTTCATGACGCAGGCGCTGCGCCTGGAGGGGCACGAGCGGGTGCTGGAGATAGGCACGGGCTCCGGCTACCAGACGGCGCTGCTGTCGCTGTTGTGCCGCGAGGTGTTCACGGTGGAGATCATCCCGGAGCTCGCCCGCTCGGCGCGCGAGCGGCTCCACCGTCTGGGCTTCGAGAACGTGTACTTCCGCCAGGGCAACGGCGCCGAGGGCTGGCTGGAGCAGGCGCCGTTCGACGCCATCATGGTCACCGCCGCGCCGTCCGAGGTCCCTTCCTCGCTGCTCGCCCAGCTGCGACGTGGGGGCCGGATGGTGGTCCCCGTCGGGCCGCTCGAGGGGACCCAGCAGCTGCTGCTCATCCATCGGGCCAAGGAGCCGGGGCAGCTCCCCCGGGTGGAGTCCTTGTTGCCCGTGCGGTTCGTCCCCCTGACGGGGCCGACGGGGCTCCCCCAGCCTTGATGCGCCCGAGAGGGGAGCGGTCCGCCCGGATGCCTGGAAGCCACCAAGGGCCGAGAAGTCGCGTTGCCCCCGAACGTGGCCGCCCGCTAACGTCCCGGCATCATGATCATCTGTCCGGTCTGCGACCACGTACAGCCCGAAGGCACCGAGTGCGATGTCTGTGGGAAGCGCTTCCCGGTGACCGCCGTGGCCGCGACGCCCCCGGTGGCCCCGCTGCCTGAGCTGGAGCTGACGCCGCACGCGGGGGGCCGTGACGCGGTGAACGCGCAGCCACTGCCGGAGCTGGACATCACGCGCCTGCGCAGCGGGCCGGACCTGCCGCCGCAGGTGGTGCAGGACCTGGAGCTGACGCGCTCGGCGCCCACGGGGGACTTGCCGGTGGCGGTGCTCCCGGAGCTGGACACCGGCCGCGCGCCGGATGATGGCGTGCGCACCGCGGCCCCGCTGGGCGCCGTGGTCTGCCGCTACTGCCGCAACGTGCAGGCGCAGGGGCTGCTCTGCGACAACTGCGGCATGCGGCTGCCTCGAGCGCGCGTGGCGCCCGCCGTGGTGGCCGGGAAGCCGGGCGCGGACGGTGACGACTGGATGGCCTGCCCCTCGTGCCACACCCGGGGCCGCCCGGGTCGGGCCTGCTCCGAGTGCGGCACGCGCCTGCAGGAGAAGACATGAGCGCCTCGGAGTCCGGCTTCAAGGCGGAGTACGCGTGCAGCGAGGGCTGCGACTTCCGAGCCTCGCTCCTGGACGTCGTCTATCGCTGCCCGCGCTGCGAGGGCTTGCTGGAGGTGCGTCACGACGTGGCCGCCCTGCGCTCGGTGCCCGCGGCGGAGTGGAAGCGGCGCTTCGAGTCGCGCTTCGGTTCATCCCGTCTGCCGGACGGCTCCGGCGTGTGGGGCAAGCGCGAGTGGGCCTACCCGCAGCTCCCCGTGGAGGACATCGTCTCGCTGGGGGAGGGCCGTGTTCCGCTCAAGCCCCTGCCGCGCATGGCGTCCGAGCTGGGGCTGTCGGCGTTGGAGTTGAAGGAGTGCGGCGTCTCGCCGACGGGCAGCTTCAAGGACTGGGGCATGACGGTGCTCGTGTCCGCCGTGAAGCACATGCGGGCCCGGGGCGTGCCCCTGCGCGCCGTGGCGTGCGCGTCCACGGGTGACACCTCCGCGGCGCTGTCGGCCTACTGCGCGGCGGCGGGGATTCCCGCGGTGGTCTTCCTGCCGCGCGACAAGGTCTCCCTCGCGCAGCTGGTGCAGCCCATCGCGAATGGCGCGCGCGTGCTGTCGCTCGACACGGACTTCGACGGCTGCATGCGCCTGGTGCAGGCGGTGACGGCGGACACGGGCCTGTACCTGGCCAACTCGATGAACTCGCTGCGCATCGAGGGACAGAAGATGGTCGCCGTGGAGCTGTGCCAGGACCTGGGCTGGGAGCCACCGGACTGGGTGGTGATTCCGGGCGGCAACCTGGGCAACGCCAGCGCCCTGGGCAAGGGCTTCGAGCTGATGCTGGAACTGGGGCTCATCACCCGCAGGCCGCGCATCGCCGTGGCGCAGGCGCAGCGCGCCAACCCGCTGGCCCGCGCCTTCCGGGGCGGCTTCCAGGAACTGCAGCCCATGCAGGCCGAGAGCACGCTGGCGTCCGCCATCCAGATTGGCAACCCGGTGTCCTTCCGCCGCGCGGTGCGAATCCTGAAGGCCTTCGATGGCGTGGTGGAGGAGGCGACGGAGTCGGAATTGGCCAACGCCGCCGCGCGCGCGGACCGCGAAGGGACCTTCACCTGTCCCCAGACGGGGGTTGCGCTCGCGGCGCTGGAGAAGCTCGTGGCCCAGGGTGTCATCGCGAAGGGCTCGCGCGTGGCGGTGGTGTCCACCGCCCACGGGCTGAAGTTCGCGGACTTCAAGGTGGGCTACCACCGGGGCACGCTCGCGGACGTCACCAGCCGCCATGCGAATCCTCCGGTGCAGTTGCCCGCAAACCTCGACGCGGTGCGCTCGGCCCTGTCGGACCTGGGCTGACGGCGCGAGCAGGGACGGGCAGGGCGGGGCTCACCTCACGGGGAGCCGCCGCCCTCGGGCACGGCGAGGCGCGAGTCAGTCCGCGAGCAGCGGGACGCGCTTGTCGATGGTGAGCCCGAAGCCCGCGAGGCCCCGGTAGGTGATGTCCGTGTTGGTCATCACCTGCAGCGTGCGCACGTTCAGGTCATTGAGGATCTGGCAGCCCATGCCCAAATCCCGCGTCTCTTGCGGCCCGCGGCGCAGGTCGGCGCTGCCGTCCGTGTTGCGCTTGTGGTGGATGCCGAAGTCGTCCCCGTGCATGCCGGGCAGGTACACCAGGACGCCGCTGCCCTCGCGGGCGATGCGGGCCAGCGACTGATCCAGCAGCGCGTTGCAGTTGCACGTCGGCGAGCCGAACACGTCGCCCATCGTGCAGGCCGCATGCAGGCGCACCAGGGCGCTCGGGCGGGAGGCGGGGTCTCCCTTCACCAGCACCAGCGACTTGGCGCCGTCGGGCAGCCACGTGTACGTGAGCGCGGTGAAGTCGCCGTAGCGGGTGGTGACGGTGTGCTGGCCCGGCTCGCGGCGCACCAGCCGGTCCTTGCGGCGGCGGTACTCGATGAGGTCCGCGATGGTGATGACGCGCAGCTTGTGCTCGAGCGCGAAGGCCTGGAGGTCCGGCATCCGCATCATCGTGCCGTCGTCCTTCACCAGCTCGCACAGGATGCCCGAGGGGCCCAGGCCCGCCAGCCGGGACAGGTCCACGGTGGCCTCGGTGTGGCCCGCGCGGCGCAGCACGCCGCCCTCGCGGTAGCGCAGCGGGAAGATGTGCCCGGGGCGCAGGAAGTCGTTGGCCTGGCTCTCCGGGTCCGCCAGCGCCAGGATGGTCTTCGCGCGGTCCGCCGCGGACACGCCCGTGGTCGTCCCGTGCCGGTAGTCCACGGACACCGTGAAGGCCGTGCGGTGGGATTCGGTGTTGTCCGACACCATCTGCGGCAGCCGCAGCGCGTCCAGCCGGTCCGCCAGCATGGGCATGCAGACGATGCCGCTGGTGTGACGCACCATGAAGGCCAGGTGCTCGGGCGTCACCTTCTCCGCCGCCATGATGAGGTCGCCCTCGTTCTCGCGGTCCTCGTCGTCCGCGACGATGACGAACTTGCCGTCGCGGATGTCCTGGATGGCATCCTCGATGGAGGAGAGCTTGGCGTCGTGGCTCATGGTGGCTTCGGTCCGCTCGCGGGTCTGCATGTGCAGGCGCATGTAGCGTCTAGGTCCGGGGCTGGCAAGCCAACCCGCCACCCGGCGTGCGCCCGGATGATGGGCCGGAGTAGGTCTTCCACGGGCGCTCTCTCGACTGGCCGTTGTGGTGTGGGTGGAATCCTGTGCGACCTGGAAGGTTGGAGTCCCCAGGGACGATGACTCGACGCGTGGAACAGCCTGCTGTAGGGTGTCCGGTTCCGAGATGAGCGCCAACACCCAGGACTTGAGGACGCGGCTCGACCAGCTCCAGGAGAGCCTGTCCGTCCGCCAGAGCACCACCCACTTCGCCCACACCGGGGTGGCCACCATGGTGGCCCTCATGTTCGGTGGGGCGGCGGGCAAGCTGTTCTACGACTCCCTGCGCACGCCGCTGCTCGCGTGGGGCGTGGCCCTGCTGGCGGTGGTGCTGCTGGGGTACGCCTTCCGCCGCTACGTGCTGGGACGCCGGGTGCTGGCGGACGAGCTTCAGCGCTACCAGACGATGCTGGAGCTGCGCAGCCAGCTCCGGCTGGATGATCCCTCGGCGCTGCTGCCCCAGTGAGCGCGGCGCGCAAGGTCTCCCGTCGGGGCCGCTTCATCGTCCTGGAGGGATTGGACGGCGCCGGCACCACCACGCAGGCGGAGCGGCTGGCGGCCGCCCTGCGCGCGGAGGGCCATGGGGTGCTCACCACGCGGGAGCCCTCGGATGGCCCGGTGGGGACGCTGATCCGCCAGGCCCTCACGGGCCGCCTGGGCCTGCCCCAGGGCGCGGGGCCGCTGACGCCCCAGACGCTGGCGCTGCTCTTCGCGGCGGACCGCACGGACCACCTCGCGGCGCGCGTGCTGCCGGCGCTGGAGGAGGGGAAGCTCGTCCTGTGCGACAGGTACGTGTTGTCCTCGCTGGCCTATCAGGGCGCGTCCCTGCCCATGGGCTGGGTGGAGCAGGTGAACGATTACGCCGTGTCGCCGGACCTGACGCTGTTCGTGGGCGTGGCGCCGGAAGTCGCCGCGAAGCGACGTGCGGCGCGGGGTGGGGCGGCGGAGCTGTTCGAGGCGGACGAGGCGCAGCGGCGCATCGCGAAGCAGTACCTGGCCGCCATCCGCCGCCGCGCGAAGAAGGAGCGCATCGTCCACATCGACGGTGAGCAGGGCATCGAGGCGGTGACGCAGGCCTCGCTGGTCCAGATTCGCAAGCTGCTCGGCCGTAAGCGCTGAGGGAGCCGGGGGCCAGAGGCCCCCGTGGTCCGGTGCGCCCCAGCCCCGCGGGGGAGGCCGGGCCCTTTTGAATTCGGACATGGCGGACAGTCCCCCCGACTCGCGCCACGGAAATCCGAGCCGTTGCGGTAGAGTCCGCCGCTCCATGGAGCGCACGGGCGCGGCGGCGATCATCATCGGCAATGAGGTCCTGACGGCGAAGGTCCAGGACCAGAACGGTCCGCACCTCATCAAGAGGCTGCGCGAGGTGGGCATCCCCCTGCGTTCGGTGGAGACCATCCTGGACGACGTGGACGCCATCGTGGACGCGATGAACCGGGCGCGGCAGCGCGCGCGCTATGTGTTCACCAGCGGCGGCATCGGCCCCACCCACGACGACGTCACGGTGCGCGCCGTGGCGCTGGCGCTGGGCAAGTCCGTGGTGCGCCTGCCGGAGATGGTGTCGCTCATCGAGGCGCGTGCTCCCGAGGGCAAGGTGACGCCGGAGGGCATGCGCCTGGCCGACGCACCCGAGGGCGCCGTGCTGCTGCCCCAGGCGGGCACGTGGTACCCGGTGCTGACGGTGGGGGACATCTACCTGCTGCCCGGCGTGCCGCAGCTCTTCCGGATGCAGCTGGAGACGGTGCTCGCGCGCCTGAGCGGCACCCCGGTGGTGCTCCAGAACCTGTTCCTGCGGCTGGGCGAGAGCGAAATCGCGGCCGTGCTGGACCACGTGGCGCTGAACATGCCGCACGTGGCCATCGGCTCGTATCCGGAGTTCGACCCGGCCAAGGACTACCGGGTGAAGATCACCGTCGAGGCCGGCGAGCGAGGCCCCGTGGAGGAGGCCGTCGCGCGCATCATCGGCGGCCTGCCCGACGGCGCGGTGCTGCGGCGGGAGTGACGAAGCCCCCCGCCGCGCCCGGCGAAACTACAGCGACAGCCCCAGCCGCTGGCGCAGCCGGAAGAAGTCGTCGGTGAAGGACCAGGACACCAGGGTGCGCAGCCGCTCACCCTCGCGCACGGCCTGAATCACCGGCTCGGCAGAGTCCAGCTTCGCGCCCGCGAAGTTCGGGTCCTCGCGCAGCACCATGCCCAGGCCCACGGACACGTCGCCGGCCATCAGCAGACCCGCGCGGTCCGCCGAGTAGTCCAGCGCGTCCAGCCACGGCGCCAGCTCCAGCTTCTGCACGTCACCCAGCGACAGCGCGGGCACCTCCAGCGCCTTGATGGCCTTGCGGGAGAACGCCTTGCGCAGCTGCTTCACCGCCTCGTCGTTGCGCCGGCCCAGCGCGGAGAAGTTCTGCGCGTGGATGCGGATGGCGTTGCCGAACAGGTCCGCCGTCTCGCCCTGCGACAGCTTCTCCAGCACGGCCGCCTTGTTGAGCAGGCCCAGCGCCGCGCGGCCCAGGAGGAACTTCTGCTCGCGCGCGTTGAAGCGCCGCACCACGTCCTGGCCGATGCACACCGACATGGGCTCGGTCGTCTCCAGCACCGTGAGCCCGCGCCGCGCCTGGTACGCGTCGAACTCCTCCACGCCGAACACCTGCGCCACCGTGCGCACGGCCTTGTACACCGCGCTGTCCGGCTTGAGCTTGTCCGTCTTCGGGTTGACGCCGACGATGTCGAAGCTCGGTGGGTAGACCTTCTCCAGCTGGTCCCCCATCGCTCGCAGCACCTCCAGCAGCGGACCCCGGACGCCCGGATGCATCAGCACCGTGTCCACGTCCGTCGACGTCAGCGCCTCGCGAGCCTCCTGCGCCAGCCGCGCGCGGCCCTCCGTGTAGAAGGCCAGCTCCACCTCGTTCGTCGAGCGCAGGAACTGGAGCACCGACGCCACGCAGAACGCCTTGTCCAGCTGCTTGAGGCCCTCCCAGAGCTTGAACAGCGCATGCAGGCTGTCCACCCGCGTCGGGTCCTGGCGGAGGATCTGCTTGTGCTCCTCGATGGCCATCGGCACGGACGACGTGTCGCGCGCGTACAGCCCGGCCAGCGCGAAGCGGGCCGTGAGATTGGCGCCGTCCGCGTCCACCACCTGGCGGTACAACCCGGTGGCGCGGGCGGGCTCGGACAGGGCGCCCGCGTACAGCTCCGCCACGCGAATCCGCAGCGCGCTCGCGCGGCGCGGGTCCGTGGACGCGGAGGCCTGGGCCTCCAACAGCTGCGCCAGCTCCGGCAGGTTCCGCGCGCGCTCGTACAGCGTCACCAGCTTGTCGATGAGCGTGGTGTCGCCCGGCGACAGCTCCAGCGCGCGGCGGTACAGCGGCGTGGCCGCGGCCGCGTCACCCAGGCCCTCGTCATACGTGCGCGCCAGCTCCAGCGTGAAGCGCGCGCGGGCGTCCGGGGACAGCTCCTGCTGCAAGAGCTTGTGCAGGCAGTCCACCGCGCCCGCGTAGTTGCGCGCCTGCGTGTGCAGCGTGGACAGCCGCTCCAGCGCCTCCTGGTGCCGGGGCTGCGAGGCGAGCACCGTCATCAGATACGCGATGGCGCGCGTCGCGTCGTTCAGGTGCGTCTGGTACAGCGTGCCCAGCGTGAGGTGGAAGGGCGCGAGCGTGCGCACGTCCCCACCCAGCTGCACGCGCTGGGTCAGCATGGCGGCGGCCTCCGCGTACTGCTGGGCCTCCAGGAGCAGGGAGGCGCGCAGCTCCAGCGCCTCGATGTGGCCCGGCTGCGCCGACAGCGCCTTCTCCAGCAGCGCCACCGCGCGCGGCTTGTCTCCCAGCGCCCCGTGGTGCAGCCGCGCCGCGCTCACGAAGCCCGTGGCCGCGGCGACGTGGTCCTTCTGCGCGAGCTTCGCCTCGGCGCGCCGCTCGTGCAGCGCGGCCAGGTCCGCCGAGCCGCCCCGGTGCGCCAGCAGCTCCTCCAGGCCCGCCTGCGCGGCCGGGTGCAGCGGGTCTCTCTCCAGCGCCTGCTTGTAGAGCGCCGCCGCGCCGTCGGTGTCCTTCTGGATGAGCGACGCCAGCCGCGCCGCGCCGATGAACGCGTCGATGGCGCCGCGCGGGTCCTTGCTCAGCCGCGCCTCGGCCTCCAGCGCCGAGCGGGCCTCGGCCGCGTCTCCGCGCCGCATCGCCACGCGACGGGTGCCCTGGAGCGCCGGGATGCACTGCGGCTGCAGCTCCAGCGCCTGCTTGTAGAGGGCCGCCGCGCGCTCCAGGTCCCCGAAGCGCGTCTCCGCGAGCTCGGCCGTGCGCAGCAGCATCTCCAGCGCCTCGTCCGCGTCGCGCGCGTGCGCCAGCCGCAGCGTGTACAGCCGGGCCAGGCCCGACACGTCCCCGGCCAGCTTGAGCGAGCGCTCCAGCGCGAACGCGAGCCGCGCGTCACCCGGGTCCGCCTCGAAGGCGCGCTTGTACGCCTCCAGCGTGCCCTCCGCGGGGCCCTTGTCCAGGTCCACCACGGCGGACAGCCGCAGCGCGGTGGCCAGGCGAGGGTCGTTCACCCGCTCGGCGATGCGCTGCCGCAGCTCCGCGCGGCGCGGACGGTCCGACGCGCGGATGCGCTCCAGCAGGGTGAGGGCGGTGAGGTTGCCCGCGTCCAGGCCGAGCACGGCCTCGCAGCACAGCGCCGCGCGCGAGGGCTCCTGGAAGCGGTCCAGGTACAGCCGCGCCAGCTTCAGGTACGCCGTCACCTTGGCCGCGGGCGTGTTGCCCACCTGCGTCTCGCGGTCCAGGATGGCGACCAGCTCCTTGACGTTGTCCTGCGACAGGAACAGCCGCTCCAGCGCGCGCAGCGTGGCGGCGTGGCCCGGCGTCAGCCGCAGCACCTCCTGGTAGGTCTCGATGGCCAGGTCCGGGCGGCGCAGCGCCTCCTCCCAGATGACCGCGGCCTGGAACAGCGCGTTGGCCCGCTCCAGCGGGTCCGTGCGGTTGGCGGCCTCCTCGCGCAGCATCGCGACCAGGCTCTCCCACGCGCCCTGGGCGCGGTAGATGCGGGCCAGCGCGCGCAGCGCGGGGAAGTAGCTGGGCGCCAGCATCAGCGCCTCCTGGTACGAGGCGATGGCGTCGTCCTCGCGCGACAGGCGCTGCTCGTACAGCTCACCAATCTTGTAGATGAGCGCGGCGGCCTGCTCGGTGGACTGCGAGCTCTCCGACTCCGCCCGGTACATGTCCACCAGCTTCTCCCAGCGGCCGTCCTGCGCGTATAGCCGGCCCAGGGCCTTGAGCGCGGGGAGGTACGACGGGGACAGCGCCAGCACCCGCTCGTACGCGGAGATGGCGCCCGCGCGGTCCTTCAGGTTCTCGTCGAGGATCTCCGCGTTGCGGTGGAGCAGCGACAGCACCTGCTTGGTGTCGCCCGCGAGCGACGCCTCCAGGTCATGCGTCTCCAGCAGCTCACGGAAGCGCTGCGCGCGCTCATACAACCGCGCCAGGTTGCGGATGGTGGGCAGGTGGTCCGACGCCAGGTCGAGGATGCGCTTCATGCACTCGATGGCGTGGTCCAGGTCTCCCAGCCTGTCCTCGTACACCCCGGCCATCTTGTTGAGCGTGGTGATGAGCTGATCCCGGTCCGACGTCTGGAGCAGGTCCTGCTCGAACATCGCCACCAGCTCCGCGAAGCGGCCCTGGCGCTCGTAGAGGCGGGTGAGGGCCTTCTGCGCGGGCAGGTAACCGGGCTGCAGCTGGAGGCAGGAGTTGTAGCGGGAGATGGCGTCCTCCTGCCGTCCCAGCCGCTCCTCGAGGATCTCCGCGGCCTTGTACATGCGCGCGGCCTTCTGCTTGGCGTCCTCGGCGGCGGCGACCTCCGCGTCGAAGACGGAGACCAGCCCCTCCCAGTTCTGCATCCGGTAGTACAGCTTGCCCAGGCCCGCGAGCGCCGCCGAGTGACCGGGGATGCGCGCGACGATGGCCTGATAGCGCGCCGCCGCGTCCACCTCGCGCTTGAGGACCTCCTCGTACAGCGCGGCCAGCCGCAGGTTGGTGGCCACCAGCTCGCTCTCGTCGTTGAGCGAGCCCACGCGCGCGAGCAGCACGTCCGCCAGCTCCTCGAAGCGGCCCTGCGTCTCGTAGATGCCAGCCAGCTCGCTGAGGATGAGCGGGTCATTGGGCGCCGCGTGGCGTCCATCCAGGAGCGCGGCCAGGGCCTCGCCCTTCTGGCCCAGTCGCTCGTGGACCTTGGCGATCTGCAGATAGGCCGGCGCGGCCTGGGGCCCCAACAGGGCGGCCTCCGCCGTGAGCGCCTCGAGCAGCTCCTCGGTGCGGCCCTCGCGCTCGGCGACGCGCTTGAGCGCGGCGAGCAGCAGCGCGTCCGCGCGGTCCAGGGCGAAGGCCTCGCGCAGGAGCGACGCGGCGGGCTCGCGCTGCTTGAGGCGCTCCTCGAGCAGCAGGCCCGCGGAGGTCAGGTAGTGCGCGCGCAGCGACGGCTGCTGCATGGTGGCGGCCAGGAGCCGGTAGACCTCCACCAGCGCGGCGGCGTCATTGCGCGCGGCGTAGACGGACTCGAGCTGCGTGAGGACCACCACGTCGGTGGGGCGGCGCTCCAGGCACTGGCGCAGGCACGCGGCGGACTCCTCGTCGCGGGACAGGCGCTCCTGGAGGACGATGCCCTTCTCGAACAGGAGCGCGGCCTGGTGGCGCGCGTCGTCGGTGGCGGACAGCTCCGCGTCGAGCAGCTGGATGACCATCTGCCAGTTGCCGACGTCCGCGAAGAGGCGGCGCGCGGCGCGGATGTTGACCAGGTAGCGCGGCGCGAGCTTGTACGCGTTCTGGAACGCGACGGCCGCGTTGCGCGGATTCTTGAGCGGCTCTTCCCAGAGCAGGCCGACCTCGTGGAAGAGCTGCGCGGCCGTGGTGGCGTCCGTGGCGCTGAGCGTCCGGGCCTCGCGCTCGAGCGAGGCGATGCGCTCGCGGGCCTCGTCCTCCATGCTCGGCGTGGGCGCCGCCTGGGGCGCGGCCTGAACGGACTGGGCGAGCGCCTCCGTGGCGGAGGGGCCCGTCTTGCCGGGCACGACAGCGGACGGAGGAGGGGCGGCCGTGACAGGGGGTCGCGGGATGTCGTTGCGCTCGCTCATGGAAGGCCGGCTCCGGGGGCCAGGGATGATGAGGGGAGAATGGCCGGGAACGGTCGTAACACGCGCTTGCCCGGTCCCTCAACTTCCCGACTTTCCAGGCGATTTGGGTGTCCGGATACCCGGGGAGCGAGCGTGCGCCTGCTCGGGACTCCGGGTGGGAGACTGCGGCGCGGTCCGCCGTGACAGGGGCGCGAAACGGCTTTTGCGAGGGGCCCCATGTCCGCGTTGTGATGGAGTTCGCGGTGAGCTGGGGTTCCCACGAAGGAGACACACAGGTGCCGAGGCAGATGACGCGGTCCCAGGTGATGAAGGCGCTCGAAGCGGCCGGCGACCCGAGGGTGCGTGAGCGCTATGTGCGCGACGGCGCCGGGGAAAACGTGTTCGGCGTGCTGATGGGGAAGCTTCGCGCGCTCGCGGGCGAGGTGGGACAGAACCACGCGATGGGACTGGAGCTCTGGGCCACGGGAAACCACGAGGCCCGCCTCCTCGCTTGCATGGTGCTCGAGCCGGACGCTCTCACGGAGAAGGCGGCCCGTGAGCTGCTCGAGCCACTCACCCTGCCGCTGCTGGTGGATGAGCTGGTCGGGCGGGTGCTCGTGAAGTCGCCGGTCGCCGGGGCGCTGGAGAAGCGCTGGAGGGATGGCGATCAGGAGTTGCCACGGCGCGCGGGCTGGAAGCTCCTCGCGGGACGGATTTCGGCGGGACTGGCGAAGGACCTCGAGGTCGGGGCGACGCTCGCTCGCATCGAGAGGGAGCTGCCGAAGGCGCCGTACCGCGTGCAGGAAGGCCTCAACTTCTGCCTCGTCTGGATCGGCCTCCACCTGCCGGAGCACCGCGACGAGGCCATCGCCATTGGTGAGCGACTGGGCCGTTGGGATCCGAGGCCCATTCCAAAGGGCTGCACGTCCAGCTACGCGCCGGAGTGGATCGCCGCGGTCCTCGCGCTGCGCAAGGGGGAGAAGACAGAGGCGCGCAAGAAGATGGAGGCCACGGCGGCGAAGAAGAAGCCGGCTCCCTCGAGCAAGAAGACCGCGTCGAAGAAGCCGGCCCGGAAACGCACGGCCTGATTGGCGGGCCCTACATCAGGTCGCGCAGGTTGCGTTCAGCGATGCGCGTCATCTGCGAGACGCGCTGGTGCATCCACAGCCCGAACGGCTGGATGCGGCTGACCGGCGTCTTCTTCGGCATGTCGGAGGTGTTCTCGTCGAACGGGACGATGGCCCGCTCCCCGGCGGCGTTCGACGCGCGGTTGTCGAAGGCGAAGGACCGGTTGATATCCCAGCCGCCGTGGAAGGGCTCGAGGTCCTCCAGCTCATCGTTGCCCGTGGCGTCCACCAGATTGCCGATGTCGTAGACGTCAGCGGAGATCTCCAGACAGCTCCAGCCACCCCCGGTGACGTTGCCGCAGTAGAAACCCGGCAGGTCCTCGGAGGCGTTCGTGGCGAGGATCCACGTGGCGGACCCATAGACGCGCAGGAAGTAATCCCAGCTCGACTCCTTCTTCTTGGGCTTGAGCGGCTTCGCCTTCAGCCACTGTCCGAGGCGCAGCTTGTGGTGGCGCACGAAGAACGACACATGCTCCTCGGCGGACTCGATGCGCTTCTTGTCCTTCTTCGCGTCGACCAGCTCCGTGATGAAGTGCCCCGAGGGGAATCGCTCATGGAGGTCCTTGAGCATCGCCACGGCGATGTCCACGGCCTCGAAGGCGTCCTTGGGCTTCGGGAACTTCGTGCCCTTGGGCGGCTTGGGCCGTTTGGGCGCGCCCTTCGCGGGCTTGGGCTCGGGATTGGGGTGCTTCGCGGGCCAGAGCTCCTGGTTGTACTGCACGAAGCCGGCCTTCTCCTGCGCGCGGACGCGCTTCTCCGCGTAGGCGACGGCCGCCTCCCAGCTCGCGTGGGCCTTCTCCTTGCGCTCCTCGATGGTGTGGTTCCCATCGACGGTCATGGACCAGGCCTTCGTCTCCTCCTTGCGGTACTGGCGCTCGAGCACCTTCTTCGACGTCGCGTTCCAGGGGGTTCCGTCACGGAAGCCCATGCTCCGGTAGCGCGCGAGCAGCGCCTCCACTCCGGAGGCGTCGACGAGCGCGACGTGGCTGTGCCCGTTCAACGTGCCACGGCGAACGGTGGCCTTGTCCCCGCGCACCGTCACATCGACATAGAGGAGCCAACCTCCCCGGTACAGCACGTGCCGCGCCGTCACGGGCGCGGTGAACGTCACCGCCTGCTCATCCCGCTTGTAGAGCGTCCCCGCGCTCCAGACTCGCAGCTCGAAGTCCTCCGAATAGAACCAGACCTCATCCTTCGAATCGAACTGTGGGTCAGCGCGCCGGATGGCGTCGCTGCCATTGAGCTTCTGGAGTCGCTTCCAATCGGTATCGGCCATGGAGGGTTTCTCTCCCGGAGCGTGGAGAAGATCAATGCCGCAGGGACGACTCAGCTCCCTGATTGTCGGGACTCCTCGCGCTGTTCGAGTCGGCGCATGAAGTCATTCAGGTGTCGAGTCAGGGTCGTGACGTGTGGCGGTTCGATCATCGTCTGGTGATTTCCCGGGACTCCGATGAGCTCCAGTCCGCCGCGCACCAGCTCCTGCCATGGGCGCTCGGGGTGGAGCGGATGGGGCGGGGTGTACTCCTGGGCGCGCAGGTAGATGGCGCGGCCCTCGGTGGGGCCGGGCTCGTAGCTGAACAGCGCGCGCATGTGCGCCTTCCAGACGGAGAGGAACACCTGCAGGTCCACCAGCGAGAACGACTCCGGCACCGTGGCGCCATCACGTGCGCGGCGCAGCACCTCGAGCATCTGCGCCTGTGGCTCCAGTCCGCGCAGCAAGGTGATGAGCTCAGGAGACGAGTCCCCGAAGATCGCCGCGAGCAGCTCCGCGTCATCCTCGAAGCGCGTGGGGAGCTGGCCCGGGCCGGGCGTATCGAGGAAGACGAGCAGCTCGGGAGGCCCGCCGAGCTGTCGCAGCCGCTGCGCCATCTCGTAGACGATGGTGCCGCCCATCGAGAGGCCCACCAGGTAGTAGGGCGGCTTGGGACGCAGTTGGAGCAGGGCCTTCAGGTGCACCGAGGCGAGCTGCTCGACGGTCTGGAGCGGCTCGCATTCGCCGTTCACGCCGGGCGCCTGGAAACCGTAGACGGAGCGCTCGGGGCCGAGCGCGCGGACCAGCTCCTGATAGCAGAACACCGTGCCCCCAATCGGGTGCATGCAGAGCAGCGGCGGCAGACGGTCGTCACGCCCTTGTTGGAGCAGGACGACGCCGTCGGGCAGTGATGGTGCCTTCGTTGAGGAGGCCACGGGCGCGCGCTGCTCCTCGAACCACGCGGCGAGCGCCGCCACCGTGGGGCTCTGGAAGAGGACCTGCAGTGGGACCTTGAAGCCGAAGCGCTCGGACAGCTTCGCGACGAGCTGCGCGGCGAGCAGCGAGTGGCCACCCAGGTCGAAGAAGCTCGTCGTCACGCTGAGGACCTCGCGGCCCAGCACCTGCGCCCACAGTGCCGCGAGCTCTTCTTCGAGTGGCGTGCGAGGTGCCACGCGCGTCGAATCGTCGGCGGACATGCTGGGTCGAGGCAGGGCGCGGTGGTCGACCTTTCCATTCGCGGTGAGGGGCAGCGCGGACAACACCACGAAGTCCGAGGGCAGCATGTGAGGCGGCAAGGAACTCTGGAGGAGGTCGCGGAGCGCGCGAGGCGACAGCTCCGGAGCGCTCGCGACGTAGCCGACGAGGCGCCGGTCGCCCGGGATGTCCTCGCGGACGAGGACGATGGCGTCACCCACGTCGGGATGGGCCCGCAGCGCGGACTCGACTTCGCCCAGCTCGATGCGGAAGCCGCGCAGCTTCACCTGGTTGTCGGCCCGGCCGACGAAATCCAGCGCGCCGTCGGGGCGAAGCCGGACGAGGTCTCCGGTGCGGTAGAGCCGAGCGCCGGGCGTCGTCGCGAACGGATGCGGGATGAAGCGCTCCGCGGTGAGGTCCGACCTGTCCCAATAGCCCCATGCGAGTCCGTCGCCCCCGACATACAGCTCGCCCGTCACGCCCGTGGGGACGGGCCAAAGGTGCGCATCGAGCACGTAGGCCGTGCTGTTGGCGATGGGCCGGCCGATGGGCACGGAGTGTTCCTGTGGCGTGCTCACGGGGTGCCAGGAGCTGAACGTGGTGTTCTCCGTGGGGCCGTAGACGTGGAGCAGCCGCTGGGGAGCGCCGGACGAGAGGACCCGATTGACGCACGCGAGGTCGGCGTTCTCGCCGCCGAAGAGGAGGAAGCGCAGGCCGGAGAAGGCCGAGGGCTCCGTGCGTGCGACGAGGTTGAAGAGCGCGGTGGTGAGGAACAGCGCGGTGATGCGCTCTTCGCGCAGCCGGCGGGAGAGCATGGCCGGGTCGATGACGTCGTCCTTGTCGAGGATGACGAGCGTCGCGCCGTTGAGCAGTGCGCCCCAGAGCTCGAAGGTGGAGGCGTCGAAGGCGATGGTCGCGGCCTGACCGACACGGTCGTCGGGCCCGAGCTGGACATAGTCCGAGCCCGACACGAGACGGAGGACGGCGCGGTGCGGAATGCAGACACCCTTGGGCCGGCCCGTGGAGCCCGAGGTGTATGTGACGTAGGCCAGGTCCTCGGGGCCGGTGTCACGCGCGAGTCGGTCCGTCGCTCCCTCGTCGGTGAGCGAGAGGGCGTCGAGGCACAGCGGCGCGGCGATGTTCTGGGGAACGCGGGACACGAGTGAGGTCTGCGTGACGATGCACTGGACCTGCGCGTCACGGGCCATCAACTCCAGTCGCTCGGAGGGATAGTCCGGGTCGAGCGGCACGTAGGCACCACCGGCCTTGAGGAT
Organism: Myxococcus guangdongensis; assembly: GCF_024198255.1. Classification (NCBI taxonomy): domain Bacteria; kingdom Pseudomonadati; phylum Myxococcota; class Myxococcia; order Myxococcales; family Myxococcaceae; genus Myxococcus; species Myxococcus guangdongensis. The sequence goes on from NZ_JAJVKW010000004.1 coordinate 490,237, forward strand.
GGCGAGCAGCGTGACCACCAATCGGGGCGAGCGGGGCAGGCACACACCGACCCGAGGCCGGGCGCGACTCACGCCCTGCGCGCGAAGCAGGTGCGCGAGCTGATGGGCCTGTCGTTCGAGCTCCGCGTACGAGAGCACCGAGTCGCCGTGCTGGAGCGCGATGGCCTCCGGCTGCCGTGCGGCCTGCGCCTCGAAGAGGTCGACGATGGAGGAGTCGGCCGGGTAGGCGCGAGTGGTGTCGTTCCACTCGACGAGCCACTGGTGACGCTCCTGTTCGGAGAGCAGGTCGAACGCGTGGATGGATGCGTGGGGGTGCCGGGTCACATGCTCCATCAGCGCGCGGAGATGTCGCGCCATGCGCTCGATGGTCGCGGGTGAGAACAGGGCCGTCGCGTATTCGAAGACGCCCACGAGCCCGTCCGCGGACTCCTCCAGGGAGAGCGTGAGGTCGAACTTCGACGTCCCCGGATGCAACTCCATCGTGTCCACGGTGACGCCTGGGAGTTGAAGCTGCCCGGTGGGCGCATTCTGGAGAGCGAACATGACCTGGAGGAGAGGGCCATGAGAGAGGGAGCGCTCGACGCGGAGTTCATCGACGAGCTTCTCGAAGGGGAGCTCCTGATGGGAGTAGGCGGAGAGGCAGACGTCGCGAGTGCGGCGGAGGAGGTCGAGGAAGGAAGGGTTGCCGGAGAGGCGAGCGGGGAGAGGGAGAGTGTTGACGAAGAAGCCGACGAGGGATTCGAGCTGGTGGCGGGTGCGATTGGCGATGGGAGAGCCGACGAGGAAGTCGAGCTGGCCGGAGTAGCGGGAGAGGAGGAGTTGGAAGGAGGAGAGGAGCGCCATGAAGAGGGAGGCGCCCTGCTGGCGAGCGAGAGAGTCGAGAGAGGAGCGAAGGGAGAGGGGAAGAGAGAAGCGGTGAAGAGCGCCGTCGAAGCGCTGGAGGGAGGGGCGAGGGAAGTCGGAGGGGAGGGAGAGGAGGTGAGGGACGCCGTCGAGGAGGCGAGTCCAGAAGGAGAGCTGAGAGGAGAGGACGGTGCCGGAGAGGTGGGAGCGCTGCCAGGAGGAGAAGTCGGCGTACTGGAGGGAGAGGGGAGGCAGAGCCGAGGAGGAGGAGAGCTCGCGGTAGAGGACGCCGAAGGACCAGCCGTCGGAGATGATGTGGTGGAGGTTGAGGAGGAGGACGTGGCGCCGAGGGGCCAACTGGAAGAGGCGGGCGCGGAAGAGCGGACCGTTCACCAGGTCGAACGGCGCCTCGGCTTCGAGTTGCACGCGTCGCGCGGCTTCCTCGTCGGGTGACTCCGCGGAGGAGAGGTCGAAGAACTCCCAGGACAGCTGCGCGGAGTCGTGGATGTGCTGAGTGGGAGTCCCGCTTCCAGGGAACGTCGTGCGAAGAGATTCGTGTCGGTCGACGAGGCGCTGGAGGCTCGCGCGGAGCGCCTCGGTGTCGAGTTCGCCCTCCAGCCGGAGCGCGAAGGGCATGTTGTAGACGCCCTGTTGTTCGTGGAGCTGGCTGAGGAACCAGAGTCGCTCCTGCGCGAAGGAGAGCGGAGGCGCGGTGTCCCGGGGCCTGCGAGGGATGACCTCGGAGTCGTGGCCCGAGGACGCGGTTCCGAGGAGCTTCTCCACGGCGCGCGCGAAGCGTTCGAGTGTCGGCGCCTCGAAGAGCAGCTTCACGGGAACCGTGACGCCGAGCGATTCCCGGGCCCGTGAGACGACCTGGGTCGCGAGCAGCGAGTGCCCGCCCAGGTCGAAGAAGTTCGCGGTGACGCTGAGCTGTTCGAGCTGGAGGACCGAGGACCAGATGGCGGCCAACGCCACTTCCAGCGCGGTGCGAGGCGCCACCAAGTCCTCCACGGTGCCGCCCTCCGGCGCTGGGAGCGCGCGTCGATCGACCTTGCCGTTCGGTGTCAGCGGCAATGCCTCGAGCACGACGAAGGCCGACGGCACCATGTGCGCTGGGAGCTGGCTCCGCAGATGCTCACGAAGCACCGTCTCGGATGCAGACGTCGCGGCGTAGGCCACGAGGCGCCGGTCTCCCGGCGAGTCCTCCCGGACGAGGACGGCGGCGTCTCGGACGTCGGGGTGTGCACGCAGCGAAGCCTCGATCTCACCCAGCTCGATACGAAAGCCGCGCAGCTTCACCTGGTGGTCCGCGCGTCCGACGAACTCCAACGCTCCGTCAGCGCGAAGTCGGACGAGGTCTCCAGTGCGGTAGAGCCGAGCCCCCGGAACCGAAGAGAACGGATGCGGGACGAAGCGCTCCGCGGTGAGGTCGGGCCTGTTCCAGTAGCCCCACGCGAGGCCCTCGCCACCGACATGCAGCTCGCCGGTGATACCGATGGGCACAGGCTGACCGTGGACATCCAGGACGTAGGCCGTGCTGTTGGACACGGGGCGGCCGATGGGAACCGAGTGCTCCTGTCGCTGACGCACCGGGTACCAGGTGCTGTACGTGCTGTTCTCTGTCGGGCCGTAGAAGTTCGCGAGCTGACCGGGAGCGCCGTAGGTGAGCACGTCGTTCACGCAGTCCGGGTCCGCGGCCTCTCCACCGAACCCCAGCCATCGCAGACCCTTGAAGCTCTCCGGCCGGGTGCGCGCGACGAGATTGAACAGCGCGGTGGTGAGGAAGAGGGTGGTGATGCGCTCCTCCTGGAGGCGCCGGTCGAGCAGCACCGGGTCGATGACCTCCTCCTTGTCCAGGATGACGAGCGTCGAGCCGTTGAGCAGTGGCGCCCACAGCTCGAAGGTCGAGGCATCGAAGGCGATGGTCGCGGCCTGTCCGACGCGATCATCCGGGCCGAGCCGGATGTGGTCGGCATCGCGAACCATGCGCACCACACCGCGATGCGGAATGCAGACACCCTTGGGATGGCCCGTGGAGCCCGAGGTGTAGATGATGTGAGCCAGGTCTTCGGACGTGCTCTCGCGAGGAAGCGCGGTCGCCTCGAGCTTCGTCAGTTCCTCGCCCAGTGCTTCGAGACTCAGTACCGGGGCATCCGGGGTGAAGCTCGAGCGGAGTGCGTCGAGGCTCACGATGACGACAACCCGTGAATCACGGGCCATGAAGCCGAGTCGCTCGGAGGGGTAGTCCGGGTCGAGCGGCACGTAGGCGCCACCGGCCTTGAGGATGGCGAGCAGCGTGACGACCAGCTCGGGATGCCGCGGCAGGCAGACGCCGACCTGCGGACGCTCACGGCTCACTCCCTTTCCTCGGAGCAGTCGCGCGAGACGATTGGCGCGAGCGTCGAGCTCTCCATACGTGAGGCTCGTCGACCCATGCCGCACGGCGATTCCCTGGGGACGAAGGGCCACCTGCTCCGCGAAGAGGTCGATGATGGACGCGCCGGCCGGGAAGGTGCGAGCCGTGTCATTCCACTCGACGAGCCACTGTTCGCGCTCCTTCGCGGAGAGCACGTCGAGAGAGCGGACGGGTGCGTGAGGGGTTCGCGCGACCTGTTCCATCAGGTTTCGAAGGTGCTCGGCCATCCGCGCCATGGTGGTCGGCGCGAACAGTGACGTGGCGTACTCGAAGACGCCGTTCAGGCCGTGAGGCGTCTCTTCGATGAAGAGCGTGAGGTCGAACTTCGACGTCCCGGGATGCAGCTCGAGATGATCGACCGTGACGCCCGGCAAGGTGGGCGGAGCACCTGGCGCATTCTGGAGAGCGAACATGACCTGGAGGAGAGGGCCATGAGAGAGGGAGCGCTCGACGCGGAGTTCATCGACGAGCTTCTCGAAGGGGAGCTCCTGATGGGAGTAGGCGGAGAGGCAGACGTCGCGAGTGCGGCGGAGGAGGTCGAGGAAGGAGGGGTTGCCGGAGAGGCGAGCGGGGAGAGGGAGAGTGTTGACGAAGAAGCCGACGAGGGATTCGAGCTGGTGGCGGGTGCGATTGGCGATGGGAGAGCCGACGAGGAAGTCGAGCTGGCCGGAGTAGCGGGAGAGGAGGAGTTGGAAGGAGGAGAGGAGCGCCATGAAGAGGGAGGCGCCCTGCTGGCGAGCGAGAGAGTCGAGAGAGGAGCGAAGGGAGAGGGGAAGAGAGAAGCGGTGAAGAGCGCCGTCGAAGCGCTGGAGGGAGGGGCGAGGGAAGTCGGAGGGGAGGGAGAGGAGGTGAGGGACACCGTCGAGGAGGCGAGTCCAGAAGGAGAGCTGAGAGGAGAGGACGGTGCCGGAGAGGTGGGAGCGCTGCCAGGAGGAGAAGTCGGCGTACTGGAGGGAGAGGGGAGGCAGAGCCGAGGAGGAGGAGAGCTCGCGGTAGAGGACGCCGAAGGACCAGCCGTCGGAGATGATGTGGTGGAGGTTGAGGAGGAGGACGTGGCGGCGAGGGGCCAACTGGAAGAGGCGGGCGCGGAAGAGCGGACCGTTCACCAGGTCGAACGGCGCCTCGGCCTCGCGTTGGAGCGCCTCCTGGAGGTCGTCAGGAGCTGAGGTCAGGTCGACGACCCGCCAGTCGAGGTCCATGTCCTCGGAGATGACCTGCGTGGGAGTTCCATCTCCAGGGAAGCGCGTGCGGAGAGACTCGTGACGAAGGACGAGGGCTCGAAGACGCTCACGAAGCGCGGGGACGTCGAGCTCACCTTCGAGCCGCAGCCCGAAGGGCATGTTGTAGACGCCCTGTTGGTCGTGGAGCTGGCTGAAGAACCAGAGTCGCTCTTGTGCGAACGACAGGGGCAGCGCCGAGGCCCGGCTCACCTTGGGGATGAGCGTGGACTCAGTGGGCTGGGACTCGCTCCTGAGCTGTTCCACCACGCGCGCCAGGGATTCGAGGGTGGGGGACTCGAAGAGGGCGCGGACGGGAACGTGGACGCCGAGCGTGCCCTGGATGCGTGAGACGACCTGGGTCGCGAGCAGCGAATGCCCACCGAGGTCGAAGAAGCTCGCGGTGACGCTGACGCGCTCCAATGAGAGCACCGTGCTCCAGATGGCGGCGAGCTGTGACTCCAGCTCCGTGCGGGGCGCGATGAAGTCCCCGGCGTCGAGCAGGCCGAGGTCCGGAGTCGGGAGCGCGCGCCGGTCCACCTTCCCGTTGGGTGTCAGCGGAAGCGAGTCGAGGACGATGACCGTCGATGGGACCATGTAGCTGGGGAGCTGCTGTCCCAGCTCCTCGCGCAGTCGCGCTCCCTCCACCTGCGTCACGGCATAGGCCACCAGGCGTCTGTCACCCGGAGTGTCCTCACGCACGAGGACCGCGGCGTCACGGACCTCGGGATGCGCACGCAGCGCGGCTTCAATCTCCCCCAGCTCGATGCGGAAGCCACGCAGCTTCACCTGATTGTCGGCGCGGCCGATGAACTCCAGCTCTCCGTCAGGGCGAAGCCGGACGAGGTCTCCGGTGCGATAGAGCCGAGCCCCCGGCGCCGAGGAGAACGGGTGGGGAACGAAACGCTCGGCGGTCAGGTCGGGCCTGTCCCAGTAGCCCCACGCGAGGCCATCACCACCGACGTGCAGCTCACCGATGACGCCCACGGGCACGGGTTGTCCATAGGCATCCAGGACATAGGCGGTGCTGTTGGACACAGGGCGCCCGATGGGCACCGAGAGCTCCGAGGACGGCCGCGCCCGGTACCACGTGCTGTAGGTGCTGTTCTCGGTGGGGCCGTACCCGTTCACGAGCGCGCCAGGAGCTCCATGGGACAGCACGCTCTGGAGGCACGTGGCATCCGCGGCCTCTCCGCCGAAGATGACCCAGCGCAGGCCTGAGAAGGCATCCGGATGCACGCGCGCCGTGTGGTGGAAGATGGCGGTGGCCACGACGAGCGCGGAGATGCGCTCCTCGCGCAGCCGGCGAGCGAAGACCGTGGGCTGGATGAGCTCGTCCTTGTCGAAGATGACCAGGGTGGCTCCGTTGAGCAGGGCGCCCCAGATCTCCAACGTGGAGAGGTCGAACGTCACGGTGGTGACCTGGGCCACGCGGTCGTCGGGCCCCAGTCGGACCTGGTCCGGGTCCAGCGCCATGCGCGCCACGCCTCGGTGCGGGATGCAGACGCCCTTGGGGCGCCCCGTGGAGCCCGAGGTGTAGATGATGTGGGCCAGGTCCTCCGCGGTGCTGTCGCCCGGCAGCGGCGTGGCGTCAGCGCGCTCCAACGTGTCGAGCCGCACCGTGTGCCACGGCCCCTCCGGCAGCCGCGCACTCAACGTGCCGTCGGACACGAGGGCCGTGAGTCGTGCGTCGTGGGCCATGAAGGCCAGTCGTTCGGTGGGGTGCTCCGGGTCGAGCGGGACGTAGGCTCCGCCCGCCTTGACGGTCGCCAGGAACGCGACGATGAGGTCGGCGGAGCGGGGCAGGCACACGCCGACCTGGGGACGCCGACGGTCGACGCCCTGCGCGCGCAGCACCCGGGCGAGCGCATTGGCGCGGGCCTCGAGTTCGGCATACGTCAGGTCGAGCCCACCGTGCCGCACGGCCACGGCGTCGGGGCTGCGCGCCACCTGGGCGGCGAAGAGCTCTCCGAGTGACGCCTGTGACGGGTACGCACGTGCCGTGTCGTTCCACTCGACCAGCCACTGTTGGTGCTCGTCCTCGGAGAGCAACGAAGCCCGGGCGCAGGGACGTTCAGGCGCACGGACGAAGGACTCGGCGAGCTGGACGAAGCGCTCCGCCATCCGCGCGACGGTGCTCGCGGAGAACAGCGCGGTGGAGTACTCCAGGGCACCACGCCATCCGTGGGCTGAAGGCTCCACCGAGAGGAAGAGCTCGAAGCGCGCCGTGCCGGTGTCCATCTCCAGCGGCGCGACCTGAACGCCTGGAAGCCGAAGCTGTCCACCCGGTGCGTTCTGGAGCGCGAACAGCACCTGGACCAGCGGGCTGCGCCCCGACTCGCGTTCGACGTGGAGCTCATCGACGAGCCGCTCGAAGGGATGCTCCTGGTGTGCGTAGGCGCCGAGGCACACGTCACGGGTGCGACGGAGGACCTCGCGGAAGGACGGGTTGCCCGAGAGGCGGGCGGGGAGGGGGAGGGTGTTGACGAAGAAGCCGATGAGCGCTTCGAGCTGGGGCCGCGTCCGATTGGCGATGGGCGAGCCGACGAGGAAGTCGAGCTGACCGGAGTAGCGGGAGAGCAGGAGCTGGAAGGTGGCCAGCAACGCCATGAAGAGCGTGGCGCCCTCATCCTGCGCGAGCCCTTCGAGGGCTTCGACCAGCGGCAGCGGAAGCGAGAAGCGGTGGAGCGCGCCCTCGAAGCGCTGACGCGATGGGCGCGGGAAATCGGTGGGCAGTGTGAGGACGTGAGGCACACCGTCCAGCACGCGCTTCCAGAATGTCTGCCGCGTGGCGAGGACGTCGCCCGAGAGCTGCACCCGCTGCCACGACGAGAAGTCAGCGTACTGGATGGACAACGGCAACAGGGCCGCGTCCTTGCCCTCGAGTCGCGCGGCGTACTCGGCGGTCAGCTCACGGAAGAGGACGCCGAAGGACCAGCCGTCGGAGATGATGTGGTGCAGGTTGAGCAACAGCACGTGTCGATGCTCGGCCCACGTCACGAGCATCGCTCGGAAGAGAGGCCCCCGTGCCAGGTCGAAGGGCCGTTCGGCTTCCTCCTGGAGCAGTCCTCGCGCTGCTCCTTGGGACGCGGCGGACCGACGCTCCAGCGTCACGGACCACGACTCCAGGACATGCTGTTCAGGCGCCCCTTCGCCGGGGAAGCACGTGCGCAGGGACTCGTGCCGGGACACCAGCGCCTGGAGGCTCTGCTCCAGCACGGAGACTTCGAGCGGCCCGTCCAACTGGAACGCCATCGGGAGCGAATAGACGGCGCTGCCCGGCATCCACCGGTCGAGGAACCACAGTCGCTGCTGGGCGAACGAAGGGGCTCGGCGCTCGTCTCCCACGGCTCGCGGGATGAGGCCGGCATCCTCTGTCCCCGGAGCCTCCTCGAGTCCCGCGCACAGCTCGCGCAGGACGGGCCGGTCGAAGAGGGCCCGCAGCGGGATGTGTCGGCGCGTCGCCTCACGCATGCGGGTGACCGCCTGGGTCGCGAGCAGCGAGTGGCCTCCCAGGTCGAAGAAGTTCGCGGTGGCGCTCACCGCGTCCACCCCGAGCACCTCCGCCCAGATGCGCGCGACGGTCTGCTCGAGCACCGTCTGCGGCGCGATGAGCTCCGAGCCCGCGTGGGGCGCGGGCAGTCGCGCGCGGTCCACCTTGCCATTGGGCGTGAGCGGCAATTCCTCCATCACCACGATGGCGGACGGGACCATGTGGCCGGGGAGCTGGCGCTGGACGTGCTCACGCAGCTCCGAGGACGTGGCCCTCGCGACGACATACGCGACCAGTCTCCGGTCTCCGGGCGAGTCCTCACGGACGAACGCGAGCGCCTCCGTCACACGCGCGTGCTGGCGCAGCGCGCTCTCCACCTCACCCAGCTCGATGCGGAAGCCTCGCAGCTTCACCTGATGGTCGCGCCGTCCGAGGAACTCCACCGCGCCATCCGGTCGCACGCGGGCGAGGTCCCCCGTGCGGTACATGCGACCTCCGGGCGTGTCGCTCCACGGGTCCGGCAGGAAGCGCTCACCCGTCAGGTCCGCGCGCTGCCAGTAGCCCCACGCGAGCCCCATGCCTCCCGTGTACAGCTCACCCACCTCACCATCCGGGACGGCGCGAAGCGACTCGTCCAGCACGTACATCCGCGTCCCGGAGATGGACCGACCGATGGCCACGGCCGTGGAGTCCTCCTCCGCCAGCACGCCCCGCATCGGGTGGAAGCTGGTGAAGGTCGTGTTCTCCGTGGGGCCGTAGAAGTTGACCAGTCGCACGTCGGGGAGCTGCGCCAGGGCCTTGCGTGCATGCGGCACGGAGAGGACCTCGCCGCCGGTGAGCAGCTCGCGCACCTTCGCCGTGCCGGGCAACCCCAGCTCCACGAGCTGATGGAACAGGCCCGTGGTCATCCAGACAATCGTCACCCCCTGCGCCTCGAGGAACGGCCCCAGCTCATCCAGTCCCTTGGCCCCTTGGGTGAACACCGCCAGTCGCGCCCCGTTGAGCAGCGCTCCCCAGATTTCGAACGTCGACGCATCGAAGGCGACGGGCGCGAGCTGCAGCAGCACGTCCTCGGGCCGCACGTCGACGTAGTTGGCCCCCAACACCAACCGCAGCACTCCGCGGTGCGGTACGCAGACACCCTTGGGCCTGCCCGTGGAACCCGAGGTGAAGACGACATACGCCAGGTCATCCGGGCACACGTCCCGCGCGGGCGGATGGTGGGGGAGCCCGGCCAGCGCGTCGCCGAGCCCATCCAGACACAGGCGCACGCCCTCCGAGGGCAGGCGCGGCAGCAGCGACGTGCGCGTGATGATGACTCGCACGTCCGCGTCCTGGGCCATCAGCGCCAGCCGCTCGGACGGGTAGTCCGGGTCGAGCGGCACGTACGCTCCGCCCGCCTTGAGGATGGCCAGCAGTGTGACGAGCAGCTCCGCCGACCGCGGCAGGCAGACACCCACCCGGGGATTCTCGCGTCCGACACCCTCGGCGCGCAGCCGCCACGCGAGCTGATTGGCCCGCCGTTCCAGCTCCGCGTACGTCAGGCTCAAGCCGTCACTGGTGAGCGCCAGGGAGTGGGGCCTCAGGGCGACCTGGGCTTCGAAGGCCTCCGGGATGCTGGCCGGAGAGGAGCGCTGCGGGAGGGTCGACAAGGAGGGGGCGTCGAGCATGTCAACGCGTCGCCCCCAGGAGATGAGAGACGGTGGCTGCCGCATGCGACACGGCAGCCGATGGGATGGGGCGTCACGCGTGAGACATATCTAGGAGGCTTGGCCAGACAGACGCAAGATTGGCTGCCCCTCCCCGCCCTGGTGAGGCGGATCTGAAACCCGGCTGTGTTTCAGTCCGGTGTTCTCACGGGTGACTCGTCGGGTCCGCCGGGTTCGTTCCGGCCGCGCGCTCGTCGCCATCACGCGCGCCGTCGAGGTCCCGGTCGATGCCGATGCGCGTCCCCGAGCCGAGCGGCACGCAGGTGTACGTCAACACTCCGCCACTCGCGACGGTGGCCGCGCGCAGCGGCCCATTGCCCACGGGTGGCAGGGCTTGTCGGTCCGACGTGAACTTCCCCCCACCCACGTAGAGGAAGCCCACCTCCTGCGAGCCCATCCGGCCCTTGGCCACCAGGTCACACTCGCCCGCGTCCGCTCGCGCCACCATCAGGTCGATGCGAGGCCCCGCCACACCCACCCGCGCGGCCGTCAGCGTCACCTGCTGTCCGACGATGGGCGCCAGGTTGGTGTCGAAGGCGAGCATGAACTGCTCCATGTCCAGCTTCGCCTGGTGGCCCGCGGGCGTGTTCGGGATGCCCACGGAGTTGAAGATGGGGTGGAAGTCGAAGCCGCTGTTGAACGTGAACAGCGTGGGGACGCTGCCGTCGCTCAGGAAGCCGAAGCCCCGGACCTGGTCTCCCAGGAAGGGGTCGATGGGGGAGTTGCCGCTGACGAACGGCGCGCCGAACATGCCCACCTTCTGGTACGCGTTGCGCAGGTGCGGCACCTTCGGGAACTGCGGCTCCACGTCGAACGACGACTGGCCCGCCGTGCCGAAGAAGCCCTTGAACGGGCCCTCGGAGGGATTCGCCTGCGGGTCGATGACGTGGCACGCGCCGCAGGCGCCGTGGAAGAAGGTCGTCGTGTTCAGGAAGAAGTCCCGCCCCGCCGCCTGCGCGGGCGTCAGCGAGTTGTCCAGGTGGCGGATGGGGTTGGGCGGATAGACGACCTGGAGCGCGAAGTCGGTGAACTTCTGCATCTGCGCCGGCGTGAGCGGGGTGTCGCGGCCCAGCAGGTCCACGAAGGCTGGGTTGAACTGCTTGAAGGCCGCCGCCTCGTCATGGGAGCCCGAGTTGGGCTGCGCCGTGGCCGCGTCGAAGCCGCCGTTGCGGTCGCCTCGCCAGTGCATCGGGCCCTGGTTCGCCATGCCGCGCAGGCTCTGCGTGGCCATGGGGCCCTTGAGCGGATGGAAGGCCGTGGACTGGCCGAACGTCGGGTCGTCGCCGAACTCCGGGAGGATGGGGACGATGGGGCTCGGGTTGGCCTTCACCGCGCCGTCCGGGTTGCCCAGGTCCCACGACAGGCTGTCGAAGTCGCCGAAGATGTGGCAGCTGCCGCACGACGAATCGCCATGGCTGGAGCTCAGCCGCGCGTCGTAGAGGAAGGGCCGGCCTTCGACGACGCTCGCGGGCTCCGGGTTGTACATGGGCAGGTGGGCGATCTCCTGGCGCGTCGTCGTGTTGATGACGGAGATGGCGTTGTCGAAGCGCGTCAGCACGTAGATGCGCCGCCGGGCCTCGTCCAGCACCATGCCCGTGGGTCCGCCGCCGGAGAGGACGATTTGATTCGCCGTGCTCGGCACGAAGGTGCCGTTCTCCAGCGCGGCCGTGGAGTAGACGCCCAGCTTCGACGACCCGAACGCCGCCACGAACAGCGTCGAGCCGTCCGCCGTCACCGCCATGCCCAGCGGCTGCGCCAGGCTCTTCTCGCTCTCCGCGTTGGGTGTGGGCGCGCAACAGACGTCGTAGTCGATGTGCTTGTTGAGGTGGCGCGGCGTCACGCTCGAGCCGCCGAGCACGGTGATGCGGCTCTCGTGCAGGTGGCCACGCAGCGAGCTGCCCGCGAAGGTGCCCGGGCCCTCGAAGCGCAGATCGTTCCGCGCCTCGGTGTTGCTGACGTACACCTTCCCGTTGACCGGGTTGACGGCCATGTTGAACAGGATGGTGCCCACGCCCGAGTACACGCTCCCCGGCCCGTTGACTGGCGCGGGCGGGTTGGCGTTGGCGTTGAGGGTGAAGACGTCCTTGTCCGGGAGCGAGAAGCGCACCGATGATGTCCACGAGCGGTTCAGCACGTCCACCCAGTCCTGGCCGTTGTGTTTGAGGAGGACGCCGCACTCGGGGGCGCGGACGCCCGCGAAGTTGGTGTTGGGACCGGGGACCCCGCCCACGGCCTCGCCGCCGTCCGGCACCGCCAGCTCATGCATCACCGTGGTGCGGTTGCCGGAGTGGAAGGCCGCCGCGTACACGCGCGAGCCGTCCGGCGTCACCGCCAGCGCCCGGGGCGTGTCCGCGAACAGCGAGACGATGGTGAGTGGCGTGCCGCCCAGCGTCGAGCCCAGCTGGTCCGAGTCGAACACCCACACGTCCGCGCGGCCGATGCCCGGCGTGGTGAGCTTCGGGTCGAACGGCGCGTTCTGTCCGCGGTGCGCCGCGGTGATGAACGCGCGCCGGCGCCCGGGGCCCGCGAAGACCACGTCGCGGGGCTCGTCGCCCACGAGCAACGTCCGCGTCACCAAGCCGCCCTGGCCGTCCGCGTCCACGCGCACCACGCTGACGCTGTCCGACAGATGGTTGACGACCCAGACCTCATCGTTCGTCCGCGCGGCCACCGCCACGGGCTCCAGCCCCACGGGCACCGAGCCGCGGTGGGTGAGGCCGTTGTTCGCGACGCGGAAGATCTCCAACCGGTTGTCCGGCGTGTTGATGGCGAAGAGCAGCTTGCCATCGGGGGACAGCGCGAGCGGCCGCACCTGACCACTCTCGAACAGCGTGAAGGGCGCGGCCTGGGCGCTGGGGCCCATCGCGACTCCCGTCATCAACAACAGCGCGACGACGCTTCTTACGGCACCAACTCGAACAGCCGTACACGGGGCTTTCATGATGATGCGCTCCAGGGGTGAGTGACGAATCCCTCCCTCCGTCAGGGGAGTGACGGCAGGGTGGGAATGGGCAATCTTCCGTGGTTCCGCCCCGTGGCGTAAATGCTGGCATCACCCTGCGTGAAGGACTGACACGCGAGCGGGCCGCGCTTGACAGACGCCATTCGTTGAGTCGCGAAGGGGACGGGTGGTTGGGACTGGAGCGTCCGGACCGACCCATGGCATGTGTGGACGCGCTGGACCTTGACAGGAGTGTGAGCGGATGGCCTGGAAGATGCCCGAAGAACCCTTTGTCGACGCGGAGCCCGACTCCCTGCTGGAGACCGTCATCGTCCCACGCACGAGGGACTTGGGGGACGGCTTCGAGGTACGCCGGGCGCTGCCGTCGTCGCGGCGGCGGATGGTGGGCCCGTTCATCTTCATGGACCAGATGGGCCCCGCGGTGCTCCAGGCCGGCAAGGGGCTGGACGTGCGGCCCCATCCGCACATCGGTCTGGCCACGGTGACGTACCTGTTCGAGGGCGAGGTGCTCCACCGCGACTCGCTGGGCGTGGTGCAGCGCATCCGTCCCGGCGCGGTGAACTGGATGGTGGCGGGGCGCGGAATCGTCCACTCGGAGCGGACGCCCCCGGAGCTGCGGGTCTCATCGAACCGGATGTTCGGCATCCAGTTCTGGGTGGCGCTGCCCGGCAAGCACGAGGAGGACGCGCCGTCGTTCGTCCACACGCCGTCGGAGGCGCTGCCCGTGGTGCGGGACGGTGGCGTCGAGCTCAAGCTCATCGCGGGGGAGATGGCGGGCGCGCGCTCGCCGGTGACGACGCAGTCGGCGCTCTTCTACGCGGACGTGAAGCTGGACGCGGGGGCGCGGATTCCCGTGCCCACGGTGCACGAGGAGCGCGGCCTCTTCGTCGCGGAGGGACAGGTGGAGGTGGGCGGCGAGAGCTTCGGCCCCGGGCAACTCCTGGTGCTGCGTCCGGGCAAGGAGGTGGTGGCGCGAGGCGGCGGCACCACGCGCTCGCGGCTGCTGCTCTTCGGCGGTGAGCCGATGGACGGGCCCCGGCACATCTGGTGGAACTTCGTCTCCAGCTCGAAGGAGCGCATCGAGCAGGCCAAGGAGGACTGGACGGCCCAGCGCATCGGCCAGGTCCCCAGTGAGTCGGAGTTCATCCCGCTGCCGGAGCCCGAGCCGAGCGTGCCCCGCTATCCCTGACGTGTCCCGCGGGACGCGGGCTCTCGTCCCCGCAGGCGTCATGCGTCTGCGGGGAGTGGGGGCGGCCCGCCGAGACGCCCGGACATTGAACAGACACTCCAACCTTTCGTGAGTCCCCGCTCGGACCGAAGGGAAGCCGACGAGCGAGTGGGTCTGGCTGTGTTTGGATGGTGCCGTGAGGCTCTCGGTGTCATTGCTTGCGTGTCGGCCTGGGGGCGGTTGTCTCCGCCCGGAGCCGCGGATGGGTATGCGCGACTGAGAGGAGTTGCCGCGCTCGCGACGGCCCATGGCGTGGGCGAGCTGAGCTGGGGCCCCTGGGCAATCGCTGACCCTGCTCATCGAGAAGCCCGAGCCGCTGGCGCAGGCCGTGCGTCTCCAACGAGAGGGCCGTCTGGTGTTCTGCCGCGCTTCTGACGCTTGGCGGCATTGCCTCTCAGGGGCGCGCATGGGCAAATCCCTCTCAGGATGGTAATCTGGGAGGGCCGTACAACCCATGGACTTGTTCCTGGAGGCACGAATGCAGGCTGGAAGGATCGTCAGCGGTGCGTTGCTTGCTGTGGGGTTGGTGCTGGCGGGTTGTGGTGACCCCATGATGGAAGACACTGATGCCCCGGAGACCGCCTCTCGTGAGGCGCTGGTGCCCGACTGTCAGGACACCACGGAGGGGGTCATCTGCTACTCCGATGCGAGCTACACGGTGATCGTCGGTTACGTGGGCTGTGGTTGTGAAGGTCGCTGGTCGCGTTGGGGCGACACGTCGACGCTCTATTTCGTCCCCACGGACGCGTGTTTCGAGGAGCCGTGAATCGTCGTTCAACCCATGAGTCGATGCTGGAGGCACGTATGAAAACGGGAAGCTTCATCCGCGGTGCGTTGCTCGCGGCGGGTCTGATGATGGTGGGCTGTGGTGGTCCCGTGGTGGAGGACGCCGAGGCGCAGGACCTCACCTCGCGTGAGGATGCCGCCCCCAACTGCAATGGGGTGTACTACGAGCACACGTATTACCGCGACGACACGTACACGACCATCGTGGGCTCTCGGGCTTGTGACTGTTCCTTCTATTCGGGCTTCGGTCGGATCAGCGCGTTCGTCGAGTCCTACTATGGGACGTGTGGTTAGCGCGTCACGCTGAAACGAAGACGGCCCGCCCCGGAGTGCTCCGGAGCGGGCCGCGGTGTGTCTGGCAATGACAGGCGTCGGGCTCAGGCCGTGGCCGAGCGCACCGCCGCGAGCATCTCGCCGGAGTCGACCAGGTCGCTCACCGCCTGGATGTCCTTGTGCAGCTCGCGGTCCTTCTCCATGTGCGGCACCTTGGAGCGGATGAGCTCGTAGGCCGCCAGCGCGCCCTTGCCGGGCTTGACGGGCAGCCGGAAGTCCAGCGCCTGCGCCGCCACCAGCATCTCGATGGCCAGACACGAGCGGGCGAAGTCCCCCACCTGACGGCCCTTGAGCGCCGCCGTCATGCCCATGGACACGTGGTCCTCGCGGCCCGCGGACGACGGAATCGAGTCCACCGACGCGGGGTGGCTGAGCACGCGCGACTCGGCCACCAGCGCCGCGCTCGTCACCTGCGCAATCATGAAGCCCGAGTTGAGGCCCGAGTTCTTCGCCAGGAACGCCGGCAGCCCCGACAGCGCCGGGTTCACCAACTGCTCCACGCGCCGCTCGCTGATGGAGGACAGCTGCGTGAGCGCCATCGCCACCACGTCCATCGCCAAGGAGATGGGCTGGCCGTGGAAGTTGCCGCCCGAGACGATGCGCTCGGTCTCCGTGAAGACCAGCGGGTTGTCCGTGGCGCTGTTGACCTCCACCTCGAGGATTCGCCGCGCGAAGGACAGCCCCTCGCGCGCCGCGCCGTGCACCTGCGGCATGCAGCGCAGCGAGTAGGGGTCCTGCACCTTGCTGCAGTTGACGTGCGTCTCCACCAGCTCGCTGTTCACCAGGATGCGCCGCAGGTGCGCCGCGCACGCCTTCTGGCCCGGATGGGCGCGGACGTCATGAATCTCCGGGATGAAGGGCTTGTGGCTGCCGAGCAGCCCTTCCAGCGTCATCGCGCCGGCGACGTCGGCCAGCTCCGCCAGGGACTCGGCGCGCAGCTGGAGCAGGGTGCCCACCGCGCACATCGCCTGGGTGCCGTTGACCAGCGCCAGGCCCTCCTTGGCCTCGAGGATGACGGGCTGCAGGCCGGCCATCTCCAGCGCCTTGCGCGCCGGCAGTCGCTGTCCCTGGTGGAAGGCCTCGCCCTCGCCGATGAACACGAGCGCCAGGTGCGCCAGCGGCGCCAGGTCACCGGACGCGCCCACGCTGCCGCGCTCGGGCACGACGGGGACGACGTCGCGGTTGAGCATGTCCAGCGCCAGCGCGAGCGTCTCCGGACGGATGCCCGAGTAGCCCTTGGCCAGCACGTTGCAGCGCAGCAGCAGCAGCGCGCGCGCTTCGCCATGGGGCATGGGCGTGCCGACACCACAAGCGTGGGAGAGGATGAGGTTGCGCTGCAGGTCGCGCAGGTCCTTCTTGTCGATGCGGACCTCGGCCAGGGTGCCGAAGCCGGTGTTGATGCCGTAGGACGGGGTGTCTCCCGCGGCGACCCGGTCCACCAGGGCTCGCGAGGCGCGGACCCGGGCGGCGGCCTCGGGGGCCAGCTCCACGGTCACCTCGTTGCGGGCGACCTGGAGGATCTGCTCCAGCGTCAGGGTGTCACCGTCGATGAGGATACGGGGGCGCGACATTGGGGGCTCCAAGGGGTGGTTGGAATGCGGGACAGCCGGCAGCGGGGCTTTACACCGGGGAGTGGGGCTCGTATAGGTCCGCGCGACTGAAGAGGGAGGTCACGGTTCCCGTGGCGCTGATCGTCCAGAAGTATGGCGGTACCTCCGTTGGTGACACCGAGCGGATGAAGAACGTCGCCCGCCGCTGTCTGGCCGCCCAACAGGCGGGCCATGACGTGGTGGTGGTGGTCTCGGCGATGTCGGGTGAGACGAACCGGCTGCTCAAGCTGGTGGCGCAGATCACCGACCGTCCAGACGAGCGTGAGCAGGATGTCGTCGTGGCCACCGGGGAGCAGGTCTCCATCGGGCTGGTGGCGATGGCCATCCAGGCCCAGGGTGGAAAAGCGACGAGCTTCCTGGGGCATCAGGTGCGCATCGTCACCGACAGCACCTTCTCGAAAGCGCGCATCAAGAGCATCGACGCGCAGCCCATCCGCCAGGCCCTGTCCAAGGGGCACATCGTGGTGGTGGCGGGCTTCCAGGGCGTGGACGAGGAGGGCAGCGTCACGACGCTGGGGCGCGGCGGCTCGGACACCACGGCGGTGGCGGTGGCCGCGGCGCTGAGCGCGGATGCGTGTGAAATCTATACGGACGTCGACGGCGTCTACACCACGGACCCGAACATGGTCCCCGCCGCGCGCAAGCTGGAGCGCATCGCCTACGAGGAGATGCTGGAGCTGGCGAGCGTGGGCGCGAAGGTGTTGCAGATCCGCTCCGTCGAATTCGCCATGAAGTACAAGGTGCCGCTCTGGGTGAAGTCGTCGTTCTCCCAGGACCCGGGCACACTCGTGTGTGAGGAGGACAAGTCCATGGAGGACGTGCTGGTCCGCGGCGTGGCGTATGACCGCAACGAGGCGAAGATCACCATCTGCGGCGTGCCGGACGTGCCGGGCGTGGCGGCGAAGATCTTCGGCCCGCTCGACGAGAAGCACATCGTGGTGGACCTCATCGTCCAGAACCAGTCCCGCGAGGGGCGCACGGACCTGACCTTCACGGTGGGCAAGTCGGACTTCCTCAAGGCGCAGGAGGTGGTGCGCGAGGCGGTGAAGGAGATTCCCATCTCCGGCATCGAGACGGACGACAACGTGGCGAAGGTGTCCATCGTCGGCGTGGGCATGCGCAACCACTCGGGTGTGGCGGCGCGGATGTTCACGGCGCTGTCGGCGGAGGGCATCAACATCCAGATGATCTCCACGTCGGAGATCAAGGTGTCGTGCGTGGTCCACTCCAAGTACACGGAGCTGGCGGTGCGCGCGCTGCACACGGCGTTCGGGCTGGACCAGCCGCTGCCGCCCGAGGGCGCGACGACGGTGTCGGAGACGGCGGCGCTCAAGGGCGAGAAGGTCTGAGCCGGTGGCGGGGCGGACGGCCGCGCTCGCCATCGTCGCGTTGGCGGTGATGGGTGTCGGGGCGGTGGCCCGCTGGCGCTGGCCGGATTCCCGGTCAGCGTTGGATTGTCCTCCGGAGGCGGTGCGGATTCGGGCGGACGGGGTGGCGACGTGTGGTGAGGGCGAGGAGCCCACGGGGGCGGCGGCGCTGGCGTTGGGGCGCAGGCTGGACCTGAACGTCGCCACGGCGGAGGAGCTGGCGTTGTTGCCGGGAGTAGGGGCTTCGCTCGCGCGGGCGCTGGTGGAGGCCCGGGATGCGGCGGGCGGGTTCCGGAGTTGGGAGGCGGTGGACGAGGTCCCCGGGGTGGGGGAAGCCCGGTTGAAGACCCTCCAGGCGGCCACGGTGTTGGGCTCGCCTCCGGATGCCGGGCCCGTGTGGTAAGCACGCGGCGTGCAGATCGCCTGCCCTCAGTGCTCGATGCAGTATGCCTTGGATCCCCGCCTGCTTCCGCCGGGAGGGGCGTCGGTCCAGTGTACGCGCTGCGGCCATGTGTTCCTGGCCTCGCCCCAGGCGCAGGCCCCGCGCCCCGTGACCTCGGAGGGCGCCGGGCCCAAGACACCGAGTGGTTCGTGGCCCACGACGCCCGGTGGAAACCCGAGCTTGATGCGCACGCAGATCTTCGGCTCTGGCCAGTCGCCGAATGGCGCGGCCCAGACGACTGGGGCCGCGGGCGCGCATGGGACGACGCAGCCCCCCGGCGCGGTGGGCGGAGGCCATGGGGCCCCGCAGACGTTCGATGCCGTGAGCGGGAAGGGTGGGGCGCAGGGCTCGGGTGGCCATGGGGCCCCGCAGACCTTCGGAGCGGTCGGCTCCCAGGGCGCGACACCGGCTGAGGGCGCGGCGGGCTCCCATGGTGCGACGCAGACGTTTGGCGCGGTGGGTACGCCCGGAATGACGCAGTCCTCGTCGGGGACTCACGGAGCAACGCAGACCTTCGGTGCGGTCGGCACTCCTGGCATGACGCAGGCGTCGTCCGGTGCGCACGGTTCGACGCAGACGTTCGGGGCGGTCGGCACGCCCGGAATGACGCAGGCGTCGTCAGGTGCTCACGGTTCGACGCAGACGTACGGCGCGGTGGGCACGCCTGGAATGACGCAGGCGTCGTCCGGTGCGCACGGCTCGACGCAGACGTTCGGGGCGGTCGGCACTCCTGCAATGACGCAGGCGTCGTCAGGCTCTCACGGTTCGACGCAGACGTACGGCGCGGTGGGCATGCCCGGAATGACGCAGGCGTCGGCGGGTGCTCACGGCTCGACGCAGACGTACGGCGCGGTCGGCGCCCACGGGGCGACGCAGACGTTCGACACGGTCCCTCAGTCAGGCTCCGCTCCCGCCACTTCAGGGAGCCTGATCTTCCCCAGCCACACGGGCGGAAGCCCACGCCAGACCGCCCAGGTCTTCGGTTCGGCCACCTCGGGCCCTGCTCCAGCGCCCCCCTCGATTGCTCCCGTGACGCTCAACGCATCGGGGACCTCAGGCGCGAGCGCGTCCACGCCCGCCTCGATCGGGCGCACGCTCACGTACGGCGCCGTGTCCGACTCGGCCGAAGCAGCTCCCGTCCCCGAGCTCCCCGCCGAGAGCTCCACGCATCTGTACGGCGAGGCCTCGCCATCCAGCGACCTCTTCGGTGCCGCCAACGCCGGGACGCCCGTCAATCGCAAGACCTCCGTCTACGGCGCGGCCACCGACGCCGAGTCGCGCGGGGTGAACCTGCCTCCCGTCGAACTGCCTGGACTCGGCGCGCTCGCAGCGGCCGGTGGTCCCGGTCCCAGCGCCTCGGAGCCCGCCTACCGCCGAGGCGGCGTCTCCCTCCCTCCCGAGCTGCTGTCCGCGAACCGTGAGTCCGCCGACCTCGCGGCCTCGGAGCCCGCGAGCTCCTCGCGACTCTGGATGGGGCTGCTCGTGGCGGCTGGCGTGCTGCTGGCTGGAGTGCTCGCCTATCCCGCCTGGAAGAACCGCGACGTGGACATGCCGGCCACCGCGGTGACCGAGAAGGAGCGGGCCTCGGTCCTGCTGCGCCGGGACGACGCCTCCTCCAGAGACCAGGCCATCCAGAGCCTCAAGGCCCTGACGGCCACGCATCCCAAGTACACCGAGGCCCAGGCCGAGCTCGTCGTGGCGCTCTCGCTGCGCCTGGGCGAGCTCCAGGCCGAGGCCGAGCGGCTGCGAAACCAGGGCGAAATCCTCCAGCGCGACATCGACAACCGCGCCACCGCGCAGGCCACCGTCGACTGGGAGAGCCGCGTCAACGCCCTGAAGGCGCAGCGTGAGGACGTCATCAAGGCCGGCGGCCCCCTGCGCATCGAGATCGACCGGCTGCGCAAGGAAGTGGACGTCCTCGCCGAGGCCCTCGAGGCCGCCCCCGAGGTGGAGCCCACGCCGGCCCTGGCCGCGCGCGTGAAGGCCCGGGCCCTGCACGCCGGTGTGACGGCGGCGCCGGATGCCCTCGCGCTGGCCGAGCGTCTGCGCAATGTGGAAGGCGCCCCGAAGGCGTGGAGCACCGTGGCCCGCGCCGAGTACGTGCTCAGCTCGGGCTCTCCGCCGGACTCGGTGGCCCAGTCGGTGGCGGAGCTGGAGGCGCTCCGTCAGGCGGATGGCACCCTCCTGCGCCCCTACGTCCTGGGAGCCCGCCTGGCCCTGCGCCAGAAGGACCCGGCGGCGGCGCGTTCACTGTTGGACGACGTGCTGGCGCTCAACAAGAACCACGAGCTGGCGCGAAAGCTGCTCGAACAGGTCTCCGCGAGCGCCTCGCAGCCCTGAAACGACGTGCGTCACGCCCGGGAGGAGGACTGGAGAAAGTCCAGTCCCACCCAGCGTTGATCCCCACGCCTGCCCCAGCGCTCCGAGCGGAGCCGGGGACTCGGGCGGGGCATGCCTCTTGCTGAACCCAGGGCCGATTCGAGGACTGGGTCTTGGGAGGCATGGTCGATGGCGGAGGTCTTCTTCTGGTGTGCCGCGCTGCTGCTGGCGCACACATATTTTCTCTACCCATTGAGCCTGTTCGTGCTGGATGGGGCGGCGCAGGTGGCGCAGAACATCCGGGCGATGCGAGGGGGGGACGCTCGCCGTGAGCTGTCGAGGAGACGTGGGCCCGCCCCGTCGGTGAGCCTGGTGGTCGCGGCGTACAACGAGGCGTCCTGCATCGAGCAGAAGCTCGAGAACAGCCTGGCCTTCGACTACCCGGCCGACCGGTTCGAGGTGCTCATCGGCTCGGATGGCTCCACCGACGGCACCAACGAGCGCGTGCTGGAGTGCCGGGACGAGCGCGTGCGCCTGTCACCCGCGCCCCGCGCGGGCAAGACGACGGTGCTCAACCGCTGCATCCCCATGGCCAAGGGCGACATCGTGGTCCTCTCGGACGCGAACACGATGATCGAACCCGACGCCATCGAGAAGCTGGTGCGCCACTTCGATGATCCGGAGGTCGGGGCGGTCTGCGGCAAGCTGCGCCTCTACAACCCGACGAAGAAGGACTACGAGGAGAGCGCGTACTGGAGCTACGAGTCCCTCATCAAGATGTACGAGGGGCGCCGGGGCGCGGTGGTGGGGGCCAACGGAGGCCTGTACGCCATCCGCCGCACGCTCTACACGCAGCTGCCGCCGTCCACCATCGTGGATGACTTCGTCATCCCGCTGCGCATCCTCGAGAAGGGCTACAAGGTCGCGTACGAGGAGAAGGCCGTCGCGCACGAGGAGACGACGGAGGACTACGGCAAGGAGTTCGGTCGCCGCGCGCGCATCGCCGCCGGCAACTTCCAGAGCCTGCGCATGGTGCCGGGGCTCCTGCTGCCCACCGCGGGCTTCCCCGCGTTCGCGTTCTGGTCGCACAAGCTCTTGCGCTGGTGCGCGCCCGCGCTGATGGGCGTGGCGCTGCTGGCGAACCTGTTCCTGCTCGACAGCCTGTTCTACCGCGCCACGCTCTTCGGCCAGGGCCTGTTCTACGCGCTGGCGTACCTGGGGAAGGTGGGCGTGCTCAAGCGGGGCGCGGCGAAGCGGGTGGCCTCGGTGGCCTACTACTTCGTCACCATGAACCTGGCCATCGTCGTGGGCTTCTGGCGCTTCCTGCGCAACTCGCAGCGCGCCGCGTGGGACCGCACCGCGCGCGCGTCCTGAGACGACGTCTTCGGACGCGTTCGCTTCACCGGCGCCCGGCTCCTTCCCTGGAGTCGGGCGTCGTGCGTTTCAGCGCAGGGCCACGGGGATGGGCGCGGGCTTCTTCTTCGCCGGAGGGCTGGCGGGGAGCACGCTGCCGTAGGCCGCGAAGAGCTGGCCGGTGAGCACCGGGGCCTTGTTCGGGCCGGGGTGGCGCAGCAAATCGTTGAGCACCTCGCCCGTCTTCGGATCTCTCGGCAGGTGGGGGCGCGCCAGGTTCATCCGGTAGCGCACCACGCCCCGGCCCACCCGGTGGATGACGGTGACGGTGCCCTGGTCATCCACGCCGTCGACGATGCCCACGTGGGTGAGGCCGTCGTTGCGGCGGCCATCCCGGTTCTGGTCATACGTCTCGTTGAAGAACACCAGGTCTCCGGGTACCGGCCGGCCGTCCTCGTACACGCGGCCATTCGCGCGGGCATAGCGGTACAGCGCGGTGACGCCGTTGTCCCCGGGCTTGAGCGTGCCCCGGAAGGACAGGCCCGCCTGCGCGTAGACGCCCTCGATGAGGCCCGTGCAGTCGGACGGGTACTTGCGCCCGTCGAACGTCACCTGCGGCTTGCCCACCACCGAGCGCGCCGCGGCGAGGACCTTCGCGCGCGCATCGGCCGAGACAGGGCGCAGGCTCGCGGTGCTCACCGGGGGGGGGGCCGGCTTGCCCTTCGCCGGCCGGGACGCGGTGGCGCGCGCGGGCGTCTTCGCCTTGGCCGGCGCGGACTTCTTGGGCGGAGCCTCCGCCACGGGCGTGGACAGCGACTCGCGCGGGAAGGCCGGCGGCGAGGCCGAGTGGTAGCGGACCGCGTACGAGTCCAGCCAGGGCTCCAGCCGGCCGGACGGGGTGGCGCAGCCCGTCGCGAGCATCGAGAGCATTCCCATCAGCGTGAGCCACCGCATGCGCGACCTCCCTGTAGCGTCCTGGGGCACCATGCTGGCCCCAGGTTCGTGTGTCGTCAAAAAACCTACCCAGGCAACCGTCCGTGGCGGCGCGTGTTTCCGGGGGGAGCGGGGTGCGGTATTGCTCCAGGAGAATGTTTTCACTCCGCCGAGTCTTCCCCGTCCTCCTGCTGGCCACCGGGTGCCTGCCCAATCCGTATGACCGCGCCGCCAGCACGGACACGGTGGAGGGCTATCGCGCCTTCCTGCGGGAGAACCCGACGCACCCGGATGGTGACGCCGCCGAGGCCCGGCTGGAGGAGCTGGAGTTCGAGGAGGCGAAGCGGCTGCACACGGTGCTCGCCTACAAGCGCTTCCTGGAGGCGTACCCCGAGGCGCCGCACTCGCGCACCGCGAAGACGCTGCTGGAGGGCCTGCGCTTCAACGCCGCGAAGGAGGCCGACGCCGTGGCCGCCTGGAAGCAGTTCCTCCAGGAGCACCCGGACGGCGCCCAGCGCGACGAGGCGAAGCGGCTGATGCTGGAGGCGGAGTCGCGCGAGCTGGCGACGACGGAGGACCCGAAGCGGCTGGCGGAGTACCTGCGCGAGAAGCCGGATGATCCACGCCGCCTCCAGGTCGAGTCACGGCTGGACGCGCAGGCCTTCGAGCAGGCCAGGGGCTCCGGCGCGACGAAGCTGTTCGCCTACCTGAAGGACTTCCCGGCCGGGGTGCACCGCGAGGAGGCGCGCGTGCTGCTCCTGGGGCTGGAGGTGGAGGGGCTGCTCGTCTCCGGCCTGGTGGACGAGGCCGAGGCGCGGGTGAAGGCGCATCCGCTGGGGCCCAAGCTCACGGACTTCCCCGCGCGACTGACGCGCGCCCGGGCCGAGCAGGCCGCGCTGGCGCATCCGGATCCGCTCGTCCGCGCCGCGCACGTGGGCCACTACCTGCGGGACCTGGAGGACCTGAAGCGCTCGCTCCTGGCTCCGGACGCGCTGGACCGCTGGCAGGCGGCCGAGGAGCTGGGTCAGCACGTCTCCGTGCGCGCGGTGGACCCGCTGCTGGACGCGCTGCGCTCGGCGCGAAACCCGTTGATCCGCCAGAACGCGCTGGAGTCGCTGCGCACGGTGCTCACGTCGCTGCCGCGTCCGGTGGCGGAGTACGAGGTGGCCTCCCGGCTGGACGCCCTGCGCGAGAGGGCCAGCAGCGCGGAGATGTACCTCACCGTCGCCGTCCTCCTGGACCTCTCCGGGCAGTTGCCGCAGGCCTCCACCGAGTACCAGCGCGCCTTCGACTCCGGGGTGCCGGACCCCGTGGTGCTGCGCCGCTGGGTGGACATCCGCGAGGGGCGCAAGCAGCCCTTCTCCGCCGCGGTGGCCGCGCGCCAGCTCGCCGTGTGGGCGCTGAACGTGGCCCGCGACGAGACGGTGACGACCGAGGGCCGCGTGCCCCTGGCCTCGGCGCGGCAGCTGTGCGCGGCGGCCGTCAACGCGAGATTCGCCCAGGAGGCCATCGCCCGCGCCCGCTCCTTCTCCACCGAGTTCCCCGAGGACCTGGCCGAGTTCGAGCGCCGCGCCGAGGAGGCCCGCCGCCTCACCGAGGCCCGGCTGGGCGACGCGGAGCTGCTCCTCCGGGAGCAGTCCCCCGGGGTGCGCACCTGCTCGGACCGCGGCGTCACCGAGCGGCTGGAGGGTGGGGTGAAGGAGCGCACCGCCGCCCTGGCCTCGGTGGGCACGAAGCTGCCCCAGGTGGGGCGGGTGCTGCTGGAGCTGGCCCGGGAGCGGGATCCTTCCGCCCAGGTCCGCGAGGCGGCCTCGGCCCGGCTGACGGCGCACAAGCCCGCGCCGTGAAGTCCGGCTGATCCGTTCGTCCCGGGCGGGCGGGGCGGTTAGAGTTCCGCGCCCCATGGTCTCCCCGCCCACCCCCAGGCCGCTCGGTCCGCCGAGTGGCCCGTCGCGCATCGACTACGCCCGGCGCCTCAACGAGGAGCAGCTGCGCGCGGTGGAGGCCGACGCGGGGCCGGTGCTGGTCATCGCCGGCGCGGGCTCCGGCAAGACGCGCACGCTCACCTTCCGCGCCGCGCGCAGGCTGGAGCAGGGGCTCTCACCCGACAACCTCCTGCTGTTGACGTTCACCAACAAGGCCGCGCGCGAGATGACCCGGCGCCTGGCGGACCTGGTGGGCGGCTTCGTGGACGTGGGGCGCGTGACGGGCGGCACGTTCCATCACGTGGCGCACGCGCTGCTGCGCGAGCACGCGACGGCGCTGGGCTACTCGGAGCGCTTCACCGTGCTGGACCGGCAGGACGCCCGGGACCTCATGGTGAGCTGTCTGGCCGAGCGCAAGCTCCAGAGCAGCAGGCGCTTCCCCCGGCCGGAGCTGGTGCTGGAGCTGGTGTCGCTCGCCACCAACCTCCAGCAGGCCGTGTCGGAGGTGCTGGTGGACCGCCGGCCGCAGTTCGTCCCGCTGGCGCCGGAGGTGCTCGCCACGGCGGCGCTCTACCGTCAGCGCAAGACGCGGCTGCACCTGATGGACTTCGATGACCTGCTCCTCAACCTGAAGCGGCTGCTCGTCGAGCAACCCCGGGTCCGCGCCCTGCTCGCCGAGCGCTTCCACGCCGTGCTCGTGGACGAGTACCAGGACACCAACAGCCTCCAGGGCGAGCTGGTGGATCTGCTCGCGGGCGAGCGCCGGGATTTGACGGTGGTGGGGGACGACTGCCAGTCCATCTACAGCTTCCGGGGGGCGG
Organism: Myxococcus guangdongensis; assembly: GCF_024198255.1. NCBI lineage: Bacteria > Pseudomonadati > Myxococcota > Myxococcia > Myxococcales > Myxococcaceae > Myxococcus > Myxococcus guangdongensis. The sequence continues at coordinate 515,994 of NZ_JAJVKW010000004.1, forward strand.
ACTTCGCCAACATCATGGGCTTCCCGGAGCGCCACCCCGGCTGCGCCGTCTTCACCCTCACCCGCAACTACCGCTCCACCCCGGAGATCCTCCAGCTCGCCAACGCCGCCATCGCCCAGAACACGCAACAGTTCCCCAAGGCCCTCGTCTCCGAGCGCGCGTCCGGACCCCGCCCTCTCGTCGTCCCCACGCTGGACGCGGCCGAACAGGCGACCTGGGTGGCCGAGCGCATCCAGGCGCTCCGGGAAAAGGGCCAACCCCTGGAGTCGATGGCCGTCCTCTACCGCGCCCACAACCACGGCCTGGAGCTCCAGCTCGAGCTGACCCGCCGGGGCCTGCCGTTCCGGGTGCGCTCCGGGGTGCGCTTCTTCGAGCAGCCCCACGTCAAGGACGTGCTGGCCCACCTGCGCTGGGTGAACAACCCCCGGGACGAGCTCGCGTTCCGCCGGGTGGTGCGCGCGGTGCCCGGCGTGGGACCCACCACGACGGAGCGCCTGTGGACCTCGCTGCGCGCCCTGCCCGAGCACCTGTCCCTGGAGGAGCGGCTGGTCCACGAGGACGTGCGGCGTCATGTCTCGAAGAAGTCGCTCGGGGCCTTCGAGCGGCTCACGGCGCTGATGGGGCGGCTGGGACGCCCGGAGGCCACGCGCGACCCGGGGGGGCTCATCGAGGACGTGCTGGCGGGTGGGGACGCGGCGCGGCTCGCCCTGGAGTCCACGCCCGAGGACAGCCGGGAGGACGACCTCCGGCGGCTGGCGGAGCTGGCCCGGCGGTTCGAGGACCTGCCGCGCTTCCTGTCGGAGCTGGCGCTGGTGGCCGAGTTCGCCGCCAAGGAGGCCCTGGAGGGTGATGCCCCCGGGGACATGCTGACCCTCACCTCCGTCCATCAGGCCAAGGGGCTGGAGTGGCGGAGCGTGTTCGTCCTCTGGCTGGTGGACGGGCGCTTCCCCATGTCCCAGGCGACTCGCTCGGCCGAGGAGGAAGAGGAGGAGCGCCGCCTGTTCTATGTGGCCACTACCCGGGCCCGGGACTCGCTGGCGCTGGTGTACCCCCTGTCCGTGCTGCCCCGGGAGGGGGAGCGCATCGTCCTGCGCCCGTCCCGCTTCCTGGACGAGCTGCCGACGGGGGAGGGGGGGCCGTATGATCGCCTGGTCCTGCCCTCCACGGAGGCGGTACGCGGGGTGTTACCACCCCCCCTGGGGTGGAACGAGCCGGGTCCGGAGGGCTCCGAGGCGGAGGACTGAGGGCTTCGCCCAGAAACGCGCGCGCGAAGTCGCGACGTGATACAGAGTGGGACGGGGGCGCGCGTCTGGTGGCCCGCGCCCGTGAACTTCATGGCGGACAGACCTCGCATCGTCGGGATTGACCTGGGCACCACCAACACGCTGGTGGCGTCCGTGCGCAACCGCATCCCGAAGATCGTCCCCACGGATCGCGGCAACCTCATCCTCCCCACCGTCGTCGCCCTGTCGGCCAAGGGGGACCTCCTGGTGGGCGGGGTGGCCAAGGACCAGATGGTCACCAACCCCCGCAACACGCTGTGGGGGACCAAGCGCCTCATCGGCCGCAAGTACCACTCCAAGTCGGTCGAGGACCTGCGGGGCTCGTTCCCCTACGACATCGTCGAGGGCTCCAACGGGGACGCCGCGGTGATGATGGGCGGCAAGCTCTACTCGCTGCCCCAGGTCTCCAGCTTCGTGCTGTCCCAGCTGAAGACCATCGCGGAGCAGTTCCTGGGCGGCCCCATCGACGCGGCCGTCATCTCCGTCCCGGCCTACTACAACGACAACCAGCGCCAGGCGGTGAAGGAGGCGGGCAGGCTCGCCGGCTTCGACGTCAAGCGCATCGTCAACGAGCCCACCGCGGCGGCGCTCGCGTACGGCTTCAACCGGGGCCTGGACCAGAAGGTCCTCGTCTACGATCTGGGCGGCGGCACCTTCGACGTCTCCGTGCTGCACCTGGCCGGCAACGTCTTCGAGGTCCTGGCGACGGGCGGCGACACCTTCCTGGGCGGCGCGGACTTCGACACCCGCATCATGGAGTACGTGCTGGAGCGCTTCCGGGAGGAGACCAAGGTCGACCTCACCGAGAACCCCATCGCCCTGCAGCGCATCAAGAACGCCGCCGAGGCGGCGAAGATCGACCTGACGCTCATCCCCAACGTCGTCATCGACCTGCCCTTCATCGACGAGCGCAAGGGCAAGCCGGTGGACCTGCGCATCCCCCTGACGCGCGAGTTCCTCAACAGCCTCACCGGCGACCTGGTGGACCGCACCTTCGAGATCTGCGATCGCGTGCTCGAGGAGAAGGGCATCGCCCGCTCGGACATCGATGAGATCATCCTCGTCGGTGGCCAGAGCCGCATGCCGCTCGTGCAGCAGAAGATCCAGGCGCACTTCGGCAAGCCGCCCCGCAAGGGCGTGCACCCCGACGAGTGCGTGGCGCTGGGCGCGGCGCTCCTGGGGGACTCGCTGGGCAGCATCGACGCGGTGACGCTGCTGGACGCGGTGTCCATGCCCATCGGCTACGCGCTGCCCAACGGCCGCGTGAAGCGCATCATCGAGAAGAACTCGCTCATCCCCATGGTGAAGAGCTTCCGCCTGCCTCCGCCGAAGGAGCCGGGCTCGGCCTACATCGAGCTCGACATCTTCCAGGGGGACAGCGACCTGATGGTGGACAACGAGTACCTGGGCACCGTCCGGGTCCCGTCCGCCGCGGCCGGCAGGAAGATCGACTTCCGCCTCACCGAGGAGTGTCTGCTCCAGGTGACGGTGGAGGAGGCCAGCGGCACCCCGCGCCGGGTGGACCTGGCCACGCGCGACACCCCCGAGCAGCTCAAGCGGGCGCTCTCGGATGTCCTGCGCAACAACGTGGACCATCAGCCCGTGGCGAGCGGCTCCAACGCCGCCAGCGATGACGAGCGGGGCCTGCTCTCCAGCATCAAGAGAGTCTTCCGAAGAGGATAGGTAGCAGCTCATGGCGAAGTTCCCGTCGAAGGAGTGGCTGGACGAAGCGGTCCGGCTCACGAACGAGGACCCCGAGTGCGCCGTCGCCGGCAGGGGATGGAAGGGCGACTTCGGGGCCATCATCGAGGCCGAGCCCGGCAAGCTGGCGAAGTCCTTCGTGGTGCATGTCGTCCCGGGCGACTGCCGAATCGAGAAGGCCCGCGTGCTCGCGGATCCGGACGACCTGGACGAGCTGGAGCCCGTCTATCTGGCCCGCGCCCCGTACACCGTCTGGAAGCAGCTGCTGCAGGGCACGTTGGACCCCGTGGAGGCGGTGCTCAAGCGCCGCATCTCCATGAAGGGCGACCTGCAGCCGCTCATCGAGCGCATGAAGTACAAGGGCATCGCGGACCGCGTCTTCGCGAAGCTGCAGACGCAGTACATCGACGAGCCGTAGGTCGGGGGGCACTGAGCCATGGGTATCCGTGACGACTTGAAGAAGCAGGCGCTGGAGGTCTCCAGCAAGGCCGTGGAGAAGCTCATGGCCGACGAGAAGCGCGCCATGGCCATCGCCAACGCCATCGGCAAGGTCCAGCGGGGCAAGCAGGCCCTGGACCGCGGTCAGGAGGAGCTGCTCAAGGCGTTCCACTTCGCGCCGAAGAGCGAGTTCAAGGCCGTGGGCAAACAGCTCTCCGGCCTCAAGCGTCGGCTGCGTGAGCTGGAGGAGAAGCTGGACGGGCTCTCGTAGAAATTGCGTTGACACCTGAGGGAGCAGATGGCATCTAGCTCCCCGTCGCGACTCGGTGGCAACACGAAGCGCGGGCGTATAGCTCAGCGGTAGAGCACTGCCTTCACACGGCAGGGGTCGCAGGTTCAAACCCTGCTGCGCCCAACAAGAAGAGGCCGTGAATCCAAGGGGAAACCCAAGGGTTCACGGCTTCTTCGCTTTCCGACGCATGTCTTCAGCGGCGCCCGGCTTTGGCGCGCCCGGCATGAGGTCCGGACGCGCCCTGGCTTCGAGGAGGTGCCGCTGCGGGCTGGTTCAGCTCTCCGACGGTTTGACCAACGTGTCCGCGCCAGCCTCCGGCGCGTGCGGCTGCGGCGGCAGGTTCTTCGCCTTGATGAGCGAGGCGACGATGCTGGCGCCCAGCAGCGTGGCGATGACGCCCAGCGAGATGGCCGGGTGGATCTTCACGAAGTCGATCAACGCCATCTTCGCGCCCACGAAGACGAGCACGCCCGACAGGCCCACCTTCAGGTAGCTGAACTTCTCCACCGCGCCGGCCAGCAGGAAGAACAGCGAGCGCAGGCCCAGGATGGCGAAGATGTTGGACGTGAAGACGATGAAGGGATCTCGCGTCACCGCGAAGATGGCGGGGATGGAGTCCAGCGCGAAGAGGATGTCCGACGCCTCCACCAGGATGAGCGCCATGAGCAGCGGCGTGGCCAGCCGGCGGCCGTTCTCCACCGTGAAGAAGTGATGCCCGTCGAAGCGCGTCGTGGAGGGGATGCTCTTGCGCAGCATCCGCATCATCCACCCGTCCTCCGGGTGGTCCTCCTTGTTGCGCTGCACGAAGAGCTTCAGGCCCGTGAGGATGAGGAAGGCGCCGAAGACGTAGATGAGCCAGTGGAAGCGCTCCAGCATGGCCACGCCGGCGAAGATCATGATGGCCCGCAGGACCAGTGCGCTGAGGATGCCCCAGAAGAGCACCCGGTGCTGGTACAGCGCGGGGATGCGCATCGCCGAGAAGATGACGACGAAGACGAAGATGTTGTCGACGGAGAGCGACTTCTCGATGAGGTAGCCGGTGAGGAACTCCAGCCCGGGCTTGCCTCCGAACTTCCACCAGAGCCCCGCGTTGAACAGCAGCGCCAGGCTGATCCACACCGTGCTCCAGCCCAGCGCTTCCTTGAAGCTGACCGTGTGGGCCTTCCGGTGGAAGACGCCGAGGTCCAGGGCGAGCATCGCGATGACGAAGGCAATGAAGCCGCCCCACAGGGCGGGACTGCCGACGGTTTGTAGAGGTTCCATAGGTGGGGTTCAGATAAGAGCCACCGTTCTCTTCGACAAATAGGGATTACAGACTCACTCCTTCGAGAAAACCGAAGGATGGCTCCGAAAGAGGCCCAGGCCTGTCCCGGGAGGGGGCGGCCCGGGGAGGGCCGGAGCGGGTGTCACTGGCTGGGGAAGGGTTGCGGGACGTGGTGGGTTTCGCGCCGTCCGGTTGGAAAAACGACAGTCACCGGGCCGCTGAGACCAGCCAGGCGTCATCGCTCCGAGGCAATCCTGGCCTCGGGGGAGCGACGCGGCGAGGGCCCGCAGGGCGATAGGCGTCCGCGGCTCCTCCGCCATTCTCGTGGCCCCCCGCAGAAGGACCGCCATTTGATCCGGAACCGTGTTCTCTCATCCCTGTGTGGCGCCTTGTTCCTCCTGTCCGCCTCCGCGTGTGGCGCCGATTCGGGCGCCCCCGGGGCCTCCACTCCTGGCGGCGGCACCGGGTCGCCGTCCGAGCAACCCCAGGTCCCCAGCCCTGGGCCCACGCCAGGCACCCCCACGCCAGACCCCACGCCCGAGGTGACACCGACGCCCGAGCCCACACCCGAGCCCACGCCGGAGCCGACCCCCGAGCCCACGCCGGAGCCGACCCCCGAGCCCACGCCCGGGCAGGCCTCCGTGGACAAGTTCGGCGTCACGCGGCTGTACCCGTCCAAGGCGGGCGGCGAGTCCTGGGCGCTGGCGGATGACCCCACGTCGGACCCCCGGTTCGACCCGCAGCGCGCCATCACCCGCAACGCGGATGGCTCATGGAAGATGAAGAACCGCCAGGTGCGCATGGGCGTCACCACGTCCACGGGCTACTCCGCCGCGAAGATTCCGACGTATGACCGGGACGTGCTGGCCAGCCGGGGCTACATGCAGGCGCCCAACGACTGGAAGAACGTCGAGATGACGGGCTTCGTGAAGCTCAACGCCGCGTCGGATGGCTCGGACAACTTCGACTGGTACGCGCGCGGCGGCAAGCACAACGACCAGAACTCCGGCTGCGAGGGCAGCAGCTACAAGGGCGGCCTGCACTACGACGGCCGCGCCCGCTGGCAGAAGGAGACGTGGCATGTCTCCTACGAGCAGGCGCCATACAAGCCCGCCACGTCCGCGCTCAAGGGGCGCTGGGTGGGCTTCAAGGCGGTGATGCGCAACACCACCGCCAGCGGCAAGGAGGCCGTGCGGCTGGAGATGTACGTCAACGAGAACGCCGACAAGGTGACGTGGAAGAAGGTCTACGACTGGGTGGACTCCGGCGGCTGGGGCGGTGACGCCGAGCACTGCGGCGGCTCGGTGGGCGCCATGCCGATCACCTGGGGAGGCCCCATCGCCACGTTCCGCTGGGACAACGCGGAGGACGTCGACTTCAAGTGGCTGTCCGTGCGTGAAATCCAGCCGTAGTCGTCGGCGCTTCGCCTGAAGACACAGGGGCGCGGGAGGTCCTCCTTCCGCGCCTCTCGTGTTTCCGCCCCGGGGCGTGTCGGGCCGAGGACGCGAGGTGAGACCCGAAGGCCCCTGGCCCGGGTGACGCCACGTTCGCAGCCTTCTTCGCGCCGTCCATGAGCGCGGGCGGAGACTCGGGTGTGTGTGCGGCTCCGGCGCGTCGTCGGGCCGCTTCGGTTGAGGGCGGGTACATGCGAATCACTTTCCTGGGCCATGCAGGCTTCGCCGTGGAGTGCGCGGGGAGCGTCGTCGTCATGGACCCGTGGCTGTCCCCGCGCGGGGCGTTCGACTCGGCGTGGATGCAACTGCCCCGCAACCACCACCTGGCCCCGCGCGTGCGCGCGCTCCTGGAGACGCCCGGCCGCGAGCGCTACCTGTACGTCAGCCACGAGCACAAGGACCACTTCGACCCGGAGTTCCTCGCCACCCTGCGCACCCGCGACTTCACGGTGGTGATTCCCCGCTTCCAGCGCTCGGAGCTGCAGGACATCTTCGCCCGCTACGGCTGCAAGCGCGTCATCGCCTGTGAGGACGGGCGCGAGGTCCCCATCAAGGGCGGCTACATCAAGCTCTTCGTGTCCGAGCAGGGCACCAACCGGGACTCCGCCGTCATGGTGCGCGGCGACGGCCAGTGCTTCGTCAACCTCAACGACTGCAAGCTGCATGACCGGCTGGCGCGCATCAGCGAGGAGGAGGGGCCCATCGACCTCTTCACCGCCCAGTTCTCCGGCGCCATCTGGCACCCCACCTGCTACGAGTACACGCCGGAGACGTACGCGGCCATCTCGCTGAAGAAGCGCGAGAGCAAGTTCGAGGCGGTGGCGCGCGCGCTGGAGGTGGTGAAGCCGCGGGCCTACCTGGCCTCGGCCGGCCCCGCGTGCTTCCTGGACCCGGCCCTGTTCCAGCTCAACCTGGAGAAGGTGAACATCTTCCCCAACGCCTCCACGCTGTTCCGCTTCCTCGAGCAGCGCCTGCCCGGCCGCCACACCCGCTTCCTGGAGCCCATGCCGGGGGACGTGCTGGACGCGGCCTCGCTGGAGTACGTCTCGCTGGACGGCGAGCGGCTCACGGAGGAGGGCTTCGAATCCTACCTGCGCACGTACGCGGCGGACATGGCGCACCTGTTCCGGGAGCGGCGGCGCAACATGCTGCGCGCGGAGGTGGATGAGATTCACGGCCGGCTGCGCGTGGAGCTCCAGCGCAAGCTGGACCTGTTGGACTTGCACGAGCGGGTGGGGATGCCGCTGTACGTGGAGCTGACGGAGCTGCCCGAGCGCCTCTTGCGCGTGGACTTCAAGGGCCGGCGCGTGGACGAGGTGCCGGAGATTCGCGAGACGACGCGCTACACGATGAAGGTGAGCGCCGCGGACATGGTGCGCGTGCTGGACCGCAAGCTGACGTGGGAGGACTTCCTGCTGTCGTTCCGCCTGCGGCTCAGCCGCTTCCCGGACGTCTACGAGCCCATCCTCCACGGCTTCCTGGGCGTCGAAATCGAGGACATGCGGACCTTCTGCGAGGGCGTGCGCTCCACCGAGTCCCAGCGCGAGCGCACCGTGGTGGCGGTGGGCAACCGGCGCTTCACCGTGCAGCGCTTCTGCCCGCACCAGGGCGCGGACCTGTCCGAGGGGTGGGTGGAGGAGGGCAGGTACCTCGTCTGCCCGCGCCACCGCTGGCAGTTCGACCTGGAGGACGGAGGCCGGTGCGCCCTGAACGGCTCCACGCTCTGCGCCGAGTCCGTGTCGGAGAAGCCCTCCGCCCCGACTCCCGCCGAGGAGCCGCTCGCGCTCTGACGTCCTCGTGTGTCGAAACCATGGCACACCGGGCCATGTGGAAACCCCGTATGCGTGTATCGCCGGGTTGTGACATTCCAGGCCACAAGGGTGGGTCGAGAGGCTTTGGTTTGTAGCGCGGGGTGTCACACGTGTAGTCGCTGTCGCCTCGGGTCCTGGGTGACGTGTCTGTGTTTGATGGAGATTGGTGCTGGGATTGAAACACCCGGCGCCGCCGTGGCAACGTCAGATGAATCACATACCATGCGAGGAGGTGACGCCCTCGGGGTGTCGCCTTTCTTCAACGGGGAGGTATGTGATGTCTCTGTCAGCAATGGTCAGCAAGCGGTGGATGTGGCTGTGTGGCGCGCTGAGCGGCACGATGCTGCTGGGCGCGGCCTGTGGTGCGCCCGAGGGTGAGGCGGAGGCTCCCGCGACGGTGGAGCACGTCCAGCCGCTGGTGACGTGTACGCCTTCGACCTCTGGGACCACCATCTGCGGCGTGGTCACCAACGCGGCGGGAGCTCCGCTCGCGGGGGCGACGGTGAACGTAGGCCCCGCCTGGGGGGTGTCGGCCACGGACGGCTCGTTCTCCGTGACGGCGTCGGTGCCCATGGGCACGCAGGTGACCATCGATGTTCCGGGCTACATGCCCTACGTGGGCGCCGTCACGCGCAACGTGCTCGGGGCGCGCTTCGTGCTCCACTCGCTGCACCGGCAGACGTTCAGCGCGTCGGGCACCGTCGTGGTGACGGACCCGCGCAACGGCTCCTCCATCCAGGTGAACCTGTCCGCGCTGCGCGGCCCCTCGGGTGAGCAGGTGCAGGGGCCGTTCACGGTGGGCGTGCGCCACATCGACACTGGCCTGTTGGCGATGCCGGGCACCGACGGCGCCGTCAACCTGGGCGGGCAGCAGGTGTTCCTGGAGTCGCGCGGCGCCATCTACACGGAGGTCCGCGACGCGAGGGGGCAGATCCTCAAGCTGGCCCCGGGCGCCACGGCGCGCGTCTTCATCCCGCTGACGCGCGACCAGGTCAACACCGCCCCGACGAACATCGCCTTCTGGTCCATGCCCGTGGGCAGCAACCAGTGGCGGCAGCAGCCCTCCAACGGCACGCGGTCCACCAACCCCGTGCAGTGCAACAACCGCGAGACGGTGAGCTGCAACGCGGATGACTGCTCGCGCATCTCCGCCAGTGGCTTCTCGGCCAACACCAACGAGATCGGCTTCATCAACGCCGACATCGAGAAGACCAACCCCGCCTGTCTGCGCATCGACGTGAACGTGGCCTCGCTGCCTCCGGGCACCACGCTGCCCATCTGCCTGGAGCTGGAGATTCCGCTCCCCACCGGTGGCAGCCAGACGCGCAACATCTGCGTGGGCGGGGGCACCGACATCCTCTTCAACCTGCCGTCCAACGCCAACATCGTCGTGCGCCAGGCCCAGGGCAACGGCTGCCCGGCGCCGCCTCCGGGTGGCAGCGTGGTGGTGAACACCGGCGCGCCTTGGGGTGGCACCGGGGTGCCCGCGAGCCCCGGCCAGTGCAACGGCGTGCTGACCCTGCCGCCGCTGCCGTGAAATCCCTGACAGCATGAAGTCAAGAGGCCTCGGCGCGTCCCGCGCCGGGGCCTTCTTGTTGGGGGCAAGGAGACCGAGGCTCTGACGGACAGGCGACGGCCCGATCGGATTCCTTCGACTCCCACTCCGGTGCCGAGCCGGTGTCGGAGACATCCCTCCCGCGCCCACGGAGGCGCCGCTCGTGCGTCGGTGTCGTTGTACGTCGACGCATGGGTGCGCCGAGCCCCGTGGGAACTCCGTAGGTACGTCGCCAAGCCGTGACACTCAGGCGGAATGGCAGGCGAAGAGACTTTGATTTGTGACACGAGGGTCACACGCGTGCTCGGGTGCCTGGAATTGTTTGGCTGTCTCTGATTCGGCGGATGTTGGTGCTGGGAGCGAAGCCTTCCTTGTCGGTATGGCAATGTTCTTTGAATTGCATATCATGCGGGCGGTGACGTCCCGGGGTGTTGCCCTTTCTTGATGGCTGGGAGGTGTGTGATGTCGTTGCCAGGAGTGGTCAGCATGCGATGGATGTGGCTGTGTGGCGCGCTGAGCGGCACGCTGTTGCTGGGCGCGTCCTGTGATGCTCCGGAGCGTGACGCGGACGCTCCCGTTGTGGCGGAGTACGTCCAGCCGTTGGCGACGTGTATTCCCTCGACTTCTGGCACCACCATCTGTGGCCTGGTCATCGATGAGGCGGGCACTCCGCTCAGCGGAGCGACGGTGCGCATGGGCAGCGTAGTCGAGACGTCAGCCGCGAACGGCTCGTTCTCGGTGACGGCGTTGGTACCCATGGGCGCGCCGGTGACCATTGAACTCCCGGGCTACATGCCCTACGTGGGGGCCGCCGCGAACAACGTGCTCCGAGCTGCCTTTGTGCTCCACTCACTTCACCGCCAGACGTTCAGTGCATCGGGCATCGTCTCGGTGACGGATCCGCGCAACGGAGCCTCCATCCAGGTGAACCTGTCCTTGCTGCGTGGCCCCAAGGACGAGCAGGTGCAAGGGCCGTTCACGGTGGGCGTGCGTCACCTCGACACCGGTCTGTTGGCGATGCCGGGCACCGACGGGGCCGTGAATCTGGCGGGCAAGAAGGTGTTTCTCGAGTCGCGCGGTGCCATCTACACGGAGGTCCGTGACGGCAAGGGGCAGATTCTCAAGCTGGCTCCAGGCACCACGGCGAGTGTCTTCGTCCCGCTGACGCGCGACCTGGCCCGTACAGCTCCGGCGGACATCGCCTTCTGGTCCATGCCCGTGGGCAGCAACCAGTGGCGGCAGCAGGCCTCCAACGGCATTCAGTCCCCCAATCCCGTGCAGTGCTCGCCTGATGAGGTGACGGTGACCTGCGATGCGGATCTCTGCTCGCGCATCTCGAAGATCGGCTTCGTCGCCGACACCGATGAGATCGGCTTCATCAACGCCGACATCGAGAAGACCGAGCCGGCCTGTCTCCGCATCGAGGTGGACGAGGCCAAGCTGCCCCCGGGCACCGTGCTACCCATCTGCCTGGGAGTGGAGATTCCGCTGCCCACGGGTGGAAGTCAGACACGTGAGTTCTGCGTGGGTGCGGGCACGGATGTCCTCTACAACCTGCCGCCCAACGTCAACCTCGTCGTGCGCCGAGCCCAGGGCTACGGCTGCCCGCCGGCTCCAGGGGGCAGCGTGGTGGTGAACACCGGCGCGCCGTGGGGGGGCACCGACGTGCCCTCCAAACCCGACGAGTGCAACGGCGTGCTGAAGCTGCCGCCGCTGCCGTGAAATCCCTGACAGCATGAAGTCAAGAGGCCTCGGCGCGTCCCGCGCCGGGGCCTTCTTCGTGAGGTGCAAGCGACTCCGAGGCTCCGTCTGGGAGGCGACAGCCCCGTGGGACCGACAGGCGATTACGAGCCCTGGCCCGAGCGGCCACCATCGGCCACCCCCATGCGAGTCATTCCCAAAGGCTGTGCTGCCTGGGATGCCGTCGTCCTCGGGGTCCCACGTCGCCGTTGGAGGAGTTCCCCATGAGGGATGTCGCGCAGACCCCCACGCTGCAATCGGAGCCCCGCTCCGCCGCCGAGCTCGTCCGCGGCTTCCTTCCCGTCCTGTATGGCTGTGATGCGCACCTGCCGCGCGCCACCGCGTCCAAGCACTATCATCCGGAAGCGACGGTCCAGGACGCGCTCGTCACGGCGGAGGGCGTGGAGGGAGCCCGGAGGCTGGTGTATGTCAACCGGGCACTCCTGTCCGACCGCCACCTGGAGTTCGGTGACGTGGCCGAGACGCGGCGCCCGGATGGTTCCACCGTCGTGCTGGCCGAGGTGACGACCACGCTCGTCTTCAAGCGCTTCCTGGCCCTGAAGGCCTGGCAGTCCCTGGCGGGGGACACCTTCACGTACCACGCCGTGCACAAGGTGGTGTTCGACGGGGACCTCAAGGTCACCGAGCACGAGGAGATCTGCAGCGTCCGCTCCGTGCTCGACTCCTCCACCCTGGGGCGCGCGTTGTCGGGCGTGCTGCGGCGGCTGGGGCGCGAGTGCACGTCCGACTTCGGCTACACGCTCAACCAGTACATCGCCGGCGACCGGAGCATCCGGACCGTCTTCTGAATCCCCTGGCCCTGTGCGGATGTCAGGGATTGAACGGCGCCAGCAGGCCCGCGATATGGGGTGGGGCCCCCCTTCCGTTCGAGGGATTCCGGGTCGGCTGCTCTTCCGTGCACGTCCATCCAGCTCGCGCCGGCCCCATCCCCGGAGGGGCTGACATGGTGAAGTGGACGTGCGTCGGCGGCTTCGATCAGCTGCTGGCCCGGTACTACGCGGCCTCCCCAAATGAGGGAGGGCTGTTCGTCTTCGACCTCGCGGACCGCGCCGCGCCGCGGCTGGTGAACTCCATCACGCACCCCGATGAGGCCTGCTCATCTTCCCGGAGCTCTGAGCTGTCAATGGGCCCGGCTGTCCCCCGCACCGGGCCTCTGGTAGTCTGGATGCCAATGCAGTCCAGGAGGGGGAACTCCGATGAAGGCGCTGATGATTCCGCTCGTGACCTCGTGTGTCGTGGTGGGGGGCTGTCGCGAGAACAAGGTCGAGGGTGACACACCGGGTCCGGCGGCACCTGAAGTCGAGAAACGACTCGAGGTGCCACCCAACGGCAAGGTGGTCATGCACCGGGTGTTCGACGACAAGTTCATGGAGATGGCGGCGATGCCGCTGCCGGACAACTGGATCGTCAACAACGGCAAGGCGGTCATCAGCGGACCGGGCAACGTGAATGTCTACATGGTGCCCATGAAGACCTTCATGTTCTCGGGCGACCCGATGATGCGACAGGTGGCGGCCCGCAGCGGCCAGCCGATGCGGCCCTTCGAATCCATCGACAAGGTCATCCAGCAGGACCTGGTGCCGATTGCTCGCAAGGAGGGCGCGAAGCTGGTGAAGCAGTACGACGCGCCGGACATCGCCGCATCCGACAAGGGCTTCTCGGACCTGCTCTACAAGGTCGCCCCCATGCGCCAGCTCTTCCTGGCGAAGGTGACGGAGTGGACCGACAAGCGCGGTGAGCCGTACATGATGGTCGTCCACCTGAGCGCCACGGACCTGGGCAACATGATGTCCTGGAACTACTACACGCACGCGCTCGACGCGCCCCAGGAGCGCTACGAGGAGAGCAAGAAGGTCGTCCTCCAGGCGCTCGCGGGCACCCGCTACAATCCGCAGTACGTCCAGGCCTACAACCAGGGCGAGATGGCCCGGGAGCGCGCGAGCTGGGCGGCGCACAACCAGCGCATGCAGGCCAACAAGGCCGCCTTCGAGGCGCAGCAGCGCGCCTTCCACGAGAAGAACGACGCCATCAACAAGTCCATCGCGGAGACGTACGCCAGCCGCGACGCCGCGTCGGACCGCATGCACCACCGCTTCGTGAACTACATCAAGGACGAGGAGACGGTGCGCGACACCGCCAAGGGCACGCGCCACCAGGTCCAGACGGGCGCCAATCAGTACTGGATGAACGGCAATGGCCAGTACGTCCCGTCGAACAACCCGAACTACGACCCGAACCGCGACCCCAACCTCAACCACCAGCAGTGGAACGAGGCCGAGATCGAGGACTGAGCCGCCCCCATTCCCTGCCACCGTGCAGCCGGTTGCACAGCTACGCCCGGTGGGCGTGCCGTCCCCTGCACGGTGGCGCTGTCCCTCGCGCGCGGAGCCCCCGGACGCGCTGGTGGGCATCCTGGGTGCATGGCATCCTTTCCTGACTTCCGGAAAAGGGGATGCGGATGGCCTTGGAGCTGGCGGTGATCCTCGGTTGTGCGGCTGTTGTGTCCTTCATCCTGGGGATTGTCTTCGCGCTCCCCAGGAACCACTCCCAACAGACGCGTCGGCTCGGGGGCCGCCTGCTGATAGGGGGCGGCGTGCTGTCGACCGGCGCCGTGGTGGGGGCGGCCTGGGCGTTCTTCGAGTTCCTGTCGTCGCTCAGCTACTCGAAGGGGCGGGTGCTGCGCCTGCAAGGGCGTGCACGCGTGGCGCGCAGGGCGTTGGGGACGGGCTGGGCGGATGAGGCCGTGCCGGAGGTCTCCGGGCTCACCGCGTGGCAGCGGACGGTGCTCGGGGAGTTGTGGATGTATTCGGCGCGCATGGAGCACGCGTCGGTGCCGGCCTTCGCGAAGCTGTCGCTCCGGCTCTCCGCGCTGGGCGCTCCGTCGGCGTTGCTGGAGGACTGTCACCTGGCGGCGCTGGATGAGGTCCGCCATGCCCGGAGGTGCTTCGCGCTCGCCCGGGCCTACTCGGGCATGGCCTGGACGGCGGGGCCCATCCCGGAGCTGGGGCAGGACGGCGGACGGCCCCAGGCGACGGCCTCGGAGGACGACTGGGCCCGGCTGGCGCGCGGCTCCCTGCTGGATGGGTGCCTCGCGGAGGGCCTGGCCTCCCTGGTGGCGGCGGAGGGCGCGCGGCGGGCCTCGGACCCGGTGGTGCGCGAGACGCTGTCCGTCATCGCCGAGGACGAGGGCCGGCACGCCGAGCTGGGCTGGGACGTGCTCGACTTCGCGCTGGAGCGGGGCGGCGGGAGCGCGAAGGCCGGCCTGCGGCGGGCCCTGGCGGAGCTGGACTCACGCAGCACGCCCGCGCTCCCGCCCATCCCGGGGATGGACGAGGCCTTCCTGGCGCGCAATGGCCTGCTGCCCCAGGCGGAGCTGGGGCACTGGATGGGCGTGTGCATCCAACAGACACGGGCCCGGGCGCTTGCGCTCCTCACGCCGGGCAGCGCCCCTCGGGCGGATGACGAGGGACTTCGAACCGCCACCCTGTGAGGACCGCGGAGCCGCTCAAATCGCCTGCCAGGGAACGACGGTCTTCAGGTAGCCCTGACGGTTCGAGCGCAGACCGGAGCGGTGGTAGTCGGTGACGCCGGTGACGTGGAAGAAGAAGTCCCAGGTGTTCACGGCGGTCCGGATGCCGAAGACCAGACACATCGTCTCATGGAGCGCGACGTTCGTCCGGCCCTGTCCCTGCTTGTAGTTGCGGTAGGCCAGCGTCACCGGGGATTCGACCTTCGCGCCTACCAACGGGTCCCAGACCCTGGCCAGGTAGTCATCCTTGCGCATCTGGTGGAGGATGACCTCGTTGGGCCCCTGCGCCGCCGCCATCAACCCGTCCATGTAGGCCTCGGCCAGGTCCGGCCGATTGTGGTCGGTCGACATGCCAATCTTGTTGGCGTTCGCGTGATGAACCCGGACCTGGTTCGTGACGGTGTCCTGCGTCACATAGAAATGACAGCCGTTGAAGGGCCCGGACATCATCCAGGGTGGGCCGACGTTGGAGAGGTCCATGGAGACGATGCAGGAGTCCTCCCAGCTCAGATACTGGCAGGCCAGCGCCGCTCCTGGATTGACTTGATAGGCGTGGAGCTCGTTGGCCGGCGCGTTGCCGAAGTAGGCCTGTTTCCCCGCGGTGATGTCCAGGTAGATGTCGACGTTGTTCTGTTCGATGACGGCGTTGTTGGGCGCTCCGACGACGCCCCCGACGACCATCGCCGCGACGTCGGTCGCGAGGAGGTGCACGAACGGGGCGTTCCCGGCCAGGGGCTTGATGCGATTGTACCAGCCGGGCGCGGGCCGGTCGGTGTGGTGGAGGAACAGCGGCTTCTTCTGGAGGAGGTTCAGCCGCGTGACGTTGTTGTTGAACTGGCCGATGAGGGTCATGTCTTGCTCCTGGCGTGACTGGCTTCAGAGCCAGGTGAACTTCAACTTCTTCGAACTGCCCACGTTCTCGAACATGGCCCAGAGGTCCTTGGGCTCTCTGCGCGCGAGCCCCACGCAGTGCGCCTGGTGGCGCTCCTCGGCCGAGTCGTTCCAGCACGCGCGCGGGACTTCGTACATCCCATGGATGCCGTAGTGGTTGACGAGCCTCGCCTTGACGTGGTTCGCGAAGTTCGCGTCGTCGATGTGCACGTCCAGCTCGCCGTCGTAGTCCATGGCCCGGCAGTCGAAGTTCGCGCTCCCCAGCACCACGTGCTGACTGTCGACGATCATCAGCTTGGTGTGCAGGTAGATGGTCTGCGGGACCTGGTTCTCACCCCCGTAGCGGTAGGGGAAGTAGACCTGGATCTTGGGCGCCACGTCCGCGTGCCTGGGCTGGACCTTGCTCTTCTGACCCGTCCCCTTGTGGATGAACCTCAGGACGGCGTCGAGCCGCACCTCCGTCCTCACGTGGGTCTTCTTGTGCGTCAGGCGCAGGCGGTAGTCCTGCTGGGGCCAGTCATGCAGGTTGATGGAGGGCTCGTACACCTCCCAGACGTAGTCGTCCTTCGAGTACGTCTTCGTCCCCTGGGTGCGCGGGTCGACGTTCGTCGTGATCTCCCCGTCGATGACCTCCACGGCCAGGCAGTTCTCGTCCAGGTAGCCGCTCTCGATGGCCATCATCGCGTAGGTGATGCGCGTCAGGTACGTGACGCCCTTGTCCGCGTCGTGGAGGGGATCCGGGATGACCAGCACCACCTTGAGCTGCTTGGCCCCCAACTGCTTGATGCGCGTGCGCACCGCCTTCACCAGCTCTGGATTGAAGAACTGGAAGTTCTCGATGTAGATGTATTTGTTCGCGTGGGAGATGAGGTCTACCAGCTTGTCTCGGATGTGCGTCTGATTCGAGAACGACTCGCTGTTGGTGGTCAGCGCGGTGATGGTGATGTTTCCGCCCTGGATGACCTGGTCGTTGGCGACGGCCTGGAGGGTGGAGCGGGCGGCGGCGGGGTGCGGCTTGCCGAACAGGCTGAGGGTGGGGAGCTGCTTCCTCCAGCGGCGCAGCCACTCCGCCTCGATGTCGAGGGTGACGGGGCCCTGGAGCAGCACGCCGGTGTCGTGGCAGGAGTGCCCGTAGGGACGCGAGTGCGCGATGTTGTCCCAGTACTCGTGTTCGATGTTGAAGCCGCCCACGAGCACCTTCAGCGTGCCGGCGATGGAGAAGATGGCGATCTTCTGGTGGAGCGAGTAGCCCACGCCGGCGCCGCTGTGCTTCTCCAGGTACACCTGGATGCGCTGGTTGTGGTTGTGGAGCAGCGTCTGGGTGGCCTTGTTCTTGGCCAGCGTCTGCAGGGAGAAGTGGTCCGACATCTTCGCGAGCTCGAGCCCCTTGACGGTGAGGTCGTCGGGTTGCCAGAGGACGATGTCGACGTGGTGGCCCTGGTCCGCGACCTCCTTCAGGATCTGTCCGAAGTTGCGTCCCGTGTCGCGGTCGAGCAGGGTGTCGTGCTGCAGGCACCACCAGCCCAGGCGGACGTAGGTCTTCGGGTCGGGCTGCGCGTCCCGCACCTCGTAGAGGCAGTCGCGGAACTTGTCGAAGTACTCTTCGCCGTCCATCAGGAACACGGCCGTGTTGTTCTGGGTCGGGGGCATGGACCTTCCTCGAGGGGGACCTCGAGACCGAGCCCTGACGAGGACATGACCGCGGAGAACGGCGGTGTGGCAGGACGGCTCCTCCGGGGTGGGGGCTGTCCCGGAGACCTCTCGCGGATGGGCTTCGTCAGGGGTGGGTCACGAGGCGGGCTCTCCCTGAGCAAGGCACGTACCAGTGGAAGCCCCCGGACTCTGGAGCCAGGAGGACCCAGGCGGGGGCTGGGTGCTTGTCACCGGGACGCAGGTGCGTTGCGTGGGGACGCGGGGCGCATGCTCAGGGCGTGGCGGCGGTCGTCGCGCAGGGCCACCAGGCTGGCGGCGTGGCGCGGTCGTCCCAGGTTCCGTCCCAGTAGTCACGCAGCGTGTAGACCTCTGTGTTCGCCGAGACGCAGTAGCGCTCCGGGTGTTTGTTCACGTAGAGGGCCGGCTCCTGGAGGCCGGGGCTGAAGGATCTGCAATAGGCCTCACTGCTCGACGGCGGACGGGGCGCGGTGGCGGCGCGCACCTGTGTGCGCAGGGCGCTCGTGTTGTGCTCGCAGACGTACCCGCGGAAGCGCCCATCCAGCTCGATGAAGAGGTCCATCTTCACGCGTCCGCTGTTGACGTCGCAGCCGTCGAAGTAGGTATGGCCCGGCGGCAGCGCCGGGTCCTCCTTGTAGCGATACGTGACCAGGGAGTAACCCTGCGGCGGCTCGGGGCAGTGCGGGAACATGGCGTTGTAGAACGGGTGGAGCGCACCCTCGCGATACACCACGTGATGGAAGACGAAGGCTTCGTGGGTGTAGCCCTCCTGGTGCCCGATGACCTCGTCCGGGCTGCTCGTCGCGGTCAGGCTCACGCGGTCCAGCTTGCCGTTGCCGTTACCGTCGACGTAGGCGAGCACGTAGGCCATGCCGAACTTCATGCCTTCGTCCCCGTTGAGGACGCCGGGTTCGGGCAGCTTGCGCACGGGCATGTCGAAGGTGTTGGGGAAGCGGCCGCGCACCTTCACGTCCACGCCCTGCCGCGAGTAGTCCGATGATGGGCTGAGGCGGAGGCACTTGTTGTAGTCCTTCAGGCTGGTGATGGTCTTCATGCACTCCGCCGTGGCCTCGGGCCAGTGCTCCCAGTGGAGCGCGACGCGCAGCTTCTCGCGGCGCGCGCCGTCGAGCGACTCGGCCGAGACCAGCGAGCCCTCGACGGTGAACAGGGCGTCGTCCTCGCCCTCTTCGCCGAGGATGCCGCCGCACCCCATCGATGCCCCGGCCAGCAATCCCATGCACAGCACTCGGTGTCGCCATCGTCTCGTCATGCTTCGCTCCCGTGGTGGTTTCATCCCGGAAGACGCGGCACGACGGTGACGTGGGACATGTCGAAGCCGCGTGGGGTCAGCGCTGCTCCCGGGGCAGCTCGCGCACCGCGTGGCGCAGGGCTGGGAGTGGCTCGAGGGTGGGAGGGAAGCCCGCGGTCCG
Source organism: Myxococcus guangdongensis (assembly GCF_024198255.1). Taxonomy (NCBI): domain Bacteria; kingdom Pseudomonadati; phylum Myxococcota; class Myxococcia; order Myxococcales; family Myxococcaceae; genus Myxococcus; species Myxococcus guangdongensis. The sequence continues at coordinate 535,074 of NZ_JAJVKW010000004.1, forward strand.
GGCACCTTGTTCCAGCCACCGCCGCACGGCTGTCGGCGAGGGGGCCTCGCGGGTGGACGAGGTCAGCACGAAGACGAGCGCCTCGCGCTCCGAGCCCGTGTCCAGCTCCAGGCTTCCAGGGAGCAATATGCGTCCCGGCTCCAACCGGAGCTCGCCGCCCGTCTCCGGGAAGCCATGCAACGGAGTGACCCGGCCCGCGCCGTCGACGGCCAGTACGTACAGCGCGCCGCCCACCGGGTCCTCGACCTCCAGGCGCACGCGGTCTCCGGCACGCAGCGCTCCATCCTGGGCCTGTTCGAAGACCACGTCGCCGCGTTTGACGTGCAGGCGTGTCGTCAGCCCTCCGCGCACGCGGATCCGCTCCTCGACGTCCGGCGCGGGGCGCAGGAGCGGCAGGCCCAGGGCGAGCAGGGCACAGAGCGCGAGGACGGGCTGGACCCAGCGCTCGACTCCGGCCCAGGCGGGGGTTGGCCTGGTCTCTTGCAGACGCGCCTCGATGTTCGAGAAGGGACGCCGTCGCACGAAGGCGCTCTGCGCGGCGCGACGCTCCTCCAGGTAGGCCGCGAGCAGGGGCATCTCGTGTGCGGCTTGCTCCACGGACCCGGCCTCCTCGGGGGTCACTTCACCGCAGAGATAGCGTTCGATCAGCAGGTCGGGCACGCCCGGGAAGCGAGGCAGCGATGAGGGACTCATGCGGAGGCGGGTCCTTTCCACGAGACGGCGCTCGGAGAGACCTCGAGGAGGCGCCGGGCCGTCTCGAAGAAGGTCTGGAGCTTGCGTTGGACGGTCTTACGGGACACGTCGAGCAGGGTGGCGATCTGCTCCTGCTCGAGCTCATCGAGGAACCGGTGCGCGACGATGCGCTGGACGTCCTCGGGACAGTGGGCGAGCACATGTCTCAAGAGGTCCGCGTCGGTGACGAATCGCTCCATCGAGGTGTCCAACTCGTCATCCACGGGGGCGCGCAGCGTGATGGCCGAGGTGCGCTCGGTGCGACGGCGGCGCAGCAGCGAGAAGCACTGGCGGTCCGCCACCGTGAGCAGCCAGGAGAGCGGAGAGGTGGCCGCGCGCACCTGTTTCAGATGGACGTGGACCCGCAGGAACACCTCCTGCGTCACGTCCCAGGCCTGCGCGTCGTCCCCGAGCAATCGCTGGCAACGCCGGTGCACGGCCTCGCCATAGCGGTGGTAGTAGCCTTCGGTCCGTTCGACGTCCTCGTCCTTCGGTTGCACGCACGACCTCACGTGGCCCCCGGCCAGTGTCGCCGAGCCGCGCGATGGATGGGGAGGAACTGCTGGATGCGCGCCACATGGTCTTCACGGCGTGGGGCATCTTCCCGGGACAGGCTTCACCCCCTTGACGCGCGGCGGTGTCGCTGTTCCCGCTGAAACCTCTCAACGCCGTGCTTGTCCGCGGGGTGGAGGTCTGCTGGGGTGTCTGTCTTATGTCGACCCTTCAAGAGCGGATCGCCGCGTTCTATGACTTCCTCTGGCCATTCCTGGAGGAGGAGGGGACGCGGTATGGGTATCTGGACGCGTCGCCCGGTGGGCGGCCGATGTCGGAGCTCCTCGATGCGATTCCCTCGCGGCGTGGCGTGGGCGCGGGCTCGCGCGTGGTCGACGTCGGTTGTGGCAAGGGACGTCAGGTGGTGGCGCTGGCGCGGCGGTTGGAGGGGCACGTCGTGGGGGTGGACCCGTTGGACCAGAACCTGTCGCTCGCGGCCGAGCGGGCCCGGCGGGAAGGGGTGGAGGGGCGGGTGAGCTTCGCGCGAGGTGGAATCGAGCGGCTTCCGCTGGAGTCGTCCTCGGTCGACTTCGTCTGGTGCCTGGACATGCTCAACCACGCAGAGGACCTCGAGCGCGCGATGAAGGAGTGCGCGCGGGTCCTGCGACCGGGTGGCTCGATGATGAATTGCAGCGCGCTGGCCACGGAGCTGTTGGAGCCGCGCGAGGCGGAGCGCGTCACCTGGCGGTTGGGCCTCAATCCCGCGACGCTGTCACGGGAGCGGATGGACGCGGCCTGCGAGGCCGCCGGGCTGCGTGTCGTGGAGTTCGGCACGACGACGGACGAGGGCTCGCCGTACCTGGAGGAGCTCGACGAGGGGATGGCTCGCCACGCGCTCCGGTTGGCGAAGGTGAGGCGGGCCCGCAAGCAGATGGAGTCCCGGTTGGGGGCCGAGGCGCTCGAGGTGCTGTGTGCCTATGACGAGTGGAACATCTTCCTGCTGCTGGGGAAGGTGACCTATGGCGTGTGGGTGCTCGAACGCGGATGATGCCGCCGGCCTCCAAAGGAGAGACGCCCATGTCGCGACTGCGGGTCAACGCGTTCTCGATTTCAATCGACGGTTACGGCGCCGGTCCCCACCAGGACCTGGCCAATCCGCTGGGCGTGGGAGGTCCCGCGCTGCACACCTGGATTTTCGGCACGAAGACGTTCCAGAAGCTCCATGGCGACTTCGCTGGCGACCTGATTGGAGATGCCGCGGGCCGAGGTGGCCCCGATGACGACTTCGCCGCGCGCGGCTTCGAGAACATCGGCGCGTGGATCCTCGGCCGCAACATGTTCGCCCCCAGCCGGGGCCCGTGGACGGATGACGGTTGGAAGGGCTGGTGGGGTGAGACGCCGCCGTACCATGTGCCTGTCTTCGTGCTCACCCACCACGCGCGCCCGCCCCTGGAGATGAAGGGCGGAACCACGTTCCACTTCGTGACGGAGGGCATCCACGCCGCCCTGGAGCGCGCGAAGGAGGCCGCCCAGGGCAAGGACGTGCGGCTGGGTGGCGGCGCCGCCACCATTCGCGAGTACCTCTCCGCGGGGCTCGTCGACGAGCTCCACCTGGCCATCTCGCCCGTGCTCCTTGGCCAGGGCGAGCACCTGCTCGGCGGCATCGACATGGTGGGCCTCGGCTACACGTGCACCGAGCACGTCGCCACCGCCCAGGCCACGCACGTGGTCCTGACGAAGTCGAAGGTCAGGTGACCCTGAATATTTCCAGGGGGCGCACGTCCTCAGCGCACTCACTGGCCAAGAGTCCCCCTGGCCACATCCCCCGGAGCTGACATGTCTTCGCGCGCCTTCGTCGCGTCCCTGGTTGCGTTCTCCCTCACCGGCTGCGCCGGCATGGTCGTCACCACGACCAAGACGGGGCTCGATGGAAAGACCGTCGTGACCAGCTCGGACCCCGCGGAGCAGGCTCGCATCGACGCCGAGGCGCGCGAGAACGAGGACTACGCCAAGGCCATCGCCGCCGCGCCCCGCCGCGCGCCCCAGGACGTCATCGAGGTCGCCGTGTTCGAGACCTACGTCTCCGAGGAGCTCTCCCAGGCGGTGGACCGCAAGAAGCTCGAGGCCATGCTCCTGGGCGAGCTGTCCAACGACGCGCGGCTGCGCATCGTCCCCGTGAAGGGCCTGTCCTCCAGCGGCCTGCGCGCGAGCGCCTCCACCGAGGAGCGCATCGACGCGGCCCGCGCGAAGGGAATCTCCCCGGACGTGTGGGTCCTCCCCGCGGTCCTCCTCACCGACGCGGTGGGCACCAGCGGCGGCAAGCTCGTCTCCATGAAGGCCTTCACCGTCCGCGGCGAGGTCATCTCCGCGTACGGCACCGGCGCGTCGCAGGCCGAGGACAAGGGCACCCTCTTCCAGAACGAACAGGTCGTGAAGACCACCGCCGCGAGGACCCGCTCCGTGGTCCTCGACCAGCTCGGGCCCAACCTGCCGTCGCGCGAGGCGGTGGCCGGGCTGCAGAAGGCGCGGATGCAGAAGAAGGTGGCCACCATCGAGGAGCAGGCCGGAATCCTCCCCGAGGACGACGCGCAGACGCGCCTGAGGAAGATCCTCGAGGCGGCCAAGAACGGCCCCAAGCCCGCACAGGCGGCCGCGCAGGAGTAGCCAGTCCCTGGCACGGAGGTGAGCCATGCCCGTGGCGGAGCCGTTTCCCGGCGCAATCCCCAAGAAGCTCCACTTCATCTGGATGGGAAGGCCCGTTCCGGAGAAGTACCTGGCCAACATCACCTCCTTCGCCTTCCGCAACCCGAACTACGAAATCAACCTCTGGTCTACCAGCGCCGACCGCTTCAGGACCTCGATGGCGGGCCTGCGGATGCAAGGCTCCAACTGGAGGTTCCGCACGCTCGCCGAGCTGAACCTCCACCCGCGCTACCGCCATTGGATCGACTTCGAGACGCGCGGCTATCTGGTCAACTTCGCCGCCGCCAGTGACTTGCTCCGGCTGGCCATCCTTCATCAGGAGGGCGGCGTCTACACAGACACGGACAACCTCGCGTTGGCGGCCTTCGGAGAGCTCTGGGCCGAGTATGGCTTCCTGCTGGCCAAGGCCGGACTGGACAACAACACCCTCACGAACGCGCTGATGGCGTCGGTGCCCGGCAATCCCTATGTCAATGTGATGGGATTGCACATCCTCGACAAGTACGACACCACGGACCCTGACTTGTTGGAGCGCAAACGCGTGCCGGGGACGCTCGCGCGCCGCTCGATGACCATCGAGATGAGCGGACCTGGGGCGCTGTCGCTCGCGTTGGATGGCTATGGACACCACGAGCAGCGGACGCTGACCAAGGTCCGTCACGTCCGGGACGCCTCCGGCGCGCGGAGGTCCGTGAAGACGGAGCAGGTCGTGACGACCTTCGTGCAGGACCTGCTGCACGGCGGCTTCGCCCCCCACCCGAAGGTCTGCTTCCCGCAGGGGCTGGTGCGGGTGGCCTCGGACAAGACGTGGCTGGGGACGCGGCCTCCCTCCGCCGAGAGCCCGCTCTGAGCGGAGGCGCTGCCATGGGGCCCGGAGTGGAGTAGGGTGTCGCCCCTTCTCGCACCTCGGGATTGCTCGACCGCATGTCCACGGACGTTCCTGTCACCGAAGAGGCCGTGCGCCCCACGCCCTGGCGGGCGAGGCTTCGGGCCCTGGGCTCGGAGCTCGCGTTCCCCGTCAGCCTCTTCTTCTTCAGCCGACTGGCGCTGCTGCTGCTCGCGCGGGTGTCGCTGGTGTTCGACAACCGGCTGCATCGCCCTCCGTTCCAGCAGACGGGCCTGGCGGGACTGGATGCGTTCTGCCGGTGGGACTGCGGTTGGTACACGGAGATCGCCCGTCAGGGCTATGTGCGCCCACAGGCCACCAACTTCTTCCCGTTGCTGCCCATGCTGGGGCGGTTGGTCCGTGAGACGACGGGCCTGAGCATCCAGGTGTCGCTGGTGCTGGTGGCCAACGTGGCCGGGTTGCTCGGGCTCATCGTCCTGTACCGGCTCTTCCGCACGCTCGAGGACGAGGACACGGCCCGCGCGGGCCTGCTGCTCTTCACCGCCTATCCGTTCGCCTTCTTCCAGTCCGCGGGCTACCCGGAGTCGTGGATGGTGTTCCTCACCGCGCTCGCGGTGCTCTTCAGCCAGCGAGGGCGCCACTGGTGGGCGGCGCTGGCGCTGGGCTTCGGTGGGCTGTCACGTCACCTGTCACTCGTGGCGGGGCTGTCGCTGCTCTACCAGCAGCTGCGCTCCCGGGGCGGTGGGCTCAAGGCGTGGTTCCACCGCGACATCCTGGCGCTCGCCGTGCCGCTGGTCGTGACGTCGCTCTACTTCGTCTTCCTCGCATGGAAGTTCGGCGACCCGCAGCTCTGGTGGAAGGTCCGCGCCGGTGAGTGGTCGGGCGCGTGGGCGGGGCTCGGGACCTGGTGGCTCCGCGATGACTGGGCGCCCGAGGTCACCCTCTACGTGGCGGTGTCCTTCATCCCCGGCGTGGGGGCGCTCCTGCTCGCGCGTCGGCGCCAGTGGTGGCCGCTGGCCGCGTTCGGGATTCCGTTGATGCTGGTGCTGTGGACGGTGGGCCTGGTGGGCCTGGGCCGCTACAGCGCGGCGGTGTGGCCCGCGTTCCTGCCGTTGGGCGCGTGGCTCGCGCGCCGTCCCGCGCTGCGCGGGCCCTTGGTGCTGGGCATGGCCCTGTTCCAGGGCATGCTCGTGTTCCTCTTCGTGCACTCCTATCCCATCAACTGACGGCGAGGGCCCCGGTGGCGCGTGGCCGCCGGAGCCCTCGGTGATGCGTCAGTCGCGACGCGCCCGGCGACGCAGCGGCAGCGCCAGGAGCAGCAGGGCCAGCGGAGCGAGGGTGGCCGCGCCGCCCGTGGTGCAGCCGCCTCCGCCGACGACGAAGTCGTCATTGCCGTCCAGCGGGTTGGTGCCACCGGCGACCTCCTCGCCGTCGCTGGCGCCGCCCCCGTCCGTGTCGGCGTTGTTCGGGTCCGTCTCGCCCGGGTCGACGCGGCCGTTGTGGTTCGCGTCCTCCTCGCCGTCCTTCAGGCCGTCCCCGTCCGTGTCCGCGTCGAGCGGGTCCGTGGGGTTCTCGCCCTTCACCTCGATGCCGTCGGGCAGGCCGTCACCGTCCGTGTCGGGGTTGTTCGGGTCCGTCTCCCGCGCGTCGACGCGGCCGTTGTGGTTGGTGTCCTCCTCGCCGTCCTTCAGGCCGTCACCATCCGTGTCCGCGTTCTTCGGGTCGGTGGTGGTGCTGGGGTCCTCGTCCGGACGGAAGTTCGGCGAGCTCTGGTCCGTGTGCGGGTGCGCCGTCTCGCGCGTCACGCCCATCTCGGTGCCGTCCAGCACGCCGTCGTTGTCGCTGTCCGGGTCCAACGCGTCGATGAGGCCGTCCCCATCCGTGTCGGTGATGCCATCCACGCCATCCGGCACACCGTCGGAGTCGGAGTCTGCGTTGCGCGGGTCGAGGCCCAGCGCAATCTCGGTCGCGTCATCGATGCCGTCCATGTCGGAGTCCACGTCGTCGGGCGCGAAGAGCGGGTCCGTCTCCCGCGCGTCGACGCGGCCGTTGTGGTTGGCGTCCTCGATGCCGTCGAACACGCCGCCGCCATCCGTGTCGGGGTTGAGCGGGTCCGTCTTCGTCGACGGGTCCGCGTCCGGCGTGAAGCGCGCCGGGTCCGTGTCGGTGCCCTGCGGCTCGGTGAGGCCCAGCTCCAGGCCGTCCGCCAGTCCGTCGCCGTCCGTGTCCGCCTTCTTCGGGTCCGTCTCACCGTCGTCGACGATGCCGTTGTGGTTGGCGTCCTCGTTGCCATCCAGCAGGCCGTCGTCATCCGTGTCGTCGTCGAGCGGGTCCGTGCCCGCGACCTTCACCTCGATGCCGTCCGGCAGGCCGTCGCCGTCCGTGTCGGGGTTGTTCGGGTCCGTGCCGAGCGCGAGCTCCTCCGCGTCCGTCAGGCCGTCACCATCCGAGTCCGCCGTGATGTTCCACGAGTAGGAGGCCGGCGAGTCATCCACGTTGCCCGCGCCGTCCACCGCGCGAACCTCCAGGGTGTGCGCCCCGAGCGCCAGGTTCGTGAAGGCCATGGGGTTGGTGCACGCCGTCCAGGCCGCGCCGTCCAGGCTGCACTCGAAGGTGGAGCCGGGCTCGGTGGACTCGAAGACGAACGTGGCGTCGGCGGGCGCCTCCGTGAGCGGCGGGCCGCTGAGGATGCGGGTGTCCGGCGCCTGGGTGTCCACCGTCCACGTGTACGACGCGGGCGTCGGATCCACGTTGCCGTCGTCATCCTTCGCGCGGACCTCGAGCGTGTGCTCGCCGTCGGCCAGGCCCGTCAGCTCGGTGGGGTTCTGGCAATCGCCGAAGGGCGCGCCGTCCAGGCTGCACTCGTACGTCACCGGGGACTCGTCCGAGCTGAACCCGAACGTGGCCGAGGTCTGGTTCGTCAGCGTGGGCGGCGTCTGGGTGAACTCCGTCTGCGGCGGCTCGGCGTCCACGGTGAAGGTGTGGACGACGGGCGTGCTGGTGTTGCCGGCCTCGTCCGTCGCGGTGACGGAGACGGTGTGCGAGCCCTCGCCGAGCGGCGCGCTCCCCGTCAGCGTCCACGTGCCCGAGGCATCCACCTCGAAGGTGCCAATCACGGTGCCGTCCACCGTCACGGTGACGGTGCTGCCCGGCTCCGCCGTGCCCGAGTACGTCACCGTCGAGACGCTCGACTCCGAGCCTTCGGCCGGCGAGTCGATGTCCACGGCCGGCGCCTGGGTGTCCACCGTCCAGGTATGCTCCGCGGGCGTCGCGTCCACGTTGCCCGCGGCGTCCACGGCGCGCACCGCGAGGGTGTGGTCGCCGTCCGTGAGGTTGTCGAACGTCGCCTGGGAAGCGCACGCGACGAAGGTCGCGCCGTCCAGGCTGCACTCGAAGGTCACCGGCGTCTCGTTCGAGGAGAAGACGAAGGACGCGGAGGCCACGTTCGTCAGGGCCGCGGGGCCGCTGTCGATGGCCGTGTCGGGCGCCGTCGTGTCCACCGTGAAGGTGACGCTCGCCGACGCGCCGGTGTTGCCCGCGGCGTCCGTCGCGGTGACGACCGCCGTGTACGGCCCGTCACCCAGCGTCACGGGCGGCGTGAAGGACCACCCACCGGTGCCATTCACGGGGATGGGGCCGTAGGTCACTCCGCCCACCGTCAGCGTCACCGACGTCGCGTCGGTGGCCGTGCCCGTGAGCGTCACCACGCCGTCAGCCAGCACCGCGCCCGGAGCGGGAGAGGCGATGAGCGGCGCGGCCGGCGGCGTCAGGTCCACCGTCCACGTGTACTCGGCGGGCGTGGGGTCCACGTTGCCCGCCGCGTCCACCGCGCGCACCGTCAGGGTGTGCTCACCCTCGGCGAAGCCCTCGAACAGGGCCGGGCTGGTGCAGGCGATGTACGCCGCGCCATCCACGCTGCACTCGAAGGTGGAGCCCGGCTCGCTGGCGACCAGCTCGAACGAGGCGTCCACGGCGCGGGTGGGCGAGTCCGGACCGGACACGATGAGCGTGTCCGGCGGGGTGGTGTCCACCGTCCAGGTGTGGGTCGCGGGCGTCGCGTCCGCGTTGCCCACGGCGTCCACCGCGCGCACCGAGAAGGTGTGCGAGCCGTCCGCCAGGCCCGTGAAGCTCACCGGCGAGGTACAGGCCACGTAGGCCGAGCCATCCAGGCTGCACTCGTAGCCCACCGCGTCGCCCTCGGAGCGCAGCTCGAAGCTGGCCGACGTCTCACGGGTGAGCGCCTCCGGACCGGACTCGATGAACGTCTCCGGCGGCGTCAGGTCGATGGTGAAGCCGTGCGACGTCGCGTCGGAGGTGTTACCCGCGGCGTCCACCGCGACGGCGGTGAGCGTGAGCGGGCCCTCGGGCTGCGCGGTGGGGAAGGTGAAGGTCCACGTGCCGGAGGCCGTCACGGGGATGGGGCCGTAGGTGGCGCCGTTCACCTCCAGGTAGACCTCACTGTCCGACGCGGCCGTGCCGGTGATGGTGGGCGTCGCTGTGCCCACCGTGCCACCGTTCGCCGGCGAGACGACAGCGGGGGCCGCGGGCGCCTGCAGGTCCACCGTCCACGTGTACGTCGCGGGCGACGGGTCCACGGTGCCCAGCGCGTTGACGGCGCGGACCGCGAGGGTGTGGGTGGCCTCGGAGAGGCCGGTGAGGTTCAGCGGGCTGGTGCAGGCCGTGAAGGCCGCGCCATCCAGGCTGCACTCGAACGACACGCCGCCGTTCTCCATGCGGAGCGCGAAGGACGCAGTCGTCTCGCGCGTGAAGGCCGCGGGGCCGGAGTCGATGTACGTCTCCGGCGTGGACAGGTCGACGGTGAAGTCGTTGGACGCCGCGTCGCTGGTGTTGCCGGCGGAGTCCGTCGCGGTGGCCTCCACCGTGTGCGGGCCCTCGCTCAGCGCCGTCGGGCTGGGCAGGCTCCAGTCGCCGTCGATGTTCGCCGTCACGGTGCCAATCACGTCCCCGTCCACCTCCACCGTCACCTGCGCGAAGGGCTCCGCGGTGCCGGAGTAGACGGGCGTCGCGGTGGCGATGGTGGTGCCGTCCGCGGGGGTGGTGATGACCGGCGCGTCGGGAGCCACCGTGTCCACGGTGAACTCGGAGGGAGCGCTGTCGTCGCTCACGTTGCCCGCGGCATCGGTGGCCGTGGCAATCGCCGTGTGGAGCCCCTGTCCCAGGTCCACGGTGGGGGTGTACGTCCAGCGGCCCAGCGCATCCACGGGCGCGGTGCCCAGGACGACGCCGTCCACGGACACCGTCACCAGCGTGCCCGCCGTCCCCGTGCCGGAGATGACCGGGCGCTGCGTGGGCACCACGACGCCGTTGGCGGGCGTGTCGATGACGGGCGCGTCCGGCGCCGTCGTGTCCACGGTCCACGTGTACGTCGCGGGCGAAGCGTCCACGTTGCCCGCGGTGTCGCGCGCGCGGACCTCCAGGGTGTGGCTGCCTTCGGACAGGCCCGTGAGGGTGCGGGGGTTGGAGCAGGTGATGAACGCCGCGCCGTCCAGTGAGCACTCATACGTCACCGGGTCCGTGTCGCTGCCGAAGCCGAACGTGGCGGAGGTGGCGTTGGTGATGGAGGGCGGGGTGCTGGTGAACGTGGTGGTGGGCGCCACGGTGTCGACGGTCCACGTGCGGCTGGCCGGCGTCGCATCCACGTTGCCCGCGCCGTCACGCGCGCGCACGGTGAGGGTGTGGGCGCCCTGGGACAGGTTGTCGAACGTCACGGGGTTGGAGCAGGCGACGAACGTGGCGCCGTCCAGCGAGCACTCGTAGGTGACGCCGGACTCCGAGCTGCCGAAGCCGAACGTCGCGCTGTCGCTGTTCGTCAGCCCGGAGGGCCCGCTGACGATGGTCGTGTCCGGCGCGGTGGTGTCCACCGTCCAGGTGTAGGTCGCGGGCGTCTGGTCCACGTTGCCCGCGGCATCCCGCGCGCGAACCGCCAGCGTGTGCGAGCCGTCCGTGAGGTTGGGGAAGGTCTGCGAGGAGGCGCAGGCGCTGAAGGCCGCGCCGTCGAGCGAGCACTCGTACGTCACCGGCGACTCGGTGGCGCTGAAGGTGAACTGGGCGTTCGCCGAGGCGGAGACGCTCGGCGGGCGGGTGACGATGCTCGTATCCGGCGCCGTGGTGTCCACCGTCCACGTGCGGGTGGCCGGCGTGGGGTCCACGTTGCCCGCGGCATCCACCGCGCGAACCGCGAAGGTGTGCGAGCCGTCCGCCAGGTTCGACAGCGACGTCGGGCTGGTGCACGACGTGAACGGCGCCCCGTCGAGCGAGCACTGGAACGTCTGCGGGCTCTCGGTGGAGGTGAAGCTGAACGTCGCGCCGGTGTTCGACGTCGTCCCCGTCGGGCCACCCGAGAGGGTGGTGTCCGGCGCGAGGGTGTCGACGGTCCACGTGTAGGTGGCCGGGGTGGGGTCCACGTTGCCCGCGGCATCCACGGCGCGGACCTCGAGGGTGTGGCTGCCCTGCGACAGGCCCGGGAAGCTCTGCGACGCGGAGCACGCGGTGAACAGCACCGCGCCATCCAGGCGGCACTCGTAGCTCACGCCGCTCTCGTTGGAGCTGAACTGGAAGTTGGCCACCGCCGAGTTGGACACCGACGGCGGGGTGCTGGCGAAGGACGTGTCGGGGGCCACGGTGTCGACGGTCCACGTGCGGGTGGCCGGCGTCGCGTCCACGTTGCCCGCGCCGTCACGCGCGCGGACCTGCAGGGTGTGGCTGCCCTGCGACAGCCCCGTGTACGTCATCGGGTTCGTGCAGGCGGTGAAGGTCGCCCCGTCGAGTGAGCACTCGTACGTCACGCCGCTCTCGTTGGAGTCGAAGTCGAACGTCGCCTGCGTGGAGGCCGTCGTCCCGGACGGACCGCTGACGATGGTCGTCTCGGGCGCCACGGTGTCGACGGTCCACGTGCGGGTGGCCGGCGTCGCGTCCACGTTGCCGGCGCTGTCGCGCGCGCGGACCGCCAGCGTGTGGTTGCCCTGGGACAGGCTGCTGAAGGTCGTGGGCGAGGTGCACGCGGCGAAGGCCCCACCGTCCAGGCTGCACTCGAAGAGCGCGGGCGTCTCCGTGGAGGTGAAGGAGAACGTGGCGCTGGTGGAGTTGGTCGTCCCCGTCGGGCCCGAGGTGATGGCGGTGTCCGGCGCCGTGGTGTCCACGGTCCACGTCCGGCTTGCGGGCGTGGGGTCGATGTTGCCGGCGGCGTCCACCGCCCTCACCTGGAGCGTGTGGCTGCCCTGCGACAGGCTCGTGATGCTCAACGGGTTGGCGCACGCCGTGAAGGAGGTCCCGTCCAGCGAGCACTGGTACGTCACCGGGGCCTCGTTGGAGGCGAAGTTGAACGTCGCGTTCGTGCTGTTCGTCAGGCCGCTGGGGCCGCTGACGATGCTGGTGTCCGGAGCCACGGTGTCCACGGTCCAGGTCCGACTGGCCGGCGTCGGGTCGATGTTGCCGGCCGCATCCCGGGCGCGCACCTGGAAGGTGTGGGAGCCCTGCGCGAGCCCCGTGTAGCTGGTGGGCGAGGTGCAGGCCGTGAAGGCCGCGCCGTCCAGGCTGCACTCATACGTCACGCCGCTCTCGTTGGAGGTGAAGGTGAAGCTCGCGCCGGTCGCCGCCACCGAGCCCGAGGGACCGGTGATGATGCTGGTGTCGGGCGCGACGGTGTCGGTGGTGAAGTTCACCGTGGTGGCCGGACTGGCGTTGTTGGCCGCGTCCCGAGCCGTCACCGTGGCCGTGTGGGCCCCCTCCGGGAGCGCGCTGCTGGTGCAGGACCAGGCGCCGGTGGTGGGGTGCGCCGAGGCGGTGCAGACGGTGACGCCCCCGATCACCACGCTGACGGTGCTGCCGGGCTCGGCCGTGCCGGTGAACACGGGCCGGTTGGTGCCCACGGTGCTCCCGTTCGTCGGCGCCGTCACGACGGGCGCGGGAGGCACGGACACGACGATGTTGGTGGGGCCGGTGGTGGTGGTGGACGGGGAGCTGTTGGCCGAGCTCGCCGGCGCGCCACGCTCGCCCTGGGCCGTGATGGTGGCCTGGTTGGCGATGACGCCGGAGGCCGCGGCATTCACCACGGCGCGGAAGCGGATGCTGGTGCTCTGGTTGAGCTGCAGGCTGCCACCCAGGGTGCTCGTCGCGCCCGTGCCCAGCCGCACCGTGATGACGCCCGTGGGGCTGACCTCGCCCACGTCGTCGCCCTGGATGTCGGTGAGGGGGCCCGCGTTGGGGCCGGTGAGGATTTCGAGCGTGCCCGGGACGTAGGCGAGCTGGGCGGGGAGCGGATCCCGGAGGATGGTCTCGATGCTGACGTCGTCACCGGTGTTGGTGGTGACGATGGTGTAGTCGATGAGGTCGCCGCCGCGCAGCGAGCCGTCCGAGCGCGGGTTCACCGCCGTGGCCGTCTTGTACGTGTTGGTGAAGTCGGGGCGCAGCGTGGCGATGGACGTCGCGAAGGCGCCGAGGATGTACGCGTCACCCGAGGACGTCGCCGTCACCGTCATGGACGTGGCGCCGCCGGAGACGTAGTTGGTGATGTCCACCACGTCCATGTCCACGCCGGACATGCTCGCCGACGCGCCCGTCAGCCGGGGCAAGTCGTTGGCGTGGCTCGCGGGCGTGCCGAGCACCGAGCGGGTGCTGTTGAAGAAGTTGTTCACCGGGTTGGCGCCGTCGGAGATGTTGCTGCCGTTGACGCGGAACTGGTCGCCGGTGCGCGTCGCGTCGCCCTCGAAGGCCAGCACACCCAGCTTGGCGTCGAAGCCCGAGTTCGGCACGGTGAAGCCAGACAGCGTCACCGTCTGCGGATTGCCATTGCTGACGTAGTCCATGCCGTCGAACAGCGTCAGGTTGCGGATGGGCGCGTCCGGGTGGCGATAGAAGACCACCAGCGCCCAGGCGCTGAACGGGTCCGTGCTGTTGAGGTTGGCGAGCGGCGCGGAGTCGACGTCGCTCACCTCGTAGACACCCGAGCCATTCGCGGCGACCAGGCTGGTGACGTCCGCGGAGGACTCGTAGATGTAGCGGCCGTTGGGCGCGTAGCTGTGCGAGACATCCGCCGTCAGCATCTGCGTGAAGACACCGGGCCGGCCGAACTCGGCGGTGAGGTCCGGCGTCCGCGCGTTCGTCGTGGTGGACAGGTGCGCGGCCCAGTACAGCCGCGCGTACGTCACCACCGCGCCCGTGGGAATCACCAGCGCCGCCCGGCTGCGCGCCTGCGTGGCCGTCACCGAGGTGTTCGCCAGGGCCACGCCCGACTCGATGGTCCAATAGACATCCACCGCGTCGTCATTGGTGTTCGAGCCACAGGCCCCCACGGTGCCCACCAGGGGCGCGGGGACGTTGGAGGCGCAGTCGTGGGCGAGCGTGTTGCCCACCATCAACAGGTCGCCGCGCTGGTCCGCCGTGTGGCGGAGCACCGGCGCCGCCAGCGCCTGGCCCGCGAAGGCGGTCATCAGCAGCGGCAGCACCCAGCGCGTTCGCGCCGCGGCGCCGCGAGTGGAGGTCTTGGACATGGTGGGGGCACCTGAAGAGGCTGGAGGAGGGGACGGATGCGCGAGGTCCGCGACGACCTGGGGCCGGACGCCATGAGCCCGGGAATCGCCGGGGGGCATGGAATCCCAGTCAGTTGTGGCTCGCCGGGGGGACGGCTCGGAGGCGGGGGTGGCTCGCTCTGTCACGGACCGTCGAAAAAGCAACCGCGGTGCCAGCGTGAAACACAGGATTCACGGCCGTGTTGTCGGTTTTCGAGGCCACATGAAACACAGGCTCGAAATGTCTGTCCGAGGGCTGGATCCAGATTCTGGAATCCGGACGAACGTGTCTCGACGGGACAGAGCGAGCGTGGAGAGTGGATGTCTGGGATTGCTGATTCGTGGCGAGCGAAATCACGCGTCGTGTCGACACTCGCAGCAGCGAATCCACTGGCACGCGTCGGCAGGGTCAATGTGGACGCGTGGCTGACGGAGGCGGGACGCGGAGCTGGAGCGTCACGCGCACGTTGTCCGAGCGGAGCCCCACCGGGCCATCGAAGGAGAAGGCCTCGGGAGGCAGCGCTCCCTCCCACGCCAGGGTGTCGTCGGCCCAGACGCGGAGGGTGGGGCGGACGAGCTCGACGCGCAGCACGTGCTCCTGTCCCCAGGTGGGCGCGCCCAGCGCGACACGACGGGTGGGGCGCACGGTGACATAGCCCGCGTTCCCGCAGTCGGCGCTGCGGTGCAGGTCCGGGTTGTGCTTGTAGTTGACGACGAGGCCGGGCTTGGGCGTGAAGCGCCACATCACATACACCACGTTGCAGCCATCCTGGGCGCGCAGCTTGAGGCCCACCTGTTGGCGAGGTGCTCCGGATTGCAGCGCGCGTTGCTCCTCGGACGGGGCGTGAGGCGTGAAGCGCAGCTCGGCCCGCGAGGAGTCGGAGCCCGGGAGGATGGCTCTCAGGCGCGCGCCGTCCACGTCGAGCCGGCCGTCGGGCCGCTGCCGGGTCGCTCCCTCCGTCACCTCCAGCTTGCTCGGTGGCAAGGGCTTGTCCGCCGTCCTGGGCGCGGCCGCCAGGGCCCCTGTCCCCAGGCAGGTCGCGAGGAGCCACGTCGAGACGCGTGTCCTCCTCAGGGGGCGGTGCTCCCGAGGAACGAGGTGAGCGCCTCCACGTGGGCGGTGAGATAGGCCTGCTCGGCGCGCAGCCTCGCCAGCTCCAACAAGAGGTAGTCGCGGAAGCGGCGAATCTCTCGGGTCTGCAGCGCCTCCACGTCGCGCAGCTGTCCCTCCAGGTCCGTCACCAGCGCCGTGACTTCGCGCAGCCGGGCCTCCTCCGTGCGATGTCGGGAGCGCAGCTCCACCAGGAGCTCGGAGACCTGCTGGTTCATCCCCTCCACGTCATGCAGCGTCGCGCGGCGGCGACCATCGCGCGCGCGGGCGTTCGCCTTGCCCTGCCACAGGTGACCCAGGTCATACGTGAGCATGACCTGCCCGAAGAGCGGCACGTCCTGGTCCACGTCGAAGACCTCGTCGTACCCGCCGCGCACACTGAGCTGCCAGGCGCGCGCCCGGCGCAGTCCTCCGACCTCGGACTCCACCGCGTCATCGGCCGCGCGGAGCTCCTCCAGCAGCGCCTCCAGCCGCTGCCCCCGAGCGAAGACAGGACGGGCGGCCAGTCGCTCCCGCGCCAGCGCCGTGTCCGTGCTGAGCGAGCGCAGGTGGTCCAGCCGCACCTGGACGGCGTTGAGCTCCTCGAGCGTCGCGCGGCCTTCCTTGAGGTCGTCGCGCAGCGTGGTGACGAGCGCCTCCGCGCGGGGCAGGGCCTCCTGGAGGACGCGGGCGCGGGCCTCGAGGGCGGAGTCCTCGCCCAGGCCCGAGCCCTGTCGCACCGCCGCCTGGAGTGACGAGAGCGCCTGGTGTCTGCGGCACTCCGCCGCCGCGCGTCGGTGGATGGTGCGTCCCCGGTACAGGCCCACGAAGTCGTAGCTCAAGCCCGCGGTGACGCGCAGCTTGGGCTTACCCAGGGCGGTGCCTCCCTCGGCCTCGCCGGTGTTCACCGCGCCGAAGCTCCCGAACACCTCCGGCGCCAGCTCCAGCGCGGCCTCCGCTTCACCCATCCCCTGGACCCAGTCGCAATAGCCCGCGGAGCGCTCCTCCAGGCGAGCAGCTGGCCGGGTGGCCTCGGGCGTCGACTGGGCCCAGGAGACGGGAGTTCGCGCGGCGAGCAACAGCAGCGCGCCGCAAGTCAGGCTCTTCCGCATGGGACTTCTCCACCTCGTCATGGGCGCGCGGCTCACAGCACCAGGGGCGCGCGGCCCAGGTGCAGCAGGTCCTCGCGGGCCGACGCGTCGTCCGTGAGCTTCAGCTCCACCATCACCCCGCGCAGCATGTGCTGACGGATGGGGTGCTTGATGGTGACCTCGCCCTCCAGCACCCCGCCCACCACGCCCACCTCGCGGCACCAGACGACCTTCAAGGCGCAGGCGAACAGGGGCGAGCCCTCCGCCGCGTTGCCCAGGTTCTCGTACGGCACGAAGGCCACCGTCAGGTCCTTCTCGATGGCGCGCAGGTACGGCGACGCCTTGAGCGACGCGATGAGCGCCTCGTAGCGCTGGGCCACGTCGTCGAGCGCCTTCGCGTCGTGCTCCAGGCTGCGCAGCGTCGCCTCCGCGCGCGCCTGCTCCAACATCGAGTGCGTGTACTCCCGCTCCAAGAGCAGCACGTCCGACGTCATCCCGTCCGGCGTGCCGTCCTGCACCGCCGTCAGCCCCGCGATCTCGCGGTGGATGCCCTCCACCCGCGTCTCCAGGTCCACCGTCGTCTGCGCCAGCGAGAGGTTGCTCTGCGCCAGCTGCGCCAGGTGGTGGTTGAGGGTGAGCTTGTCCTCCTGCTGCAAGAGCCGGGCGCCATACAGCGCGTCCGTGCGCGCGCGGGACAGGCCCGCGTAGGCCCGGTTGGACTCGAGGATCTCCTTGCGCGCCTCCTGGTACTCCCGGCGCAGCGTCGACAGGCGTTTGGCGGTGCGGTCCTTGGAGGCGCGCTCGCCGCGCAGGGCGACCAGGAAGCGCTGCTGGAACGAGCGCTCCGCGGCGGCGGTGCGCTGCGCGTCCGTCATCCGGTTCTCCACCGCGCGCTTCTCGGCGAGCACATGATCTCGTGACGACGTCTGCGCCGCCAGCTGGGTGTTGAGCGTGAGGATCTGCGGGTCCGTGGGCGATATCACCGTGGGCGTCGCCCACGAGCGGCTCAGCAGGAAGAAGCCCTGCACCGACAGGAACCAGAGGAGCGCGGTGAGGATGAGGCCCAGCAACACCGAGCCCATCATCTTGTAGAGCGAGACGGCCACGGCGTTGATGCGATTGGCGACGCGTTGGTTCATGGAGAGCCCTCACCAGCGGGGTCGGTCGGCAGCTCGCCGCGGTTGGCCACGGGACTGGGGGCCGGCGCGGTGCTGGCACTGCCCCGCGTCTCCCAGCTCCCGGAGTCCAGCGTCAGCAGCGCCAGCGGCGTGAAGAGCGCGTACGTCACCGGCATCAGCAGGGCCATGGGCAGGAAGCACGCCCCATGCACCCGCCGCTCCTCCGGCAGGTGCCGCGTCTCCAGCCGGTAGATGATTCCCAACAGGCCGATGACCAGGAAGTGGAACGCGAGGATGTCCAAGAACTCGCCCGTCAGGACGTTGTGGACGATGACGACGGGGTAGGCGAGCAGCAGCGCGAGCTGCGACACGTAGTGGATGGTGATGACCGGGTGCAGCCTCCACGCGTGGGACAGGCCGCCCAGCAGGTCCACCAGGTTGGAGCGCCGCCACCGCAGCTGCTGGGAGAAGTAGCCCGCGAGCGTCGCCGGCGCGGCGGTGAAGCAGAACGCGTCCAGCGTGTAGACGGTCTCATAGTCGTGCTTGACGATCTGCCGCGTGAGGAAGCGGTCCTCGCCGTACTTGATGGGCACGCCCGCGATGGAGCGCGCCTCCAGGATGGGCTCCAGCTCCAGCAGCACGTCGCGGCGGTACGCGGTGAGGCAGCCCGACAGGCACATCACCTGACGGAAGCTGCGCTCCAAATCCTTGAGCCACTGCTGGGCAAAGTGGAACTTGATCTCCACCATGCGCGTCAGCCAGTTCTGGTGGCGGTTCGTCACGTAGGTGCGGCCGCCCACCGCGGCGATGCGCGAGTGCGTGAAGCGGCGCACCAGGCGCCGCACGGCGGAGCGGTCCACGATGACGTCCGAGTCCACCGAGACGATGATCTCCGCGTCCACCGCGGCCTTCACGGCCCGGTTGATGCCCTTGCGCTTGCCCAGGTTCTCCGGGTTGCGCATGACGAGCACGTTGGAGTGGCCCTCGGCGGCCTTCATCGCCCACGCGTAGCTGTCATCCTTGGAGCAGTCGTCCACCACGACGATCTGCAGGAGCTCGTGGGGATAGTCCTGCTCCAGCAGGCTGCGGACGGCCGTGAAGATGCCCTGGCCCTCGTTGAAGAGGGGGATGACGATGGCGACCCGCGGACGGTACGCCTCGTCCACCTGGTCGATGCTGCGACCCCGCACGCGGCGCAGGAACGGCCCCAGGATGTAGCGGTTCATCAGCACGACGATGAACAGCAGGTGGATGGGAAAGAGCTCCATCAGACCCCGCCCCCCATCACGCCCCCCTCCCTCGCCACGCCCGCGGCCCCCATGAGGGAGCGGTGGGAAAGTTGGCGATGCGGGGGCCCGCGCCAACTGCCCCCAGGGACGGTGGAAGGGGATTGCCCACCGGGGCGGGAGCACGCCCCCGCGGACGTCCGGAACGCGTCAGCCGGCCAGCCCCGCGCAGAGGGGAGCTTCCGCCGGCCGACGCTCCAGGAGGACGTCAGTGCGCCGCGGGCGGCGAGGGCGACGTCAGGGCGTCCGCGCGCTGCAGGTCGCGCAGGAGCTCCGTCTTGCGTGCGTCGCGCTGGGCCGCGGAGGTGAAGGCGATGCCCTCCATGGACTCGCGCGCGGCGAGCGCCACGCGGGCGAGGCCATCCCGGGAGATGAGGCCCACCGCGAACGCGTCCACCGCCGCGCCCACGTAGGTGTCGAAGAAGTGGATGCGCTTGTCGAGCCAGGCCCGCCGCGTCGTCTCCGGGGTGTCCACCACGTCATGGATGAAGACGGCGTGCACCGCCTCCGGCGCGTGGCGGAGCATCCGGTCGCCGAACTCCACGTCGCCCTGGCCGCTGTCGCCCACGAAGACGAAGCTGTACTCCGGGAAGCAGCGCAGGTAGCGCTGGAAGTTGTCGAACTTCTTCGCGGCGATGCGCGAGTTGCCCAGCAGGTGCGTGAGGCTGCCGGACAGCACCACGTGGGGCGGCACCCCGTGCTTGCGCAGGCTGTCGAACGTCAGGTTCTCCACCGCGCCCAGCGGGTCCATGGGGCGCGCGGTGACGAAGGTGAGGTCACCCTCGCGCCCGGGGATGATGCCCGGCCCCCGGTCCAGCTCCGCGTAGAAGGCGAGCACGCCCGGGTACACCGTCTTGGACGGGTACCGGCTGTCCTTGAGGTTGGCGTAGAAGGTGTCGTCGATGTCGCTGAGCACCTTGCTCTCGCCACTGGGCGCCGTGCGGGCCTCCTGCTGGATGTGGCCGAGGATCTCCTCGCGCAGCGCCGCGTTGTCCACGTCGTCGAAGAGCAGCTTCTCCAGGTCCTGGTGGTTGTTGCCGGCGTCGAGCAGGTTCTTGAAGGCGGTCAGCTCCCGGCCGCGCACGCCGAGGAAGAGGTCGCGGATGCACTGCTCGGCGGTGAACGGCGTGCCGCCCTTCTGGATGGCCGTCACCAGGCTCGCGCGCACGGGCAGCGCCAGCTCCTGGGCCCGCTCCCGGCAGAGCAGCTTCATGAGGATGGTGTGGTGGTCCGGGCCAAAGACGCGGTCGTCCAGATCTCCCAGGAGCGACTCCAGGTCGACGTTGGCCAACAGGTAGTTCAGCTCGGTGGGCGTCGCGTCACGCAGCAGGTCCAGGATGCGCCGCTCCTCGCTGGCGTCGGTGTGCCCGGCCATGAGCGTGCGCAAGGTCTCCAGCTTCTTCGTCGCGGCGTGTGGATCCATGTGGCTCCCCCCGTCCGGCGCGAGGCCGGCACTGGACCCGGGAGCCTACGCGGGGGTGGGGCCGGCGTGGTAGAGCAGGCGCATGTCGACTGTCGGCGCGCCGCTGGAGCTGGGTCCGGACGAAGTCCACGTGTGGATTGTGGAGCCCGAGCGCATCCTGGAGCGGCACCTCCTGGACGCGTACTGGGGCCTGTTGGACACAGCGGAGCGGCAGAAGCAGCAGCGCTTCCGCTTCGAGCGTCACCAGAAGCAGTACCTGGTGAGTCACGCGCTGGTGCGCCTGACGCTGTCGCGCTACGCGCCGGTGCCGCCCACGGCCTGGAGCTTCTCGACCAACGCCTACGGGCGGCCGGAGATTCGAGGCGAGCATGGCGCCCGGCTGCGCTTCAACCTGTCCCACACCGATGGCATGGCGCTGGTGGCGGTGGGGCTGGACGCGGAGCTGGGCGCGGACGTGGAGGACGCGGAGCGCAAGGGCGAGACGGTGGAGATCGCCGACAGCTTCTTCGCCGCCCCGGAGGTCGCGGCCCTCAGGGCCCTGCCCGAGAGCGAGCAGCGAGGCCGCTTCTTCGAGTACTGGACGCTCAAGGAGTCCTACATCAAGGCCCGGGGCGCGGGCCTGTCCCTGCCGTTGGACCAGTTCGCCTTCCACCTGGAGGCGGGCCGCGAGCCGCGCATCTCGTTCGATGCGCGGATGCAGGACACGCCCCAGACGTGGCGCTTCATGCAGCTGCGGCCCTCGGCGCGTCACCAGGCCGCGGTGGCGATGCGGCGGCCGTGGAATCAGCCGTTCCGCGTGCGCTGGCAGTTCACCGTCCCCCTGGCGTCGGACGCGCCGCCCCGCTTCGAGGCGGCGGAAGGGGTCACGCCGGGTTCGACATCCACCGGGTGAGGTCCTCGCCCAGCGCGGCGAGCAGCTCGGCCTGCTTCGCGCGCAGGAAGAAGTGGCCGCCCTCGAAGTGACGGATGCGGAAGTCCGGGC
Source organism: Myxococcus guangdongensis (assembly GCF_024198255.1). Lineage (NCBI taxonomy): Bacteria > Pseudomonadati > Myxococcota > Myxococcia > Myxococcales > Myxococcaceae > Myxococcus > Myxococcus guangdongensis. Next base: position 556,365 of record NZ_JAJVKW010000004.1, read on the forward strand.
TGCGCGTCTCGTCGCGCCACGTCTCCAGGCGGGGGAGGGCCACGTGCTTGTCGGCGGTGCCCCCCATGACGGAGATGGGCACGTCGAGCTTCACGGGGGAGATGCCGTTCTCCCACCACGCGAGCGCGAAGTCCGCGCGCAGCGTGGGCACCAGCAGCTCCAGCAGCTCGCGGTGCTGGAGGATCTCCTCCGGCGTGCCGTCGTAGCGGCGCAGCTCCTCGATGAACTGCTCCTGCGGCAGGTGGTGGATGGGCTTGCGGTCCGACTCGCGCGGCGCGCCGGACGCGGCCAGCACCAGCCCGCGGGGCATGGGGCCGTTGCGCGCCTGCAGCCGCCGGGTGAGCTCCAGGGAGATGCGCGAGCCCATGCTGTAGCCGAAGAAGGCGAAGGGCTTGTCCAGCAGCGGCGCCAGCACCGGCAGCAGCGTGTCCACCAGCGCGGGCAGGCTGTCGAAGGGCTTCTCCATCAGCCGGCGCTCGCGGCCGGGCAGCTGCACCGCGCACAGCTCCACGCCCGGCGGCAGGCCACCCTGCCAGGCGCTGTAGATGGACGCGCTGCCGCCCGCGAAGGGGAAGGCGAACAGCCTCAGCCGGGCGTCCGGCAGGGGCTTTCGGGAAGGGAACCAGCGTTCGGGGGCGTTCGGATTCGAGGTGGGCGCACTGGGCATGACGGTACGGTTCTGTCGCACAGCCGAGGAAAACGGGTCAAGCCCTGGCCACTTCGAGCCGGCTGAAGACTTCTACCCCGCGTACATTGCTGGCTTGTTACGCGCGTATTTCGTGAATGAGTGGACTGGCGGGACTCCGAGCGAGCCGTGCTAGCGTTTTCTCTCGTGAGCTACGAGCTTTCGCACCTGGACGCCCTCGAGGCGGAGTCGGTGTTCATCATCCGGGAGGTGGTCGCGGAGCTGGACAGCCCCGTGCTGCTGTTCTCCGGCGGCAAGGACTCCGCGGTGATGCTGCACCTGGCGGTGAAGGCGTTCGCGCCCGCGCCGCTGCCGTTCCCCCTCCTGCACGTGGACACCGGGCACAACTTCCCGGAGGTGCTCGAGTACCGGGACGCGCGCGTGGCCGAGCTGGGCGCGAGGCTCCTGGTGGCGTCGGTGCAGGAGGCCATCGACGCGGGACGGGTGGCGGAGGAGAAGGGCCCCCGCGCGTCGCGCAACCGGGCGCAGACGGTGCCGCTGCTCGAGGCCATCGAGAAGCACCGCTTCAACGCCGTCTTCGGCGGGGCGCGCCGGGACGAGGAGAAGGCGCGCGCGAAGGAGCGGGTGTTCTCCTTCCGCGACGAGTTCGGCCAGTGGGACCCCAAGCACCAGCGCCCCGAGCTCTGGAGCCTGTACAACGGCCGTCACCGCCGGGGTGAGCACCTGCGCGTCTTCCCGCTGTCCAACTGGACGGAGCTGGACGTGTGGCAGTACATCGCCCGCGAAGGTGTGGCGCTGCCCTCCATCTACTTCAGCCACCGGCGCGAGGTGTTCCGTCGGGACGGCATGTTGATGGCGTGGTCCCCGTACCTGCCGCTGCTGCCGGGCGAGGCGGTGACGACGGCGGCGGTGCGCTTCCGCACGGTGGGCGACATGACGTGCACCGCGTGCGTGGAGTCGGAGGCGGTGAAGGTGGAGGACGTCATCTCGGAGATTGCCGCCTCGCGCGTCACGGAGCGGGGCGCGAGCCGCGCGGACGACAAGTTCAGCGAGACGGCGATGGAAGACCGCAAGCGTGAGGGGTACTTCTAGTGGAACTGCTACGCTTCGCGACCGCGGGCTCCGTCGACGACGGCAAGAGCACCCTCATCGGCAGGCTGCTCCACGACACGCGTTCGATTCTGGAAGACCAGCTGGCCGCCGTGGAGCGCACCAGCCGCGCGCGCGGGGACGAGTACGTCAACCTGGCGCTGCTCCTGGACGGGCTCAAGGCCGAGCGCGAGCAGGGCATCACCATCGACGTGGCGTACCGCTACTTCGCCACCGCGAGCCGCAAGTTCATCATCGCCGACACGCCCGGGCACCTGCAGTACACGCGCAACATGGTGACGGGGGCGTCCACGGCGGACCTGGCGCTCATCCTGGTGGACGCGCGCAAGGGAGTGCTGGAGCAGACGCGGCGCCACGCGTTCCTCGCGTCGCTCCTGCGCGTGCCGCACCTGGTGCTGTGCGTGAACAAGATGGACCTGGTGGGCTTCGACGCCGCCGTCTTCGAGGCCATCCGCGAGGAGTTCCGCCAGTTCTCCATGAAGCTGGACGTGACGGACCTGACGTTCATCCCCATCTCCGCGCTGGGCGGGGACAACGTGGTGACGCGCTCGGAGAAGATGCCCTGGTATCAGGGGCCGACGCTGCTGCACCACCTGGAGAACGTGCACATCGCGTCGGACCGCAACCTCATCCACGTGCGCTTCCCCGTTCAGACGGTCCTGCGGCCCATGTCTTCGAAGTTCCCGGACTACCGCGCGTACGCGGGGCAGGTGCTGGGCGGCGTGCTCAAGCCGGGTGACGAGCTGATGGCGCTGCCGTCCGGCTTCACCACGCGCATCCGCTCGCTGGACCTGGCGGGGCGTCAGGTCGCGCAGGCGTTCCCGCCCATGTCCGTGAATGTCTCGCTGGCGGACGAGCTGGACATCAGCCGGGGCGACCTGCTGTGCCGCCCGGGCAACCCGCCGCACGTGGGGCAGGATCTGGACGCGATGGTGTGCTGGCTGTCGGAGGGCGTGCCGTTGCAGACGGGCTCGCGGCTGGCGCTCAAGCACACCACGCGCTCGGTGCGCGCGCAGGTGAAGCAGCTGCACTACCGGCTGGACATCAACACGCTCAGCCGTGACGAGCAGAGCCCCAGGCTGGCGCTCAACGAGATTGGCCGGGTGACGTTGCGCACCACGGCGCCGTTGTTCTTCGACGCGTACCGCGACAACCGGCACACAGGCAGCTTCATCCTCATCGACGAAGCGACGAACGCGACGGTGGGGGCCGGGATGATCAACGGCCCCGCCGTGTGAGGTGCGCATGAACCGGCAGGGCTTCATCCTCTGGCTGACGGGCATGTCGGGCGCGGGCAAGAGCACGCTCTCGCGGGCGCTCCGGGAGCGGCTGGCCCCCGAGCGCGCCGTGGAGGTGCTGGACGGTGACGAGGTGCGCACGTGGCTCACGCGCGGCTTGGGCTTCTCGCGCGAGGACCGCGAGGAGAACGCGCGGCGCATCGGCCATGTGGCGCGGCTGCTCGCCCGGCACGGCGTGGGCGTCATCGTCGCGGCCATCTCTCCGTACCAAGGCTCTCGCGCGGAGGTGCGCGCGCTGGCGGCCCAGGTGCAGGTGGACTTCGTGGAGGTCTACATCGAGGCGCCCCTGGACGCGCTCATCTCCCGCGACGTGAAGGGGCTCTACAAGAAGGCGCTGGCGGGGGAGCTGCCGCACTTCACCGGCGTCTCGGACCCCTACGAGGCCCCGGAGTCGCCGGACGTCACGGTCCGCTCGGCGACGGAGCCGGTGGAGGCGGGCGTGGAGCGCGTGCTGGACGCGCTCCGGGCGCGGGGCCACCTGTCGCCCCGCGCCGCGTGAGCCTCCGCTAGAGCACGCGCTCCATGCGCACGTACGGGCGCTCGGCCTGGATGCCCTTGGCGCGGCAGTGCTCCAGGTACTTGTTGGACTCGATGAGCTGGGGCGCCGTCTCGTCGTAGACGAGGATCATCACGTGGCGCAGCCAGGGCTCCTGACCCATGGCGTAGACGTAGACCTCCTTGGGCGTCAGGTAGTTGGAGATCTCCGCCGCGCGGGCGCAGTCGGAGCCGTTGAGGCGCCGGGCCTGGTCCATCTTCCGGGGCAGGGGGTTGGTGAGCAGCGGGCCGTACATCCAGCTCATCGGGCCGCCCTCGCACTCCATGCCGAGGAAGAGGATGTCGATGGGTCCGATGATGTCGCGCAGGTGCTGGTACATCCGAGGCTCGAGCGCGTTGGAGTCCGCCGCCATCAGGATGGACTTGCCGCCCAGCCGCACCAGGTGCGCCGTCTTCGCCTGGATGGCCAGGTCGCTGTGCTCGCCGATGAAGGGCAGGCCGGTGATGGAGCCGCCGGGGATTTGAATCTCCTGCAGGTCGTCGATCTCCACCACGTTCTTGAAGCCCGTGGCCTGGAGCATCAGCCGCAGTGAGGGGTCCGCCAGCGAGTTGCCGTTGTTGCGCGGGACGATGATGGTGCCCACGCGGTGACGCAGCTGGATGAGCGTCTCCATCATCAGGTGGTCGGCGTGGCCGTGGGTGATGACCACGTAGTCCACGTGCTCGGGCAGGTCCGCGTGGGTGTAGCGCGGCAGGTCCGTGGGGAACTCGTAGCTGATGACGGGGTCGGTGAGGATGCTCACCTCCTTGGTCTCCAGCAGCACGCACGCGTGGCCGAAGTAGCGCACGCGCACGCCCTCGCCGTCATAGCGGGCGGCCTTGCGCGGCACGACGTCGGTGAAGAGGTCGGCGAACGCGGCGGCGGCCTTGGACGGCACGCCGAGCATCTCCGCCACCTGGCCCGGGGAGCCCGGCGTGTGGCGCATGCGGAACAGCGCGTCCAGGCCCTCGTGGCGGAAGGGCACGTTGAGCCAGATGGGCGTGTCCTCCTCCAGGCGCGGCGTGCTGAAGATGTACGGGCGCCAGTCGCCGTCCACCTGCGTCAGCGTCACGCTCTGCGAGGACTCCTGGTAGAAGCGGCTCTTGTAGAGCAGAGGCTCGATGAACCGGGCGCTGGCGCGGTTGCTCAAGTCGTACGTGAGCTCCACGTAGCCGCGCAGCAGGTCGGGCACCTTGGAATAGAGCGCCTCCAGAGAGCCGCCGTTGTTGGGCGCGAGCAGCTGCTCCAGCTCACCCACCGCCTTGGTGTAGGCGAGCATGTGGGCCTGCTCCTTCTGCGTGCGCTCCAGGAGCTCCTTCACGCGCGGGGCCTTGGCCGTGGGGTGGTTGATGAAGGGCCCGCCCATCAACATGGGGTTCTTCAGCGCGGCCACGTGCACGTCCGGGTTCGCGACGAACGACTGCATCAGCTTCTGGTGCAGGTTCGTGACGAACAGGGGCGCGGTGGCTGGCGAGAGCAGGTACCACCACGCGTACCACTGGTTGTACAGCGGCTCGATCGCCACGTTGGGCTTGAGGTACATCGGTCGGTCCAGCATCGGTTCTCCAGGCGAGCTTCGATTATCGAGGAGGGCTCGGAGACTGGGAAGCCCCAGGTGACGGCTGGTCGCCCGCCGAGCGCGTGTAGGGCTCTGGGTCCACACGGGGTGCGTCTTCCTGGAGCGGCTTCCTGTTCGCTCGGCTTTCCCGTGCGCTACGATTGCGTCGGAGTTTCAAGAGTGCGCAGGTTTTGCGCGTCATCGGGTGGAGACATCGTGAAAGCTCCGTCGAGCGTGGGCGAGTTGCCGTTGGCGTCGTGGGCGCGGGGGCTGGGGCCGTCCGCCATCCAGGACATGTTGCAGAAGATCACGCGGCCGGGGGTGTACTCGCTGGCCCTGGGGTTGCCAGCGGCGGAGCTGTTCCCGACGGAGGGGATGGCGGAGGCGGCGGCGCGGGTGCTGGCGGAGGAGGGGCAGGCGTTGCAGTACTCGGCGACGCTGGAGCCCTTGCGCGAGCAGGTGGTGGCGCTGATGGCGAAGCGGGGCGTGCGGTGCTCGCCGGAGCAGGTGTTCCTGACGACGGGGGCGCAGCAGGGGATGAACCTGCTGGCGCGGCTCTTGTTGGAGCCGGGGCGGAGCGTGTTGTTGGAGGACCGGGTGTACTCGGGGTTCCAGCAGGTGCTCGCGCCCTACGACGTGCGTCGGGTTCCGGTGCGGAGGGATGCGCGCACGGGGTTGGACCTGGACGGGATGCAGGCGCTGCTCGCTGCGGGCGAGCGGCCGGCGCTGTTCTACACGATGAGCGACGGGCACAACCCGCTGGGGACCAGCCTCGCGCTGTCGGCGCGGGAGCGGCTCGCGGGCCTGGCGCGCGAGTACCGGATGCCCATCATCGAGGATGATGCGTACGGGTTCCTGCACTACGAGGAGGGCGGGGCGATTGCGCCGGTGAAGGCGCTGGAGTCGGAGTGGGTGTTCTACGTCGGCTCGTTCTCGAAGATTCTCGCGCCGGCGCTGCGGGTGGGCTGGGTGGTGGTGCCGGAGTGGATGGTGTCCCGGCTGGCGACGGTGAAGGAGGCGAGCGACATCGACACGACGACCTTCCCGCAGCGGATGGTGCTGGCGTTCCTCCAGTCGGGACGGTTGGAGGGGCATCTGGAGACGCTGCGGCGCGAGTACCGGCTGCGGCGGGACACGTTGCTGAAGGCGCTGGAGACGCAGCTGCCGGCGGGCGCGACGTGGACGACGCCCACGAGCGGGATGTTCGTCTGGGTGGAGCTGCCCGAGGGGATGGACAGCACGGGGTTGCTGTCACGCGCGCTGGAGACGCAGCAGGTGGCGTACCTGCCGGGGCAGGCCTTCGCGGTGAAGGGTGGGCGCTCGGCGTCGCATGGCCTGCGGCTGAACTTCTCCGCCTGCTCGCCGGAGCGGATCACCGAGGCGGTGCGCAGGTTGGGTGAGGTCTTGCGGGCCCGGTGAATCGGGTGGCTGGCTCTTGGTTGAAGGGCCATCTTGGCGCGACCCAGGGCGAGGTGACTGTTTCGAGAGCGTGTCCCTGGTGCCGCGTGCACGATTGATGTCTTGTGATAGGGGCGTTCCAAATGGGCATTCTTGTGGACGTGAAGTGCTCGTCGTTCATCCTTCCCGAAAGTGTCCTCGACCCGGCGCTCGCCGCCTTGAAGGCGCTGGCCGAAGATCGTCCCGGTGAGTTCCACGAACCGGACGGCGTGCTCGAAGCAACCGACTTGCTTGGCGCGGTCAATGCCGATGGTTGGGAAGTCGAACGTGACGCCAACGGATTGACGCGTCTTTGGTACGGCGGCGACAAAGCCCCCCACGACAGCGATGAAGAGTGGCCACGGTCGATCTTCGAGACGCTCGCACCATTCGCGACGGCAGGCGCAGTCGAGGTCTTCTTCGACGGTGAGCGCGCCTGGGCACTTCGTCTTGCTGACGGGGAGTTGACGGTCGAAAGCGACTGAAGCGGGCCGCGGAGCATCCGCCCTATGCCTGGGCCCAATTCAGGCACGCACGCTTCGATGCGGGGCGTCACGCATGTGACCGCGTCGTGCCAACCCGACGGTTGTCGTCAGTGCGCGGCGGCGCTCGGTGGGATGTGTGCCTCCACCCAGCTCACGATGTCTGCGACGACCTTGGCCGCGTCGGGTTCGTGCGCGAGGTCGTGGCGTTGGCCTTCGTAGATGATGAGGCGCTTGTCGGTGCTCGTGGCCTGGGCCACCAGGGCGCGGCTGCCATCGATGGAGGTGATGACGTCCTCGCCCCCGTGCACCACCAGCAGTGGGAGCTTGAGGTCCTGGAATTTCCCCTCGAGCGCTTCGATGGAGGCGATGAGCGCCTTGGCGGAGCCCGCGGGCAGCCGCTCGTGGGTGATGAGGGGATCCGCGAGGAACCGTTCCTTCTCCGGGCCGTCGTGCAGGAACATCTCGCTGTCCAGGTCCTGCGCGGGCAGGCCGGGGAGGAGTGTGCCGAAGATCTTCGCCAGGCGCGTGTCGAAGCCGGATACGCCGGGAGGGAGCACGATGCCCGCGCCGCTCAGGATGAGCCCTGACACGCCGGGGCCGTGCTGGAGCACGTAGTGCGTGGCGATGAGTCCGCCCATGCTGTGGCCGAACACCACCACCGGCACGTCCGGGTGTCTGGCGCGGGCATCCTGGACGACGCCGCCCACGTCATCCACCAACTGCTGCATCGACTCCATGCGCTGGCGGTCCCCACCGGAATGTCCGTGGCCCCGGTGGTCCTGCGCGACGACGGCGAACCCCTGGGCTTGGAGCGCCTCCGCGAGCCGGCCGTAGCGGTCGGAGTAGTCCCGCAGGCCGTGGATGAGGACCACCACGCCGCGCACGGGCGGGCGGGCGGGCTCCCACCGGACGCTGCTCAGGCACAGGCCGTCGGAGGCGGTCCGTTCAAAGCCGGGGGACGTGGCGGGACGCGTGCGGCACGCGGTGGAGGCCGCCGCGCAGCCCTGCAGCAGGGCCAGCGCGGCCAGGGCGGTGAAGAACAGGACGACGGCGAAGGGCTTGTTCATGGGGCTCAATGCACCATGAGGTGTTCCTGCCCACATCGGCCAGATGGCGGATCACACGATGCCCGTGCGCGCGGCCACCAGCGAGGCGCCTGCGCGGGTGCTCACACCCAGCTTTTCGTAGATGTGGATGGTGTGGTGCTGCACCGTGCGGTCCGACACCCCGAGCCTCTCCGCGATCTCCTTGTTCGTCGCTCCTCCCGCCAGCAGGCGCAGCACGTCCACCTCTCGGGGCGTCAGCGCGGACGTGGGACCAGGGCCCGGCGCGCGCCGGACGTGCTTCGTCCCGGCCACCACCGCGACGCAGTCCGCGTCCAGCCGGCCCGCCTTCACCTCGGCATCCAGGGCCTGCCTGGCCAGGGGCGCGGTCCGCGCGGGACGATGGGGACGCTCCTCCTGAAGCGCGACCCAGACGTCGGCCACCGCGAGCAGTCGCGCGGCCCGGGACAGGGCGGCGGGCGCGAGGCCCCGGGGATAGCCTCCGCCATCCAGTCGCTCGTGATGCGCGCCCGCGAGCTTCGCCGCGTCTCTCAGCATGGGCGTGGCGGTGAGCAGCTGCTCGGTGGCGTGGGCATGGCTCCGGGACAGCTCCCGGTCCGAGGGGCTCCACTCGGGGCGCAGCCACATGCCGGTGGGCAGGGTCACGTGTCCCAGGTCGTGCAGATACGCCGCGAGTTGGAGCGTGGCCTGCTCCGCCACGTCCAGGCCCAGGCGGGGCGCGGCGGATGCGCACGCTTCCGCCACGCGCCGGGAGTGACCGCGGGTGAAGGGGCTCTGCAGGTCCGCGAAGTCCCCGAAGGTCGTTGCCAGCGCGGTGGCGTCGATGGTGGGCGGTGATTCGAGCAGGCACGCTTCCGCCGCCTCGATGCGCGCATCCGACAACGTCTGGAGCGCGGCGGTCTGGGCCAGGGCTCGCTTCGCCCACGTCGGGTCCAGCGTCGTCCCGGATTGCAGCGCCAGGGCCTCCTGCGCGACGGCGGTGCCCGAGCCGACGAAGAAGACGACCGCCACATGCGCCGCCTGCGCGACGCGCCCGACTTCACACAGGTTCGTGCCGCCCAGGCGGCGCGGCCCTCCCGTGCCATCCCAGCGCTCGTAGGCCTCATCCAGCCCTTGGAGGACCCGCGTGTCCAGCCCCAGGCCGGAGGCGAGCAGCCGCGCCGCGCCGCATGCCTCCGCGAACCATTCCGAGCGCAGCCGCCGCGATGACGTCAGCAGTCGCGCCAGTCCGACGGCGCGGCGAGGCAGACTGGGGTTGGCCTCCAGGACGGAACGCACGACATGCTCGGGGCGGCCCGTGTCCCCGCGCAGCAGGTTGCGGCGCAGGTGGACGTCATTTCCCAGTCGGGACTCCTCGGCCGCGTAGGCGGTGCAGCCCAGGTGGCGCAGCAGGCCCACATAGAAGGCGGCCCGGGCGTCGTCCTGGGACAGGCCGCCGTCCAGCGCCAACTCCAGCGCGAACAGACCGGTCAGCAGGCTCTTCTCCCCCTCCAGTCCATTGGCGAGGTCGAGCACGGAGGACAGCGCGGAGAGCGAAGCCACCGGATCCTGGCGCAGGTTCATCACGGCAAGAGCTTGGCACGGAGCACGTGCCCAGAGCACAGCGGTTGCTGCTTGCCGATGGCGGACTCGCCCGGTCCTCGCCCATCGCCTGGGACTGTTCTCGGGTGGAGCGAATCGTGGAGGCGGAGGGAGCACGTCCCTTCAGGTGCGTCGCGGCGCCAGGTCGCGGAGCGCTCGCCGGTCGAGCTTGCCGTTCTGGGTCCTCGGCAGCTCCGGCAGCACGCGGAGCTCGTCGATGATCATGTACCGGGGCAGTCGCTCCGCGCAGTGCTTCTTGAGCTGGAGGAGGGTGGGCTTCGTGCCGTCGGCGGCCACGACGAAGGCCACCAGTCGCGCGTCCAGGCCCGACGCGGTGGTGACGACGCCCACCTCACGGACCGCCGGATGGGACAGCAGCGCCGTCTCGATTTCGCCCGGCTCGATGCGTCGGCCCCGCACCTTCAGCATGTTGTCGCGGCGTCCGAGGTACTCGAATCCGCCATCCGGGAGCTGGCGGCAGAGATCTCCCGTCGCATAGGGCCGTGAGCCTTGGGGCGGCTGCCCCCAGTAGCCCAGCATCACCGTGGGTCCCTCCACCATGAGCTCCCCGACGCCCGGCTGCGTCGCTTCGTCCTCGGTTGAGCGGGCCAGCCAGACGCGGTCACCACAGCTCGCATGTCCGATGGGCACCGGCTCGGTGCGCTCGGGGGAGATGTCGCCCACCTCGTAGGCGGTGCAGACGTTCGTCTCCGTGGGGCCATACAGGTTGAAGAACCGCGCGGCGGCGAGGCGCTCTCTCAGCGGACGCAGGTGGCGGATGGGGAAGGGCTCTCCCGCGAACAGCACCGTCCGGAACGGGAGGTCCTCGTGCTCCAGCAGCCCGCCCTCCGACATCATCAGGATGAGCGCGGAGGGCACTGAGTACCAGATGGTGAACCGCTCGCGCAGCACCAGCTCCACCAGCTTCTTCGGCGTGAAGGCCAGCGTCTCCGGGATGAGCGTGACGGAGGCTCCCCCGAGGAACGCCGCATAGAGGTCCAGCACCGAGAGGTCGAAGAAGAACGGCGCGTGGTTGCTGAAGCGGTCCTCCGGCGTGGTGCCCAGCAGCGCATGGCTCCACTCGATGAAGGCCAGGGCGTTGCGCTGGCTGATGCACACGCCCTTGGGCGTGCCGGTGGAGCCGGAGGTGTAGAGGATGTAGGCCAGCGCGTGGTCATCCACGCCATGTCCAGGCAGTGGCTCCGGGGAGACGCCGCCCAGGCTCGTCCATGCGCGCCCAGGGCCCGTGTCATCCACCAGCAGGAAGCGCAGCCGCTCCATGCCTCCATTGCGCAGCTCGGCCGCGCGCGCGGCGCTGGTCACCACCACGTCGATGCGGCAGTCGTCGAGGATGAGTCGCGTCCGCGTGGCTGGGTTCAGTGGATCCAATGGGACATAGGCGGCGCCCAGCCGCGCGATGCCCTGCATGGCGGCCACCGCTCGCGCCGACTTCTCCGTCCACAGTCCCACCCGGTCGCCGTGCTGGACGCCCAGCTCCCGGAGGACCCGCGCCACCTGGTTGGCGAGCGCGTCGAGTTGTCCGTACGTGAGGACTTCATCGGGCCCGCGCACGGCGATGGCCCCGGGGTTCCGCGCCGCGGCGCGCATGACAATCTGGTCGAGCGTCATAGGCCCAGGTGACTGGCGATGATGTCGCGTTGCATCTCCGAGGTGCCGGAGAAGAGGGCGCTGGGAATGGCATCGCGCAGCACGCGCTCGATGCCCACCTCGGCCACGTAGCCCAGGCCCCCGTGGATCTGGATGGCGTCCAGGCCGCACTGGATCGCCGCCTCGCTGATGGCCAGCTTGGCGAGCGACACCTCCATCGCCGCCTCCTGTCCGCGGTCCATCAGCCAGCAGGCCCGGTACAGGAGCAGCCGCGCGGCCTCGAGCCGCTGCTTCATGTCCGCCGTCCGATGGGAGATGGCCTGGTTCTTCCCAATGGCCCGCTTGAACTGCTTGCGCTGTCGGGCGAAGTCCACCGTCTGCTCCAGCACCCGCTCCATCAACCCCACATAGGCGCCGAACAGGCACGCCCGCTCCCACTGCATGGAGCGCTTGAAGAGCGGCGCGCCCTCGCCCTCATCCCCGAGTCGCGCGGAGGCGGGCACCCGACACCCCTCCAGATAGAGCGGAGCGATGGGGGAGGTGGACAAGCCCATCTTCTGGAAGGGCCGTCCCACCGACAGCCCCGGCGTGTCCTTCTCGATGAGGAAGGCGCTCAGGCCCATGTACCCATGCGTGGGGTTGGTGACGGCGTACACCAGGAAGACGTCGGCCACCGGCCCGTTGGTGACGTAGCTCTTGCTCCCGTCGAGCACGTAGTCGTCGCCGTCGCGCACCGCCCGCGTCCTGAGCGCGAAGACGTCCGAGCCTGCCTCCGGCTCGGAGATGGCGTTGGCGCCCACCCACTCTCCCGCGCACAGCCGGGGGAGGTAGCGGTGCTTCTGCGCATCGTCGCCTCGCTCCAGCACCGGGAGCACGCACGCGAACAGATGCGCCCCCACGGAGAAGACCAGCCCCGTGTCCGTGCATCCCCGTCCCAGCGCCTCCATCACTCGCGCCGTCGTCAACGTGTCCAGCCCGAGCCCTCCGTGGCGCTCGGGAACCGGCAGGCCCAGGAAGCCGAACTCGCCGCATCGCCGCCACAAGCCTCGCGGGAAGCCCTCCACATGGGCGTTGGCCTCCGCGTTCAACTCCGACTTCGCGAACGACAGAGCGCTGTCGTACAGCTCCACCTGTTCACTCGAAAAGCTGAAGTCCATGCGGTCCTGAGCCGTCAGGGGTGATGGGCCAGCCGCGCCATGAGACCCGTGGGCGTCTGAAGACTCTCACTCCCGCCTGTGTCAGTCGTCAAGAATCTCTCGGGTTGTCATGGTTTGTATGTGTCCTGGGTTGGGTCTGTTTGGATTGTCTGGTATGTGATTCGCGGTGTTTGACCGCGGCGTTGTGCGTGCGTTAAGGGTTTGTGCAATGCGACACGAGGCAATCGCTGTCGTGGGCATCGGACTCCGCTTTCCTGGAGCCGAGTGCCCGCGGACGCTGTGGAGGCTTCTGTGCGAGGGATTGGATGCGACCCGAGAGATTCCGGCCTCCCGCTGGGAGAAGGGCTGGCTCCATGAGCCCACCCCGGACGCTCCGGGAAAGGTGCGCCACTGGCGCGCTGGGCTGCTGGAGGACGTGGCGTCGGCGGACCCCCAGGCCTTCCGTCTGTCCAAGCGAGAGCTGAGGCAGATGGACCCCCAGCACCGCGTGTTGTTCGAGTGCGCGTGGCGCGCGCTCGAGGACGCGGGCATCCCCCTGGATTCCCTCCGGGGCAGCCGCACCGGGGTCTTCGTGGGGGTCAACTTCAATGACTTCCAGCGCATGCTCGCGCGGGACTGGGCGGCGCTGGATGGGTATTCGCTGCTGGGCACGACGCCGTCCTTCGCGGCCAATCGCATCTCCCATGCGTTCGACCTCCGGGGACCCAGCACCTGCTCTAGCGTGGGCTGTGCCTCGTCGACGACGGCCGTACACGAGGCCTGTAGAAGTCTGGTGTTGGGAGAAATCGACTGCGCGCTCGCCGGTGGGGTGGAGCTGATGCTCTCCCCGGACAGCAGCATCATGCTCTCCCAGGCCGGAGTGCTGTCGGCGCGCGGAGCGTGCCGGACCCTGGATGCCGGAGCAGATGGCTACATCCGAGGCGAGGGCGCCGGGCTGGTCGTGCTCAAGCCCCTATCCCGGGTGGACCCGAGTGATCGCGTGTACGCGGTGATTCGCGGCAGCGCCGTCAACCACAACGGCCGGAACGAGTGGATCATGGCGCCCAGCATCGAGGCGCAGACGGACGTCATTCGTCAGGCCTGCTCACGGGGCGGCGTGGAGGCCGCCAGCCTGGACTACGTGGAGCTGCACGGCTCGGCCTTCCTCAAGGGCGACGCGGCCGAGGCCCTCGCCATCGGCGCGACGCTCGAGGGCACCCGCTCAGGTCCCTGCCGCCTGGGCGCGGTCAGCAACAACCTGGGCTACCTGGGGGCGGCGGCCGGCATCGCGCAGCTCATCAAGGTCTGTCTGTCGTTGTACCACCGCACCTTGCCGCCGACGATTCATGTGGATTCCCCTAATCCCACCATCGCTTTCGGCGAGCTGGGACTTCAAATCCAGTCAGGTCTGGAGGCCTGGCCAGACCGCGGGGCAGGGATGCCCGCACGCGCTGGCGTCGTGTCTACCTCCCTGGGTGGGTCCAATGCCTTTGTCGTCCTGGAGTCCGCTCCGGAATCCCCTCTCATGCAAGGGCTTGCAGCTGCTTCGTCGAGCCACCTCCTGGTGCTCTCCGCGCTGACCTCGGAGGCGCTCGTGCGACAGTCCCAGCAGGTTCTGGATTTCCTTGAGGAGAACGCAGACTCTGCGGGCCGGCTCGGGGATGTCTGCTTTACCGCGATGTTCAAGCGGCAGCACCATCGCCATCGTGCCGCGATGCTCGCCGGGGGGCGGGAAGGATTGATGCGAATGCTGAAGGCATTCATCGGTTCTCCGGAGCAGACCCTCTGGGTGGAGGAGGAGCATCCGATTCCATGGGTCGAGGCGGCCCGGACCTATCTCGAGGATGGCAGGGTTTGTCGTGAGGCCTTCCCGGGGCGCGACGGGAGATGTGTGAGTCTTCCGGTCTATCCCTTTCAGAGACAGCGATTGTGGCCGGAGTGGCTGTCTCCCGAGGTGGTCTCTCGCGCTCCCTCCCCGTCGAGGCAGGAGATGGCCGAGACGCCTGTGCCGAAGGCGGCCACGGGGATGGACTTCCGGGAGGGGACCCCGCAAGCGCGCGAGGCGCGGCTGCTGGAGCTCCTCCAGGGGCAGGTGGCGGCGGTGATGGAAGTGGAGCCCGCGGCGCTGGACTGGCGAGGACGGACGCTGTTCGAGCTGGGGTTGAGCTCGGTGGCACTGGTGATGCTCGCGGGGCGCCTCGTGAGGGCGCTGGGCATCGCGGTGCCGACGACCTTCCTCTTCGAGCATCCACGGTTGGACGCGTTGGCGGCAGGGCTGCGGGGGCTCCTGGATTCACGGGCGGGCGTCGCTCGGGCGGCGGATGACGATGCGGGGCTGGTGGAGCGGATCGCTGGGTTGTCGGAGACGCAGGCCCGCGAGATGATTGCCCGGAAGCTCGCGGAGCTCGACCACGAGGAGGTGGGGGGATGAGCCGCGAGGACGGCGCGAGCGTGGAGTTGACGCCGCTCCAGCAGGCCCTGCTGACCATCGAGAAGCTCCAGCGGAAGCTCGGGGCTGGTGTGCGTGCTGACGACGGTGCCATCGCCATCATCGGGATGGGCTGTCGGTTCCCGGGCGGCGCTTCGAGCCCCGAGCGTTTCCGTGAGCTGCTCTGGAGCGCCGGCGACGCGGTGACGGACGTCCCCGCGGATCGTCGGGCGCTGCGAGGCGCTCATGACGCCGAGCCCTCCACGCCAGGCAAGACGACGATGCGCCGGGCGGCGTTCGTGGAAGGGGTCGACCGGTTCGACGCGGAGTTCTTCCGCATCTCCCGACGGGAGGCGGAGGGGATGGACCCCCAGCAGCGCTTCTTCCTGGAGGTGAGCTGGGAGGCGCTCGAGGACGCGGGGCTCTCGCCGCATCGGCTCGCGGGGACGAGGACGGGTGTGTTCGCTGGCATCCACGCTCGGGACTACGCGCTGGTCGCGGAGGGAGGGCTGGAGCGCGTTGGCGCGCATTACTCCACGGGCGTGGACGCGAGCTATGTCGCCGGTCGCCTCTCGTACCTGCTGGGTCTGGAGGGTCCCTGCATGGCCGTGGACACGGCCTGCTCCTCCTCGCTGGTCGCGGTGCATCTGGCCTGTCAGAGCCTTCGCGTGGGTGAGTCGACGGTGGCCATCGCGGGGGGCGTGAAGCTCCTCCTGGCCCCGCACCTGAGTGTGTTTCTGTCCAAGGCGGGGGCGCTCTCGCCGAGTCAGGTTTGCCGCGCGTTCGACCGCGACGCGGACGGGATGGTGCAAGGGGAGGGATGTGGCGTGGTCATCCTGAAGCGGCAGCGGGATGCCGTTCGGGATGGAGATCGAATCCTCGCGACGATTCGGGCCACGGCGATGAACCATGACGGCGCGAGCGGTGGGCTGACGGTGCCCAACGTCCGGGCGCAGGAGTCGCTGTACCGACTCGCGCTCGAACGCGCGGGCCTCGAGGCGGGACAGGTGGACTACCTGGAGGCCCACGGGACGGGGACCCGGTTGGGGGACCCCATCGAGTTGGAGGGGATATCGAGGGTCTACGGGCGGGCACGGGGTTCGGCGCGCCCGTTGTGGGTCGGCTCCGTCAAGCCGAACATCGGCCACACCGAGGCGGCGGCGGGCATCGCGGGGCTCATCAAGGCCGTGGCGATTCTCCAGTCGGGAGAGGTGCCGCCTGCTCTGCACTTCGAGCATCCGACGCCCGAGTTCGCCTGGGAGGGCTCCGGCCTCGCCGTGGCGCGGGAGCGCATGTCTCTTCCGGAGCTGGGGCGCCCGCATCGGGTGGCGGTGAGTTCGTTCGGGATGAGTGGAGTGAATGCCCACGCGCTGCTCGAAGCGCATCGGGAGGCGGTGGAGGCCGCTCCGGATGTCGGGCCCTACTTGCTGCCGCTCTCGGCGCGCGGTGAGGCCGCGCTGAGGGAGCTGGCCGGGGTTTGGTCGCGTCAGCTCCCGGGGATGAATCTCAGGGATGCGTGCTTCACGGCGGGAGCGGGACGCGCGCACCACGACCAGCGGCTCGCCTGCGTCGCCCACACGCGCGAGGAGTTGCAGGCGCTGCTGCGCCGCGCCTCGGAAGGGCAGGAGGGCGAGGGGGCCTTCCAGGGACGCCTCAAGGGCTCGGGCGGACGTGGCGTGGTCTTCGTGTTGGGAGATGACGCCTCCTTGGCCCGAGGGCTCATGCGTGCGGAGCGGGGCCTGGAGCCCTCGTTCCTTCGTCACGTCGAGCCTCTCGACGGTGTTTTCCGGCAGCTGATGGGCACGTCGGTGTTCGCGCGTGAGGCCGCGCCCCTTCGCTCCGTCGAGAAACGCGATGGCGTCGTCGATGGTATGGCGGGCGAGTCGGTGTCCGCGCGGGCCCGCGGGCGTGAAGGTGATGCCGCGCTCCTCCTCATCTGTCAGCTCGCGCTGGCGGAGCTGTGGCGCTCCTTCGGCGTCGAGCCGTCCGCTGTCGCCGGCCATGGCACGGGTGCGCTTTCCGCCGCCGTGATTGCGGGCCTGCTCACCGTGGAGGAGGCGCTCCAGATTGTCCTCGGTCTCCCTCCGCCTCAGTCGCTTCCCGCTCGGCCGGCGAAGTGCCCCTTCCTGTCCTTTCGAGAGGAGACGTGGGTCGACGCGGGGGCAGAAGGAGCCGTTGGTGACCTGGCGAGTCGGGACGTTCCCGACGTTGACCTGTCCGCCGAGCACCTGATGGAGCGGAACGCCTCCGTCTACCTGTCGCTGGCCTGTGAGACCTCGCTTGGAGAGGCCGTGGAGGCGGCGGCCCAGCGTCGGGGCAGGGACGTGCTGCACGGTGCTTCCGCCGTCGGTCTTGATGCCCGTCACCCACTGCTGACCCTCGCCGCGAAGCTCTATTGCGCTGGAGTCCCTCTCCGCTTCGAGCACCTCTTCCCCGAAGCGAAGAAGGTCGTCGCGCCGACCTATCCCTGGCAGCGAGAGCGCTTCTGGTGGGATGGGGAACGCGAGCCCGCGAAGGCCGCGCCCGTGGCGGTCGAGGATGCTGCCGCGAGTGAGGAGCTGTTCCACGAAATCTCGTGGAGCCCTCGCGAGTCGGAGCGCACACAGGCCCGGCTGGATGGCACCTGGCTCATCGTCTCCGAGGAACCGGAGGCCACACAGGCGATCCGGGATGCACTGACCGATGCGGGAGGCGAAGTGGTGCTGGCGCGTCCAGGCGCTGCCTATGAGCGCGTGTCCGCTCGTGACCACCGTCTCGACTTCACCCAGGCTGCCTCCTTCTCCCTGTTGCTGCGCGAGCTGTGCTCGGCGGACCCGGAGCTTCGCGGTGTCCTCTTCCTGGCGCGTGCCGAAAACCCCGAGGCTCCCGAGTCCCTGCCCCGTGACGTCCGGGTCCAGGCCGTCGCCGTGACCTCGCTCGTGCAGGCCCTGGCTCGCGCGACGCTGGAGAGGCCTCCGCGTCTGTGCCTCATCACCCGAGGCTCGCAGGCCGTGGGCGGAGCCCCGGAATCGGTGTCCCTGCTGGGCGCATCCCTCTGGGGGCTCGGACGGGTCATCGCCTACGAGCACCCCGAGCTGAGGTGCTTGCGAATCGACGTCGACTCCGTGTCAGCCGTGGAGTCGTCGCGATTGCTCGTCGATGAACTCCGTCGCGCATCTGCTCCCCCCGCGGAGGACGACGAGGTCACGCTGCGCGGAGACAGACGGTGGGTCCCGACGCTCACGCAGGGGCGTCGTACTCCCACGCCCGCGAAGCCGTTCCGTCCACGAGCGGACCGCACGTACCTCATCACGGGTGGGCTCGGCGGCATCGGGCTCCGATTGGCCTCCTGGCTGGTGTCCCATGGCGCGCGTCACCTCGCGCTGTGCGGTCGGACGGGGGAGACGCCAGAGGCGCGTCGGGTCCTGGCTCCCCTGCGCGCCACGAGAGCGCAGGTGGACGTCTTCTCCGTCGATGTGAGCCAGACGGAGTCGGTCGCGGCCCTGCTTCGCTCGGTGCGGAGTGGAGGACCTCCTCTTGGCGGACTCTTCCATTGCGCGGGCGTGCTGGCCGACGGCTCGCTGCTCCAACTGGAGCCCCGGAGCTTCGACAGCGTCATGGGCCCCAAGGTGGACGGCGCCTGGAACCTCCACACGCTCGCCACGGAGGCCACGGTGGAGCAGTTCGTCCTGTTCTCATCGACCGCGTCATTGCTGGGCGCTCCGGGGCAGGGCAACTACGCCGCGGCGAACGCCTTCCTCGACGCGCTGGCCCACCTCCGTCGCGCACGTGGACTGCCCGCCATCAGCCTCCAGTGGGGAAGCTGGGCGGAGATCGGCATGGCCGCCGCGGACGCCCGGCGCGGTGCGCGACTCGCCGAGCACGGCATGGAGCCCATGTCCGTCGACGCCGCCCTATCCGCCATGGCCCTCACGCTCGCCGAGGCGCCCGTGGTCCGCGCCATCGCCCGCTTCGATGTGCAGCGCTGGACACGCAGCCACCCGTCCGTGGCCCGCTCGTCCCTGTTCCGTCCCCAGGTCCACGCGCCCCGCTCGGAGGGCGAGCCGCGCAAGCTCCGCGAGGCGCTGCTCTCCCTGGAGGGCCCCGCGCGCTCCCACCTGATGGAAGCCCGACTCAAGGACATGGTGGCCCACGTCTGTCGACTGTCCCCAGAGCGACTCCACGCGACGGACTCGTTCGAGTCGCTGGGCCTCGATTCCATCATGGCGCTGGAGCTGCGCGACCTGGTCCTGGGAGAGCTCGACGTGGGGCTGCCCCTCAAGCGCTTCGTGGATGACGGCTCCATCGGGCAGGTGGCCGCGGAGCTGCTGGAGAAGCTCGCCGTCGCCAGCGTGATGGGCGGAGTGTCCTCGGCGCGCGCCGACACCAAGCGGGTCCTCTTATGACGCTGGCGGAGCTCCTCCAGTCGCTGTCCGCTCACGGCATCAAGCTGAGCGTGGATGGCGAGCACCTGGCCGTCGATGCGCCGAACGGGGCGCTTCCCACGCGGCTGCGCGAACAGCTCGTGGAGCACAAGGCGGCGCTCCGGGCCCTCCTGTCCGAGCGCGACGAGTCCGTGTCGGGAAGCCCCGTGGAGGTGGTGCCCCGGCCCGAGGAGCGCCATCTGCCGTTCCCGATGACCGAGCTCCAGCAGGCCTACAGCGTGGGTCGACAGGCCGAGCTGGAGATGAACGCGTCGATGCACGCATACAACGAGCTCGACTGCCCCGCGCTCGACCTCGCGCGTTTCGAAGAGGCGTGGAACCAGGTCGTGGCCCGCCACGAGATGCTGCGCGCCGTGGAGGCCCCGGGCTTCCAGCAGCAGATCCTCCCCTCCGTCCCGCGCTACCTCCTGCCCGTCGAGGACCTGCGTGGGCGTGGCCAGGAGGAGGTCGAAGCGCGGCTCGGCGCCATCCGTGGGCGGCTGTCCCAACAGGTGCTCCCGCTCGACCAGTGGCCCTTGTTCGAGCTGCGTGCGTGCCTGCTCGACGGCGACCGCGTGCGCCTCTTCATGAGCATCGATGGGACCTTCATCGATGGGTACAGCTTCCAGATCCTCTACCGAGAGCTGGTGCGCTTCTATCGGCACCCCGAGGCCACCGCCGCGCCCCTCTCGCTGTCGTATCGGGACTATTCGCTCGCCGTGCACCACGCCCGAGGTGCCCGCTACGCGCGCTCGCTCGAATACTGGCGCGCGCGTCTCCCGAACCTGCCGCCCGCGCCGGACCTGCCGCTGGAGAAGGACCCCCGCACGCTCCGGCGTCCCCGCTTCGGCCGCTGGTTCGCTCGCGTGGACGCGGAGGTGTGGCAGCGACTCAAGCAGCGGGCCCGCGCACGCCGGCTGACCGAGCCCGAGCTGCTGCTGGCCGCGTACGCGGAGGTCATCGCCCGTTGGAGCCGCAGCCCGCGCTTCACGCTCAACGTCCCGCACTTCAACCGACTGCCCGTCCATCCGCAGGTCAACGACATCATCGGGACCTTCGCCAGCTTCACGCTGGTCGAGGTGGACCACCATCCGGAGCGCAGCTTCACGGAGCGGGCGCTGGCGATTCGTGAGCAGCTCCTCCTCGCGCTCGAGCATCGCGAGGTGAGCGGCGTCGAGCTGCTGCGCGAGCTGTTCCGGGCCCAGGGGCGCATCTCCGGCGCCATCATGCCCGTGGTGATGACGAGCTTCGCCTCCCACTCCAGGAGCGGGGACTCGCATTGGGTGGACTTCCTGGCGGAGTCGTTCGGTGGGCTCGTCGAGGCCCTCACGCAGACGCCGCAGGTGTGGATCGACCTCCAGATCGTCTACCAGCGGGGCGGCGTCTTCCTGAACTGGGACGTGGCGGAGGAGCTGTTCCCGCCCGGCATGTTGGAGGACATGTTCAACAGCTTCCACGCGCTGCTCCTCCGGTTGGCGGAGGACGACGCGGCTTGGGAGCGAGCGGACCTGGACCTGCTGCCCGTGCGCCAGCGCGAGCTCATCGCCAGCGTGAACGACACGGCCCGCCCGCTGAGCGGCGAGCTGCTCCACACGGGCTTCTTCCGGAACGCCGCCGCGCGTCCCGACGCGCTCGCCCTGGTCTCCGAGGGGAGCACGCTGAGCTATGGCGAACTCGCCCGGCGCGCCAACCGCCTGGGACATGTCCTCCGCGAGCGAGGCGCCGCGCCCAATCGCGTGGTCGCGGTGGTGATGGAGAAGGGCTGGGAGCAGGTCGTCGCGGTGCTGGGTGTCCTGGCCTCGGGCGCCGCGTACCTGCCCATCGACGCGGGCCTGCCGCTGGAGCGGCGCTCGTTCATGATGCGCAACGGCGGCGTCGAGCAGGTGGTGACCCAGCCCAAGTTCGCGCGGGACTCGTGGCCCGAGTCCGTCCAGGTGCGGGTCCTCACACCAGAAGCCTTCGGTGAGTACCCCGACGCGCCGTTGTCGACCGCGCAGCGGCCCGAGGACCTCGCGCACATCCTCTACACGTCCGGCTCCACGGGGCAGCCCAACGGGGCGATGCTCACGCACGCGGGGATGGTCAACGCCATCGAGTGGACGAACCGGAAGTTCGGTGTCGGGCCGGACGACCGACTCATCGCCCTGAGCGCGCTCCACCACGACTTCTCCGTCTACGACCTCTTCGGAACGCTGAGCGCGGGGGGCACGGTGGTGATGCCCGATGCCTCCCGGCGTCGGGACCCCTCGCATTGGGTCGAGCTGATGGCCCGTCACGGCGTCACGCTCTGGAGCACCGTGCCGGCGATGATGGAGATGCTGCTGACGTACCTCGAGGGAGGCAACGTCCGGCTCTCGTGCCCGCTGCGGCTCGTGATGTTGGGCGGCGACTGGATTGCCGTCACGCTCCCCGGACGCCTGCGTGCGCGCTTCGGCGGCGTGAAGGTGGTGAGCGTCGGCGGTCCGACCGAGACGTCGCTGTGGAACATCACCCATCCCGTCGAAGAGGCGGACGAGCGTCGCCGAAGCATCCCCTACGGCAAGCCCATCGCCAACACGCGGTACTACGTGCTGGACGAGCGATTGGAAGAGAGGCCCGTCTGGGTGCCCGGCGAGCTGTGCTGCGCGGGCATCGGCGTGGCCCAGGGCTACATCGGCGCGGGGGCGGGCTCGCGGAAGTTCACCGTCCATCCGCGCACGGGTGAGCGCATCTATCGCACGGGAGATCTCGGCCGTTATCTGCCCGATGGAACCATCGAGTTCCTCGGCCGCGTCGACTTCCAGCTCTCCATCCGCGGACAGCGCATCGAGCCCGGAGAAATCGAAGCGGCCCTGCTGCGGGTGCCGGGCATCCGAGCCGGCGTGGTGGGGGCCGTCGGTGAGCACCACGAGAAGCGGCTCGTCGCGTATGTCGTCCTCGCCGACGGGGCGGGGGCGTTCGACACGCGGCGCGTCCGCGAGCTCCTCTCGCGTGAGCTCCCCGAGCACATGGTGCCCGCGACGTATGTCGTGCTGGACGCCCTGCCGTTGACCCGCAACGCCAAGGTGGACCGCCGGGCCTTGCCTCACCCGGATGAGGCCTCCCAGGCAAAGCGGGACGTCGCGGCGCGGCCACCACCGGCCTCCGTGGGTGAAGGCACGCGAGCGCTCCAGGACGCGTTGTCGAAGGCCGTCGGGGCCGTGCTGGGGATTCCGGCCGTCCATCCGGACACCAACTTCTTCGAACTCGGCGCCAACTCCGTGCATCTCATCCAGCTGCACCTGCGCATCAAGCAGGCGCTGGCGCTGACCATCCCCGTCGTCGAGCTGTTCGGGAACCCGACGGTCCGCTCACTCGCGGCGCGACTCGGCGGTCCGGGGACGGCGGCGCGACCCACGCCCATCGTCGAGGCACCGCCGAAGCAGGAGGACCGGGACATCGCCATCATCGGGATGAGCGGCCGCTTCCCAGGAGCAGCGACGCTCGACACGTTCTGGCGCAACCTGGTGGAGGGCGTCGAGTCCGTCGGCACCTTCACCGATGACGAGCTGCGCGCCGCGGGCGTGAGTGAGTCGGCGTTCAGGGACGCGCGCTATGTCCGCGCCTCGGCGGTGATGGAGGACTTCGACGCGTTCGACGCCGACTTCTTCTCGCTCACGCCCCGCGAGGCGCGCTCCCTGGACCCTCAGCAGCGCGTGTTCCTGGAGTGCTCGTGGGAGGCGCTCGAACACGCGGGCTATCCGCCTGGCGCGGGAGACGCCGTCGTCGGCGTCTACGCCGGCAAGAGCGTCAGCCACTACCGCTATCCCTATCCGGACCTGACGCGGCCGCTCAGTTTCTTCCAGGACCTCGTGTCCCAGGACAAGGACTTCCTGGCGACGCAGACCTCGTACAAGCTCGACCTGCGCGGTCCGAGCCTGAATCTACAGACGGCCTGCTCGACGTCGCTCGTCGCCGTGTCGACGGCCTGCGACGCGCTGCTCGACGGACGCTGCGACATGGCGCTCGCGGGCGGGGTGGCCATCAAGGTCCCGCACAAGGTCGGCTACCTCTACGAGGAGGGCAGCATCTTCTCGAAGGATGGCCACTGCCGGCCGTTCGATGCCCGGGCCAGCGGCACGCTCCCCGGAAGCGGAGCCGGCGTCGTCGTCCTCAAGCGCCTGAGTCGAGCGCTCGCCGATGGGGATCGCGTCCTCGCGGTCATCAAGGGCTCGGCCATCAACAACGACGGGCACCAGAAGGTCGGCTTCATGGCGCCCGGTGTCGAAGGGCAGTCGGATGTCGTCCGACGCGCGCACCACCGCGCCGGTGTCGACCCTCGGAGCATCTCCTACGTCGAGGCGCACGGGACGGGGACCGCCATGGGCGACCCCATCGAGGTCGCCGCGCTGACCCGCGCCTTCGGTGAGCAGGCGGAGTCCCGGTCCTGCGCGCTGGGTTCGGTGAAGAGCAACATCGGACACCTGGACAGCGCGGCGGGCATCGCCGGGCTCATCAAGGTCGTGCTGTCCCTCCAGCACCGAACCCTGGCGCCCTCGCTCCACTTCGAGGCGCCGAACCCGCGCATCGACTTCGAGCACAGCCCCTTCTACGTGGTCGACAAGGCCATGCCCTGGAGCGTGGCGGGCGGCCCGCTCCGCGCGGGCGTCAGCTCCTTCGGCATCGGCGGCACCAACGTCCACGTGGTGGTGGAAGAAGCCCCCGCTACACGGGCGCCCGAGACCTCCGGGCCGGACCGCTCCCGCCATGTCCTGACGCTCTCCGCGCGCAGCGACACGGCGCTGCGGCTGCTCGCGGGCCAGTACCAGGCGCTGCTGGAGGGAACCGACGCGGCGCTCGCGGACGTGTGCTTCTCCGCGAACACGGGTCGGGTCGCCTTCGAGCACCGGCTCGCCGTGGTGGCCTCGGAGCGCGGCGCCATGGCCGCATCGCTCGGCGCCGCGGCGAAGGGCGAGGAGCGTCCGGGGCGGGTGCATGGGGTTCTCGACGCGAGGTCATCGCCGAAGGTCGCGTTCCTCTTCTCGGGGCAGGGCTCGCAGTACGTCGGCGCTGCTCGCGAGCTCTATCCGACGCACCCGGGGTTCCGCCGCCGCATCGATGCGTTCGATGTGCTGCTGCGAGGCGCCTGGGGACGTTCGCTCCACTCGGTGCTCTATCCGGAGCCAGGACACAGCTCGCCCATCGACCAGTTCGACTACGCGCAGCCGGTGCTCTTCGCGCTCGAGTACGCGCTGGCCGAGTTGTGGATGTCCTGGGGCGTCCAGCCGGATGTCCTGCTCGGGCACAGCACCGGAGAGCTGGCGGCGGCGTGCCTCGCGGGGGTGTTCAGCATCGAGGACGGCCTGAAGCTGGCGATTCATCGCGGCCGGCTGATGCACCAGCTCCCCGAGGGCGGAAACCTCGCGGTCTCGACAGGTGAGGCGGAGGTCCGCGAGGTCCTGGCGCGAGGCGGGTGGAGTTGCTCCATCGCCGCGCTCAACGGCCCCGACAACGTGGTCGTCTCCGGTCCTCCTGGCGAGCTGGGTGAGGTGGCCTCGGCCCTGGAGTCGCGGGGCCTCAAGGTGCGCCGCCTGAACATTCCGCGCGCGGCCCACTCGGTCAT
This sequence comes from Myxococcus guangdongensis, assembly GCF_024198255.1. NCBI lineage: Bacteria > Pseudomonadati > Myxococcota > Myxococcia > Myxococcales > Myxococcaceae > Myxococcus > Myxococcus guangdongensis. The sequence continues at coordinate 581,235 of NZ_JAJVKW010000004.1, forward strand.
GGTCGAGGCCCTCCTCCCGGAGTTCAGGGCCGTCGCCGCCACGCTCACCTATTCGCGGCCCGGAATCCCCATGGTCTCCGGGATGACCGGCGAGCCCATCACGGACGCCATCACCACGCCCGACTACTGGTGCCGCCAGCTCCGAGAGCCGGTGCGCTTCGCACAGGGCGTGGAGCACCTGTACCGCGACGGGGTGCGGGTGTTCGTCGAGATGGGGCCCAAGGCCACGCTGCTCGGCATGGCGGCGCGGTGTGTCCCGGAAGGGGAGTGCGCGTGGCTGCCGAGCCTGCGGCCCGAGGACGGCGGCTGGCAGCAGATGTTGGAGAGTCTGTCGGCCCTGTATGTGCGAGGCGTCCGCGTGGACTGGACGGCCTTCGAGGCGGGCTTCACCCGACGCAAGGTGGCGCTCCCCACGTATCCCTTCCAGCGTCAGCGTTACTGGGAGGAGGGGGCGGGGCTGCAGCGGCTTCAGGGGACGAGCGTCGCGCGTGAAGAACACCCCCTGCTCGGCGCGCGCTTGCCGTTGGTCGTGCTCGGCGCGGACGCGTTGCTGTTCGAGTCGACGCTGGGTCCTTCGTCGCAGGCGTTCCTGGCACAGCACCGCGTCTTCAGCACTCCGACGTTGCCCGCGACCGCCTATGTCGAGATGGCGCTGGCCGCGGGCGCGCGACTGCTCGGCACGAAGGCTCCGCGGCTGGAGAACCTGTCCCTGCTCGCGGCGATGACGTTCCCGGGGGACGCAAGCCGCAAGGTGCAGTGCTCGGTGAGCAAGGCCGAGGGCGGCACCGCGACGGCGCGCATCTTCAGCCGCGCCACGGAGGGCGAGTGGATCCTCCATGCGACCGCGACGCTGCTCGCTCCGCGCGAGGACGAGACTTCCGAGGCGTCGGGCTACGACGCGGTGCTCGCGATGCAGCGGTCCGCGCCGATCATCCAGGACCCCTATCGAAGGGCACGGGAGTCCGGGGTCGACTTCGGCGCGGAGTTCCAGGGCATCACCGAGTTGCGCCGGCACGCGGATGAGGTCCTGGCCCGAATCGAGAGGCCCGCCGTGCTCGGGGACAACGACGCGTTCTTCGCGCACCCGGCGCTGTTGGACGCGTGTCTCCAGGTGGTGGGGGGCGCGTATCCAGAGCCGAGCGGCTCCGAGCTCTATGTGCCGAGGAGCCTCGAGAGCCTCGAGTTGTTCGGAGGACTCGAAGCGCGGATGTGGAGTCACGCGGTGGTGCTCCCCCTGGACGCGACGTGGAAGCGGCTTCGCGCCGATGTCCACGTCTTCGGCAGTGATGGGAGGCTGTGCGCGCGAGCCCTCGGGCTGGAGCTTCAGCGGACACGTCGGGAAGCCCTGAGCCCGACGACCCAGGCGCCGTTGGACGGACGGCTCTACGAGCGCCGATGGGAGCCGCTCGCGTTGGATGCGGTGGGCACAGCTCCGGCAGCGACAGAGCGCGGTCCGTGCCTGATTCTCGCGGACGAGCGCGGACTGGGACTTCAGCTCGCGCGCGCACTCGAGCGTGATGGACGGACCTGTCTCCTCGCGTTCCGCGGACAGACGTTCCGCGCGCTCGATGCCTCGCGCTTCGAACTGCCGGAGGGCCCCGAGGCGCTCGCGGATGCGCTGCGGACCCTGCCGCTCCCGGCCTCGCTGTCGGACGTCATCCTGCTGTGGGGGCTCGACGGCGCGGATTCGGAGGACTTGGACCCGGCGCGTCTCGATGCGGACTCCGTGCGCGGCTGCGGAAGCGGTCTCGGGCTGCTGCGCTTCCTGATCGAACGTGGATACTCCCAGGCCGTGTGGTTGGTGACGCGGGGCGCGCAGGCCGTCGTCTCCGGGCAACCGCTCTCCGGCATTGCGCAGTCGCTGCTCTGGGGCCTGGCGCGACCGGTCGCCATCGAGTCCTCCGAGCTGGATGTCCGGTGCGTCGACCTCGATCCACACAGCGAGCCGGGTGCGCAGGTGGAGGCGCTCTCGCGGGAGCTCCGTGCACGAGCGGAAGTGGCCGACAACCAGGTCGCCTTCCGAGGGGGGCGCTGGGTCGCGCGGCTGCGCGGGGTCCCGTCTCGAGAGGTGCTGACCGCGTCTCCTCGGTGGGTGGGGACCGACGCTGTCCGGGAGGATCGCAGCTACCTCGTGGTGGGTGGGCTCGGAAGGCTGGGGTTGCTGACGGCGGAGTTGCTGGCGAAGCGAGGCGCGCGGAGCCTGGTGCTGACGGGGCGCGGCGTCGTGGGACCGGAGGCGGCCGAGCGGCTGGAGCAACTGCGTGAGCTCGGGGTGAGCGTCGAGTACCGACAGGTGGACGTCGCGGACGAGGACGCGCTCGCGGCGTTGCTCCGAGAGGTCGCGGACGAACTCCCGCCGCTGGGCGGCGTGTTCCACTCGGCGGGCGTGCTCGATGACGGTGTGCTGCGCCAGCAGCGCTGGGCCCGGTTCGAGAACGTGCTGAGGCCCAAGGTGAGGGGCGCCTGGAACCTGCACCGACTGACCTCGGGACTCGCGCTCGACCACTTCGTGTTGTTCTCGTCGGTGGCCTCCCTGGTCGGCTCCGCCGGACAGTCGAACCACTGCGCGGCGACGGCGTTCGAGGACGCGTTGGCGCACCATCGCCGCGCCCTCGGACTGCCGGGGCTCAGCATCAACTGGGGCGTGTGGGCGGGAGACGCCGGAGCCCGCGTGGACGTCGGCGAGCGCTCTCACACTCCGGGCTGGGGGAGTCTCCCCGTGCGAGACGGACTCGCGGCGCTCGAGGCGCTGCTCATGAGCCCTGTCGCCCAGGTGGGCGTCGCGGAGATCGACTGGGCGGTGTTCGGCGGTGGCCGCTCCGCGCCCTACGACGCCGAGCTGCGCGACGCGGCCCGGGGACGGACCGTGGAGCGCGCTCGCTTCCTGGAGACGCTCTCTCGCTCGCCCGTCATGAATCGCCGGAAGCTGCTGCTCGAGTACCTGCGTGAGCAGGTGGCGTGGATTCGCGGCGCGGCCTCGGGTGCATCGGTCGACCCATCACAGGGCTTCAGCGAGATGGGCATCGACTCCCTGGCGGCGCTGCAGCTCAAGAACCGGCTCCAGAGCGGCTTCGGGCTCTCGCTGCCCGCCACCCTCGTCTTCAACTACCCCACCACCGAGAAGCTCGCGGAGCAGCTCGCCACCACGTTCCTTCCCCTGGAGTTCGCCTCGCCCACCAGCGCCGCTCCCGAAGCTCCGGAGCAGGGCACCTCCGCACTGGAGAACCTGTCCGAAGCGCATCTGGCCCACCTGCTCGAAGAGCAGCTCTCGAAGATGAACTAGGAGCCCGCCTTGTCCGCCCAGGCAGACCATGGGGAGTTGATGAAGCGCGCGCTCCTGAAGCTCCAGGAGGCGCAGGCACAGCTCGACGCCCACGCGCGCGAGCGGCACGAGGGCCTGGCCATCGTCGGCATGGGCTGCAGGTTCCCGGGTGGTGCCTCGACTCCCGGCCGCTACTGGCGGCTGCTCCTCGATGGCGTCGACACCGTCACCGAGGTCCCCAAGGAGCGATGGGACGCGGAGGCGTTCTACCACCCCGAGCCCGATCAGCCCGGGAAGGTCTACTGCCGCCACGGCGCCTTCCTGGAGGACATCGACCAGTTCGAGCCCAGGTTCTTCGGCATCTCCCCGCGCGAGGCGGCGCGGATGGACCCTCAGCACCGGCTGCTACTGGAGGTCGCCTGGGAGGCCCTGGAGAGCGCCGGGCGTGACCCGAGCTCCCTGCGCGGAACCCGGACGGGCGTGTTCGTCGGGATGATGGGGCAGGACTACACGCAGCTCGCCACCCAGTCTCCCGACCTCATCGATGCTCACACGGGCTCCGGCAACGGCGCGAGCGTCGCGTCGGGCAGGCTGTCGTACACGTTCGACCTCCAGGGGCCGAGCCTCACGGTCGACACCGCGTGCTCATCGTCGCTGGTCGCCGTCCACCTCGCGCTCCGGTCGCTGCGCCAGCGCGAGGTCGACTTCGCGCTGGTGGGCGGGGTGAACCTGGTGCTGTCGCCCGTGGCGACGTTGATCGAATCGCGCGCGCACATGCTCGCCGCGGATGGGCGCTGCAAGGCCTTCGATGCGGCGGCCAATGGGATGGGAAGAGGAGAGGGCTGTGGTGTCCTCGTCCTGCGGCGGCTCTCGGATGCCATCGCGGACAAGGACCCCATCGTCGCGGTGATTCGCGGTTCGGCGGTCAACCAGGATGGCCGGACCAGCGGGTTGACGGTCCCGAACGGGCTCGCGCAGCGGCAGGTGCTCTCGGATGCACTGAAGGACGCGCGCGTCGATGCGTCGCGCGTGGGCTACGTCGAGGCACATGGGACCGGGACGGCGCTCGGTGACCCCATCGAGTTGGAGGCGCTCGGCGCGGTCTACGGAGACAGGACGACGCGCGAGCAGCCCCTGATGGTGGGCTCGGTGAAGACGAACCTGGGTCACCTCGAGGGCGCGGCGGGCATCGCGGGGTTGATGAAGGCGGCCCTGTGTCTGGCGAACGAGGCGATTCCTCCCCACCTCCACCTGCGGACCCCCACGCCGCACGTCGACTGGAGCCGGCTGTTCGTCGAGGTGCCCACCGCGCGGCGCGACTGGCGAACCGAGCAGCCGCGCTTCGCGGCCGTGAGCTCATTTGGTTTCTCGGGCACGAACGCGCACGTCATCCTCGAGTCCGCGCCGCGCTCGGAACAAACGGCCGTGCGGAGTTCCGCGCGCCTCCAGCACCTCTTGACGCTCTCGGCCCGCACGGGCGGCAGCCTGCGCCGGTTGGCGGAGTCGTTCGCGGACGAACTCGCGGGGCCCCGCAAGGACGCGCTCGAGGAGGTCTGCCACACGGCGAGGGTCGGCCGAAGTTCGCTGGAGGAGCGCGTGGCCTTCGTGGGCTCGACCTCCGAGGACCTGTCCGCCGCCCTGCGCGACTTCAGCCGGGGCGAGTCCCAGTCCACGAGCGCGTGGGTGGAAGGACAGCGAGGCACGGAGACGCCGCGCGTCGCGTGGCTCTTCACGGGGCAGGGCGCCCAGTACGTGGGCATGGGGCGTGAGCTGTTCGAGACGGAGCCAGGCTTCCGTCGCGACCTGCTCCGTTTCGAGGAGATCCTCCGGCCTCACCTCGACCGTCCGCTGACCGAGGTGCTGTTCCAGGACGACACTAGCGCGCTGGACGAGACGCGGTACACGCAGCCTGCCATCGTGGCGCTCGAGCTGGCGGTGACCGGTCTGCTGCGCTCATGGGGTCTTCACGCCGACGCGGTCCTGGGGCACAGCGTCGGTGAGTATGCCGCCGCCATCTTCGCCGGTGCCCTGACTCCGGATGTGGGGCTCCCACTGGTGGCCGCGCGCGCGCGGCTGATGCAAGCGCTGCCCGAGCGCGGCGCGATGCTGGCCCTCTTCACCGACGAGGCGCGGGTCCTCCGAGCCCTGGCGGGGCATGACCGGGTCTCGCTGGCGGCCCTCAACGGACCGCGAAACACGGTCATCTCCGGAGCGCGGGAGTCGATCGACGCCATCGCACGAGAGTTGGCCGCCGAGGGCATCGAGAGCCAGCGCTTGAAGGTCTCTCATGCGTTCCACTCGCCATTGATGCAGCCGATGTTGGAGTCGTTCGCGCGGGTCGTCAGGGACGTGCGACTCCAGGCACCACGGGTGTCCCTCATCTCGAACCTCGACGGCACCGAGGCAGGGGAGGGCTTCACGCGTCCGGACTACTGGGTCCGGCAGGCCCGCGAGCCGGTCCGCTTCGCGGAGGGACTCCGCACGCTCCTCCAACGTGGGGTGCGCGTCTTCCTCGAGGTGGGCCCGAAGCCTGTCCTGTCCAATCTCGCGCGCGACATCGCGGCTCCCGAATCCGCCTTGTGGTTGGAGACCCTGCACCCGCGTCGCGCGGACCGGCTGGGACTGCTGCGCGCCCTGTCGGAGCTCTACGTCCGTGGCGTTCCGGTGGACCTGGCGCGCCTCGACGGCGGACGCGGGCGCATCGCGCTTCCCACCTATCCGTTCGAACGGCAGCGGCACTGGCTGGACGTGCCCGCGCCGTGGTCACGTCCCACGAAGCCCACGGTGCATCCGCTGCTCGGTGACCGTTGGGACTCCTTGGCGCTGCGAGAGGGCACCACCGTCTTCTCGCGAGAGCTGGAGGCGCGGGCCCTTCCACTCCTGGAGGACCACCGCGTGTACGGCAAGGCGGTGGTCCCCGTCGCGGCCTTCGTGGAGATGGTGGTCTCGGCGGTGGCGCAGGTGTCGGGCTCGGAGTCCATGACGCTGGAGGCGGTGACGCTCCACCAGCCGCTCGTCCTGCCGGAGTCACGCACTCGCGTCGTCCAGACGCTCCTCGAGGAACAGGGCACCGCGGGCTTCACGTGCACCGTGATGAGCAGGGAGGATGGAGGGAGGGGCGAGCGGTCCTCCTGGAGCACCCACCTGACCTGTCGTGTTCGTGCGCCGGGCGCGACGCAGCCGCCTCGGGTGGAGCTCGAAGCACGGCGCCAGAGCTGCCCCAGCCCCGTCGACATCGAAGCCTTCTCCGAGGCGATTCGTCAGCGCGGGCTCGACTATGGCCCCTCGCTGCGAGTCCTGTCGTCGCTCCATCGGGGACCTCACACCGCGTGCTCCTCCAGCGAGGTGGAGGCGCATGGTGTGAATTACCGCGTCCATCCGGCCCTGCTCGATGCGAGCCTCCGGACCGCGGCCGCCGTCACGCCACTGTCTTCAGACGACGCGCTGCTGCTCCCGGTCGCCATCCACCGCCTCGAACTCTACCAGCGCCTGCCCGCGCGCCTCTGGACGTTCGCCACGCAGCGCGCCGACCCCGGCTCGACGGAGCTCCCGACCACGGACATGACCCTGTGCGCCGAGGACGGCAGCGTGGTCGCGTCCCTCATGGGGCTCTCCGTTCGCAAGGCCGAGCGGGAAGTGTTGCTGCGCGGCCTCGACGTGGACTGGCAGGACTGGCTGTACCGCGTCACCTGGCGTCCGTGTCCCTCTCAGGGCGAGCTGCGCCCAGCGGGCCAGCACTGGGTCGTCTTCATCGGGGATGGGGGGGGCGGGGACACGTTGGCCGAGCTTCTCGAACAGCGTGGCGCCCGAGTCACCCGCGTGCGCAAGGGCCCGGCGCTCGGCCACGGCGCCGAGGGCCTCATCGTGGACCCCTCGATGCCTGACCACTTCGACCGGCTGTTCTCGGAGTGGGACGGCGTGCCTCCACACGGCGTCGTGTATCTGTGGGGCGACGAGGCGCTGTCGGGCTGCGTGGGCGCGCTGCACCTGGTGCAGGCCCTGTCGCGAGCTTCGTGGGCGCCCCGATTGATTGTCGTCACCCGAGGCACGCGAGCGCTGTCCGCTGATGCCCAGGAGCCGCGCATCGCGCAGGCGCCGCTGTGGGGCTTCGGGCAGGCGGTGTCGACGGAGCTGCCAGAGCTGCGCTGCCTCCGGGTCGACCTCCCCAGTGAGCCGACACAGGATGAGGCCGAGGCGTGCCTGCGTGCGTTCGCGCTCGCCGAATCGGAGCAACAAGTCGCCGTACGCGCGGAGGGCCTGTACCTCGCTCGACTGGAGCGCGTCCGAACTCGCGCGGTGTCGCGGCAACTGGAGCTCTCCGCGGAGGCGTCCTACCTCATCGCGGGTGGACTGGGAGGGCTCGGACTCCGACTCGCGGGATGGCTGGCGGACCGGGGCGCGCGACACCTCCTCCTGTTGGGACGACATGGCCCTTCGGTGGAGGCCCAGCGGCAGCTCGATGCGCTGGCGACGCGAGGCGTGCATGTCCGCGTGGCCCTGGCGGACCTGGCTTCTCACGACGAAGTGGCGGCGGCCCTGGTCGAGCCGATCGGCGCTCCCCCGCTGCGAGGTCTCTTCCACGTCGCGGGAGTCCTGGGTGACGGCACGCTGGCCCATCAGACGGCGGAGCGCTTCCGCGAGGTGCTGGCACCCAAGGTCCAGGGCGCGTGGAACCTGCACGTGCTCACCGCCGGGATGACGCTGGACTTCTTCGTCTGCTTCTCCTCGGCGGCCTCGCTCCTGGGGACGCCGGGGCAGGCCAACTACGTCGCCGCGAACGCCTTCCTGGATGCACTGGCCCAGCTCCGGCATGCGCAGGGACGGCCCGCGCTGACCCTCAACTGGGGCTCCTGGGCGCAGACGGGCATGGCCGCGCGAATGGGGCCGGTGTCCACGAGGTCGGCCGCGGCCCTGGGCTTCGGGTCGATTCCCGTGGAGCGCGGGCTGGAGGTCCTCGAACGCCTCATGGGCGGAGCGAGCACCTCGCTCGGGGTCTTCCCTGTCGACTGGACACGGCTCGCGGAGCAGTGGCCGGGACTGGCCCGTCAGGCCTTCTTCGAGGGACTGCTCGGTGGCTCGCCGCCCGAGCCTCGCGCTCCTGCCTTCCGCGCGCGATTGGACGCGGCCGCGCCGAACCGGAGGGTGGAGCTGCTGCGTCAGCACGTGGCGGAGCAGGTCGCGCGCACGCTGGGGCTGGCGGAGTCGGAGCGGCTCTCCGGTGGCGAGCGGCTGTTCGACCTGGGCTTCGATTCACTGCTGGCGGTGGAGCTGAAGAACCGGCTCTCCAGCAGCCTCGGCAAGAGCCTGCGCTCCACGCTGGTCTTCGACTTCCCCTCGCTGGCCGGGCTCGTCGCGCACCTCGTGGGAGAGCTGGGGCTGGGCGAGCCCACGCAGCGGCAGGTGGAGGGCCCGACGCGAGAGGACGCGTTGACCGCGGAGATACAGGCGCTGTCGGAGCAGGAGCTCACCTCCCTCATCGACCAGGAGCTGGTGAGCGCGCTCACCCGCTGAGGACCGGATGGCGAAACTACCGACACGCATCTCCGAGCTGCCGGCCGTCAAGCTCGCCTATCTCGCGAGCCAGCTCCGCGCGAAGAAGGACCTCCTGGCCGCGGAGCCCATCGCCGTCGTCGGCATGTCCTGCCGCTTCCCCGGCGGAGGCGAGCTGCCGGAGACGTTCTGGCAGTTCCTCCGCGAGGGAGGTGACGCGACCCGCGAGGTGCCACCCGAGCGCTGGAACATCGACGAGCTCTACGACCCCACGCCGGGCGCGAAGGGGAAGGTGTACACGCGCCGCGGCGCCTTCATCGAGAACGTCGACCTGTTCGAGCCCGCGTTCTTCGGCATCCCGCCGCGCGACGCGAAGGACATGGACCCGCAGCAGCGCATGTTGCTCGAGGAGTGCTGGCGCTCACTCGAGCGCGCGGGCATCCCTCCGGCGGGACTGAGCGGCAGCCGCACCGGCGTCTTCGTGGGGCTGATGCACAACGACTACAACGTGCTCGGCATCACCGCGGGCGTGGAGATGCACTCCGCGTCGCTCAACTACCCCTCCATGGCCGCGGGGCGCATCGCGCACACGCTGGGCCTCCAGGGGCCCGCGCTCACGGTGGACACTGCGTGCTCGTCCTCCGCGGTCGCCGTCCACCTGGCGTGCCAGAGCTTGCGCAACGACGAGAGCGACCTGGCCCTCGCGGGCGGCGTCAGCCTGAGCCTGTCACCGCTCACCATGATCTTCGAATGCCAGAACCGCATGCTGGCGGTCGATGGTCGCTGCAAGACCTTCGATGCCTCGGCGGATGGCTTCTCGCGCGGTGAAGGGTGCGGCGTCGTCGTGCTCAAGCGCCTGTCGGACGCGCTGGCACAGGGCGACTCCATCCTCGGTGTCATCCGGGGCTCGGCGCTCAACCACGACGGACGCAGCAGCGGATTGATGGTGCCGAACGGGCGCGCGCAGGAGCGCGTCATCCGCATGGCGCTGGAGGGCTGCGGCGTGGAGCCCGAGCAGGTGAGCTACGTCGAGGCCCATGGCACGGGGACGTCGCTCGGCGACCCCATCGAGATGGAGGCGCTGCGCTCGGTCTTCGGCCGCGCGCCCGCGCGAGGCTCGCCGCTGTGGGTGGGCTCGGTGAAGACGAACATCGGACACCTGGAGGCCGCCGCCGGAATCGCGGGGCTCATCAAGGTGCTGCTGGCGCTGCGGCACGAGGCCATCCCCGCGCACCTCCACCTCTCGCGGCCGAACCCGAACATCCGCTGGGATGACCTGCCGGTGGTCATCCCCACCGCGCTGCAACCCTGGCCGCGAGGGGAGCAGCGGCGGATCGCCGGCCTCAGCAGCTTCGGCTTCTCCGGCACCAACGTGCACCTCGTGGTGGAGGAGGCGCCGCTCCAGTCGCGGCCACCGGTGGCGCGGGAGCGCCCCGTCCACCTGTTGACCCTGTCGGCCAAGACCGAGGCCGCGCTCGAGGCGCTGGTGGAGGTGCATGCGTCCTCGCTGCCCGACGAGGGCGAGGTGCTCGGGGACTGGTGCTACACGGCCAACGTCGGTCGGTCCCACTTCGAGCACCGCGCGGCCATCTCGGGTGCGAACGCCGCCGAGCTCCGGGCCGGTCTGTCGCGTCTGCGCATGGAAAGGTCACCTCCGCGACGTGAGCCTCGCCGGGGGACGGAGAGCCCGAGGCCGGTCTTCCTGTTCACGGGACAGGGCTCGCTGCGTCCCGGGGTGGGGCGCGAGCTCGCCGAGACCTGGCCCGTGTTCCACGCGGCGGTGCAGCGGTGCTCGGCCGCCTTGATGGGACTGCTCGAGCCGAGGCTCGGGGACATCCTGTATGGCGAGCAGTCCCTCTCCCTGCTCGCGGACACACGCCACGCCCAGCCCGCGCTCGTGGCGCTCGAATACGCGCTCTCCGAGCTGTGGGCCTCGTGGGGCATCGTCCCAGGCGCGGTGGCCGGTCACAGCCTGGGCGAGTACGCGGCGGCGGTGGTCGCCGGGGTCCTGTCCATCGAGGACGCGCTGAGCCTGGTCGTCGCGCGCTCGCGACTCATCCACGAGGCCCCGGGCGAAGGCGCGATGCTGGCCGTCAACGCCACGCTGGAGGTGCTGGCGCCGACGCTCGCACCGGTCTCCCACCTCATCTCGCTCGCGGCGGTCAACGGTCCCCAGGACCTGGTCATCTCCGGAGACCGCGCGACGCTCTCCGAGGTCGCGGGGCGTCTCGCGCGGGAGGGCATCGCCTGCAGGCCGCTGTCGGTCACCCACGCCTTCCACTCGCCGCTCATGGAGCCGGTGGTGGCGGCCTTCGAGGCGTGCTTCGAAGGGGTGGCGCTCTCGACGCCGCGCCTCTCCTTCGTGTCGACGCTCGAGGGCGGGCTCGTCTCCGAGGCGCTGACCCGGCCCGCGTACTGGTGTCGCCACCTGCGCGAGCCCGTCCGCTTCGCCGAGGCGCTGGAGACGCTGCGCGAGCAGAAGCACCGCACGTTCCTGGAGGTGGGGCCCACGCCGGTCCTCACGGGCGTCGGCCTGCGCGTCTACCCGGGCGAGGAGGAGCTGAGCTGGCTTCCGAGTCTGCGTCCCGCATCCGGTGAGGCCGCGCAGATGCTCACCGCCCTGGGTGCGCTCTACGAGCGTGGCTTCGAGGTGGACTGGAGCGCGTTCGACGCGCCCTTTGAGCGGAGGTCCGTCACGCTCCCGACGTATCCCTTCCGTCGCGAGCGCTATTGGATCGACTCGCCGACGGAGGGCTCGATGGCGGAGCGGAGGGCGGCACGCGCCAGCGGCCCTCTGCTCACGGGCGTACCGTTGTCGCTCGCGGGGACGAAGGGTTCGCGATTCTCGGCGCGCCTGAGCACCCGGGAGCCTTCGTTCCTCGCCGAGCACCGTGTCTTCGGTGCGACGGTGTTGCCAGCGGCTTGCTACGTCGAGATGGCGCTGGGGGCCGCGCACTTCGCGGCGCCGCCGGAGGCCACGTTCGAGCTGCTCTCGTTCGAGCTGGAGCGACCGCTCGTGCTCGGCGAAGGGGAGGGCCGTGAGGTCCAGACGGTGCTGACGCCGGAGGAAGGGCGCACGCACTTCGAGATCTACGGCCAGGGGACAACGGGCGCCGAGCGGGACTGGGCGCGCCTCGCCCATGGGTACCTCGTGGAGCACCGCGATTCCGCGCGACACGTCGACCTGGAGGCCGGGCTGTTCGAGCGCTTCTCCCCGCCACGACCCGTCGGACCGTTCTACGAGCTGATGGCCAGGCACGGCATCGAGTACGGCCCCTCGTTCCAGGCCATCGACGCACTGAGGTTCGGGAAGAACGCCTGCCTCGCCCATGTCCGGTTGCCCGACAATCAGGTCGTCGGGATGGGCGAGTACCGACTGCACCCCCTCATCCTCGATGCCTGTTTCCAGACCGTCGCCGCCCTGTTCATGGAGGAGGCCAGCGAGGCGCCGGACCACCGGCAACGGATGCCCGTCGCCATCCAGCGCCTGCGCTGGTTCAAGAAGCCCGGGAGCAGCGCCTGGGTGCATGCGCGCCACGACGAGCGCGTCTCCGCCTCCGATGAACTCTTGAGCATCGACCTGCGCATCCTCGGGGAGGCGGGGGAGGTCATCGCGGAGGTCGAGGGGCTGCTGCTGAAGCGCATCGACCGGCGCGCGCTCACGACCTCGTTCTCCGACTCCACGCGGGAGCTGCTCCTCGAGCTGGCGTGGCGCGAGCTGGACGCCCCTCGGTCACGGGCTCCGGTTCCTCTCCAGTCCCATCGCTGGTTGTTGCTCGCGGACTCGGGCGGCGTCGCGGAGGCGCTGAAGGCGCAGGTCCAGCGTCACGGTGGAGCGTGTGTGGTGGCGACACCGGACCCGAGCAACGACGCGGACCACGTCCGCGTCGATCCGAAGCACCCGGAGACCTTCGTTCGACTCCTCCAATCGCTGTCCGAGGAGGGCGCGGCGCCGACGACGGTCGTCTGCCTCTGGGGGCTCGACGAGCCAGGGGGCGAAGCGCTCTCACCAGAGGCGTTGGTGCGTGCCACCACGCGGAGCGCGACCGGCGTGCTCCACCTGGTGCAGGCCATGGCCCGTGCGAGCTGGGCCCAGCGGCCCGCGCTGTGGTTGGTGACTCGCGGCGCCGTCGCGGCCGCGCCGGGGGACACCGTGAACGGCCTCGTGCAGTCGATGCTCTGGGGGCTCGGTCGCGCGGCCACCATCGAACACCCGGAGTTGGGGTGCCGGCTGGTGGACCTGGACGACGGAGAGGACGCGGCCTCGCGGTTGTTCGAGCAGATGACCCGCGCGACAGGGGAGAACCTGCTGGCGCTGCGAGGCTCGCGGCTCCTCGGAGCTCGGCTCACGCGACCCGGCGCGCCGTCGAACAGCGCCAACCCGATGGGGATCCACGCGGATGGCGCGTATCTCATCACCGGAGGACTGGGCGCCCTCGGGCTCGCGACCGCCGCGTGGCTGGTGGAGGCCGGCGCCCGCCAGCTGGTCCTGGTCAGCCGAAGCGCACCGGGAGACGCGACGAAGCTCCAACTCGACGAGTTGGGGGCGCGTGGCTGCGACGTCACGGTGGCTCGCGCGGATGTCTCGCGCCCGGACGACGTGCGGCGCGTCCTGGAGGAACTCTCCGCGAGAGGCACACGCCTGCGAGGCGTCTTCCACGCGGCGGGCGTGCTGGACGATGGCGTGTTCCTGCGGCAGGACCCGGAGCGTCTGGCGCGCGTGCTCGCGCCCAAGGTGATGGGTGCGTGGAACCTGCATCTCGCGACGGCCGGGCTCCCGCTCGACCTCTTCGTCATGTACTCGTCCGCGGCGTCGCTCGTCGGAGTCGCCGGGCAGGCCAACTACATGGCCGCCAACACCTTCCTCGACGCGCTGGCGCACCATCGCCGCGCGAAAGGGCTGCCCGCGCTCAGCGTCAACTGGGGACAGTGGGCCGGCGGAGGAATGGCGCGGAAGGCGAGGGCGCGCGTGTCGACCGCGGACACCCCGGGGCTTCCACCCCAGCGCGCGCTGCGCATCCTCGAGGAGCTGTTGGGCCGGGACGTCGCGCAGATGGGCGTGGTGCCCGTCGACCCCTCCGCGCTGGAGTCCTCGCTCTCCTCGAGCCATGGCCCCCTGTTCTCCGAGCTGGCGCTGCGTGAGAAGGAGCCCTCCGCCGGCACGGGGCGGATGGTGGAGCTGCTGGAGGAGTTCACGCGCTCGGATGGCGCGCGTCGGCGCGGGCTCCTGACGCACTACGTACGAGGCCGGCTGGCGCCCCTGCTGGGGTTCCCGCCGGAGCACGAGGTGCTCCAGAAGAAGATCTCCCTCAACGAGATGGGGCTCGATTCGCTGCGCGCCGTCGAGCTGAAGAACCGCATGGGCCGTGAGCTGGGCGTGGACCTGCCCATGGCGCGCTTCATCGACGGAACCGGTGTCGCCGGAATCGTGGAAGCGGTGCACGAGCAGCTCGAGCTCAGTGAGCTGCTCGCGCGAGCCCCCGTCACCGCCGCGCAGTCCGAGGTCGAGGAGCTGACGCTATGAAGATGGGTGAGCTGCTCGCCGAGCTGAATCGGCGGGGCCTCGAGGTCCGTGCGGAGGGCGAGCACCTGAAGCTGCGTGGCCCGAAGGGGGCCGCGGGCGAAGAGCTCCTCAAGCTGCTCGCCGAGCACAAGCAGGAGCTGCTCGCGTTGCTGCGGGAGCGCCAGCGGGTGGACGAGGAGCGCCCCATCACCCCCGTCGCGCGCACGGGACCGGCGCCGCTGTCCTTCGGGCAGCAGCGACTGTGGTTCCTCGACCGGCTGGAACCCGGCGGCTCCACCTACAACCTGGTCATGCCCATGCAGGTCGAGGGGCATCTCGACGTGGTGCTCCTGGAGCGCTGCTTCGTCGAAATCCTCCGGCGCCACGAGGTCCTTCGCACGCGCTACGCCGAGCAGCAGGGCGTCCCGGTGCAGCTCGTCGACCCCGAGCCGCGGCTCGAGTTCGAGGTGATGGACGAGACGGAGGTGTTCGCCTACGAGCCCGGAGGCACGGAGGCGTTCCTGCGCCGCGAAGGGGAGCGGCCCTTCGATTTGTCCGAGGGGCCGCTGACCCGCGTGCTCGTCGTCGAACGGGGGGCTCGGGGCCAGTACGTCCAGGTCTGCCTGCATCACATCTCGGCGGATGTCTGGGCGCGGGGGCTCATCATCCGCGAGCTGATGGTCCTCTACACGGCCTTCGCCCAGGGGCAGCCCTCGCCCCTGCCGCCCCTGTCGTTGCAGTACTCCGACTTCGCCATCTGGCAGCGCGGTCATCTGCAGGGCGAGGTCCGCCGAGGACTGGTGGACGCGTGGAAGCGGCGACTGGCGGGGATGCCTCCGCTGCTGGAGTTGCCCACGGACCGCCCGCGTCCCCGGGTGCAGACCTACACGGGAGGAGAGGTCCGCTTCGACGTGGGGCCGGTGCTCACCGAGGCCCTGAAGACCCTGAGCCATGCGGCCAACGCCACGCCCTTCATGGGCATGCTGGGCGCCTTCTTCGTCCTTCTGCACCGGCTCACCGGACGCGACGACCTGGTCGTCGGCGCCAACTCCATCAACCGGACCCGCACCGAGCTGGAGCCCCTGGTGGGCTTCTTCGTCGACAACCTGGTGATGCGGGTGGACCTGGGAGGGCGCCCGGGCTTCTCCACCGTGGTGGAGCGCGTCCGGGAGGTGGTGCTCGACGCCTTCGCGCATCAGGACCTGCCCTTCGACCTCCTCGTCGAGGAGCTGAAGCCCCCGCGCAACCCTGGCTACAACCCGCTGTTCCAGACCGTGTTCTCGTGGACGCGGGCGATGGAGGGCACCCCGGCGCCGAGCGGGATGAAGATCCTCCCGCTCGAGTTCGAGACCACCACCTCGCGCTTCGACGTCAACCTCTTCGTCGAGGACCACGGCGACCGGCTGACGGTGCGCTTCGTGTTCAACCGGGGCCTCTTCGACCAGGGCACCTTCCAGCACTACGCCGACTGCTTCCAGCAACTGCTCCAGGGGCTGCTCACCGAGCCCCAGCGGCCGGTGGGCGAGCTCCCGTTGCTTCCCGCGGAGGCGCGCGAGCGAATCCTCCGGCAGTGGAACGACACGCGAGGGGAGGGCGCCGACGGGCCGTGCCTGCACGCGCTGTTCGAGGCCCGCGCGGCGGGGACCCCGGATGCCTGCGCGCTCGTCATGGGGGACTGGGAGCTGACCTATGGCGAGTTGGATCAGCGCGCGGACCGACTCGCGGTGGCGCTGCAGTCGATGGGGGTGGGGCCCGAGACGCGGGTGGGCATCTGCATGGAGCGCTCGCCCCGGTTGATCGTGAGCCTGCTCGCGGTGCTCAAGGCGGGCGGCGTGTTCCTCGCGCTCGACCCCGACGAGCCGCTCGCGCGACTGCGGCGCATCCTCGACGACGCCCGTCCCGCGGTGCTGCTCACCTCGGGGACGCACCCGGAGCCGCAGGCCGGCATGAAGGTCCTCCACGTGGACGCGGCGGCGGAGCGACTCCCGGACGCCACCGGTGCGCGCCTGCGCCACGACGTCACGCCGGACCACCTGGCCTACATCCTCTACACCTCCGGTTCGACGGGCCAGCCGAAGGGCACGGAGGTGACGCACCGGAGCATCGTCAACTACCTGAAGTGGAGCGTGCGGACGTACCGGCTCGACGAGGGCACGGGGAGCCCGGTGCTCGGGTCCATCAGCTTCGACGGCACCCTGACCAGCCTCTTCGCGCCGCTCATCTCCGGGCGCGCGCTCTTCCTTCTTCCACGAGGCCAGGAGCTGGACCTGCTGTCCTCCAGGGACTACCTCGAGCAGGGCTTCAGCTTCATCAAGCTGACGCCCTCGCACCTGCGGGCGTTCGACGGGCTGGGGCGGCTGCGCGAGGTGCTCGAGCGCACGAAGGCGCTCGTCCTCGGTGGCGAGGGCCTCCACGGCGGAGACCTGGAGACGTGGCGCGCCTGGCGCCTCCCCACGCGCGTCATCAACGAGTACGGACCGACGGAGGCCGCCGTCGCGTGCTGCTTCCATGAGGTGGCCACGGATGGAGCGCCGCTCCCCGAGCGCATCCCCATCGGCAAGCCCATCGGCAACACGGAGCTGTACGTCCTGGACCGCTGGGGACACCCGGTGCCCGTCGGTGTGTCGGGCGAGCTGTACATCGGCGGTGTGGGACTGGCGCGGGGCTACCTGGGGCGGCCGGACCTGACGGCCGAGCGCTTCGTCCCCAACCCCTTCGAGGCGGGAGCGCGGCTGTATCGCACCGGAGACTTGGCCCGGTACCTGCCGGACGGCACCCTCGAGTTCCTCGGGAGACTGGACGACCAGCTCAAGATTCGGGGTCACCGCGTCGAGTCCGGAGAGGTGGAGGCCGCCCTCGCGCGGCACCCGAAGGTCACCCACGCCGCCGTGGTCTTGCAGCGCTCCGCTCCGGGACAGGAGCCGCGCCTCGTCGCCTACGTCCAACCCTCGGAGCCGCGACTCCCGGGTGAGGCGCTGGAGAACGTGCTGCGCAAGTTCCTCCAGGAGGAGCTCCCCGAGTACATGCGGCCATCGGTCCTCCTCATCCTCGATGCGCTGCCGCTCACGTCCAGCGGCAAGGTCGACCGCAAGGCGCTCCCCGCCCCGCACGCGGGACCACGGGAGAGGGGGCTCTCGGTGCGCGAGACAGGTGTGCTGACCGACACGGAGCAGAAGCTCCAAGCCCTCTTCCGCGAGCTGCTGGGACTCGACGCCGTGGCTCCCGGCGACAGCTTCTTCGACCTGGGCGGGCACTCGCTGCTCGCCGTCACCCTCATCGCTCGCATCCGGAGCGTGCTGGACGTGGAGGTCCCCCTCAACGAACTCTTCGAGCGCCCCTCGGTGGAAGGACTCGCCCGGTGGGTCGACGCACAGGCCGGAGTGCTCGCCCCGCGCTTGCCTGATGGGGTGGTGGCGCTGAGGCCGAAGGGGCGCAAACCGCCGCTGTTCGTCGCGCCTCCCTCCGCGGGCAACCCGGCCGTCTATGTCTCGCTCACCCGACACCTGAGCCCCGAGCAACCTGTCTTCGGCTTCCAGATGCCGGGGCTGCTGGACGACAGCGCCCCCAGGGCCACCATCGAAGAAGCGGCGACGCACTACGTGGACGTCATGCGGCGGATGCAGCCCCATGGGCCCTATCGCCTCGCGGGGTGGTCCTTCGGCGGCATCGTCGTGTGCGAGATGGCGCGCCAGCTCGAGGCTCAGGGAGAGCAGGTCGCGCTGCTCGGCCTGATTGATGGCGCCTCGCTCGACCGCAAGGCCGCGCAGGACAGCCAGGACCTCCGACAAGCGGTCTCCACGGGCTCGCAGCTCGTGAAGGTGCTCACGCAGACGCCGCTGCCGCGTGACTACGAGAACTTCCGGCTCGTGGGTGAGTGGATGGGCATCAGCCTCCCCGAGGCGCCCAAGGACCTCTGGCGCAAGGACTCGGGCGGTCGGCGCACGTACCTGCGCAGGTTCCTGAAGGACGTGGCGCGAACGGCGCGGAACATGTTGGTCACCCTGCGGGCGGAGCGCTCCTACACCTTCACCGCGTATGGGGGCCGCGCCACGCTCTTCCGGGCCGAGCCCCCCAGCGAAGGGCGGGATTCGCTGGTCGACAGCGTGCGCAGGTTCGCGCCCAATGGCTTGCAAGTCATCGTGGTCCCCGGCAATCACATGACACTCGTCATGGATGAGAAGAACGCCGCGGTGCTGGCCTCACGGCTCCAGCAATGCCTGGACGCGGTCGCGCCCGGAATGCCCGCTCAAGAACCCCCTCGGGCGCTCCTGCCCGCGAATGGGTGGAATGCGCAGTTCTCGAAGGAGGTCGCGTGATGCCGCACCGAATCCTGTCAATGGATGGTTCCTCCATCTCTGGAGGGGAGGGCTATGTCACCACGGGCATGCTCGGAGCGCTCCGACAGACGCTCGACGCGGGAGGAGACCGGCGGGCCCTGCTCGGTCAGGTGGACCTCTTCGTGGGCACGTCCGCGGGCTCGTTCAACGCGGCCTTCTTCGCCAGCGCGGCGG